>CAZJJN010000003.1:103757-198263 GCA_964546335.1 uncultured Phycisphaeraceae bacterium
CATAGCCGACGGAGTCGGCTGATGGTTCGCAGCGCAGCATCCTTGCGAACGAACGGAGTGAGTGATGCAAGCAATCCCATCCCCACCGTTAAGAAGCTTCGAGCACCCAAAGGGTGTTTGAAGCTTTTTAGTTGTGAGATTTGATGAGAACCCATAGCCGACGGAGTCGGCTGATGGTTCGCAGCGCAGCATCCTTGCGAACGAACGCAGTGAGTGATGCAAGCAATCCCATCCCCACCGTCAATGAAAACTGAAGGTCGAATCACCAAGTTCCCAATCCCACGCAAGGATGCGTGGGCTTTGCCGATATTGCACACAACCGTGAACAGCAGGAATTCCTCTTCGTGAACTTTCGTGCTCTTCGTGCCTTCGTGTGAAACACTTTCTTTCAACTTCTTCATCCTCGCATGTGACCTTTCCCGCTGTCTGATTTATGCTTACAAGACTATGGCCAGACAGAAGGGCAACAAAAAAGGCTCCAAAGCCAATTTCTCGCCTCGGATCGCAAACCGACAGGCGATGCGCGATTACCACATCTCCGAAAAGCTGGAAGTGGGCATCCAACTCACCGGCAGCGAGGTGAAGAGCATCCGTGAAGGTCGGGCTACGCTCGGTGAAGGCTATGCCCGTGTGGATACGCGCACGGAAGAGCTTTTCCTGCATGATGTCCATATCGCCCAGTACAACCACGCTCACGGAGCCAACTCCCATGAGCCGACCCGCACGCGCAAGCTGCTGGCCCACAAACGCGAGATTCGCAAGCTGATCGGCCTTACCTCAGCCAAAGGGCATACCCTGGTGCCTTTGGCGATGTACTTCGTGCGTGGCAAAGTGAAATTGGAAGTAGGCGTAGGTACCGGCAAGAAGCACTTTGACAAACGTGAGGATGTGAAGAAGCGCGAGCACCAGCGCGACATGCAACGGGCCATGACGCGGAAAGTCATCTGATGTGGCATCATCAAGTGTGGGGCAAGCAATGATGGTCAGCCTGTTTCCAATCGATCGGGGCGAATGATGAACCGCATCGCTGTGCTTCTTGTTCTCACCGTGCTGGAAGATGTCGCGGTGATCCTGGTGAACCGGGGCGTGTTCTTCTATCTCAAGCAGGAGTATGACTGGGGTCCGGGTCTGAGCCTGACGCTGGGCACGGTGATGGGGCTGTTCTATATCACGGGGGCGCTGCTCAGCCATCGCTTGACGGACCGCTTCGGCGAAAGGCGGGTGTTGGGGCTGGTGCTGATGATGCAGGCGATGGCTTTGGGGTTGTATGCGCTGGGGGGTTATGAATGGCTGACATTTCTTTTGATCCCGCTCGTGCAGATGATGGTCGGGATGAAGTGGCCGATCGTGGAGAGCTATGTCAGTGCCGGGCGAAGCCGGCGCGAGACCGCCCGAGCCTTGGGCTGGTTCAACATGACATGGGCTACAGCGGTGGCTGTGGGCAGCATGCCCTCGGGTTGGATCGTGGAGAACTGGACATTCGGGCTGTTTCTGATCGCGGGTAGTCTGAATCTATGCAGTCTGGTGTTGTCGAGCACCTTGAAAGCATCGCCTGACTATCACGCGATGGAAGAAGGGGATATCGAGGCAAAGGGGCGTTCAGGTTTTGAGCCTTTGCTGACCAGCAGTCGATTTGCCTTGCTGGGAGCGTTTGCTTTTGTCAGTATCGCCCAGCCAGTGGTGCCTGAGTTATTTCAGGAACGCTTCGGGTTCTCGGCTGCGGAGGCGACGCCTTTGTTCAGTGTGTTTGATTGGACGCGCGTTCTGGTGTTTGTCATTCTCGCGCACACGATCGCCTGGCATGGCAATCGGGCGATGTTGCTGGTCGTCACGCTGGTAACTCCGATCGGCTTAGGGTTGCTGTTGCTGGCAGAGGTTTGGCCTGTGGCATTGGTGGGATTGGTCTTTGCGGGGGTTGGCATGGGGGGGGCGTATTACGCGGCCCTTTACTATGCGATGATTGTGAAGCAATCGCGTGTCAATGCCGGGGCAGTGCATGAAGCGGTGATCGGTTCGGGCGGGACGGCTGGACCCTTGGCTTCGGCTGGGGGAAGCCAGTTGTCGCCGGTGTTGGGGATTGCGTCTTTGACCGGCGTCGCCATCGGCGCAGCTCCGATTTATGTGTTGTCGCTTGTGGGGAGTTTGCGGGCGCTGGGGCAGTATCAGCAGTCGGGTGAGGGGGAATCCCCGCCAGATCGTCCTGAGGAATATGAAACGGTGGAGCAGACGTTGCCTCCGGAGTAGAGGTTTGCATTGCCAAAGCCCACGCAAGTTTTGCGAGGGATTGATTTTCCAAGCAGCGATAGACGGCTAAAGCAAGTAAGGTTATCGCTAATCAACCCCGGGCTTGACCCCGACGATGGCAATTCCCAGCCGGTTTGCCGTGTCGATCACGCGAGGCTTGTCCAGCATGATGAGACGACCAGCTTCCACAGCCAGGCAACTGGCTCCCAAGGCTTTCATCTTCTCAATCGTATTCACCCCAACCACCGGCACGTCGAAACGCAAGTCCTGATTGGGCTTGGCGAGTTTCACCAGTGTCCAGCCACCCATCGGGCAGAGTTGGCTGGCGCGTTCCATCATCGCGTCCGTCCCTTCGATCGCTTCCACGGCAATCACCTCGCGGTCACGCACAGCAATGGCCTGGCCGATGTCCAGATCACCCATCCGCTGCACAATCGGGATGGCAAAGTCGATGTCACCACGTTGACTTGCTGATGGTTCACGGCACGTCATGCTGCCAACGTCGGCCAGGTGCTCGGGAATGTACTGCGTCGTGTCTGTCATGGTGATACCAGCCAAGGCAAATTCATCAATGACTGCTTGCAGCATAAAGTCTGTGCGCTTGTCATGCCTGAGTTTGCCGAACCATAGTTTAGCCATGCGCCAGTCGGGCAGTTGCCTCCAGAGTCGGCCCGGGCGAAACATGCGGGTTTTGTCGAGCTTGCCCACCATCAACGCTTCGCGCACGCCCCATTTCTTGAACAGACGAATCTGTCGGCCAAGTTGAATGATCCCTGCTGTCGCAAACTGATCGCAAAACTCAGGCAGATTGGTTTCATGGCTGTCGCGAAAGGCGACGCATACGACGGGTCTGCCAGAGGCGTGAATGCCCTTGGCGACGAGTTCGGGAAGCAGGCCATAACCTGCGAGGATGCCGACGGGTTCGGACATGACCATAGTTGAGCATTTAACAAGCGAGGTGACAAACGTTGCTTTGTCGAAACAAAAAAAGATTGACTGGCAAGGACCAGTCAATATTGATAGAGAATCAAATTGTCGTTGTAAATCAGCGGCGACGAATCAAGGCCAGTCCACCCATCGCAAGCAAAGCGAGTGAGGCAGGCTCAGGAACGATTTCTGCGCCAAGATCCACGGTGAAAGTTTCCCCGTTCAGGCCAGATGCAACGCCTTGGTCGGTGGTGATGGTGAGTAAGGCTGACCGTAAGCCATAGACATCATCCGCAGTCAGTTTGATTGAGATCGGCAGCGATTCTCCAGCAGCGAGCGTGGCAGGCAATGGTTCAGTGATGGAGAACAGGCCTGCTGCTTCACCAGTAAACTGAAGATCCAGAATCTGCAGGTCGGTCAAGTCATTGAGATCGCCATCGGTGGTGATATTGGAAAGGGTGAGGATCAGTGTTGCCATATCGCCTTCGTTCAGCGTGCCAAAGTCCAGGGAGGCATCGCTGACGTCGGTCACCGGGCCGACAACAGTGCCTGAAAGGGTGATGTCATGGCCGTCGATGTCGTTGGGGTCGTTGCTGGCCACATTGAGCAATTCCGTGAAGGGGGTGCCTTCCGTGCGAGCCAGACCTGAAGCCAGGATGAAATCGACGTCGGTCGATTCTGCTTCATTCAAGACGAAGTTGCTTCCACCTCCGGAGAATGGAGCAGAGGCTGCATCAACTGAGCCTGACAGGATCGTGCCTGCAGCCCCAGCGTTTGAGATTTCCAGTGTGCTGGTGCCAGTTGTGCCTTCGCGAGCCACGATTTCAAGGGTAGCGCCATCGCCGGGCGTTGTGGCGAGGACAGGTTCAGTCAACGTGAAGGATTGGTATTCGACACCGGCTTGCGAGTGGTTGTAAAAGCCGAACTGGCCTGTCTCAAATTCAGTCAGACCGACGTCGGCAGGTGTTACATCGAAGATGGTCAGGCCAGATTGAAATTCACCTGTACCGCCGGTGATGTCGATCTTGATTCGATTGGCCTGGTAAAGCAGTTCGAAGTCGTAAGCAGTGTTGTCAACCCAACCAAGTGAACCACCGCCCGGCCCGGTACCTGTGTTGATGGCCAGCACGTCATAGTTTGGCAGGTTATCGTTTTCAGCGTTGCTGAATGGAGGTGTGCTTGTGCCGTTCACCTTGGCCAGGCGGAAGCCCTGTTCCGTATTATTCTGATTGCCTTGCTTCCAGTTGAGGAGGTAGAAGCTGGCATCAGTGCTGTTGTCGCCCGGCTCGTTCCAGCCAAAACGAAGCCAATGAAGTCGTCATCGTTAAAGCCGCCAACGCGGGATTGGTTTTGCTTGAAACCACCTTGTACCGTCGTATTGAAAAAATCATTGGGACTGACGTAGTACGTTGGGTCACCATTTTCACTCTGAAAAACGGAATCGCCACCATTTTCCACGTTCCAGATACCGCCATTAACACCAGACGCTCCCCTTTGAATCCAGGTGTTCAAGTCAACGGGTGTGGCTGCCCCCGCCGTGGCAGACAATAAAGTGATTGCGCCTGTAAGCGCAGCCGTAGGCAATAAATAACGATGCGTCATCTCTCTCTCCTTCTTCTCAAGTGAAACATTCAAAGAAACTCTCTGATACCCACGCACGAATCTAATTGCATGAGCTAGGGAACGCAACCCTTTTTTAAGAAATTTCTGACGAAATTTGTACGATTGCCGAAAACAACCCTCCATAAAATTGCCTAACTTAACACGCATGAGTGAAACCAAACCAACTTTCGCCATCCTCGGCACGGGCGCGCTAGGTGGGTACTACGGCGGCCTGCTCGCTCGCGCAGGCTATGAAGTGCATTTCCTCGCACGCAGTGATTACAAGCACATCGCTGACCAAGGCCTGCGCGTGGATTCGCAAGGTGAAACCTTCACTATTCATCCAGCCCACGTCTATCAGAACGCCAATGACATGCCTGCCTGCGATATCACGATTGTTTCACTCAAGACCACAGCCAATACGGCTCTGCCTGCTATTCTGCCCGGCCCGACCCGCGCTGGCGGTTTCGCAGTGGTGTTGCAGAACGGGTTGAATGTCGAGGCGCAGACCGCAGCCGTGGTGGGCAGCGTTCGCGTCGTGGGAGGCTTGTGCTTTCTTTGTGCCAATAAGATCGCGCCCGGCCATGTGCATCACCTCGATTATGGCAGAATCGCACTGGGCGAATACCGTGAAGACCAGAAGCCCGGCGGCATCAGCGAACGCATGCGCCTGCTGGAGCATTGCTTTACCTCAGCGGGTATTGAAATCCTGCTCACTGAAGACCTCTTGCTGACGCGATGGAAAAAGCTGGTCTGGAACATTCCCTACAACGGCTTATCTGCTTTACTCGATGTCACCACCGATCAGATCATGGCTGACGCGGATTTGCTCGCGCAAGTCAAAGCCCTGATGCACGAAGTCCAACTGGGGGCAGCAGCCTTCGGGCGAACCATCGGCGACGACTTCGTCGAACTGATGTTGGATCACACCCGCAAGATGGAACCTTACCGCACCAGCATGAAGATCGACTACGACGAGAAGCGACCGATGGAAGTTGAGACGATCTTCGGCGAACCTGTCCGTGCTGCCAAAGCCCAAGGGGTGGATCTGCCACGGATTGATGCGCTCTATCGTGCCTTGGCGTACATCAATCGTTCAAGGTGTGGCGGATAAATCCACCCCAATACATGTGATTCCTGATTAAGGCCTGGCATGCTGGGCGATGATATTGGCCCATGTTTGTTCCAAGCCTTCGATCATTTTGTCCAGAGCTTCGGTTTCAACCTTCAGGCGGTTGCGGTCGGCTGCTTCCTCTGAGCCCCAGCCGGAAGTGCTGCGTGAAAATTTCGATGTGCCTTCCGCGACGCCATACACGTAACCTGTGCGCACATCCACGAAAGCTGCCGAGGCGGTTGAGAAAATATGAATCTTCTTGGGTGGCATCAGCCCGATCGACGCAACCTTGACCAGGCCTCCGCCGCGTTCATCGGTTTGCAGCGTGGTGTCGATGGTGTAGATCAGCATGATGTCAGCCTGCAACTTCGCAGCCGCCTGTCGCAGGTCCTTTTCGGTTTCGAGTTTAGCTGGCAGCAACAGGCGATTCACCGTGCCCACTTGCGCCACCTTGGGCAGCGCCTGAATCTTCTGGAACTGTTCTTCGGTTTCAGCATCGCGCGTCGTCACGACGCCGAAATTGCCGTAGCCATACGCTCGATTGCTCCACGAGTGATAGCCGCTTTCCTGTACACGAGCGACCACAAGGTAAACAGGGAACTGAGCAGTAGGCTTTCGGGCAAACTCTGTTTTGATATCGGTACTGACCTGCATGGCGGTCATGGAATCAATGTTGATGCCTCGTCCTGGGCCTGTGTAGGTGAGTGTTTCGCAACCGCCGAGCAGCAGAACGCACAGACAGGAAAAGTAGAACGATAGAGATAGCGGGGACATCACGTATTTCGCGTAAGTCATGGCAAAGCCTCCATATGGAAGATTGAATCAGTCCGGGCCCGATCCGTTCAGGCCGTTGGGATACACACCCATTGATGAAGCATCGGTTGCGGAAGCAAAGTTCAACGCGTGAAAGAAAAAATGAAAAACAACCCCGACCGAAGCCGGGGTTGCGATGCCAATCAAGGTGTCTCAGATAGGGGAAAATGGTGGAACTGATGTTTTATCCTGAATACGGATCAAACCTTGTCCACCATTGACTGATGGGTTACGTTGCTCGATTTGCATGGCAAATCTCAACTAACCCATCCTACCAGTCATTAACCCAGGCCGTCAGCCTTGGCCATGTGCAGCATCAGGTCAACGACACGGTTGGAGTAGCCCCATTCGTTGTCGTACCAGCTCACCAGCTTGAAGAATGTGCTGTTGAGTTCGATGCCTGCCCCAGCATCAAAGATGCTGCTGTGGGGATCGTGGATGAAGTCGGTGGAGACGACGGGGTCTTCGGTGTAGCCGAGGAATCCAGCCAGAGGGCCTGACACGCTGGCCTTCTTCATCGCTGCACAGATGTCCTTGTAGCTGGTGGCTTTTTCAGTCTTGACGGTCAGGTCAACAACGGACACGTCCGCAGTCGGGATGCGGAACGCCATGCCGGTCAGTTTGCCCTGCAACTCAGGCAGCGCCAGGCCGACAGCCTTGGCAGCACCGGTCGAAGCGGGGATGACGTTGAAGCCGGCAGCGCGACCGCCACGCAAGTCCTTCTTGCTTGGGCCGTCCTGTGTCGGCTGAGTTGCAGTCACAGCGTGGACAGTGGTCATCAGACCTTCAGCCAGACCGAACTCATCATTGACGACCTTGGCAATCGGAGCCAGGCAGTTGGTCGTGCAGGAGGCATTGCTGACAATGGTGTCCGTTGCAGCATCAAATTTATCGTGGTTCACACCCATGACCAGCGTCTTGACCTGATCCGGGCTCTTGGTCGGAGCGGAGATCACGACGCGCTTGGCGCCTGCTTCGGTGTGCTGGACAGCACCTTCGTAAGCGGTGAAGAAGCCGGTCGATTCGACAACGTAGTCAGCCCCGAGCTTGCCCCAGGGCAGGTTCTTGGGTTCGCGCTCACAGCAAACGGGAATCTTCTTGCCGTTGACGATCAAGGCGTCGTCAGTGGCTTCGACCGTGCCGTTGAATCGGCCATGGATCGAGTCATACTTGAGCAGATAAGCGAGTGATTCGGGCGGGAACAGGTCATTGATGCCGACCACTTCAAGGTCAGCCTTATGCTCCATTGCCGCTCGAAAGACGAGTCGGCCGATGCGACCGAAACCGTTGATACCAAACTTCAGGGCCATGTGTTGCCTCCTTTAATAGGGGGTTTGCCAATTACTCAGTGATTTTCCGATAGGTCAGCTTAAGCCGGAGCGTGCGCAGCCCGGCCGATTTCCTGCTGCCCAAGGCAAGGTAGGGTTTTTACGCGCAAAGTCAAATCGGGCAGAAAAGTCGGGAGATAGGTTGACTCGGGGGGGGGGCGACGCTGTATTCTGTGTGGGTCTATTGATCGGGGAATTTGTGAAGGCAACATCACATTCCGGAACATCAGGGCAAGCCACTTCTTTCTCTGCACGCCTGGTGAGAGCGTCTATCTGGTTCGGATGCGGCTGCGTTTGTGCATGGGCCGTTGTTGTGTCGTTCGGCATTGATGATAGCGCTGGTGGGCAGCCCGCCACCGAAAGCCCACCGGGGTCTAGCGAACAATCAAAGGCTCGATCTGAGTCGAGCCAGACCTGGCTTAGTTCGGCAGCCGGCCTGATGGCCCTATCTGATGATGAATTGGACCAGAGAAGCATCCTCGAACTGAACCTGGCTGTATTCCGAGACATCGAAAATATCCCCCAAGACACCGAGCAGCAGTATCAGCAGACCATCAAACAATGTGCCAGCGAGTTCTCAGCCCGCCTCAAGCAGATCGCTCCGCAGTACCATCAGAACCCAGAGCTGTACCACAACGATTTTGATTTTTTCAAAGCAGGCATGCTCATGTCCTTCCTCGCCAAAGAGAAAGGCATTCTTTATGTCGAGTCACAACGCGATGCTCAAATTGAAGCCACAAAGAAAGGGCTGCAAGCTGACTACGGCTACACCAATCCCAACGACCTGTTTCTGACTGGTGTGCTCGATACCAAGCGGGGCACCTGTGCCTCATTGCCCACGTTGCATGTCGCGATCGCCCGGGAGCTGGGTTGGCCGATGTCGCTGGCAACAGCAGGTTCGCACATGCTTTCCTGCTGGGACGATGGCAAAAAGTCATTCACCATTGAGTGTACTCAACTTGAGCACGGCGGCTTCGCTGCTTATCCCGCGCATTATTACATCGACGAAGGCAATACCAGTGAGCATGCTGTGCGCACCGGGGCTGACCTTCGCGCACTGACCAGCCGAGAGACGCTGGGGCTGTTCATTTCGTTGCGCGCCAGGCATTTTCTCGATATCGGTCAGTATGATCGCGCAGCCCATGATTATGCGCTCGCGTTCACGCTGATCCCCAGCGGTCGTGTGGTCAACACCAATCTGATCGGTGAACTGGTCAGGCATAACGAAGATTTGTATGAGGTAAATGAGCGCGGCCATCCTTTGCAGTTGGCCCGTTTTCTGATGGGGCGGTACCAGCATGTTTTGAATCCGCAGCGATCCGGGCCGAGCAGTTTTGAGCAGCATGTGGCGGAAGTTGTGCGGATCAACGCGATGAACCGCAGACGGTATGAATCAATGCTGCCGGCAATGCAGAATCCGGTGCCGTTTCCGGGCCATCCACAGCCTTGGTCGCCGCCGACCCCTAATGAACTGGAACATTGAAGATGAAAGCTCTAATACGTTCGATGTCGTTGATCATGGTGGTGTCTTTTGTTCTTTCAAGTAATGGCTGTTTCCCCCCTTGGCAGATTAACGAAAACAAGCAGTGGGCGAGGAAGATTGGCGGTGGCGTGCCTAGGGTCGTGGAGTGGACGATTCAACAGGAGAATCATATTGCGTATGGCCAAGGTATGGGGGCGCTTGCTCATCTCGCATACAAGCGAAGTAGTACCGAGGAAGAAATATATGAAGCATTCAAGGCAATAAAGGACAAACGTGAGTCTGGGTGGCGAATACGGGCTGCAACAACCGAAGAAGTACCTTATCTACGGGGTTCATATGATCCCGAGTCCTACAATGTGGACGGTTATTTCTGGGGTCGGTTTTACGACACATGGGCCCGTTCCTGTCTAGCGTTTGAGAATTCCCAGCAAACATATGAGCGATTGAGGCCAAGTAGCGGTTTAGAAAGCACTGCGAACGACAGATTTGAGTTCTTTAAGTCTTACTGGTTCGATGAAAGGTAAACCACATTATGAAAAACCTATTTTGGATACTTGCCGTGTCCTTGGGGACTGTCGGTATAGCAAATGCAGGCTACGTAGATGGAGGGAACCTTTACGCTGGCTACCACATCATGCACCAGACGACCGATCCGTCTGGATTAACTCCCAAGGTGGGTTTTTTCAGCGGGATCAATAGTAAGGAAAACTATTTGGAGCGTCACAACACCAATCCCGAAAAGGAAAAGAAGGATGGTTTTGCGGACATCATCTACGCTCAGGATGAGACGCTAGGTCTCTTGATCCGCCAACAATCCGAGAACGGCATTCATCACAGCAGTTCGATGGGTGTGGTCAAGTTTCGGAGGCGCAACAGTGTCTTGCCTCCCGGGACGCGCAAACGTCTTGATGGTGAAGCAGCAGGCATTGCCAGCAACTATCAAGGCGACTTTTGTTGTGATGCGCAAGAGCGGGGATCGCCTGTCAAGATTCGCGTGCTGATGCTTCAGCCCAAGACGCTGACCAGGCCGAGCACGCAGGAAGGCTGCTGCGACTTTGAGGTGGAGGTGTATTGGGCGCCGTCCGATCCGATAGGCAACCAACGAATCCTGCCGAACGAGACTCAGGAGTTTTGGGAACAATGGGCACCTGCGGACTCTGTTCACCCGGTGAATCCCAAAGGTTTACTGCACCGAAACCATGACTGGCGAAGTATTGTTCGCGGCACGGCTGTACAAGTCGAGCAAGTGACCGGCCCGGTTCGTGAGCGGATGCCAGGCCCCTTCAAGATTCCGAGATATCGGGAAGTGATCAAAACAAGGTATGAGGATGTGGTGAACTCAGCGACAGGCAAGCCTGTCTATGCTTCGCCTGTTGCCACCAAAATGGGCCAGTGGATGAACTCGGACGCGGACCATGTCTTTGTTTGTCACAGCCAGGGATGTAACAACCTTTGGAATATGCTGGGCAATGCATGCCATAACGATTGGTAATGGCCGAACTTCGCAAGGTTCTCGGGCTGTACCGGATTATCTTTAAGCAGCAGCGTTCTTCGCGCATGTCCCTTGAGCAGCATATTGCTGAAGTTGAGCGGATTAATGCAATGAATCGCAGACGGTATGAGTCGATGGTGCCGACGCAGAATCCGTGCCGGCGGCTGCGTATCCGCATCCTTGGTCGCCGCCGATGCCTAATGAACCGGAGAGACGATGAAACTTCTTATACGTTCAATGATGTTGATCATGGTGCTGACGTTTGTCATCGTAAGCACAGGCTGTTTTCCACCTCGGCAGATTGATGAGGACAAACAGCACGCGAAGCGAATCGGTGGAGGATTTGAAGGCGCCCTGAAGTGGACGCTTCGACAGGAAACTCATCTTGAGTTTTCAGATGGCATGGGAGCTTTAATTTATAACGCATTTGAAGATCGTGTATCGGAAGAGAAGGCATACCGCGCTTTCGTCCAGATTTACGACAAGAGGAAAAGTGGATGGCGCATCGAAATCTCACTGGTAACTGATCGACCTCAATCACTTTTCGATCACCAGAATGTGGATCATTTCTTTTGGTCAAGGTTTTATGACGCGTGGGCCAGAATATGTATGCGCTTTGACAGGCCTTTGGACGTATACAAACGCTTAAAACCACAACCTCCATTTCAGGACTACGAGGAAGATGCTTATTCCTTTGTACGCAGAATGTCATTCGAATAAAGGGTGTTATGAGAATGCAATATCACAGAATGGGAATATTGGTGGCATGCTTTATCACAAGTGTCGGCTGTTTTCCACCACCTCAGATCAACGAGAACAAGCATTGGGCCAAGAAGATCGGAGGGGGAGTGTCGAGTGTCGTGGAGTGGACGCTAAAGCAAGAGCATCATATTGCGTATGGCCAAGGTATGGGAGCACTTGTACATCTTGCCTTCAAGTCGAATACTACCGAAGAACAGATGTATGAGGCGTTTAGAGCCATCAAAGATGCAAGAAGTTCAGGTTGGAGGATTCGCCCTGCGACTCCCGAAGACGTGCCTTATCTGGCTCAGCCAGGCTATGAGGCAGCTACGTTTCCAGTCGAATACTACTTCTGGTCGCGGTTCTATGATTGCTGGGCTAGAGTGTGCCTTGCGTTTCCCAACAGCTTACAGCTTTATAACCGACTAGCTCCGGATCGCAACGCAGAGGGTAATCCCAAAGAACATTTCGACTTCTACATGGAATATCATATCAAAGGATTAAAAGACGATGAAAACAATAGATAAGTTCTCCTCCGTAGTAGTTTTGTGCTACCTATCGACCTGCATCTATTTGCCAATGGCCGAGGCAGGCTATGTTGACGGCGGCAATCTTTACGCTGGCTACCATGTGATGCAGGGCACAACCGATCCCTCGGGATTGACGCCTAAGGTTGGGTTCTTTAGTGGCATCAATAGTGAGGAGAACTATCTAGAGAGAAACAATCTCAATCGAAAGAAACAGAAGAAAGATGGCTTTGCCAATATCATTAGTGATACTCACCCTGAACTCGGTCGGTTGATACAGAAACAATCCAAAGACGGCATTCATCACAGCAGTTCGATGGGCGTGGTCAAGTTTCGGAGGCGCAACAGTGTCTTGCCACCTAAGACAAAGAAGCGGCTTGATGATGAAGCAGCACGTATCGCCGAAGGCTACAGCGAAAATTTCTGTTGTGATGGCCAGCAGAAAGGCTCCCCGGTCAAGATTCGTGTGCTGATGCTACAGCCTAAGACACATACGAGACCGAGCACGCAGGAAGGCTGTTGCGACTTTGAGGTGGAGGTGTACTGGGCGCCGTCCGATCCGATAGGCAACCAGCGAATCCTGCCGAATGAGACTCAAGAGCTCTGGGAAGAGTGGGGAACCGCACACCCTGTCAACCCGAAAGGTCTACTGCACAAGAATCATGACTGGCGAAGTATCGTCCGTGGCACGGCAACGAAAGTTGAGCAAGTGACGGGGCCAGTACGAGAGCGGATGCCAGGCCCCTTCAAGATTCCGAGATATCGGGAAGTGATCAAAACAAGGTATGAGGATGTGGTGAACTCAGCGACAGGCAAGCCTGTCTATGCTTCGCCTGTTGCCACCAAAATGGGCCAGTGGATGAACTCGGACGCGGACCATGTCTTTGTTTGTCACAGCCAGGGATGTAACAACCTTTGGAATATGCTGGGCAATGCATGCCATAACGATTGGTAATGGCCGAACTTCGCAAGGTTCTCGGGCTGTACCGGATTATCTTTAAGCAGCAGCGTTCTTCGCGCATGTCCCTTGAGCAGCATATTGCTGAAGTTGAGCGGATTAATGCAGTGAACCGCAGACGGTATGATTCGATGCTGCGCCAACGCAGCATTCAGTGCCGATGCCGGTGCATCCGCAGCCTTGGTCGCCGGTGATGCCCAACGAACCGGAGAGATTAAGATGAAAGCCGTATCTTGTTTCATATTAATATCGTTCATATTTCTTTGTGTGTTGGCCGCAACAGGCTGCATGATGTATTACCCCCCAAAATACGGCGAAGATGAAGCGAAGAAAATCGGGGGCAACTTTGATGACATATTGGAGTGGACATTGAGGCAGGATGACCGTCACGACATACAAGATGGTATCACAGCCTTGGCCTATCGCGCTCACAAGGAGTCGCTAGATGTTAAAGCCGTCCTGCCAGCATTCAGAACCATACAAGATAAGAAGCATCAAGGATGGCGTCCTGATGACCTGTCAAGTGTTGGCGGATCGCTCACAAGTGATGAGTGGGATTTTATGTTCTATCATGCGCTCTACCGGTCGTGGGCGGTTTACCTTAGCAGGCAGGGCGCAGCCGTAAGTTCTTACTATGAACTTGCACCTTCTGAATACGAAAGCGAAACGGAACGCGTCAATTTTGAGAATCAGATCAGCCTTCTTCAGTAACTTTATATTCGGAGGTTAATTATGACAAACGTTCATTACAACATCATTACTGCAATAGCAATCTTAGTCATCGGTCTAACACAAAGCGTTCATGCTGGTTACGTTGATGGAAACAATATGTACGCTGGCTATCACGTCATGCAGGGCGCTACAGATCCTTCCGGACTCACACCGAAGGTTGGCTATTTCAGTGGGATTAATAGCCCGATAAATTATTTAGAAAAAGGATTTACTGTTGAACTCGGTAAAGACAAAGCCAATAAACAGTTGGTCCAGACTATGGATACTGCCGCTAAGAACGGCATGCACGAGCACAGCGAGTTGGGCACGTCGATTCGTGATCTACCCTCTGACAACCTATTGCATCCGTTTTCCAGAGCTCGCATGGACGGCGAAGCTCGCAGCATCGCAGAGGGCTACAAAGACAAATTCTGCTGTGATGCAGAGAAGCAAAAATCGCCTGTCAAGATTCGCGTCATGATGTTTCAACCCAAGACACATAAGCTGCCCAGTACGAAGGAAGGCTGTTGTGATTTTGCCGAGGTGGTGACGTATTGGTCACCTTTCGACCCGGTTCCCAATCAGGGGGTCGGGCACATCAATGACACGCAAAAGTTCTGGGAGAAGTGGGGCAAAGCCTATGCTGTCGATCCTGCCGGATTGAACTTCAAGAATCATGACTGGCGCAGCATCGTTCGTGGCGAGGCGACTGAGGTTGAACGTGTTGAAGTTCAGGAGAGGATCAAGAACAGTTCAAAGATTCCAGGATACCACACGGTCACAAGATGGCGTTGGCAGGATAAACTCGATCCAAACACAGGCGATCCTTTCAAGGCACCTTCGGTTGCTGACAAACTCAATGAAAGGATGAAACCCGAGGAGGATGGTTACGTCTTCATCTGCCATAGCCAAGGCTGCAACAACCTCTGGCATGTGCTGGATCGAGTCTGTCATGATAAGAAGTAGGGAATAGAACGCCTTGGTCGTTGCCGATGCCTAATGAACCGGAGAGACGTAGATGAAACTTTCATGCCATCACGTTGTGTCGATGACCATGTTAATGTCCTTTTTGGCTTTAAGTAGCGGCTGTTTTCCACCACCTCAAATCAACGAGAACAAGCAATGGGCTAGGAAGATTGGCGGGGGTGTACCGGGCGTGGTGGAGTGGACCTTAAAGCAAGAGCATCATATCGCCTACGGCCAAGGGATGGGGGCGCTTGTGCATCTCGCGTACAAGCGAAGCAGTACTGAAGAAAAGATGTATGAAGCTTTCAAGACAATAAAAGACAAACGTGAGGCCGGGTGGCGCATACGGGCTGCAACAACCGAAGAAATACCATACTTGCGGAGATCATATGATCCGAAGAAATATAACGTAGACGGCTATTTCTGGGGTCGCTTTTACGATACATGGGCCCGATCCTGTCTGGCATTCGACAACGCCGAGTTAATGTACGAGCGGTTGAAACCTGATAAACAGTCCGAGGCTGTTGCATCAGAAGAATACGAGTTTAATCGTCTTTATTGGTTTGAAGAATAGAAAGTGAACTGAACCACTATCGGCTGAAGCCGATAGTAGTTCAGTGATGACAAAATTTGGGTAGATGATCTGCTTCATATCGGGGTTTAGTTTATCTAAACAAACCACAAGATCGCTCTCTCCGTATCCCAACCGGATGTGCCCGTCGGTGATGATCACTAGGCATTATCTAAGCCAAAATGAGTGGACAACTGCATCAAACACGACCAGAACGGGTAGTGCCAAATATATTAGACAAAGACCGAGTTGTGGGGCCGCGCACGATGCGCAACGTTGCCCGCACTATAAGCCCATGACTGTACAAGGAGGTATTCAATCAGGCTTCGATAAAGTGCTCTAGATGCGCAGTTGTGTATCGACAGAGATTATAAATTAGGTTAAATGTGCTCTGTAGAAAACCTCTGTTAGCCAAGCAACCATGACGTTGTGGGTCACGGCTTTGAGCAGCAGTTCTCGACATTGGGCATGATAACTGCGGGCATGCACCGCGTCTCCTAGGTTGCGTTTTATCATTGAGAATACGGACTCGACCTGCCAACGCTGTCCATAGTTTGTACGCTCGACGTTCTTGAATAATCGTTTCATCAGTCGCCGCCACTTGCCAGTCGGTCGCTTGGACGTCGGCCTGCCTCGCGTCGGTGGAATCAGGCTGCGAATGCCCAGCGTCTCACGCAAATGTTCATGATGATGTTCAGCATCATACCCCACATCGACCAGGCCATCGTACCCGCGCCAGCCGTCAGAATGCACGATGCTTTGCAGGTCAACTCGGCCACGAATCGCCTTTTGCAGCGTGTTTTTGCGACAATCCGGCACGATCTCGGTGTAGACTCGCCCGTTGCGTTTGAAGATGCCAAAGACGATGGTCTTGCCACCCGCTCCCCGCCCACGCTTGCCTCGGATGCGTTTGGGGCCGAAGTAAGACTCATCGATTTCAACTTCCCCCTGGAAGGGATTCTGGGCTTCACAATTCTGGGCAATGCGTTGGCGAACCTTGAGGTAAATGGTGTTAGTGGCGCGGACACTCAGGCCTGTCAGTTCGGCGGCGTCGGTCGCGGTTAAATCCATCGCGAAGGCGTGAATAATCCTGCGAAAAGTCTTGGTCGATATTCGGGAACGGCGGTAGTACTTGTTTTTGCTGTGTTTCATGGGGCCAAAGACACTTTAGCAGCCCCTCAGCTTCCTAAGACCCTACTCTAATGAATGGCCGGGGGTGTGGTAAAGATTCTGGTTGCATGGGGCCCCCAGTCATTTGCACTCGTATTTTTCCGTCACATTTTCATTGGTTGGACAAAGCCAGTAAAGCGTGGAAAGCAAGAAACAGCAATCCAGAAGTCGAAAGGACAAGCAGGCTTACTAACCCTTTAGTGGCGGTTCGACCAAGGGTGGTCAGTGTATGTGCCAAGAATATGTACCAGATCATTGCGATGCTCAATCCCCAGGAATCGTAGTTCCCGCAAGTAAGGAAAAGGACAGCAAATCCTCCGCCCACGATAACAAGCGTTGACACAAACGGTCTCAAGTAATTCATGAAGAGGAGATTCGGTTTGTGAGTTTGCTGGTTTTGCCATGCCTTGAAGGGATCATTCTTGGCGAGGAATAGATTGCTCAGGAAACTATCTACTGCGATTGCGATGACGAGTGTCAGGACAACGCCAGCAATGAAGTGAATACCGATATGAAGCGCTGTTTCCAAGGCTAAACTCCGTGAGTGATTCCCCAGCATAATCTACTGCACTTTTGTAGACAGATTTAACGCTCGTTCTGACATCATTGTGTCAGCAGTCGTCTGATTGCTTCTGCCTTCTCATCATTACTCAAAGGGAGCTGGGAGATCATTTCAACGGCTTGCATGAAGCTTGCCGTTTGACGTGATATTTCACTTGATTGTCGAGAGTTGGTACAAGCGTTGGTACATGCTGAGTCAGTACCTTCGCTAACATCTTTGCTTTCAATGTCTTCCAATGAGTGCTCGGTGCTTTGCAAGCAGGAGGTCGTCGGTTCGATCCCGTCTGGCTCCAGTCTTCGCTCGGGTCTATAAGACCCGAGCTTCGTCTCGGCAAGCCAGTCTTCGCACGTCGCAAGTCATTACTTGGAAAGCCAGTCTGGTCTGTGCAAGTCACTGTGCGTCATGTGTGTCCGTTTGATATCGAAACTGCTTTGTGTGTACAGTGAGTTGCCGAGGCGAACCCAAAGGGGAAGACTGCCACGTCGAAGTTAAAATCGAAGCGGATGCGGAGATAAACGAAGACGGGCATCCAGTCCTGAATCTGGTAGACATTTTTTGACTCCGGGTGGGACGTCTGACTTGCTATTCATAAGGAAACTACGATGGGTACGCCATTCTTCTATGTTTATATGTTTCAAAGTATTGAACCGCCAGGTCATTGGTATGTCGGCAGGACTGAAGACCTAGGCGAACGTTTGAAAACGCATAATGCAGGTAAAGTTTCCCACACCTCGAAGTTTGCGCCCTGGCGGATTGAAACAGCAATTGCTTTCCGAGATAGAGCCAAAGCGGTTGCCTTCGAAAAATACCTTAAGAGTCAGTCAGGCCGCGCCTTTGCAAAGAAACATTTCTGACACGTCGGAACAATTTAGCAGTCTCCTCGCTACTGCTTGGCAATGGTTCGGGGTTGGCGTCACTGCGGAGGGGTGATTTAGAATCACCACCGGCAAACCCTTGTGCATCCGCTTCAGATTCAACCCTACCAGCATCTCACCATATAAGACAGTTTTAAGAATCGGCCAGCCATCACGCCAAGTCTGGCATCAACGGCACGGACGCTGGCTTCAACTCCAGAGGCAAGACCAAGTGGAAAGTTGATCCTTCGCCCAGTTTGGACTCGACCGAAATTTCGCCTTGCAACAGGTGAGCCAGGTCCCGGCTGATGGTTAAGCCCAGGCCCGTGCCGCCATGCTCTGCAGTGACCGTGGCATCCAGCCGGACGAACTTTTCAAAGATGCGGGTGCGATCTTCCGGTGCGATGCCCGGGCCTGTGTCGGTCACGCTGATGCGCAGCTTCGAATCAAAATCGTCATCATCAAACAAGCCTGCTGCTTTGCGATCCACCGGCTGATAGCCGTTGATGCGGGTTTCGATCATCTCCGCTTTCAATGTGACACGCCCCTGATCGGCTGAGAATTTCACAGCATTGGCGACAAGGTTAAACAGAATCTGCTGCAACTTCCCCGCATCACTTTGCAGCAATGGCAACTGCGGCTGAATCGTCTGGCGGATCATCACTCCCTTGGCCTGAGCTTGCGGCGCGATCAGCGTAGCCAAGGCTTCCAGAAGATCAGCGACGACGATCGGCTCGCTGCGCACCTCGACTCGGCCAGCCTCGATCTTGGCCAGATCCAGCAGATCGTTAATTAATTCCAGCAGCCGTCTCGACGACGTAATAATGTGGCTGGCGTAACGCTTCCGCTTCTCATCAATCTGGGCGTCATCGCCCTTGAAAGACTCCTGCAAGACTTCTGCGAAGCCTGTGATCGAGTTCAAAGGCGTGCGCAGTTCGTGTGAAACGTTCGCGAGAAACTCGCCTTTGATACGGTTGGCTTCGTAGAGCGTGACATTGCTTTCTGCCAGTTCACCGAGTTTCAGGTCCAGCGTTTTGTTGGCCTGCCTGAGTTTATCCTGCTGTTCGCGCAGACGGTCTACCATGTCATTGAAGGTTTGGGAAAGCTGCTCAAACTCATCGCCTGTTTCGACGGAGGCGCGCAGGTCAAGATTCCCTTCACTGATTTTTTCTGCGGTGTCGCGTAACACACGAACGGGCGAAAGAATGATGCGCGTCGTGATGAACCAGAACACCGCGATGGCAAGCAGGCCTCCAATCAGCCCGGCTGTGATCAGGTAAATACGGTTGACGATCAGTTGTCGTTCAATCGCAGGGGAATGCAATTGGATGATCAGAATTGCAGCGGTTGGTTCGCTGGTGAAAAGGCGGGTGCGCGTCATGGCCAGGTATTCATTGGGCTGAATTCGACGGGCATAGCGATAGTAGCGATCGCCTGTTTTGGTGTAGGCGATGCGAAACATCTCGTTGTCCTGACTTTCTGCATTGAAGCGGGAGACAGCCTCGGCGACGAAGCCATCCTGCTCGGCATAAATCGACCAGGACTCACGATCCAACAGGCTGTAGATCAGGCTTTGGTCAGGCACCGTGGTTGGAGGCGTGTTGCGGTATTCATTCACGGCAATCTCGCCTGTCATGACTGCCTCGGCTGCCCCGCGAAACTGAGCCAGGGCCTGGCCTCGTACAAGTTGATCCATACGAATCCAGGCAATCGTCAGGGCCGCGAGGATGATCAGCAGCACGGCTGCACCGAAGAGCAGTTGGCATTTGGCAGCCAGGGAAATGCGAAGTGATCGCGCCATGGGGTTATTGTCAGTGGATGCGTGGGAAAGTAAAGCCGGGACTGATCCGTTGATCGATTCAAACCACGGTGGGTTCAGGCATATTGAGCAGGCTTGGATAGCTCAGTCGCCGTTCGATGCGGTTGTCAGCATCGCAGACGACGACTTTGCCTTCGTGGGTGTCCAACTCGGAGGCATCGAGTAAGCCGAACGCGACGATGATGACCTTATGACCTTCGCCAACGAGTTGGGCTGCGGCCCCGTTGACGCCGATGACCCCGCTGCCGGGTTCGCCTCGGATGACGTAAGTCTCGAACCGGGCACCGTTGTCGATATCCAACACGAGAACCGCCTCGTTGGGGCGGATGTCCACAGCGTCCAGCAGCTCGGCATCAATGGTGATTGAGCCGACGTAGTCCGGGTCACACTGGGTGATGGTGGCCCGGTGAATTTTTGCTCTCATCATCTTGCGTAGCATGCTTATCATCAGGCGGTTACGCCTGGCTCCTGTGTTTGACGGCAGGGGGTGCGCGTCATGAGCATTGCGTGAGAACTTTAGCGAGTTCTTCCCGCTGGGTCGAGTAAAAAACTGCTATTTGAAAGAAAATCGGACTTCAAACGCCCCCATCTGGAAAAAACATTGGATTTGTCTCATCACGTTCCGGGTATATCAGCTTCCTTGGTCGCCAGTTCACCAGCCTTCACCCGCCGTTTTTCTTCAGCCACCCACGGGATTTTCTGTTCGTTGCGATCCATCCAAAGAGGCAGGGGAGTGCGTTGGCCTTGCTTGTCCAGTTCGGTGAACTCAACCACCATATCCTCGCGGGAATAGCTGCTCAGGTCGTGCAGCTTGCCCATGTGGATGCAGTCGGTCGGGCAGGGTTCCGTACACAGGCCACAGAACATGCACTTCTGATAGTCGATGGCATAACGCAGCAGTTCCCCACCCGAGGCCAGCTCTGTTTTTTTGTCAAATTTTCGCGGAGCGGAGGCATCGATGTAGATGCAATCCACCGGGCAGGACTTCGCACACATGTTGCAGGCGATGCATTTTTCGGCCTCGAACTCGTGGATGCCTCGGTAACGCGGGGCAAAGGCGATCCGCTCATAAGGATACTGCACCGTGACGTTGCGGCTGAACAAGTACTTCAGCGTGATCCGCATGCCGATGGCGATGCTTTTGATTGAAGCGAAAATGTCGCTCCAGTAACGGTCTGTCGAATTTCGGGCGACCATAAAAAACCTCCCGACCAATCATAACACCAATAGGCCTGACAGTTGAGAAATGAGGCTGAATTTGCCTGATACACTCTTGCCATGGCTTTGGAACTGGTGTTTTTAGGAACGGGCACGAGTGCAGGTGTGCCGATGATCGGCTGCGACTGCGACGTCTGTCGATCAACCGATCCGCGCGATCGGCGCGACCGCGCTTCGGTGCTCATTCGCTACCCCAGATCAAGCGACAAGCAAGCCCCAGCAAATCCAAGCCGGGGCAATCCGGTCCAGGTATTGATCGACACATCACCTGAGCTGCGCAGTCAGATGGTCAGGCATGAGGTCATGGCCATCGACGGCGTGTGCTACACGCACAATCACGCGGATCACATCTTTGGCATTGATGACCTTCGCCGATTCAACGCAGTGATGGGATCGTCAATTGATCTTTATGCGGAGCCTCGCGTGTGCGACTGGTTCCGCAGGACGTTTGAATACATCTTTGATGCGAAGAAAAACATCAACAAGAGTTTCGTGCCCCAGTTGATCCTGCGTGACATTGAGCCAGAGTTGGCGTTTGAGTTGCATGGGGCCAGGTGGACGCCGCTGCGATTGATGCATGGGCGACTGCCGATCCTGGGTTTCCGTGTCGATTGGGCTGGTCAGTCTCTGGCTTACTGCACTGATGTCTCGAGCGTGCCGCCTGAAACTTACCCGCTGCTGGAAGGATTGGATGTGCTGGTGTTGGATGGCCTGCGGTATCGGCATCATCCGACGCACCTGTCAGTCGATCAGGCTTTGGCAGTGATGGATGAGGTGAAGCCAGCGCGGGGCTACCTGACGCATATCGCCCATGACATCCGCCACGCTGATCTGGAGCCAAAGCTGCCTGAGCATGTGTTCCTGGCATTCGATGGCTTGACGGTAGGGCTGAGAAAAGAAATGGTGGATTAGCCAATCATGGCCTTGGTGATCCGGCGGACGCTGAGGCCCTTATCGCGGCCTGATCATGTTGTAAAAGCCGACTTGGGGGCAAGTCGGTTCTGCGAGTTGATGTCAGTCTTGAACTAGCAGTCAGTCACCCAAACAAACATCTTTCCATCATTCGACTTCTTGATATGATGGTCGAATATTCAGCCCCGGTTCGGGATGATTGGTGTCCAATTGCCGAGGCTGGCAAGACTTAGACCAGATTGGGAGTTCCATGATCCAAGCAAGACAAGAAGACCTGACCACACGTATCGCTGAACTGGCCTCCAAGGTGCTGGCCGGCGGCCAACTCTCGCGCGACGAAGCCCATGACCTGACGCGTGTGCAAGGCGATGACCTATACGACCTGTTTTTCTGGGCCAACAAGATCCGCCTGAAGTTCGTGGGCAGGCACGTCAAGTTCTGCTCCATCGCAGCAGGCAAGGTCGGGGCCTGTTCTGAAGATTGTGCCTACTGCTCGCAGAGTGCGCACTACGACACAGGCATCGAGTTCAGCAAGCTGACGCTGGACGAGATGGAGCAGGCCACGGATCAGGCTGTCGCCAACGGTGCCTCATCGTTTGGCATCGTGAACTCCGGGCGAGGGCCGACACAAAAGGAACTGGACTGGCTGCGTCCTTACTACGAAAAGTTGCGTGAGAAAGGCAACGTCTGCCGTTGTGCCACACTCGGCGATCTGACGCCCGATCAGGCCCAGCAGCTCAAGGATATGGGCGTTCTCAAGATCAATCACAATCTTGAAACCAGCCGGGCGAACTTCGGCAATGTCATCAGCACGCATACGTATGACGACCGCGTGCGCACCATTCGCAACGCCAGCGAAGCCGGGCTGGAGATTTGTGCTGGTGGCATCTTTGGCATGGGCGAAGATTGGAACGGGCGCATTGATATGGCCATGGACTTGCGCGAGCTGGGTGTGCATGGCGTGCCCATCAATTTCCTGGATGCCCGCAAAGGTACGCCGATGTACGGCCGCTACGAGCCTTTAACGCCGATGGAAGCGCTCAAGATCATTGCGGTTTACCGGTTCCTGCTGCCTGAGAAGGAACTTAAAGTGGCCGGCGGCAGAGAGGCGATCCTACGCGACCTGCAAAGCTGGATTTTCTTCGCCGGGGCCAACAGCTTTTTGATCGGCAACTACCTGACCACGTTCGGCAGAAGCACCCAGCAGGATCATGAAATGCTCCGCGACCTGGGCATCCCGTTCCGCACCTTCGAGGAAGTGGAACACGAAGCACCAGACAGTGTGCATCCCGGCCCGATGAGTGAAGGTTCGCTGGCGAAGCTGCCTGTGGTGAATGGGTGACTCTGAGCAAACCCCGTGGGTAGTCCATCATTTAGATTGGCGCGATGTCTAGTGCATACCCAAACCAATCGTAGCGGGGTGCCACAGTTTGACCGAGTCCGCGAGGCAAACTGTGCTCTCGATGGAAAGCCGAAACGCAGCGTTATCCACAAACCTTGCGCCCTTCTCGCGATGGTCGAACGACGTCAAGGCGTGGCACCCAGGACGCGACGATTGAACTCATCCTGCTCTATTACTGTTTCGCGTCGGCCACGATGCGAATGGCGTGGATGACATTGCCTTCGCGCAGTTCAGCCCAGGAGCGTGCGAAGCGGATGCGTTGTTGTTGTTCCGGGGTCAGTTGAATCTGCCAATTGAGTGAGGGTTGTTCCAGCCAGGCATGGGTGGCGGCTGTCTGCTCGCCGAATAGTCGCAGCCCTTGCGTGACTTGCGCAAGTGATGCGGCTGCACCGGCCTGTTGTGCTGGTTGATGCATGGGGTCAACGGATAAATTCTCAATCGAATTCGACTGCCAGGCAGTCATGGTCATGACGCTGAACAGGCCGCCGACGATCAAGAGCAAAGCCAGCGTGCCGAGTGTGCCTGTCCATCGTCCGTACCAAGGCTTGCTGGCTTTGGGTTGTGTTGACCACGCATCCAGCACCGCCGAGGTGAACGCCTCATCCTCAGGCAACACATTGCTGCTCACCTGTGAATCAAGGTCAGTCAGATTGTCAGGCTTGATCTTCATGTGGTTACACATCTCTTCGCTTCACACCTTGGTGATTTATGAACGCTGATCTTCTTTGATGGTTCCTTGCAGGACATCCCGCATGGAAGAACGGGCTCGATGCAGATGGCTTTTGACCGTGCCCACAGGCACCTGCATTTCGACAGCCACTTCCTGAACGGAAAGGTTCTGGCCATGGAATAATTCAATGGCCAGACGCTGTGTTTCCGTCAGCGCGAGCATGGCATCCTGCAACTTCCGCTTCAGCCATCCACGCTGGTCTGCCTTGGCAGCCACCTGGTATGGGCCTGCCTCCGACGATTGTCCCAATGGGAACTCACCAAACAGAGATTCGCGTTTGTGCTTGCGTGCGTGATTGATCAGCAACCGCCGGGCGATGGTGAACAGCCAGGTTTTCATGCGGTACTGCGGGTCATAACTTTCCGCATGTCGCAGCATGCGGACGAATGTTTCCTGAGCCAGGTCGTCAGCAAGGTAAGGATCGCGACAAAGTGAAAGCAGAAAGCCTCGCACATCCCGCTGATAACGTATGACCAATGCTTGGGCCGCGTCCTTATCCTGCCTGGCGACTGCCTTGGCAAGGTCAGCATCGCTCCAACTGGCCAGTTCATGCTCTGGAGAGGCAACAGATTCGGTTTGTTGCGGGTTGGTCTGTGGATCGATTCGGGGCGTCAATTCTTTGCGTCGTGGCATCTGCCACCCCCTTTTGCTTGGCCAAGCTGCCAGACACTTCCACAGCGTCTGAGGCAGGTCGGCTGATGATCTTACCTGTGTTGTACGACGCAGGTTCCCACATTTTTCTGCAAGACTGCAGATTTTGCGTATGAACGTCGATCAAACCTTGTTTTGCAGCCAATACAAGCCGTTTCTACTATGACATCTATGCTCAACCGCATGCGACATCACTTTTTGGGGGTCTGGTCCCAATGGATCAGTCATCACCCAAGAATCGTGATTGTTTTGGGTGTGTTGCTGGCTGTGATTTCCACGCATCTGGCCGTGACTCAACTCACCTTTCAGATGGACCGCAACAAGTTGATTTCGGATCGGCTGGACTGGAACAAGCGTTTCCAGCAATGGCAGGCTGCGTTCCCCGTGAAGCATGACCTGCTGGTGGTGATTGATACCCAGCCGGATGATGTGGCGAATCAGTCACGCGCGACGGCGAACGCGACTCCGCAGGCATTGACCAAGGAAGAGGAAGAGACTGCGGCTGCAGAACGTGAGGATCGGCTTTATGCCTTGGTGGCTGATTTATCCAGCCAGCTTCGCCAGGTGAAAACCATTGAGAAGGTGGTGGACGGGTTTGATCCGGAAAGTTTCGATCCGGCGACATTGAGGATGGCCGACCAAGCCACTTTCGATGCCCGACTGAAAGAAATTGAGCAAGCCGCTGCGTTGATTCGTTCTACCTCACTCCCTGAGTTTCTTGACCTGGTCAATCAGGAAATGGCGCAAGGCATCGGGCAAGCGGATCCATGGGGTGAACATGACAGCGACATTGCCTTGAAGCAGGCCAGGCAATTCGGCCGATTTTTGGCAGGCATGCGCACCATCTGGGCTTCGCGAGGCCAAAGCGTGCAGCCGGACTTTCTTCAGCGCGTCATGATGCCTCCGCCGCCGCGCAAACAATTGCTGCGCACCCACAGCGGGCGGTACGTGATTATTCGTGCTTCGCCCGGCGGGGAGGGTATCGACAAGAATTCACCCGAACAGACAGTGCGTGAAGTGCGTGACGTGATTGCCAAATTACAGCCGAACTATCCACAGTTTGACATCGGCTTGACGGGCATTGAAGTGGTGGAGAGTGATGAAACTGCCGCAGCGACATGGGATGCGACCGTCACTTCGACCATCGCTTTCGTGTTGATCGCGGTGCTGTTGATGATCGCCTTTGCAAGTACGCGCACGCCAATACTCATACTCGTCGCGTTGCTCCTGGCCATCGCCTGGACGTTTGGTTTTCTGACCTTGGCCATCGGTCACCTGCAGGTCATCAGCATCGTGTTCACGCTGATTCTTCTTGGGCTGGGTGTGGCGTATGGCATCCATGTTGCCAGCCGATTCGAACTGGTGCGCCATCGCTACGGCGACGATGCCAACGGCTTCAGCTTTGCCCTGCGCGACACGCTTGAACACATCGGCCCGGGACTTCTAACCGGCGCCCTGACCACTTCAGCCGCGTTCGGCACGACATTGCTGACAGACTTCCGTGGCGTGGCGGAGATGGGATTGATTGCTGCGGTGGGCGTGCTTCTCTGCCTGCTTTCGATGGTCAGTGTCTTCCCTGCGTTGCTTCGCATCGTCAAGCCCGGCCATCGACATGTGAAGCAGATGGAAAATCGGCGGATCAATCTCTTCAACGAGCAGTGGTTTCTTGTCTTCAGTCGCAGGCCTGTGCCGACGCTGGTGACGGCCGGTCTGATTGTGGTGGTGGGGGTGTTCTTCGCAGCCCAGATGCAGTTTGATTTCGACTTACTCAAGCTCCAGCCGGCCGGGGTGCAGAGTGTCCGCTGGCAGACCAAGCTTGTGGAAGATGGCGAAAGCAGTGTGTATTACGCCGTCAGTCTGTGCGACTCGATGGAGCAACTGCGCGATCGGGCAGAAGCTTTCCGCTCATTGAGCACAGTCAGCGATGTCGGGGGCATGGGGATGTTGATCCCGCGTGATGAAAAACAGCGACTGGAGCGGATCGAGCAGTTACGCGAAAAGCTGGGAGCAAACCTGGGCGTGACGTTTGGCAAGAAGGCTGACAAACCTGCTTCGCCTCCCGAGTTGGAAACTTGGAACAGCAAGTTGGGTTATCTGAAATTTCAACTGGACACTGCAGCAGGATTTTTAGGTGCTGTTGATGGTCAGCAGAGGATCGTTGAAGTCCTGGCCCGGATGAACGACGATGTGGATGCGATTCGCCAATTGCAGCGGGAGATGTCGCCCGTTGAAAACCGGGCCGCGTTATACGCAGCCAATCAGCAGTTCCTCAATTGGCGTAATGAAGTATCCGACACACTGAACAAGACACTTGCCACCCGACCTTTACAACCAACTGATCTGCCGTCTGCCCTGGCATCGCTCTACACCGGGCAGGGCAAACCATTTGAGGGGGTCTATGCGCTGGAAGTGTATCCCTCGCCACCGGATGGCGTTGGGCCTTTGGATGCCAGCTTTCTTGAAAGGTTTGTCAGTCAGGTCGAGAGTATGGATGAGAAGATCACTGGCGTGTCGCCTCAGGTTTTTCGCAGTGGGGATTTGATCGCCTCGGCCTATCTCATGGCAGGCATCTATGCCTTGCTCATGGTGGTGGTGATTCTGGTGATTGACTTCCAGAAAGTCAGCGATGCGTTGCTGGCCTTGGTTCCGGTGCTGATCGGGTTCACGATTACTTTCGCGCTGCTTGAGCCTTTGGGCATGTCGATCAACCTGGCCAACATCATAGTGCTGCCTTTGATGTTTGGCATCGGTGTAGATGCCGGGGTGCATGTGATTCATCGCTTCCGCCAGGCCCCGTCGGCCAGGCCTGCCGGGCTGGGGGATGGCACGGGCAAGGGGATCAGCCTGACCAGTCTGGCGACGATCATCGGCTTCGCCTGCATGATGCTGGCCCACCATCGAGGTATCCAAAGCCTGGGCTTCGTGCTGGCCAGTGGCATCGGTTTCACGTGGATCGCCTGCCTGACCGTGATGCCTGCCACTTTGCGACTGCTTTACCACTTCGGCAGTCCGCAGCGTCGCACCTCCACCTTGCCCACCGAGGCATCGCAGGGATAGCGCTCGTTTACGATGTCAGGATGGCGGTATTCACCAACCAGTTCGTATTGGTCAACCTTTGTCTCTGCTGTATACAAGTTGAATGAAACCAGTTCAAAATAACTGAAATCATCGATAAAAAACGCGTGGCCAACGAGGCCACGCGTATGAGAGGTTTCTGGTTCCAGTGCTGTTGATCAGATTGCGCATGAGCAGAAACAATCTGCTTATGTCATTTAATCATCAGACTTATCCGCCATCTGTCGGCCAGGTGGATTTGTCCTGGCGTCATATCATCGATGACGGACTTGTTCGCCTTAGCTTCAGCGACGGCGAATCAAAGCCAGGCCGCCAAGTGCCAGCAATGATAGTGACGCCGGTTCGGGGATTGGGCTGGCCGCAACAGGGGTACCGAGTCCAAAATTGGACGCGAGAATTGAAAGGTCCAACACATCGACGGCACCATCATTGTTGAAGTCGCCTGTGGCTACGGTTGCGCCACTGGTCGTGCCAAAGTTCGTGGCCAGGATACTCAAGTCCAGCACATCGACGACCCCATCTTCCTGGGCATCGCCATTCAGCCAGTAGTCAACAGAAACATCAAGATTGTCGAGCCCCATATGCATATTTTTCTCGTTGGAATCACCACCTCGATTGCCGAAGTAAATGTCGAAAGAGGCATTGTTCAGAATCTCGACAGCACCACTGCTGTTGGTGACACCACGCTGGCTCAAACTGCGTGCATCCATTTCCGTATCGTCGAACCAGAAGAGGGTGTTGGCTTCGCCTGCTCCAACACCTTCGTTATCCAGCTTGACACCTGTCCCCGCGCTGCCAGGAGCAGAATCCATGGAGGTGAAGAAGGAAACATCAAGACGGGCTTCACGGAAACGGTTGGTGCCATCTTCGGGATAGGCAAATCGTGTCCAGGGAACTTCCTGATCATAAGTCAGATTGATGCCGACGATTCGGATACCGCCTGGTGCGACGCCAGAGTTGGTCAGGTTCAACTTCCACCACTGTGTATCGCCACTTGCTCCTTTATAACTGGAAAGCGAACGGTCACCATCACCTGTATCAGGTGTCAGGTATTGACCGCTGGGTCCTCCCGAGGTTACACCATCAATTGCATCGAATGCTGCGTTTTTTGGCGTCCAGCCATCAGCGCTCGCAGATGCCAGGTCTGCATAATCAAAATCTGTGGCATACAGCGAGGTGGATAGCTGCGCTGAAGCTGTGCCAGCAAACATCAATCCTGCTCCTAAACCTAAAGTGCACAATAATTTGCGGTCCATAATCTGGCCTCCATTAAAAGAAATGAATTTCCTTGCCCTCCAAAAGTTGGGCAATCGAACAATTAAACAGGCGAATGCCTGCTTTTACGACGCGAATAAATTTCAACCCTTAAACAAACGGGTGGCGAATGCCAGCAGCTATAGAAAGAATTTAGCCACTCATACATGAATAACATAATCTGCATATGCTGCGTACGCAATGCCATTTCAAGTATTTCGCGAAAAAAAGTATGTGGATTATTGTCGTCGCCTTGGATCAATCATGTGATACGTGATTTTTCCACCGTAGACGCTCGAAACAAGCCATGGCAACATCGGGAGGTCATGTCAAAGCAAGAAAAAAGCGACTCGCGGACGAGTCGCTGAAGTGATTACGTATCCGCTTGGGTCGTGCCCGGGGAATTGCTCGAACCCCAATTTGAAGTGGGTGCCTCGTCAGGTCGTCCCGGCCTTCCACTCTTTGGAGGCTTGACCATCGCGCCCGAATGCCTGGCTCCCTTGGGGTTCTCAAGGTTCGAGCAATAAACCCGAACGGGGGTATCGAGCCCCGCAGACCCGTAATCTTCTACCATTATACGCTGACCCACGCACGCGACAATCATTTCATCGCGAATTGACCATAGTCTCGCGCTGCCTGAATCATCTGATTGATACAAGCTGAACTTGGTACTCTCATCACGTGACAGGTGAACCATCGGCACGACCGACCAATCACATGTGAGACGCCCGCGCCACCCAATCAACACAGGCGAGACGCCCGCGCCACCGATGCGTAAGAAGTGGGTCGCAGTTCGTTGGAAATGACCGTGTGATGTTATCACTCAGGCTTGGGCGGGATGATCAGCTTCATGCCTTCTTCGAGCTTGTCCGGGTCGTCGCCTATGACATGTTTGTTGGCTTCGAAGATGTAACGCCAATGCCTTCCTGTGCCATAGTGTTCCGCAGAGATGGCCCAGAGAGATTCGTTGGCTTTTACCTCATGGGTGATCGATCCTTCGGGCGGGATGATGACGGTCTGCTCTTCATCACCAGCCACTTGCGTGGTTGACTTGGGTAAGACATCTTCACGCGGTGGCAGCTTAACCTTTTGGCCGATCTGCAGACGGTTGGGGTCGATGTCCGGGTTGGCCTTGACGAGTTTAGTCCAGACGCTGGCCTTGCCATACACTTCCTTGGCAATGCTCGAAAGCGTGTCACCTTCTTTGACTTTCCACTCGCCGCCTGGCTCAGGTTTCTTCACTTCCGGGACGCCGATCTCCAAAGTGATGTCATCATTTTCATCCGGCGGCGTGACGGCATTGTCATCCGTGTTCTCGTCCGGTTCGTCGTCAGTAGCACCATCACCGGTGGGTGGTGCAACTGGTGCCTGGTCCGTTTTATGAGGATCCTGTTTCGCGCCAGTGTTGTCCATATCAAGCGGGTCTGGCCAGCCTGTGTCAATGACTTCCTCGGCTGGTCGTTCATCCGCGCCGTCATCGACGACCTCATCAGCCGGGGCAGCTAAGGCAATCGCGGGTTCCGCATTTTCAATTTCCGGTTCCTCAGTCGCATTGGGCTGTTCAAAAATGTTGCGGACTTCAGTATCCAACGCATGATCCGTGTCTTCGTCCAGCAAAGCGATGACGTTTTCAAGACTCTTGTCCACTTCCTGCTCAACGTGACTTGGCTCAGAGTCCTCGTGAAGTTGCTTCGCATCTGCTGCAGCACTGGCGTGGAAATCAACCGGCTCAGGTCTGGTCTCCTCCACTAGCTTGGGCGTATCTTTCTTCTGCTCAGACTGCTGCTGATTGTCAGCAACGCGGTCAGGGGCTGCCTGATCGGCATCTTCGCTATTCCAGAAGACGGAGTAACCGATCACACCAAGGCAAAGCAATGCCAAGGCGCTGATCCATAAGATTTGCGTGCGATTCATGTCGCCTCCCGAAGGCGGGGGTGAAAACGGTTTGGCCGCCTGTATCGAAAGTGTAACGCGCCAACGGATTTACATAAATTCCGTCAGGCCCAGTCGTTCGTATTGTTCAGCCGGCGTTTCGAGTTTTTGCATTTGCTCGACCATCAACTTGATCATCCGCTTCTCTATTTCCGGGTCGCTCAAAGGTTGTTGTTGCTGCGGGTCGGTTTCCAGATCAAACAGCAGGTGGCCTTGCTTGTAGGCCGTGCTCCCTCGACCGGGTGGGACAGGAACTTGCCAGACAGGCATTCCCTTGGTGAAAGAGAATCCCTCGTGTGGCTTGATACCCGGGTCATTGCCGTTAGCCAAGGCCTGTCGCGCGCGACACACGGACAAGTTGTATTCATTGAGCGGTTGGCCATTTTCGTTGACGGGCGCGCGCATGTAAACGTATTTCCCGTCGGTGACGTTGACCATGTGGCCGAACCCGCCGAACATTCCGACACCGCGTCCGCCTTCATCGCGTTCGATGATGCTGCGGATGGAAATGCCTGCCATGTCCTTGGGAATCGGTTGGCCGAAGTAATCGAGAATCGTCGGGGCTAGGTCGATGGTCTGCACGAATGAGTCGCGCCGTTGGCCTGCCAGTTCAGGATGGGCTGGGTCATGAACAAACAATGGCAAGTGCGACAATTCCTCGTACCAGGGAGGGCTGTTCTTGGCCCACCAGTTGTGCTCGCCTAGGAGGAAGCCGTGGTCGGTATTGACGATGAGCAGCGTATCTTTCCACAGGTCATGCTTGTCGAACATGTCCAGCACTTCACCCAGGTAGGCATCGCACATGGCCAGCAGGGCGGCATAACAGAAGCGCGCGTGTTCCACCGCTTGCGGTGACTCATCAACGGGGCAATAGCCCGGCCAATCGAACAACGGGCCTGAGTAATTTTGAAAGTGCTTGGCGAAGATGTCCTGATACTTTCGTGGCACATACCAGGGTTCATGTGGGTCAAAGCATTCGATCTGGATGAACCAGTTGTCGGCCGTCTTGTTGCGGTCGATGTAACTCAGGCCTGCTTTCATGGTTTGTGGGAGAGGCCAATCCTCCTCGCGCTGCATATGCTCGCGGTTAACCCAGTCCTGCCGTCGGCCTTTCTTGTTCTGGTGTTCGGGGATGTAAGGTTCATCGACCTGGCCGACGAAGGGATCGCCTTCCTGTCCACGGAAGAATTCCCATGTGTCGAACTTGGTGTGATAGTTGGCTGCGGGTTCTTCCCAGTAGTGATAGTGGTCGCTGGCCAGGTGGGTCTGGATGCCTGCCTTGGAGAGCAACTCAGGCATGGAGTCGTCGTAAGGGTCCATCGGACTCCAGTTGGAGTGCAGGAAGTTAGGTCTGCCTGTGTGCAGTTCCCGCCGGGCAGGCATGCAGGGCATCGAGCAGCAGTAGGCCCGGTTGAAGGTGACGGTGCGTTCAGCCAATCTCTTGAAATTGGGGGTATGGGTCCAGTCGCAGCCATAGGGCTGGAGCAGGTGGCGGTTGAGCGAATCGAACATCAGCATCACAGCACGCATGGAAGTCTCCTTTTAGGAGCAAAGATAGCGGGGGAAATCGGCGTTGCAATCACGGCTGAAATGGGGCGGGTTCGTGAGTTGAGAGAGACGCGCAACGCACCCAAGCGAACTGACGGCTTGAATTGCATTGCTGGCAGGCTGTTCTAAACTGGCAGGCCAAAGTCGGACATGTCGTCATGGCCAGCTTGATGCAGCAGTTCACCACCCCACGAAAATGGAGCTTTGGAAATGGATACGGTTCGGTTTGGCGTCATCGGTTGCGGGAGCATGGCCGGTCATCACATGGGTTACATCGACAGCATCGACCGGGCGAAGCTGACTGCCATCTGCGACAACGATGAAAAGGCTCTCAAGGCCGCATCAGAGAAGCATCCGGATGCCAAGACATTTGCCGATGGCTTTGAGGTCATCAAGAGTGGTGAAGTGGATGCGATTCTGATCTGCACGCCACACTATTCGCACCCACCCCTCAGCATGGCTGCGTTTGAAGCAGGTGTCCATGTGCTGACCGAGAAGCCGGTGGCAGTGACCGCCAAGGCAGCGCAGGAAGTCAACGAAGCCCATGCCAAGTATCCCAACGTGAAATATGGTGCGATGTTCCAGCAGCGCACGGCACCACACTGGCAGTGCGTCAAGCGCATCATTGACTCCGGCTCATTGGGCAAACTCATCCGCACCAACTGGACCATTACCACCTGGTTCCGTACGCAGACCTACTACAACTCAGGCGGCTGGCGCGCCACATGGAAGGGCGAGGGCGGCGGTGTGCTCATCAATCAATGTCCGCACAATCTGGACCTGTTCCAGTGGTTCGTGGGTATGCCAAGCAAAGTCACAGCGAAGGTCGGTCTGGGTAAGTATCACAACATTGAAGTTGAAGATGAGGTGATGGCGTTGCTGGAGTATGACAACGGCGCGATCGGCCACTTTGTGACGAGTACGGCTGAGGCACCGGGTGTGAATCGGCTGGAAATCGTGGGCGAGAATGGCACGCTGATCTTCGATGATGGCAAAATCATCCTGAAGCAGTTGCCTGTGAATTCAATCGAGTATCTGAAGACCAGCCCGGAACGGTTCAAGGCACCTTCGCCTGATGTGCACGAGATCAAGGCCGGCGGTAGTGGTGGCGAACACAAACTCATCACCGAGAATTTCGTCAAGTCGATTCTGGATGGTGACGCATTGATCGCCACGGGCGAGGAAGGCATCCATGGCCTGGAGTTGGGTAATGCCATGCTGATGAGTGGTATAACCCATCAGACGGTGAACGTACCGACCGACCGTGAAGCATTCGACAAGCTTCTGATTGAACTGGGCGAAAAGTCCACCTTCAAGAAAGAAACCGTCAATGCTGGCAAGGCGGATATGGGATCATCCTTCCAGTAAGGATTGGCTTATTGGCTGAGTATGGTTTGATCGAGTCTGGCTGGTGTGCCATGCAATGGAAAGTTTGCCATTGTTTCGCATGAATACTGCCCGGCTATCTCTTTGCAGATTATGATGCACCCAGCCATGAGCGATCTTTGGGCTGAAAAACGCGAAAACAACGTCCGGTCTGCCGCGCCGCTGGCTGTGCGCATGAGGCCACGCACGCTGGAAGAGTTCATCGGCCAGGAACACATTCTCGGACATGGCAAGATGCTGCGCCGGATGCTTCAGGCCGACCGTCTGACCAGTGTCATCTTCCATGGCCCGCCGGGCACAGGGAAAACCACGCTGGCGCAACTCATCGCTCGACACACTCAGCGCCACTTCGAGCAGGCCAACGCGGCTGCGGTGGGCGTGAAAGACATCCGTCGAATTCTTGATGAAGCCAAACGCCGACTCGAAGTCAGCAACCAGCGCACCATCCTTTTCCTCGATGAAATCCATCGCTTTAACAAGGCACAGCAGGATGTGCTGCTCGGAGATGTCGAGCGAGGCATCGTCACCCTGGTCGGAGCCACCACGGAGAATCCTTTCTTCAGCGTGAACAGTGCGCTGGTGTCGCGGTCGCAACTGTTTCGATTCGAACCTTTGTCAGAACAGGAAATTGTTCAGGTCGTCGAGCAGGCTTTGCACGATCCCGACCGAGGCTTCGGCCAGCGTGAGATTCAACTCGCACCCGATGCTGCAACACACTGGGCCCGTGTCAGCGATGGCGACGCTCGTCGTGCCCTGGCCGCGTTGGAAATCGCGGTGCTTAGCGGGGGAGCGGGACAACATGAGGGATTTGATGTTGGCGAGGCAGGCAACGCCGAAGTTCCACAGCCAGCCGAATCCGATCTGCCTCTGGTCATTGATCTGACGACCGCAGAGCAATCCATCCAGCACAAAGCCGTGGTCTATGACGGCACAGGGGATGAGCATTACGACATCATCAGCGCGTTCATCAAGTCCATGCGAGGCAGCGACCCGGATGCGGCCATCTACTGGCTGGCGCGCATGCTCGTGGCCGGGGAAGACCCCCGTTTCATCGCCCGGCGCATCGCGATCCTCGCCAGCGAAGACATCGGCAACGCGGATCCGCGAGCGATGCAGGTAGCCTCTGCCGCGTTCGACATCTGCGAACGCATTGGTATGCCCGAGGCTCAGCTTACCCTTGCCCAGGCGACGATTTACATGGCCACCGCGCCCAAGAGCAATGCCTCTGCTCTGGCGATCTGGTCGGCGATGAAAGACGCCAAGGATGGCCGAACTGTCGCGGTGCCCAAGCATCTGCGTGATGGGCATTATGCCGGTGCCAAACGACTGGGCCACGGCGAAGGGTATCAATATGCCTACAGTTCCGAGACGGGGTTTGTCGATCAATCGTATCTCGGCGTGGATCGACAGTATTATGTCCCCACGGAACGAGGTTATGAACAGCGGATCAGTGCCTTTTTGAAATGGATTGATGAGCAGCGGGACGTGCCGCGCAGTAACAAGGATGAACCGCCGACGGAGAAATCTCCGAAGTAGGTTAAGATAGTCGTTGGTGCGGGGCCGAACAGCCCCGGCAAGCAAGGATGGACACCGTAAATCAGGGAGGTTGTGCCATGGTCCTTTCATCTCAGAATATTCGCAGCTCACGTGGCGTCCGAGGCAAGTCTTATCGCAAGAAACGACGCCCGATCCCCTGGTTCACCCTGATCTTCCTCGTTGCCTTGGTGGGGTTTGTTTATGTCTTTTTCTTTATGGGGAAAGAAAAGCCAACACAACCAACTGAAGCCAATAAGACCCCTAGTAATAGCAATGACGATACACCCGTCATCGCTCCGGGTCACGATGGCAGCACGCAAAACGGCGTGGATGGCAACAACGGCGGAGCACCTGAGAACAACAATCAAGGTAATCAGAACAACAACAATAACCAGCGCGATCCTGACCCGGGGAACAATGGCAATAACAACAATGAGAACACGCCACCTGACCCCGGCGTCATGCCTAACCTGAAATTCGTTGTCCTGTCCAAGATCAATTACAAAGTCCCGAGCGATGCCGTGACCGCCGACTGGGCCAGGCAGCAGATCGTCGATGCCTATGCCCTGGTCAATACGATGAAGGCTGAGAACTGGATTGAAGCTCGCGCCCGCCTGACGCGCCTGCTTGAAGAAGAGGGCAAATCCATTTCGCCCGGCGACGCGCTGAACATCCGCAACACGCTCATGCAGTTGAATGAGAAGTTGATTTTCAGCCCGCGCGTTTATCCCGGTGATCCACTGACCGAGACTTACACGATTCAGTTCGGCGACAGCTTGTCGCGGATTGCCATGCGCTACAGCACCACCGACAGTTTCCTTCAATTGATCAATGACCTGCCCAACAAGCACAACATCGTGGCCGGTAAGAAAATGAAAGTCTTCAAGGGGCCAATCAACTGTGAGATCACGCTGGATGGTTACCTGGCCGATTTTTACGCCTCGACGGATCAGGGCGCGGTCTATATCTGTACTTTGCCTGTCGGTATCGGTGATAACGAGCAGACACCACCCGGCCTGTGGGTGGTGAAGAACAAGACGGAGAATCCGGCCTGGACCGACCCGCGTGATCGCAAGCATTATGATCGAGACGATCCAGCCAACCCCATCGGTGAATTCTGGATCGGTCTACGCGGGACGGATGAAAACACCCGTGAGATCGAAGACATCGGCATCCATGGCACCATTGATCCGGCCAGTATCGGCAAAGCGCAATCCCGCGGCTGCATCCGCCTGCGCCCCCGTGACATCGCGATGACGTTTTCCTTGTTGACCGAGCAGAGCGTGGTGCTGATACGAAATCGGCCTTGAGGTGATTTCATTCATCAAGCGTCCCATTAGCCTGCGAGCCTGCTCGCAGTTCTTACCATTCAACATCGACGAAACTTAAGGGCTTGATATTCACCCTTGTTTATCCCAACCTGCTACACTGCCCGTCGAAGCAGGCGTTAGATGCCTGTCACCCCATAATCCAACGAATCAAGGAGCTAGTCAGCCATGGCGTGGACGCTAAGCGGTTTTGCCGACGAGGCCGGCGAAGAGTCGGCTATTCAAATTGAAACAACCCTCAAGGCCGGGATGAAGCAGATCGATCTGCGCGGCGTCGATGGCCACAACATCGTCGATCTGCCCGAAGCCAAGGCTGCCGAGGTCAAGAAAAAGATGGACGATGCAGGCCTGACCGTGGGCATGTTCGGCTCACCCATCGGCAAGATTGACGTCAGTGACGACTTTGCCATCGATCAGAAGCGATTGGATCATCTGGCCAGGATGCGTGACGTGTTCGGCACGAACAGCGTGCGCATGTTCAGCTACTACTTCGAGAAACGCGAGTCCATTCAGCAGTGGGGCGATGAATCTATCAAACGACTGGTCGCTTTGCGCGAGCAGGCAGCCAAACTTGACCTGGTGCTGTACCACGAGAATGAGTGTGGCATCTTCGGCGACCGTCTGCCCGAGGTGCAGCGCATCGTCAACGAAGTGCGCGATGGCAAGGCCTTCAAGATCATCTTCGACTTCGACAACTTCAACCGCAGCGGCGACGATGTCTGGGCCAACTGGGAAGCGCTGAAAGACGTGGTCGATGCATTCCACCTTAAGGACAGCGACAAGGCTGGCCAGCACGTGCCCATCGGTGAAGGCAACGGCAAAGCTCCGGAAATCCTGACCGATGCTGTGAAGCGAGGCAGGACAGGCCCACTGACGCTTGAGCCACACCTGAGGCACTCGGATGCCGTGGTCGCCACACACGTGGGTGGCAGCGAAAACGAAAGCCTGAAGAATCTGAGCGCGCCGGACTGTTACCTGCTCGCGGCTGAGTACGCCAAGAAACTGCTGGACAAGGTTGGCGCGACAGTCGTGTAACAAACGTGTCCTGCTCAACTTGACGCTGCAGATAGGCCGATAATATGACCATGTGACGAGTTTTCGTGGCCAACGATCAAGGAGCACGCAGCCATGACTCATTGGAACAGAAATGACTTTGGCCGACTGGGCCTGTTGGTAGGGATTGCTGTCCTTTTGTTGGTCGGACATTTCAGCTTTGCCCAGACAGGCGATGATGTGGAAGATCAGTTGGAGGAATTGGAGCGGAAGAATCCGTTGATAGATCCGGTGCGTAAGCCCGGTGCGGAAACGGTGCCTTCGGTGCGCATCGCGACGGATCCCAACGTCATCGGCTCCGCCCCCAACGAGAAGAAGCCCCCTTTGCGACGCGAAGGCGAGTTCATCATTGACCGAAAGGGGCGTCTGGTTCGGTCAGGCGATGGCTCATCCATGGTGTTCGTGTTTGATGCGGATGAAAAAGGCAATCCCGAACCCCCGATGGTCATCATGCCTTGCCGCATGTTGCAGAACATGGAAGACCTGGTGCGCGAGCGAGGCGACAGTATTGCCTTCAAACTGTCAGGCCAGGTCTATACGTATCGCGGAGCTAACTATCTGCTGCCGACCATGATGAAGCTGGCTGTCGATAAGGACAACAATGGCGAGCGCTGACTTCCTTATTCATTCAATTTGAACCTGTAAAAATAACCCGTCGAGTTCGACGGGTTTTTCTTTTCTTATTTCACTTATTGTTGTTAACTCACGCGCGGAGGATGCACTTGCTTTCCAACAGGTCGATCAGCTTCTGCACGCTTTCCTCGACGGAGAGTTGGTGCGTGGGCAGATCGAGCTCGGGGTTTTCCGGTGCTTCGAATGGATCGTCGATGCCGGTGAAGCCTTTGATCTCGCCAGCGCGGGCTTTCTTGTACAGACCCTTGGGATCGCGTTTCTCGGCTTCTTCCAATGTGCAGGACACGTGGATTTCAAAGAAGGGCAGACCAGCAGCATCATGCAAAGCACGGGCAGCATCGCGGTCGGCCTTGTACGGGCTGATGAAGCTGGTGATGGTGATCATGCCAGAATCTGCAAACAGCTTGGCGACTTCGCCGATACGACGGATGTTTTCCGCGCGGTCTTCAGCGGTGAAGCCCAGGTTCTTGTTCAGGCCGTGACGAATGTTGTCACCATCGAGGCGATAGGCGTGGTAGCCGCGCTGGATCAGCACCTGCTCGAAAGCGACGGCGACCGTGCTCTTGCCGCTGCCTGACAGGCCGGTCATCCAGAGGGTGCAGCCTTTCTGCTTCATGTTGGCGATACGTTCTTCCTTGGTCACGTCGCCTTCATGCCAGGTAATGTTGGTGGCTTTTTGCTCTGCCATGTTTGTTCTCCGATTTCGTGTTAATTTGCGTCAGGTGCGGAATGGTAGCGTAAAACTGTAACCGCTCAACATGGACACTTTCCACGCCTGAATCAAGGAGCCAGTCGATGAAGCCTGATTTACCCCCCGAAATTGCAGAAGCATTGGATGAATTATTCCAGACGTTGCCTCCGGAACAGGCCATGCGCGATCTGGTCGACCGAGGCCCAGCCAGCAGTGAGTTAAGCCGATTGGTGGGACGGCTGGTCACCCAGCCTGCAATCGCTGACCGTCCCGACCTGATCGCCGGGCTTTGGCTTTACGTGGATGAACTCGACCGCAGCCACACTATCAGTCAGGCGATCGAGAGCCAGACCGGCTCCTATTGGCATGGGATCATGCATCGTCGGGAAGGTGATTTCTCCAACAGCCATTACTGGTTCCGTCGAACGGGAAATCACCCGGCCATGACATCCATGCCTGTTGACTACGACGCTCATCAATTCATCGATGACGTCGAACAGGCCCACCGGCAAGGCAAAACACCTGAGCCGATGGTCGCGTTGCAGCAACAGGAATGGGTGACTCTGTTTGAATGGTGCGCGAAGCAGGGGATCACGCACTAGCAATCAAAACATTAGGACAAGAATTAATATGCCATGCATTTCATTGCATTTTAAATTGACAGAGGAAAATCTGGTATAATCGTATCCTTCCTCATCAAGGCAGGAATGTGATCTGATACGCACTGAGGTAGTGTGATTTGCCGGAGGTTGTATTTATGGCTACGTGTGAAAATTGTGGTGCTCAAGTAAGACCGAATGCAAGCCGGTGTGAGAAATGTGGCTCCCAGGTATCTGCACCAGCAACGTCGCCACAGCAGCCTATGTATGCGCAAGGAAACCAATCAACGACGCAACCGCAAGTGGTGTATGTACAGAATCCAGCGCAAGTTGCTGGAGCCGCGAAATCGAAGGTGGTTGCCGCCTTGCTTGCGTTTTTCCTTGGAGCAATTGGTATCCATAACTTTTACTTAGGTTATACTGGCCGTGGAATAGCTCAACTTCTCTTGACGTTGCTTACATGTGGGTGGGGAATATTGATAACAGGAGTATGGGCGTTAATTGAGTTTGTGCTCATTTTAACTGGGGCACTTAAGGATAAATCCGGACAAGAGCTATCCTGACATCACTAGACTTTCTTTCAACAACAATATGGGGAATGCAATGACTGAGCAACGAAAAATGCGATTAAACGGTTTTGTTGCTGTAATCATTTTGATGATGTTATTGACTATGGGTGTCACTATAGCGATTGGTTACTCTGTGACCATGCCACCACGATCACTACTGGTATGGATTACTATACATTTTATTTGTAGTGTGGAATTTGTCGCTTCTATGCTCGTATTGAACCATTTTGTCCGTTCTAAAGTAGACAACAAACCTTCTGGGGCAGCGATTGTCGGTTTGTGGCGTCTTCTTGGCATATATTTGCTTGTTGGCATAGTAGCCATCTCAGCATATTCACTTTATCGGCCTGCAGTAGGTAATTACGATCATTATTTTGCCGCTGGTTTTGCTTCTTTAACTATGGCAATATTTTTAGTTGCAGTTATTGTTTACAGTTTTGATCTGTTCATGGGCATGAAAGATGTGCGCATAGAGCAAGTGCGTAGGATGGATAAGACACTAGCAAGTTATATAACGCCAGTAATATCTGCGCTAGAACAATTGCAACTTAATGATACTGAGAAATTAGACAAAAGGCAAAAGTTGTTGAGGAATTTAAGAACTATTAGTATGTCATTGCAGCACAGCCATGGGGGAGGTATTGGTTCATGGGAAAGCGGTAAAATTCATCAAGACCCAGATGCGCGTGCTAATATTAGGATGAAAATTACTGAACTGCAGAAGGATGTTGACAATCTCCAGCAAGCAGATTATTCGGATTCAATGAATGTTATTCTTGATCGTATGAGCCATACCATTAAGCAAATGGACGACTTGGTCACGCAGTTGTCGTTGAGCTGATTCATGCTCGCAACCGCCAATTATAGGATCGCATATGGAACCTATCGAGTATTTTGATGAGACTGGTGAGATCTTAATTAGCAGATATCCCCCTGAGGGTTCTGGTGCTTTCAGGATCGGAACACAATTGGTAGTACATGAGAATCAAATCGCCTATTTTTCGAGAGATGGTCAGATTCTCGATGGCTTTGAGGCGGGGCGGTACTCGTTAACTACACGCAATTTGCCCTTGATGAGCCGGCTAATTGGCTCGTTTGGACGAAGCCCATTTCGTTCTAATGTTTATTTTGTTGCATTGAAGACATTTATTAACCTTGGTTGGGGTACAGCTTCGCCAGTTACATTTCGAGATAGTGAGTTTCGTATGGTTGCGGTGCGTGCTCATGGTGCTTTCAGTATAAGAATCAGTAAGCCGCGTGTGTTCATGCAGACTATTGTGGGTACAAAGGGGTTGGAATATACTCATGCTATCGAAGAATATTTGAGAAAAATGATAGTGTCGAGATTTAATGAAGTATTGGGACAGAAACTTACTTCAATATTAGATTTGCCTGCTCGCTACAATGAAATATCACTAGGTGTACGTGATGCAGTAAAAGATGAATTTGATCAATATGGTATTCAACTAGTCGATCTTATAATCGAGGCAGTCACTCCGCCATCTGGTGTACAGGAGATGATAAATCGTGCTACAGGCATTGAAGCGCAAGATATCAGTAAGTATTCTGCGGTTGCCCAAGCTGATGCGCTTCGTGACGCGGCAAAAAATCCTAGTGGTGGTGTTGGAGACGGTCTTGGTGCCGGGCTTGGGTTAGCGATGGGTATGAGCATGGCTCACAATATACAAATGCAACAACATGAAATCACAAATAACGACAAAAAAAATTCTCAAGTAGGGGGGGCGGACAATAATAAGGACATTATTAAAGCTAAGCTACGTGAACTCAAAGAATTACTGGACGAAGATTTAATCAGTCAGTCAGATTTTGATGAACAGAAAAAAAGACTTTTAGAAAAAATATAATCTCAGAATATTTTTGCAAACGTTCATCACTCTTTGCCCAGTTCTTTTTCAATCGCTGCGATGAGTTTGGGATCGTCAGGCTTGGTGCGAGGTGCGAAACGGGCGACGACTTGCCCATCTCGGCCAATCAGAAACTTTTCAAAGTTCCAGTTGATATCGCCAGCTTCCTGTGGCCCGGTGTCCTGCTGAATCAGATAAGCATAGAGCGGGTGGATGTCATCACCTTTAACGGCGATCTTTGAGAACATGTCGAACTCAACGCCATAGTTCTTTTCACAGAACTGGGCGATCTGCTCATTGGTGCCTGGCTCCTGATTATTGAACTGGTTGACTGGGAAACCGAGGATCGCCAGGCCTTGGCTGGCATATTTTTCATGGAGTTTCTGCAAGCCTGCGTACTGCGGGGTCAGGCCACACTTGCTGGCCGTGTTAACCATCAGCACCACTTGGCCCTTGTATTTTTTGAGAGGCACTTCGTTGCCCGTGATATCGTTCATGGTGAACTGCAAAGGGCCTGTCGTGATCTTTGATTCTTCGGTCATGGCTTCACTCATGATGGAGGTTTCCTTGGTGCTGGTGTCCTGGCCAGTCTTTTGCGTTTCGTTGGCCTGCTCCGTGGAGCAACCTGTGAGAAGACCGATCATTCCCACGATGGACAAGGCAACGAAAGTGACTGGCAACGAAGGGTTGTTGTGCATGGCAGGATTCTCCTTTGCCTCTATCTTAGGCAGCGGGAAATGACTTGGGCACGATTCACCCTCGATGAGTAGGATGTCGCTATGTGCTGTTGAGTAGAAACTGCGCATGATGAATGCATCCAAGGAGTGTTGTTGTGAGTGAAGTGATTGAAGTGATGATCCGTCGTCTGCCCGGGCAGGAGGATGTGCCATTGCCTGACTATCAGAGTGAGCATGCGGCGGGGATGGACTTGCATGCTGCGGTGCCTGCGGGTGAGTCGATGCTGATTCAGCCGGGCGAAGTCGGGCTGGTGCCTTGCGGTTTTCAGATGGCCGTGCCTGTTGGTTACGAAGCGCAGGTCAGGCCTCGTTCAGGGTTAGCGGTGAAGTTTGGCATCAGCATGCCTAACGCACCGGGCACGATTGATGCGGACTATCGGGGCGAGGTGAAGGTGCCTTTGATTAACCACGGGCGCAAGGCGTTTGAAGTGACGCGGGGTATGCGCATCGCGCAGATGTTGATTAAGCCGATCCCGCGCACGCAATGGAAAGAAGTGGATGAACTGCCTGACACAGCAAGGGGTGAAGGCGGGTTTGGCCATACAGGCAGTTAGAAAGCAGTTGTAAGATTGTGGAGCATCGTCTTGGTAGCAAGGTTCAGAATTACATGTATAGATTGAATTGCTGCAGTGGTATATTAATTTGAAAATTTATCCAAGTAGCGGTTCACCAGTTCAGCCAAATCGTCTTCATACTTGAAAAATTGATCATCCAGTTCTTCAAGTTCATCACAGGTGTCTTCATTTTCAGCTAAATCCTCTTGATGCTTTGCAGGATCTGATGGAAACCCCTTGGGATAGGCAACATCAATCGCTTGTTTCAAGATTTTGGCAGTCTTTGTCGCTTTGATCGTATCAAGTGCCATAACTGTATCTTGAGTAAATGATCCACTTGGATTAAAGAAAAACTGGTCAAAACCACCGTTGTTTACTTCCTGCTCGAGTATGTAAATACAGTAAGCGACCTTGAAATGCTCAGGAAGTTCTTCAAACTCCTGGCGGTTGTTAATGATGATGTCATCAAAACCATCTGGATACATATCTGTTCCCCTTTTGTTTCTTCGCAGTTTACAAACATCCACCCTCTGCCGGGTCGGAGCCGCTGGCGTTATCGCCCAGATCATTCTCTGCCAGTAGCGTGAAGAGTTTCCGCCTGAGGATATTGCCAGCCAGCATGCGGTCATCGGTGTGGAGCGCGACCACCGGTTTGCCCCGTGGACGGACCAGCAACGGGTAGGCGTAAAGGATGTTGATTTCGGCAGTCACCAGCAGCGAGCAGGCGAAGCTCAAAGCCTCATTTGAGTCAAGCTCAATGCAGAGCACATCCACCTCGCTGTAGGGAATTTCTGCTCGTTTGAGCAATCGCTTGGATAGGTCAGCATCCGAGGTGATCAGCCGAACCACGGCATGGTCTGATGCTTCGACGACGGAAAATGACGCCAGCGTCAAATACTCATACTCAAAAACTTCCAGCAGATCGAGCAGTCTGCCCACCTTGTTGCTGAGAAAGCAGCTCAGTTGAGTGCAATAGGGTGCCTGGTAACCGCCTGCCGTGGCTTCTGCGATATCACTTCCTGAAAAATCGGACATGCCTGAATGATACAAGGTTCACAGAGTTTGCAAAGAGTGATTTTCGCTGACTGACAGGAAACAATCATGCCAGGCCAAACCTCGTACAATCCCGCTGATGTCCATTCAGAAAGCTCATGCAACTTTGTCGCAACCGATCCGACGGGTCGCTGTCGTGGGTGGTGGCGTTGCCGGTGTGGCAGCCACGACTCGTCTTTCCGAGCAAGGCATCGCTGTTGACCTTTATGAGATGAGACGCAACTTAGGTGGCCGGGCTGGGAGTTATGTTGATCCGCAATCAGGCCAGGTCCTTGACGCGGCCCAGCACATTGTCATGCGCTGCTGTCATTGGCTGCTTGATCTTTATGCACGTTTGGGCACGGATCACGCCATCGACTGGAGCAGGCAGTTTCACTTCGTCACGCGCGAAGGGACTTATGACACATTTATGGGTGATGATCTACCTGCACCCTTGCACCTGACGCGGAGCATGTTGGCCAGCAGCTATCTCACATCCCGAGACAGACTTGGCATTGCCTGGGCGATGGGGGCGATCATGCGTACGGGCATGGAAGGCAGGCAGCGCTACCATGACATGAGTTTCGGGGATTGGCTGAAGCGGCAACATCAAACCACTCGCGCGATTGAGCGCTTCTGGGCGCCCGTAGTGGCTGGGGCCTGTAACGAGTGGCCGGGCGATTGTGCCTGTGATGCGGCCATGCAGGTCTTTCAGGAAGGCTTTCTCGCGACCCGTGATGGTTATGAAATGGGGGTGCCCACGCTGCCCCTGGCCAGGATGATCGAACCTGCTGAACAGTTGATCTCCAAAGCGGGTGGGCATGTTCTGCTGCAATCTTCAGTGATGAAAATCTCGTGTGATGAGTCTCAGCGATGGTCAGTTGACATGGCCGGGCAAGTCGAACAGCGAGACAAAGATGTGAAGTACGATGCGGTTATCATCGCGCTGCCTTTTGATCGTTCAGCCAAGTTGCTTCAATCAAGTAATCTGCATCGCCTGCTGCCTGATGATCTTTCTGAAACGATGACGGTCAGTCCGATTGTTGGCGTCCACCTGTGGTTCGATCAGCCCGTCACGACTCTGCCTCACGTGGCTTTTCTGAATGAGCCTTTGCAATGGCTGTTCCGCTGTCTGCATGGTGAGCAGACTTTGCCTAATCATTCGGACGGTCGAGAATCCGAACTGCATCATTACCACGGCGTGATCAGTGCAGCCCATGACATAGCCAGGCTGCCTTCCGAATACATCGTGGCGATGTGTTTGGAAGTGATAGAGCGAGCTTTGCCCAGGATCGGCCCGTCGGTTGCGCAAGCAAGAAATGGTTCGCAAAAGTTGCCCCGACTGGTGCGATCCAAAGTCGTGAAAGAGCATCGCGCAACCTTTGGCATGAAGCCGGGCGTCCAGAAACTGCGCGTCACTCAGCAAACGGCGCAGCCCGGCCTGTACCTGGCAGGTGACTGGACCGACACAGGTTGGCCGGCCACGATGGAAGGTGCTTGCCGCAGCGGTACACTTGCAGCCCATGCGTTACTGCAACGGGCTGGCATGAAGCCGTTCCCATTACTTCCACATCGGGTGAGTCCCAGCGCGCTATATCGCTTGGCCTCGCTCTTTACGCGATAAGCATCAAGAGAAGGCCTTATTTCCCCGGTCGAATCATCACATCACAAAGGGTAGGATTTACCCAATGGAGTCATCGACCGATTCAGGAAAACTTGTCCCGGGTAGTCCGATTGTGCGTGTACCGGGTATCGCAACGCGTCGTGTCAAGATATTCGAACGGCTGGGCCTGCGTACGGTGGGCGATCTGATGAGACATTTCCCTCGCCGATATGACTGGGAGGCGGATGAGACACCGATCCGCGACCTTAAGCCGGACCAAGCCGGCTGCGTGCGAGGCATGGTGTTGCAATGTCGCTGGGTTGGCCCACCGCCTCATGTTCGTCGCGGAGGCAAGGGTAGGTTTGAAGTGATCCTGCAGGATGATGGGGCTCAGATCAGGCTGACTTTTTTCAACGCGGCCTATCTGAAGGACAAGATCCATGCGGGTGCGTCGCTGCGTGCCCAAGGCAAGGTGACGCTTTTCGATAACCAAATGCAGATGGTCAATCCCTCGTGGGAATTGCTGGATGATGTCGAGCAGGCCGAGGCCAAGGAAGGCAGACTGGTGCCGGTGTACGCGACGACAGAGGGGATCACCAGTCGGGAGATTACACGCGTGATGGAGGCTGCGCTTCTGCCTGTGTTGCCAAGTCTGGAAGATCCGCTGCCCGATGACCTTCGGCAAAGTCGAAACCTGCTCAGCTTAAGCGAAGCCTTTCGCGCGATTCATTTTCCTCATAGTCAGGATGAAGCGGGAGAGGCTCGACGAAGGTTGGCATACAACGAATTGTTGTTGCTGCAACTGGCCATGGAAATGAAGCGTTATTTCAATCGCACGCGTTTGCAGGCGCCGAAGCTGCGATGGTCGTCCGCGGTGGACAGCCACATCCGTGAGCGCTTCCCCTTTGAACTGACAGAGGGGCAGAACTCAGTCATCACCGACTTGGCCAAGGATTTACAACGCGACATACCCATGAATCGGCTGGTGCATGGCGATGTCGGCTCGGGCAAGACGGTCATCGCGCTCTATGCCATGTTATTGGCTGTGGCTGACGGCAGGCAGGCCGCCCTGATGGCTCCAACCGAACTTCTCGCTGAGCAACATTTCCACTCCATCTCCCACATGCTCGAAGGTTCGCGCGTTCGCCTGCTGCTTCTGACTGGCAGCCAACCTGCATCGACCGGCGATATCCGCAAAGCAGCATTGGGTCGGCTGGCGACCGGGCAAGTCGATATCGTCATCGGCACGCATGCCCTGGCATCGGAAAGTGTGGTCTTTCACAATCTCGGTGTCGTCGTTGTGGATGAGCAGCATCGCTTTGGTGTGTTGCAACGGGCCGCCTTCCGCCAGGCACCAGAGCGTGAAGGGAAAGGTCGCGAGCCAAGTGCCACCAAGAAACGCAAAGCCGGGCATGACGTCCTAGGCAGACAACGCTCACCTCACTATCTGGTCATGACCGCCACGCCGATCCCGCGCACACTGGGCATGACTGTCTTTGGCGATCTGGATATCTCCGTGATCGAAGGCTTACCTCCCGGTCGAACGCCCATCGAGAACAAGGTGGTCGCTCCCAACGAAACTCACGCGATCTACGAAGAGTTGGCCCGTCGAGTGAAGCAGGGCAGCCAAGGCTATGTGGTGGTACCCACCATTGAGCAGTCGAGTGAGCCCAACGGGCGCGATCTGAAAAGTGTCAGGCAGCATGCAGACTGGCTGAAGGAACATCATCTGAAGGATGCGCGGGTGGGCATCGTGCATGGCAAGCTCAAGCAAGCCACGCGTGAGCGCACCATGGATCGCTTCCGTCGGGGTGAGATTGATGTCCTCGTCGCAACGACCGTCATCGAAGTTGGCGTCGATGTACCCAATGCGGACATGATGGTGATTGAGCATGCCGAGATGTTCGGCCTGGCGCAGCTTCACCAACTTCGCGGACGAATCGGCAGAGGGGTAACGCACGAACCCAGCCTGTGCGTTTTTGTCGCCCAGCCAACGACGGAGGATGCAATCGCGCGCATGGATGCGGTGGCGTCAACGAACAACGGCTTCGAGATCGCCGAGCGAGACTTTGAAATCCGAGGCATGGGCGAGTTCTTTGGTACGCGACAGCACGGCCTGACTCCGTTCCGCGTTGCCCAGTTACCAGATGACCTTGATCTGCTGCGACTTGCTGGTAGAGATGCCAAGGGACTGATCGAGCGCGACCCGATGCTGGTCAAGGAGGAACATGCCACGCTCAAGCAACTGGTGGTCAAGCAGTATGCTGAGAATCTGGGGCTGGTGGATGTGGGTTAGAGAGATTGACTAACACCGGTGCCCCCCCGATTTTATTTTCAGCGATGCACGCTTTGTGATTGATTGAAACAAAACTTAATCATCCACCGGGTTGGCATGGCCGACATTCTCTGCTGCGGTATTCAACACCTGACCGGCAGCCAGTAGTTTGTCGCGCAGTTCGTTGTAAGGGACATCATGTACATCGCCGTTACCTGCCAAGGCCAGGGACGCCGCCAGCGCTGCGGATTCTCCGAGGATCATGAACACTGGCTCCATACGCAAGCTGCCAAAGGCGATATGTGACGTACTGCACGCCACGGGCACCAGCAGATTCTTCGCCTGGCCTTGCTTGGGAATTATGGCCCGGTAGCTCAGCGGGTAAGGCCTTGGCAGATGCACCTGTACATCCCCTTCGTTTTTCGTGATACCTCGATTGCCATCGACCGCCAAACGCGTGCAATTGTGCGAGTCCATGTTGTAAGCAGCCATGCCTACGGGGTCATCACATTTCACTCGGCTCATGCAGTCATGTTCGGTGATGACATAGTCAGCCACCATCCGTCGACCTTCGCGCACATAAAGCTGGTGAGGCCAGTTTTCGGTCTCAGTAAACTCATCCTTGGCCAAGCCCCACGTGGCATAACGCTCGCGCAACGGGGCAGGCATGCGCTGGTCATTTGCGCAGAACCAGTGATACCCCTTCTGGTAAGTCACATGCTTCTGGAAGAGTTGCTCACGCAATTCGTAGTTGCCGTCCGGCCACTGCCAACTCATGCCGATGTAATCGGTGGAGATTGGGCCATGGTTATTGGTGTCCGTCTTGGTCTTGTCGCTGAGTCGGTCGAACTTGCCGAACAGTTCCCATGCATCGAAGCGCGAGCAGATGCGAGCAAGCAGCTCATATTCAAGCGGGTTGAAATCGGCTGGCTTTTCGAAAGGAATGCGGTTGTCCGGGTTGTCCGTCATGCACATGCGGAAGCAGTAAGCCTGGACGCGATGGTCGCCCGTGCCTTCGGGTGCATCATCATCCCATTCGACTTGTGGGAGCAGGCCTGACTCCTTGTTTTCCTTTTCGATGAACGGGCGTGCGATCCAACCGAACTGATGATGCCAACGTACCTGTCTGCCGTTGTAACGCTCGCCATAGACACTGTTGGATTCCCGGCCAACGTGGTAATCGCAGCCAGCCGCGGCCATGAGATCGCCCTCATACGTCGCGTCGATGAACATCTTCGCGTTGACGGTCAACCCGCCCAGCATGGTCACCGCTTGGATCGTCGGGCCTGTGGTGGTGCCTTGCAGATGGGCGTGATCAAGGAACTGGGCCCGGCGGACATCCAGCCCGGCATCTTCAATCATTTTGTCAAAGAGTCGCGTCGCGTTGCCCGGCGTGAATTTCCAATCTTCCTCCTTGCTGATGATTGGCCCAAGATCGCGATAGAACTGACGGGCCGCGCCGCCGATGGCATCCTTGTTACCCACGTCCGTGAAACTGAGTCCACCCGTGGTCATGCCACCAAGATGCAGGCCGGGGTGAAGGAGCACGGCTGTTTTGCCTTCACGCAGTGCTGTCAGGGCAGCGATGATGCCCGAGGCTGTGCCGCCATAGACGCAGATATCGACAGTGAGTGTTTCCTGGGAAGGGGTGATCCAGTCAGGGTTGAAATATTGGGGTACGGGCATGTCTGTCCTTTTCGTGAAACGAAGGTTGGTAAGTCGCCATTATGTTGGGTGGCAGTTTGGCTGCAACTGGTCAGGGGGTGACTGCCGAAACATCCATAGGGATGTACTTGAGCGCGATGCGATTTTCCGTCAGGTGAGCTTGCAGAATGGAGGCATAGCTGGAGCGGATCAAAGGCTCTTCCGCCAGTCCCAGCTTTTCACGCATGCTTATGACGGACTTTTCTGTCTCCCCCTCGATTTCGACGAAGGTGCCAAGATAAGGCAACTGGTCAATGACAATCTCACAACCATCCAGCAGCCACATTTCCCTTACCTTCTCAAAGGAAAGCGCATCTTCATAACCCAAGGCTTCGAGGATATTTATCATGGCCTGACTGTCCGCGATTTCCAGCTCCGCTTCTTCGCGGTGCTTGAGCCTGCCATGAGCACGTGGCCCTTTGTGGGTCAGTTTGGTCGTCTTTTTGCCCGTGCCTTCATCGGTGGTGATGCGGATACGCAAACCCTCATCCGCTGATCGCAGGCGATGGTCAGGTGTATCAAAAAAAATGTTCAGTTCCTGTTGCTTGCCGACGGGCTTGGCCTTGGCTTGTTCAAGTTTCTTGAGAAACGCTTCAGGCGAGCGCAGGCGCATCTTGGCTTCGATCTCGATACTCAACGTCTGACCTTTCCTGCTCTTGGTCTTCGTGGGCAGCAGCGGGGCGATCACGATCTGCACGAAGCATAGCCAATTCCACCCAGTCTGTGCCAAAAAGGCGCTCGCCGATGCGATGGATCGGCTTCCACACCAGTCGATCAGGCACCACCTGCCGGGCTTTGGCCCATGCGTTGGCGTGATGGTAAAGCGTGCCGGGGGCCAGGAGCAACGTCATCGGCGTTGGTAAGCCAAAGCGACGAGCGATACGCCAGAGCAACCAGCGCTGGCTACGCGCAAGGCCGAGTTGCTTGGCCACCTTGTTGAATTGCGACAGTGGTTCGCTGCGAAGTTTGAACCAGCGATAGCCATGGTTCAGGCCGATCAATAGCGCGACAAGAAGAATCAGTGTGCCAATCAACAGCAGCAGTTCAGACGGCACGCCTGAGTCAGGCCAGTAGTCGCGTATCGCTTCCAGCCGATCGGCATGGGCTGGCGTCCACGGATCATTGGGATCACCCTTGGGCAGGTTCGGGTTGAATGGCGTCTGTGCCAACCAGGAGTGAATCATGCCTGTACTCCTGCGGCTTGTGGGCTGGCTTTCGAAACCGGCTGTCGCGTTGTGCTTGCAAACGATCTGGCTGATGAGGCAGTTTCCAGATCGCCCGTTGGCTGAATCAGATTGATCATGCCAGTCAACGCCTGCCCGGCCTTGTCGCGCACAGCAGGATCGTTGTCATTCGCACTGATGTCGGCAATGAGCTCCGCCAACTGCAACAAGCCCAACTCACCGGCAACCCAGAGCGCACTGATGCGGTGTCGAGGTCGGCTGTCATTGAGCATGGAAGCCAGGGCACGCAAGGCGTCGGCTGCGCGATGAGCCATGAGCGACTTGATCGCATTGGCGCGTGGGCGATTTTCGTCCCCCGCAGCCATGGCCACGAGTTGCCGCAGATGCCGATCCCCATCCTGCTGATCCAACGCCTCCACCGCATTGGCGCGCACGCGTGCGTTGCTGTGATCCAAGGCCATCTCCAGCTTCATGCGCACGTCGCCACCTTCCATAGGCCCAAGGGCACGCACCGCTGAAGCCACGATGCGATTGTCCGCATGGTCACAAAAATGCAGCAGCGTCTCGCGGAAAAACTCAGCCTGTCCAAGCTGGTCGATCATGGCGATCGCACGGGTGATGTCCCTGCCATCGCGACTGACCATTTTCCGCCGAAGCTGTTCATGAAAATGCACATCGATTTTGATCAGCGCCCGCCCGGAAGCCAAACGTTGTTGGGCCGTCAGCTTAGGCCAACGCTTCCACAATCGATCAAACGCGACCGGGGCCAGCCGATGGGCTGCCAGTCTGCCGATGCTCTCATGGTTGCTGTTGACCAGATCAGGCAGCAGGCGATCCAACCCTTCCCATTGCATGATCAGCAGTTGACGCAAGGCGATTCGCGCGATGGATTCGCTTTCATCGAACAGGAAGCCAGCCAACACATCCGGGCCGGCAAAGATTTCTCGCTGTTGCAGCAGGCAGATGATCGCGCGGGCCGCACTGAGTCTTGCCTGCTCATGATCCGACTGCCCGAGGATGGCCAGCTTGCGCAGCCTTTGGGTGTCATCCATTGAAATCGTCAGCAGCAGGATGGCGAAGTCTCTTCCCGAGTCTGCATCCGCTTCGCGCAAGGCTTCATCGACGGGAGCCAGTTTCTCCTTGCCCGGCAACTGGTGAATGCGTTTGCTGATCGTCGGGTCAGTGAGCAGGTGTCCCTGGCCGAGGATGGCTGTGTGGTCATGGTTTGTAAACCGTCGCGCCAATCCTTTTGCCGCAGCCTTGGCCAAGGCAGGCACCGCCAACATCGACAGCAGGGCAGGGATGACAGCAGGATGGTCGCTATCCGACAGCAGTTCCGCGAAGTCAGTCAGGCCTGAAGGTTTGGATTGCTTGGCAAAGCGGATCACAGCCGGGGCTGAACCGGGCATCAAGCGCAGCAGCGCGATCAACAGGCCTTGCTCTGGCTGTTCGACTGCCAGGCTGTAGTGTTCGACGGTCTCGCGCAGAAGTTTGAACGAATCCTTCCCATAGGGCCGGTTGGTTGCGGTAGCGGCCCGGCCATGGTTTCTGGTGGACTTGCCCAGACCATGCTCGACCATGCTTTGCAGGATCAGGCCGGCCTGTCTGCGGATCGCAGGTTCGCGATGGCGCGAGAGTTCGCCAGCGATGTAGGCCAGCGAGGCAGACTTGCTGCGATCCAGAATTTCCAGCAGATTCCAGGCAGTCTGGGGTGATTTCTGGCGTCCAGCCAATCGAACTGCGGCTGCCAACGCGTCCAGATGCAGCAGAATTTCACGTTGCTCCTTAGCGGAAAACTGGTGCCAATGGTGGATCAGACCGGTCTGATACTCAGCCGAGACGCCTTTTTTTAATAATCGCGCGACAATAAATGGTTGAGCCAAGGCATCGGCCGTCGGCAGGGCAGCAGATAACGCCGGGGCAACCATCGCCAGGGGTGCCTGGTCGATGTTTCTGTAAATATCTTCAAATATTGACTTTACGTCTCTCATTGGCTCGCAGTTGATTTTCGATGCATCTGTTTAACTGTTATCGGCTGACTGCTTTTAACGCCTGCAAACACAACTTTGGAACGATTTTCTCATAAAACCTAAAAAAACCCTTTTCCTCGGGCGAACCAAACGTTACGATTCGGCGTATGAAACGGACGGATCACCGCCTGGGATGGACCCCGGCAACAAGGCTCGATCTTCCCTTACTACCATCCCTTTTTCCGAAAGGTTGTCATGGAAACGACACGTAAGTCGCTGAACGCGCAGCTTTTCCGGCTGATGCTCTACAATCGCGCATTGCACCCCGAACTCTTTGATCTCCAGGCCCGGCGCAGCTTCCGACAGGATTTCTACGAAGTGGAAAGCTGGCTTTTCCCCGGTGGTCACGTCGTCCGCTTTGGGGCCGGCCTCAAAACCGTGACCGAAGTGGTCATCGAAGCTGGTGACCATCTGCCTGAGAACGGCTTGGTTTATGCCATGCCCTGCTTTGGCGAGAAGGATCACGAGCAGGATGTCGAAGAAAAAGTCAATTATGTCACCACAATTCAGACGGAAGCCCTGACTGAAAATCTCTACAACGCGACCTATCGCGAAATGAAAGATTTTGCAGATGAAACAGGCGCACTGATGTATGAATGGGTGGACGATGACAAAACGCCTTGCATGGCCATGCTCGACACCCAACGCTACAAACGCGAGTACCATCTCCAGAGCTACCACCTGATGGGTGCCTCCGGCGTGGTGCTGCGGACGCAATCGATCTTCGAATTGCAATAAATCGCGACACACTGCTTAAACGTCAAAGCCGACTCAGAAATTGGGTCGGCTTTTTCTTTAGTTTCGTCCTTGAGCAGTTTTCCCATGCTTGCCAATCGCGTGTTATCTCGTCACGATCTGTCCCATGTCCGACGGGGAACATTCTGACTCAGTCCATCAGCCGCACGACAACCAAGCCTCGGCTGAGATGTCATCCACGTTCACCGATCAGCAACTGATCTACCGCACGAATCAAGGCGATACCGCTGCGTTCGGCGATCTTTACCAGCGTTACCGCGATTGGGCCTACCAACTTGCGTTTCGCGTCACGCGCGACCGCACGCTCGCTCAGGATGCGGTGCAGGAGACCTTCCTGTACCTGCTCAAAAAATTCCCCGGCTTCGAACTGACCTGCCAGCTCAAGACATTTCTTTATCCCGTGGTTCGGCATAACGCGATTGCCTTGCAACAACGCCAACGCCGATCTTCTCCCCGGCAGGGAGAAGTCCTGGCGAAAATTCACGATCAGCAGCCGCGCATGGCTCCTGAGAATCCCGCTGAACAGGTTGCGGAAGCTGAACCTGCAGCATCGCGTTTGGCTGAACTGCTGCGTGACCTGTCCGATGCCCACCGGGAAGTCGTGCTGCTGCGATTTGTGGATGATCTGCCCTTGGAGGAAATCGCCCAGGCTCTGGAAATCCCGCTTGGCACCGTTAAGAGCCGGCTGCACCACGCGATCGCCAGCCTGAGGCAAAGCCCGGCTACGAAAAAATTTTTCGAAATTTGACCTTTCATTGAACCTGACAACCCCATTGCCTGCTTAACCCTCTGAACCACCATGACAAAGTTCAACTCACAACCTGATAATGACGACCTGACTCTGCCTGATGAACTGGTCGTAGCCTTGCGCGATGCAGCCAGGGCAGACCAGACTGGCCAGCCTGTCTCGACTGAGATCGACCAGCAGATTCACGCCAAGGCTCATAGTCACTTCAACAGCGAAGCGTTTACGTCACCTCGCACTTGCCAGCGCAAAGCCTGGCTGAAGTGGTCGGCCAGTGGTGTGGCGGCAGCCTTGCTGCTGGGAGTGGGCCTGATCGCGCTGAATCCCCTTGGACAATCACCTCAGGCAGAACGACAACTCGCTGAAAGCGGAACACCAGATGCGCCCGATCAGGCAGATCAGCAGCCAGGCAATGCAACGAGGCAGTCCGGCGAACCGAGTGTTGCCGATGCCAACGACATCAACAACGACGGGCTGGTGGACATCATCGATGTCTATGTCCTGGCTGCGGCTGTGCAGATCGACGACACCGGCAAGATGCCTGACCTGACCGGGGACGGCCTGGTCACGCAGGCGGATGCAGACCAACTGGTGCAGCGGATCGTGCGTCTTCATGAGGGGAAGAATGAAGGGGGGGCTGGCGGATGAGTCGCGTCATGACCGTGATCTTTTTGACATGTTGTGCAGCCCTTGTGTCGGCAGGGCTTTCGGGTATCTGGGCTGTGGCACAGCAACCGGATGAGGCAGGTCGCATGGTTGAGCAGGATAAGGCCGGCCTCGCGAAGGCAGAGGCATCTGACAATGTTGCCAGGCAGTTGCTGAGGGAACCGGGGGAGCCGGGGGAACAGGCGGGGAATGGGCCTCGCTTTGTGTCGTTGAACGTCGTGGTGGATTCAGGAGACAAGCCTCTCGCGGCCTGGCAGCTTGAGTTCTCAGCGAAGCAAGGCATGGTGAGCGTCGTGGGTGTGGGTAACGGGCAACACCCAGCCTACGACCAACCGCCTCATTACGACCCGCGAGCGATGCGGCAGGATCGCATCATCATGGCAGCCTACAGCACGGCTGAGGCTGAGAAACTGCCTACAGGCAAAACGGTTGTCGCCACGATCAATTTGATGATCGAAGGGCCACAGCCTGCTGTGTTTGAGAGCAAAATGGTTGCAGCCGCCGACGCCGGGGGCGAAAGATTGAACGCCAATCTGATCATCGAAGAAGGGAATTAAAGCATGACGCAGTAGATGAACAGACGAGGACTGATCCGCATTTCTCTGGCCTGCCTGCTGGCTGCAGTGACGATTACTGCGGTGATTGTGGGGTGCACAACGGTGCAAAGCACTGGTAGTGATAAGAGCACTGGTGAGTATGGGAATGTTCCCATGGCACCTCAGGATTCATTTGGGTATGCACCGCCGACCGCTGCGGGGCAAACATGGAGGGGCGCAGTTGGACAGGCCGATGGTCATGTTGACTTTTCCCAAGCAGACGCCTCGGTGCCTTGGACGGAATTGACGACCTATCCAGCGGATTGGCCAACAGCGGGGGGACAATCACAAGCAGGCCAGCAGGCTCATGCCTCACAGTATCGCAGCCACTATGAAACTCGCAGCCAGGAAGTAATGCAGCATAGTCTTGAAACCGCATCCGCGAAAAAAGAACAAGCCGCAAAGGAAGAACGACTACAGAAAGTGGACGAGTTACTGCTACGAGCAAAGAGGCTTTTAGACGCAGGAAATGCCAGATCCGCCAAGCGACTGGTTGCACAAGCTGGATTTCTAGATCCAGACAACAAACGTTTGCAAGATCTGGTGAACGACACCATGCTTGCGGGTAATGATCAAGTATTCTCAGATGTATTCTCTGCTTACCTTGCATCTGATCAGGTCGGTACACCTGTACTCTCCGAAGCCGAAGAAATCTGGATTCTCGTCAAGGACGACCCCAAAAAACTGGCGCGGGCAGACCTTACGCCGGGCAGCGGCGCGCTCGTCACCAAGGTAGGCAAGCGCCAGGTGCCCATCCCCCTGAAACACACCAGCGTTCAGGCCAACATCAGCGCGTACATCTCCAGCGTCGATGTCACGCAGCAATTCCACAACCCGTTCAACGAAAAAATCGAAGCGGTGTATGTCTTCCCGCTGCCTCAGAACGCTGCGGTGAATGACTTTGTCATGACCGTGGGCGAGCGCAAAATCCGAGGCATCATCCGCGAGCGCGAGGAGGCTGAACGCATCTACCAGGCAGCGAAAAAGGCCGGCCACGTCGCGTCTTTGCTGACTCAGGAAAGGCCCAACATTTTTACGCAGAAAGTCGCCAACATCGAGCCGGGCAAGCAGATTGATGTCACCATCACCTACTTCAACACGCTCAAGTTCGAGGATGGTAGTTTCGAGTTCGTCTTTCCGATGGTGGTCGGCCCGCGCTTCAATCCGCCAAGTTCGCCCGACCCGATTGCCGCAGTTCCTTCTGACGATCAGAAGACCGCAGGCAAAGCGATTCGCTACCTCAGGCCTGACGAGCGAAGCAGCCACGACATTGACCTGACTGTGAACATCGATGCCGGTGTATCCATCGAAAGCATCGACTGCGACTCCCACAAGATCGTCGTGCAGCAGACTGAAAAGGCACAGGCCACGGTCAAGTTGGCCAAGGAAGATCGCATCCCCAACAAGGATTTCGTGCTGCGGTACAAGGTGGCAGGAGAAAAGCCCAAGGTGGCGATGCTGACCCATGAAGACCAGGCTGGGAAGTATTTCACGATGATGATCGTCCCGCCTGCGGAGAAGAAGGGCAAGGATCAGCCGCGCCAGCCGATGGAAATGGTGTTTGTGTTTGATGTGTCGGGCAGCATGAATGGCTTCCTGCTCAATGAATCGAAGAAGGCTGCCTTGCGCGTGCTGGACAAACTGGACAGCCAGGACTCCGTGCAGGTGGTGGTCTTTTCCAATGATGCAGACAAGTTCAGCACCAAGCCCATCCCCGCGACGATTGCCAACAAGCAGAAGGCGCGGCAGTTCATCGAAGATTTGAACGGCGGCGGGGGCACGATGATGGCGGCAGGCATGAAGGCAGCGTTGTCTGTTGGTGAAGCCCCTGACCTGGAGAAGTCACGCTATGTCATGTTCCTGACCGATGGCTACATCGGCAATGAGGCTGAGATTCTCAAGTTAGTGGATGAGCGATTGGGCCAAAGTCGCGTGTTCAGCTTCGGCGTGGGCAGCAGCGTCAATCGCTACCTCATGGTGCGCATGGCCAAGCTGGGGCAGGGCGTTGCCAGCTTCGTGGGCAATGGCGAAGACTCGGACGAAGTGGTCGATCGCTTCTGGAACCGCGTGTCACGATCACCTCTGACGAACGTGGCCATCGACTGGGATGGTCTGGATGTCAGCGAAGTTTACCCGGCTCGTTTGCCCGACCTGTTTTCGGGTAGCCCGATTGTGGTGACCGGCAAGTTCCCCAAATCCGTGAAAGCAAACGTGCGCATCGAAGGCACACGAGGCGGTGAACGTGTGGCCACGACGGTTGCGGTCGATCCGTCAGCTAAAGAGAGCAAGCACCGGGCGATTGCAGCAATCTGGGCTCGCAGTTACCTGATGGAACTGCATGAAACCCTGGTTGTCGAGGGGGATAACACAGGTGAACTGAAGCAGGCCATGCTCGATACCGCTCTGAATTACAAGCTGATGAGTCAGTTGACCGCGTTTGTGGCAGTGGACTCGGCTGCGGTCACTGAAGGGGCGCAAGGTACGACCATGCATGTGGCTGTCCCCGTCCCTGAGGGGGTGAAATATGAAACGACGGTCGGGCCTGCGGGTGGCGAATGAAAATTTAGCCTGCGAAGCGCGTCCTGAGCAAAGTCGAAGGGCCTGCTCGCAGGAGAAAAAATCGTCAAGCACAGAGTTCACAGAGCACAGAGTTCACAGAGAACTCGGAGAAACTTCTGGCTTCATCTTAATTGACTCATATCCCCAGCACGTCGGCCATGGTGTAGCGGCCCGGCTGTTTGTCAGCCAGCCAACATGCAGCACGCAGCGCGCCTTCAGCGAAAATGTCGCGGTTGTTGGCGATGTGCGTTAATTGAATTTCCTCACCGAGGCTGGCGAAGCTGGCGGTATGTCTGCCGACGACGCTGCCGCTGCGTAGGGCATGCATGCCAATCTCGCCGCGCTGCCTTTCCGTTTGCCTGTCATGTCGGTCGTACACCAGCGTGTCTTCGATTGTCTTACCCGTCGCTTTGCAGATGGCTTCGGCGATGCCCATCGCGGTGCCTGAAGGTGCGTCGCGCTTGAAGCGGTGGTGCGTCTCACTGATCTCAATATCGAAGTTGTCGCCAAGGATGGCTGCGACCTTGCCAGCCAGGCTGAAGAGCAGGTTGACCCCGAGTGACATGTTGGGGGCCTGCAGGACAGCTATTTTTTTTGCTGCTTCGTCGATGCAGGTCTGATCCTTGGCCGTGAGTCCGGTGGTACCGATGACCACACGCATGCCATGATCCTGGGCCCATTTGAGCACGCTTCGGGTGCCATCGGGCTGACTGAAATCGATCAACACGCAAGCCTGGCAGTCATCGGGCAGATTGCTGGTGACTGCGATGCCCAGTTTGTCGATGCCTGCGAGCAGGCCAGCATCCTGGCCGAGGTAGTCGCTGTCGATATGGTCGATCGCGGCAGCGAGTCTGCAATTTTGCTCAGGAGCAAGGGCGATGAGTCGGCGGCCCATTCGGCCGGCGGCTCCGTGGACAACGATTTCAGTCATGAAAAGGCTTCCTATGGGGGTAGTCAACGAACCAACCTGCGAAAGATAATCCCGGGTCGGAAGTCGGGCAAACGGCAGCGCCTATTCCGGGCGACTGCGATAAAGTCTTGTGCTTTCGCGCGATGGCGTTTGTCCCGCCAGTCGCCACGCGTTAGGCTATAACGTGTTCAGGTTGACTCTGGTCAGCCAACCTACCTTTACCCCATAGAGGACAGAAATTCCAGCTATGGCGTTCAGTCTCTTCGGCAACAAAAAGAAAGATGACGGCAAGCCTGAAAAGCAGGACAGCGATGGCTTCAAGCGCGATGTCCGCAAGAGCAAACGCTTCTTCGAGCATGCCCGTACCGTCGCTGATGCGCGTAACTATGACTACGCCATCGACTTGTACATCAAGGGCTTGAAATACGACCCGGACAACCTGGCTGTCCACGAAGAACTGTTTGACGTCGCCAAACGGCGGAAGGTGGCGGACGGCAAGCCGGCCGGGTTCATGGAAGGGATGAAGTCCGGCGGGAAGACGGCTGTGGACAAGATGCTCCACGCTGAGATGCTGCTGGCCAAGGATCCCTTGAACGTCGGACACATGCTCAGCGTGTTGGACAAAGCTGTTGAGGTATACGAAGACGCTTCGATTGATGCTGACACCGGCGGCGTAGTGGAATGGCTTGGCAAGGTCTTTCTGGATACAGCGGCTCCTAATAAGAAGGTGACCAAAGCCCAGTACATCGAAGCCAAGGATTCTTTGGTCGCGGTCGAAAGCTTTGAACTGGCTGCTGAAGCCTGCCGACGGGCGGTACAGTTGTCCGATGGCGATTCCAAGTTGCTGCGGGAACTGAAAGAGATTGAGGCCAGTCAATCGAGCAAGCACTTTACCGGCTCATCGCGAGAGTCCGTGCGCGATATGGACAAGCAGCGCGATCTTGAGATCGGCGACAGTCTGTCCAAGACCGGGTCGGCCATGGATGAGCAGATTGCTCGTCGGCGGGTGGAATATGACGAGGATCCGCAGGATCAGGATCGCGCCGTGAAGCTGATTAACGCGCTGGTCGAAAAGGGGACTTCGGAATCCGAGGCCGAGGCCATGCAATTGCTCAATGACCTCTGGCAGCAAAGCGGGCAGTATCGCTTCAAGACCCGCATCGGCGATATTCGCATGAGGCAGTTCTCCCGCGAGCTTCGCGAAATGCAGACGCACCTGAAAGAGAATCCGGGTGATGCCCAGACCAAGGAAATCATGGTCAGCCTGGCGCGTGAGCAGCTCCAGTTTGAGTTGGAAGAATTCCGCGAACGTGTGCAGAATTACCCGACCGACATGGGCATGCGTTATCAGTACGGCAGGCGATTGCTGGCTGTCAAGAAGTATGACGAAGCCATCGCGGAGTTTCAGCAGGCCCGGTCTGACCCCAAGTTCCGTTCGCAGTCATTGCTGGCTTTGGGCAAGTGCTACCTCGGCAAGGAATGGACGGATGAAGCGATTGATGCACTCAATCAAGGCATCGAGCAGCACCAGAAGACTGGCGACAAACTCGAACTGGAAATGAAGTACGAGTTGATGCTGGCTTTGAAAAATTCGGCTTCCAGCAACGGCAACGCGGACCATGCCCAGCAGGCTCAGAAATTGGCTTCGGAAATTCTCCAGACAGATATCAAGTACCGCGATATCCAGAAGCAATTGGAAGAGATTCGCGAGTTGAGTAAGAAGCTGTCGGGTTCCGGCACCAGTGCCTGAGTTTTCATGAACTGTCTTTGTGAGTCACAAGCGAAATGACCACAGCCGTCATTCCAGCACGATATGCCTCAACGCGTTTCCCGGGGAAAATGTTGGCTGCTGAAACAGGCAAAGCCCTGATCTGCCATGTCGCGGATCATATTGCCCATTGCGCTGCAGTGGATCGTGTCATCGTCGCGACCGACCATGAAGAAATTCGCGAAGTCGTCGCCAAGGCGGGGCATGAGGTGATGATGACCCGGGCTGACCATCCCAACGGCAGCAGCAGATTGGCTGAGGTGGTGCAGACGCTCAACCTGGAAAATGAGCTCATCCTCAATGTGCAAGGCGATGAGCCTGAGGTGGAGCTGGATGCGCTACAGGCTTTGGTCCAACGCATGCAGGCTGCCTCTGACATTTTGATGGGAACCTTGGCCAGTCCGTTCGCTGAGGGTGAGAATCCGGACAACCCCAACATTGTGAAGGTCGTGTTGGATCAGCGCGGCTGCGCGCTGTACTTCAGCCGATCTCGGATTCCTTTCTGCCGGGATGGTAAACCGGCTGAAGGTGTGGCTGCACCTTATCTCAAGCATGCCGGGGTTTATGCCTACCAAGGCTCGTTTTTACTGACGTACGCCTCGTTTCCTGTGACCCCGCTGGAAGAATTGGAGAAACTTGAGCAGTTGCGCTTGCTGGAGCATGGGTACGACATTGCGGTTGTTCAGGCGACGTTACGCAGCCACGGCATCGATACCCCCGAGCAATATGCTGAGTTTGTGGCAAGATATCGCACCTCTTGCAGCGATTAAGACATTCACATCGATTGCAACAGTCTACTTTTCTCATGTTGAAACCTTGGCTAAATCGAGTTAAAATGCTAGGCTTCGCTAATGCTGCTGGAGACTGTCAGCTCTCCTAATGCCTGATTCGGGCGTGATTTACAGCAAAAGAGCGATTTGGTTGATGATGGAGTATGCCGGTGGTTAAGAAGAAAACGAAAGCTGAAAAGACTGCAAAAAAGTCAACCGCCAAAAAGACTTCCAAGAAGGCTTCAACCAGGAAGACGACGAAGAAGAGCACATCAACCAAGGCTGGAACTTCATCAACCTCTGCCAGCAAGAAGAAGGCCTCGAAATCCAAGGCCAAGAAGTCTGCCAGCAAGGTGACGAAAAAGAAATCTGCTTCGAAGAAAGCGGCGACGACTTCTGCAAGCAAGAAGAAGTCTTCAACATCAAAGAAAGCGTCCACGACCAGGAAATCCAGCAGCAGCAAATCCAAGTCGAAAGCATCGACACAACCCAAGCCCGGTTCCAATGGTGAGTTGTATCGTCCACTGGCCCCGGAAACGAATGAGAAGCCAACAGTGGCTCAACTCAAGAAGGTGAAGACGGGATTAACCAAGAGAGACTTGAAGAAATTCCGCGATCTGCTTCTTAGTCGACGTGCGGAAATCCTTGGCGATGTTGAATCATTAAATGTTGATAGCAGCAGTACGGAAATCAGTGCATTGCCTTTGCACATGGCCGACGCCGGAACAGACAATTACGACCGCGAATTCAACCTTGGCCTGCTCGAATCCGAAAAGAAAATCGTTCGGGAAATCGACCAGGCCCTTCAGCGCATGAACGATGGATACTACGGCGTTTGTCTGGAGACTGCCCAGCCGATTGAAAGACCACGTCTGGAAATCAAACCCGAGGCCAAGTACTGCATCGAAGTGGTGCGTGAGCGTGAACGGCGAGGTCGATTTTAGTTTCTCTCTGGATTGACCGCACCACCATGGCTGATGTTTCCAACAATGAACCAGTAAACGCTCTTCCCGCGTCAACGCGTGACAAAGTTACGTGGAAGCACGCGCTGGTCTTCGTCCTGGCTATCCTCATTTTCGCTGGCCTGGACCTCGGGTTGAAGTACTGGTCTTTTGCCTCGGTGGCCGATCAACCTTTGATCCTCAAACCTGATCCAGCCGACGGCAGCACGCGGATTTATATTCTGGAAACAGGATCGCCTGTCGAATTACCCAGGCAAATTCCCAGTGAACCCTCGTCAGCGATCCCCTATCACGAAGGCATCGGGGTAGTGCCTTATCTGCTCAAGTTTGAGTTGGTCTTGAATACCGGCGCGGTGTTTGGACTGGGCAAAGGTGGCCAAAGCTTTTTCATCATCTTCAGTCTCGTGGCTTTGGTCGTGATTGGTTACTTCTTTTCGCGCATTGATCGCAAGGCACACTGGCTTCAGGCAGGCATGGCTTTGATTGCAGCCGGGGCCATCGGCAACCTCTACGACCGTTTCTTCTATGGCAGCGTACGCGACATGCTTAAACTTTTCCCGGATGTCATGCTGCCTTGGGGATACCACTGGCCTCAGGCGATGGGGGGGTCGGCTGAACTCTATCCCTGGGTCTTCAACCTGGCGGATGCCGAACTCCTGGTCGGCGTTGGCATCGTCATGGTCGTGACCTGGATCAACGACATGAAGCGACAAAAGCCTCAGCCAAAAGCGAAGTGAGCGAAGCGCTGCCTCCACGTTCCGGATGCCACTGCACACCGAGATAGAAACTGCGGGTGGGATCATCAATGGCTTCAATGATGCCATCGTCTGCCCGCGCGATCACACGCAGCGCTCCAGCATCAGACACAGCCTGCCGATGGTGGGAGATGGCATTTGGTTTCTGCTCCAAGACCTGACGAGGTTGGTTCAGAATAGAATCAGACTCCTCGAAAACGATTGAGTGCTCGCGGTTGCCATGATGCATGGCCGCATCCACTGGGGCTGACAGGTCAGGCAGATATTGATGTAGATCGCCCCCAGCATGGAGGGCCATGAGCTGCATGCCCAGGCAGATACCAAGCACAGGAAAGTCTGGCCTGTCTCTTTTCAGCGTGTCGAGCAATCGCAATTCATACGCCTGGCGACGCGGGGTCATGAGATTGACTTTGTCGTGGTTCTGCTGGCCGAAGGTGGTCATATCCGGGTCATCCCCGCCGGTCATGACGAGTCCCTGCAGGCCAGCCAACTGATCGGAAATGGCGTCAGTGACAGGGGGCAAAAGCAGTGGGGCAGCACCGGCAGAACTCAGCCAATCGACATACGCATGCGCCAGCATGAACTGAGGCCTGCCCTTGCTGTCGATTTCATCTGCCACAGTAATGCCAATACGAGGCTTAACCATGCTGCACATGTTACTCTCTCCCGTATTGGCCTGGCAGCATGAATGATCTGGGCCTGATGGAGGTAAGCCGTGCAGTACATCAGCACAAGAGGCAGCGCGCCTGCGCTGGATTTTGAAGGCGTCACCCTTGCCGGCCTCGCGGCCGACGGCGGGTTGTATGTGCCTGAGCATTGGCCTGGGTTATCGCACGACCAGATTGCTTCATTCGCAGGCAAACCTTACCAGCATATTGCTTGCGAAGTGATGAAGCCTTTCGTCACGCCGACGCTGGATGAAGCGGCGCTTCGCCAGTTGATCGACCATGCCTATGAGCGCTTCGTGCATCAGGCTGTGACACCTTTGGTCCAACTGGATCACAACCTGTGGATACTTGAACTTTTCCATGGCCCGACCCTGGCGTTCAAGGACGTGGCGCTGCAGTTCCTCGGCCACCTTTATGATGAACTGCTGGAGCGAGCCAACCAGCGTGTCACGTTGATCGGTGCGACGTCAGGCGACACGGGTGGCGCAGCCATCGAAGCCATCCGAGGCAGGGAACGGGCTGACATTTTCATCATGCATCCCAAGGGGCGCACTAGTGAGTTTCAGCGCAGGCAGATGACCTGCGCGGAGGATGCCAACGTCCACAACATCGCTGTGGAAGGGACGTTCGATGATTGCCAGGCAATATTGAAAGCCATGTTCAATGATGCCCAGTTCCGCAAACAGATCAGCATGTCAGGGGTCAACAGCATCAACTGGGCACGTGTGCTGCCTCAGGTGGTGTATTACTTTGCCTCGGCTGTCGCGCTGGGCGCACCTGAACGCAAAGTGGCTTTTTGTGTGCCCACCGGGAACTTTGGTGATGTCTTTGCGGGTTACGTGGCCATGCAAATGGGGCTGCCTGTCGAGAAGCTGATCGTGGCGACGAATGTGAATGACATCCTCTCGCGTGTGCTGGCCACCGGGGATCACACAGCAGGCAAAGTGCATCCGACGATGTCGCCTTCGATGGATATCCAAGTCAGCAGCAACTTTGAAAGGCTGTTGTTTGATGCGTACAACAGGGATGGGAGCGCTGTCTCTGACCTGATGGAGCAGTTCAAAGACAAACGCACGTTCAAGGTGGTTCCGGAAGCGCTCTCTGTCATTCAGAAACACTTCAAGGCTTATCGCGTGGATGAAACAGATACGCTGGCAGTCATGCGCGAGATACACGCGAAAGCGGGATACACGCTGGATCCGCACACCGCGGTAGGAGTCGGGGCAGCATGGCAGGCTCGGGCAGAGCTTGATGCTGCGGTGCCAATGGTTGTGCTCGCCACTGCACATCCAGCCAAGTTCCCGGATGCAGTCGAGAAAGCGACAGGCAATCGGCCAGCGCCTCCCGCTCACCTGGCGGATATCTACGAGCGCAAGGAACGCTATGACACACTGCCCAATGACTTGGCTGCAGTGCAGGCATACGTCAAGACAACGCTGGGTATTGGGTGATGACTGAGCAGCATGAAAGTATGACGTTGATTCAACCCGCGCAGGCTCCGTGTGCCTGTTGGGTGCAGGATGTCACGCGTGATGAGCCCGGCTGGGTTCTTTTCCGCCATCGCTTTGAACTTGGTGAAGAAGTCACTACGGGGCAGGCAAAGCTTTTGATTTCAGCCAGTCAACGATTCACAGCCTGGTTGGATGGCGAGTATCTAGGCGACGGCCCACCACGCTCGGATCGCCAGACCTGGGGGATCGTGGCGTTGCCCCTACCCGCCTTGTCACTAGGCCAACATGTTCTGGCTGTCGAAGTGATGCATGTCGGCAGCGCAGCAGGAAAGGGGCAGATTGGTGGGCCTGCATTTTTGTGGGTGGATTCTCAAGGTTTGGTTGAGCCGATGCGCAGCGATGCAGGCCGATGGTTGGGCATGCTCGATCCAAGACGTCGGCCTTGCGCAGAAGATGGCAGCGCAGGTCAGCGTGGGCATCGGGCTATTGGTCAGGGCGAACATTTCATCGCAAACCAGCAATTGACAGATTGGCAATCGCCCAACTTTGATGATGCCGACTGGCAGCAAGCTGTGCCCATCGAACAAAGGCCTGGCAACGAATGGGGTAACCGCAGCCTGGGTTGTCATTTCGTTCAGCATGACCTGCCTTTGATGAAGCGAGAACCGATCCATTGGCAGCGCGTTGCGTTGGCAGAGATTGAAGACGAAGAAACAAGTCTGCAGCCGTGGCAGACATTGCATCTCCCTGCGAACACGCGAGCAAGGTTCGTGCTGGATGCCGGGGCGGTGATGATCGGCTACCCGCTGCTCAAGTGGACTTCAGGCAAGAATGCCAGGATGAAACTGACTTCCTGTGAAGCGCCAGTCAACGAGCAGGGGCTGAAAGACAATCGCGACATCGTGGCTGGTCGGCAGTTGCCCGGTCTGGTGGATGTGATCGAAACCGGCGACTGCGATACTGGCCGATGGATCCCTAGCTGGTTCCGCGCGTTGCGCTACTTGGTCGTGGAGATTGAAACGCGTGATGATGCGCTTACGCTTGAGCCGATCCAGTTCATGCAGACAGGCATGCCTTTGCAACCTGTTCTTTCATTGGCGATTGAAGATGAGTTGCCGCGCGATTGGAAGCGATTGATCGAAGTCAATCGCGCGACCGCAGCCGCTTGTGCCCATGAAACATACTTTGATTGCCCAGCCTGGGAACAGGCTCAATTTCCCGGCGATGCTCGCGTGCAGGCAAGGCAGAATTATCTGTCAGCCAACGAGGATCGCCTGGCGTATAAGGCAATCTGCGACCTTGCTGCGAGTGTGACACCGTCCGGCCTGTTGCGGTCGCATTGGCCTTCCAGTTTTGAGCAGGTGATCGCGACGTACAGCCTGCAATGGATCGGCATGTTGCATGATTGGTGTCGCTATCGCGGCCAGGCTGGCCGGGTCGCTCATCATTTTGATATTGCGCGAGGCATTCTCCGCTGGTTTCTGGATCGTCGGCGAGAGGATGGCTTACTGGGCTACATCGATGAACCCTTGTTCTTCGATTGGGCCATCGACTTCAAAGCCGGCTGCGCTCCGCAGGATGAAGCAGGCGGTTCGAGCCTGGCCAGTTCGCTTCTTGCCGAGGCGTGTGGTTGGATGGCTGACCTTGAAATAGCTGCGGGTTATGCCGAACTGGCGCCGCGTTGGCATAGAGAGCGAGAAGCCTTGAATGGCGCCATCATGAATCAATGCTGGTGTGAGCAGCGCCATCTTGTCGCAGATACACCAAGCAAGCAATCTTTCAGTGTGCATGGGCAGGTGCAGGCTGTGCTGGCTTATCGCGGCCAGTACGAGCAACTCAATTGCGCGTTGGTGGCTGCGCTGAATGACGAAGCCGTCACCCAACCAAACACGTTGTATTACCGTTCTCATTTGGCCGAGGCATTGCGGATAGCGGGGCGCGCGAGTCTCGTACACGATCTGCTTGATGCCTGGTTTGGCATGCTCCAGCAGCCGGGGATCACGACCTGGCCTGAAAGTGACAAGCAGCCTCGCAGCGACTGTCATGGCTGGGGTGTCATGCCTGAGATCGAACTGGTGCATTCCATCCTCGGCCTGAACGTCAGGCTGAATGAGCAAGGCCAGCCTCAGTGGTACCTGCAACCGTCAGCCTTAAGCAGCCTCAGTCAGATTCAGTGCAACATTGCGTTGCCGATCGGCCAGGTGCGCATCAACATGACGCGCGATGAGGATAACCCACGAGTCGAACTGGCAGGTGATGAGGATGTACTGAGTCAGATCGCACGCGAGGATTAGATTTCCAACCGTAGTGTGCGACCTATTCGCAGAATGGATTTTCAAACCAACTCAACCTTCAAATTTCTCGAAGTGAGCGTTCTGGAGTGGAGCCACGTGTTCAAGAATCTCGGTCAGGATCATGGCCGGGCTTCCCATTGAATTGATTTCGCGGATGCGTTCATCCTGGTAGTAACTCAGCACCGGGCGTGTTTCTTTCTCATAAACATCCCAGCGTTTCTGAATCACTTTCTCATCCGCATCATCCAGCCGATTCTCTTTCAAAGCCCGTCTGCGCAGGCGATTGACCATGGCTTTTCTGTCGTCACAAACAAGGTGCAGCACTAGCAGCACATCGATGTGCTTCTCCATCAGCTTGGCCTGCTCGACCGTTCGCGGGATGCCATCGAGCACCAGCAGGTCAGCCTGTGGTTTGTAGTTGCCCAGGAACTCGAGCGCGTGAATGGACTCGGCCCACATCTGCACGGTCACGTCGTCAGGCACCAACTCTCCACGCGAAGAATACTCGTAAAAGATTTTGCCCAACTCGGTGTGCGGGTTGATTCGGCGGAAAACATCGCCACAGGACGTGTGGAAGAAGCCGGGGATGGTTCCGAGAATCTTCCCCTGCGTGCCTTTGCCAGCACCCGGAGCACCAAAGAGGAGGACGGTCTTATAACGCTGGTTGGAAAGTCCAGCTTTGCCGATGTTCTCTGCTATTTCATTTGGGCTCATGCACTCGCTCGCTTGTCGGGTTCATGAAGTCGCTTGAATCGGGGCCGACCCCGCTGATTCCAATTGCTGATCTTCCAGCATCTCAGGATCCGTCCGAGCCAGCCTGCTCAGTTCCAGCGAAGCTTCAGTTCGGCCAGTCTGCTCTGGTCTGCTATCGGAAATCTGGCGGACCCAATCCAGTGAGCCCGACCACCACTCATACGCAAAACCCGCAATCACGATGCCCAGGAAAGGCAGCGCAATCAAAAGCAGGGGCAGCGGGGCATCGCGAAAAATCGTCGCCCACGGGTAGATCAGCACCACTTCGACATCAAAGATCAGGAAAAACAGCGCGACGATGTAAAACCGCAGATCAAACTGCACCCGACTGCTGCCAAAGGTCTTTTCACCACACTCATAAATGTCGTGCTTCTCACGGTTGGGCAGCTTCGGCCGGGCGATCCGGCCGATGTTCACGTTCAGCAGGACAAAGCCGACGCCAAACGCCACAAAGATCAAGACTGAAAGCAGAACGGTCATCAAAATCTCCATAGCCGACGAGATGGGTACTCATCGGGTGCAAGCATGGTACCGGCAGTGGGGGAGAGGCTCAAGGGTGGTATACTGAACTTAGCATTAGCACACGGAGAGTATTACGGGCAGAATTTGGCAACGTATGGGGCATCGACAATGAACGACCTACCCAAAGCACCACAAGTAAAGACTTCTCGTAAGAGACGCGTTTTAATATTGAGTATCACTCTTAACATATTGCTGGCGTATCTGATATCTCTGGTAGTGCTCAACAGTCGTGGCTTTGTCAGAACTTATTCGTATTGGTCAATGGCAGTCGATGTCGTCAACACGGGGGATGAGAATCCACCCGTCCAAATCCAGTTCAACAACAGCAATGCTGGCAGCGCAGTTGGTTATCTACGACATGACCATGATGACAAATATACATATGTAATAGAACTAACTAATTCCAAAGTAGTATCACGTTTTGATCCTTTACAATTCAAGTGGCGGGAAACTCCCATGTGGAACGAAAGTGACATCAGAACGGAACTCAATTCAATACTCAATGGGAGTGACATCGTAGTAGGTGCTATCCGTTATTGATGTTTCAAACATGACGGCGTGCAGGCACGCCGGCTATGGGGAAACTGGTATTGTCTATTCAGATTCTGACTGTTTTATCTCTGGAGTTGATGCCTGAGTATTGCATTTGTCGTCCTGCGTTTCTGAGTGAATGATCCTTCGCACATACAAATATTTGTTGCGATTGATTTGCTCAATCAGTTTGTAAATATTGTGACCAGTCTTCTCAGACATCTCATGGCGTACGCGACGAATTTCAGCATAGTTACTCATGCTATTCCTAATTGAATTGTTGTCCATGACGGCGTGCAGGTACGCCGGCTAAGGGGTTGGTTTCACAATTTGTGCAACTTGAATATCGCGAGTTAGCGTGGCATTTTCACTTCACAACCGCCACCGGCTCCGCCAGCAGGCCCGAGCACCATTTCATCGACACTCTTACCTGCGGGGATCATCGGGTACACGTGCTCGTGCTTCTCGACCAGGCATTCAAGGATGGCCGGGCCGTCGTGCGCGAGGAACTCTGCCATCTTCGCAGGCAGGTCTTCCAGCTTGGTGCAGCGAATGCCCTTGCAGTGCATAGCCTCGACCAGTTGGCAGAAATCCGGATTGTGCATCTCGGTGTGGCTGTAGCGTTCCTGATAGAACAAATCCTGCCATTGCTTGACCATGCCTTGGAAGTCATTGTTCAGAATGATGTGTTTGGCTGGCACCTTGTATTGCGCTGCGGTGCACATTTCCATCGCGGTCATGCAGAAGCTGCCATCGCCGTCGATGTTAATCACCTGCCGCGGAGCCCGGCCTTCCTTCTCTGCGAGCACCATCTCGCCGATCTGAGCACCAATACACGAAGGCACACCAAAGCCCATCGTGCCCAGGCCTCCGGAAGTGAGCCATTGGCGCGGGGTCTTGTAATGGTAGTACTGGGCAGCCCACATCTGGTGCTGGCCGACGCCTGTGGTGATGATCGCTTCGCCTTTGGTCTGTTTGTCGAGTTCCTCGATCACTGCCTGAGGCTTCAAGTGGAATTCACGATCATCATGGTCGTAACTGAAGGGGGCCTCCTGCTTCCAACGCTGACACTGCTCGACCCATGCCTGTCGGGGCTTGGCTTCCAAATTAGGCAGCAGCAGTTCAAGGTTGCGTCGGGCGTCGCCTTCCACGCCGATGGTCACGGGCACTGCCTTGTTGATCTGCTCGGGGGCGATGTCAAAGTGGATGATGCCTCCACGTCCTTCGCGTTCGGCCTGTCGTGCAGCAGGGGCGAACTGAGCGGTGTTACCTGTCACGCGGTCGTCAAAACGCGCGCCGACAGCAATGATGCAGTCGCTATGGTGCATCGCCCAGTTGGCATACGCTGAGCCATGCATCCCGAGCATGTGCAGACTGAGCGGATGGTTTTCATCGAACGCGCCCAGGCCTTGCAGCGTGGTGGTCACGGGAATATTGGCTTTGATCGCGCACTCGCGGAGCAGGTCAGTCGCGCCGGAGAGGATCGCCCCTTGGCCGACGTAGAAGACAGGCTTCTCAGCCTGATTGATCATGGCCGCTGCCTGTTCTATCTCACTGGAAGTGCCCAGTTCGCGCAGGTGGTAGCCGGGCATGTTGGGTTGATCGTTGCACTCGCCTTGCAGGATGGCTGCGGTCACATCCTTGGGCAGGTCCACCACGACTGGCCCGGGCCTGCCGGTGGTCGCGATATGAAATGCCTGATTGATCGCGCGGGGGATGTCCTCCACGCGCTTGACCAGCACGTTCCACTTGGTGCAGGGGCGCGTGATGCCAGTCACGTCAGCCTCCTGGAAGGCATCCGTTCCCACCGCGAAGGTGGCGACCTGACCTGAGAAAACGATCATCGGCGTGCCATCCATCAAGGCATCCTGCAGCGGGGTCACGGTGTTGGTCGCGCCCGGGCCTGAGGTCACCAGCACGATGCCCGGCTTGCCGGTGACGCGGGCGTAGCCCTCGGCCATGTGCCCGGCTCCCTGCTCATGGCGGGTGAGAACGAACTTGAAGTGGGGGGATTCGTAGATGGCATCGAACACGGGGAGGATGGCCCCGCCGGGGTAGCCGAAGATGGTGTCCACGGCATGCTCGCGCATCATTTCGTGGAAGATCTGGGCCCCGGTCATGCCGGTGTATTTGTCGGTCGTTGGGCCGAAATCGGTGGTGATGTCGGCTGTCTGAAGAGTGGAAGGGTTACGGATCATGGCAATCAATCCTCGCGGGTTGAGTGGTTTCAAGTGCATTGCCGAAGCTTGGGTCAACATCGACCAGCGAGCGTTATCGGCAGTAAAAGTTCAGTATTTTAAGGGATTTGCAGCAAGTTTAACAGGGAATATGCGGGTCGTCCGCTCAGCTAACGACGACGCCAGCCGCGACGCGACCCACGCTTGCCAGTAACAGATTGGATAGAGCAAAAAGCTGCATGCGGGAAATATATCGTCTGATCGCGATAAAAGCAATGGTTTTACGAAAAATGAACACCCGCGATAGTGAGGGTTTAGCCAAATACCAGACACTCACCCAGGCAAAACCTATTTTTCAATCATCACATCAAGATTCTTGCGCAGTTTGCCTTCGAGTTTGCCGGTGATGATGTGTTCGATGCCTGCGACGCCGGTGTAGCTGCCGGTGATCTTGCCATCCTTGATCTTGGCGTCGAGGGTGTACTTACCTGCAAGAGCGCCGCCGAACTCAGAGTTGGCCTGTCGGTAGCGGTCGGAGTGGAAGATGACGATCATGTCGCCGGTAATGACGTCGTCCGTGATGGTGACACCTGAGGCATCGACTTCCGAGCCGGACTGATTGAACTTGCCATGGGCAGCCACTGCCTGTCGCGAGCCATCCGGTGCTTTGTCGATGGCAAAGTCGATGTGGGTGGGGTCTTCGCTCTTGTACTGTACCGCGTTATCAATACGCATCTGCCAGCGGATTCTGCCATCCGGATACTTCTTGATTTCGCCGGTGAGTTGCCCCTTGGCCTCGAACGGCTTTGCCAATGGTGCGATACGGCGTTGATACGTGCCTTCGAATTGGTCGCCTTGGCGTTTGAGATCGACCGTCCAATCTTCCCAATGTTCCCACGCAGCAAGCCGGAAGTTGGCCTGCATGCCATGATCCGTCAACTTGGCATCATCGATCGGCGAACGCTTCCACTGCAAGTTCGTTGGCCAACCCCAAGGCATGACCGCGGGTGGGGCACCCTCTGCCCCAATGAACCTTGGGAACTCGCAGACGGCCTGTGTCACTTTGCCGTCCACCAGCCGGAAATGCAGTTGCACGTTGTCGTGGTCTGGTGAGACACCCTTGGCTGCATCATGAGCGACCAGGCGGATGGAGTCGATCTCGCGATTCTCTTTCGATTCGCGCAGGTCGTAGCAGACGAGTTTGTCAGCCGTGCGCATGACGATGCGACCGTCGGCCAATGCCGGCTTAATAGGACAGACATAACCACTGGCGATATCAACGGAAAGCCTGCCGGGTAGTCGGTAGAACTCACCATCCCCAAGCTGGAAATGAAGCAGGCCGGATGTGATGACCTGGTTGTTGCTGGCCACATGCCAGGTCCAGTTGTGGCTTCCCCATGTCATGCTGTAGATGTGCGGGAAGGAGCCGATGCTCTTGCCTGTTTTCGCGTCCAGTGCATCGAAGCCTGACTCGCGTGAGTCGATCACGAAATAGCCTTTATGAGCAAGTGGTGTCCACCGACCTGCGTCATACATGACCTGCTTATTCGTCCAGACCAATTCGCCATCGTCACCTGTGATCCGCACGCCACCGGTGTAACGCTGTTGTTTATTGACGCTGCCTTTGTTGTCAGTGGGTGTGATGTTGGTTGCGACAATATCGTCCCAGACCAAAGGGGTTGCAGGTGAGTCGCCGACCTTATCTGATTGCCAGACTATCTCGCAGGTCATGGGATCAAGCAGTGAAAGTTTGCCCTTGACGACTTCATTCTTCTCGTCGCTGCTCTCAGCCACGAGTATGCAGGTCTTGCCCTTGTATTCATAAGGCAGGGGGATGGCGTTGGAACCAGCGATATCCTTGCGATGCCAGAGTGGTTCGCCGGTCTTCGGATCGAAGGCAGCCAGATCAGCGCCACTTCCGACGTTGACCAAGCCAACGCCATCGATGACGACCGGGGATTCATCACGTGACCAGTTACCCGTCGCGCCGTAGCCATACCCCGCATCCTTGCCCGGCCCGCCGGTGCGCCAGGCAAGCTCACCTGTCTCGCGGTTGAGAGCGTAAAGATGGCTGTTGCCTCGGAAGATGACCAGGTCGCCAGCGATGCAAGGGGTCAGGCCGCGCCCGCCTTTACCTGACTTGGCTGGCGCAAAACGGTTTGGGCCTCGGTAGGTCCATATCTGTGCGCCGGTGCGAGCATCGAAGCAATAGAGCGTGTCGCGCATGGCGTTGACTTCGTCTGCAACAACACGACGATCAGCGCCGCGGATCACGTAGGGATGCTTTGTGACCTTGTCGCCTGCCTCATCGAGCAACTTCTCGTCCGAAGCGGTGATATAGAGATAAACCTTCCCATCGTGAATAATCGGGGCGCCGAACGCACCATCGCCCAGACCTGACGCGGTCAGGGGAAAGAAGCCGAAGTCACTGCGGGGAATGCCACCTCTTCCTGCGGGGATCGGAATCTCCGCGACCCAGGCGATGCGGGCGTCGGACAGGTTGCTCACGATGGGGCGGTCGCTGTCGATGGCCGACCCGTTGAAATTGGGGCCGCGCACGTTGGGCCAGTCTTTGCCCTTGGCAAATTCCGAGTCGGGCGCTGGTTTCCAGTAGTCGGGTAGGGCCTCACCGGTGATATTGCCCGACTGTTTCGGAGCATCGGCTCCGAGTGTTTCATCATGCTCATCATATTGCCAAGTGGTGTAGGTCCCTTTGTAGGCATCGCCATCGCGCTTCAAGTCGACTTTGAATCTTCGCGCACCATCGTTACTACCCACCGGTTCGTCCGGGCGCAACACCCAGATGTCGAACACGCCGGTGATGGCGTCGTTGGTCACAGCGATCGGCTGAGGCACATCCACATTGCGCATGATCACCTTGCCATCGTAGAAATCCTGCCGGTACTTGCGGAACTGGTCATTTTTGTAGTCGTAGTTGCTCTTCTGGCTTTCCGGCGGATCAAACTTCTTGCCATCGACGATGTATTCGATCGGGGCTCCAGGTGTGGGGTCGAGTCGGCCAGCAAGTTGGTCGCGCTGCGGCACTCGGGTGTATCCATGATGCACTTTGCCTTCACGCATAAAAAGATACATGACCAGGTCATGCTTGCCATCGACGAAGTCAGTGATGGTCAATGCGTATACCTTGCTTTGCTCCGGTTTCTCAACCTCAGCGTGGGATACGCTGGCAAAAACTGCGAGGCAGATTGCCGCGACCAATAGTTTTGTAGGGAAACACGCTTTGCAACGACTCAACATTTTCAGTCTCCTATTTGGTCAGCTATGTCGATGCACAATCCACGAGAATATGGATCGCATCGTTGGCTTTATCATCACGTTTGTTGAAAGCTTCGACGATCTCTTCCAGCGTAAAGACATCCGTAATCATTTCGCTGAGGTTGATGATGCCTTGCTCGACCAGTGCCACGCCTTCGGTGAACCAGCGGCGCATATCGATGTCTCGCCGGGGTTCGGTCGAGTAAATCTCCAGCCGTTTGCGGTGGACTTTCAGCCAGTCGAAAGGTTGTTGGCAGATACCGATGCAGCCGTACATGATGATGCGTCCGCCCATGCTGGCGCAATCGACCGCATCAATCATGCCGTCCCCTTCAAGCAGACAGGGAATGACCACCTCGAAGCCTTGCGGAATGTCGCGCGACACCACATCCATTGTGCGCGCATCACCGGCAGGCAGTTGGTAGGTATGCGTTGCGCCGTAGCGCCTGGCCAACTCCAGTTTGTGAGGCTTGATATCCGTGACCGCCAACGTGCGCGGCGAATAACGAGAAACTGCCTGCGTCATCACCAAGCCTGACACACCCTGGCCCATGATGAGGACATCCGTGTTGGTGGTGATCCGGGAAAGCTCGGCAGCATGGAGGATGCCGGGCAACACTTCGATCGGGCTGATGTCGTGATCGTCCAAGGTATCGGGAACGACATGCACATTGAATGGAGTGCAGACGATGTATTCCGCGAAAGCGCCCCAGACATAGCGGCAGGTGACGCGCTGGCCAGTCTTCAGGCCTCGCACATCCGGGCCGAGTTTATCGATGACGCCTGACACTTCGTGGCCGAGTCGAGCAGGGGTGCTGAGAAACTCAGGCTTTCGGCAGCCACGATAACTCTCGAGGTCGCTGCCACAAATACCGACGTAGCGGATTTTGATCCGTATCTCGCCTTGTCCCGGCTCAGGAATGCTGGCCCATTGCAGGCTGAGTTTGTAGGGTTCATCCAAGACAGCCACGCGTTGGGCGTTTGGGGTTCCCTCGGGGACCAGATCCAGTTTTGCGATATCCATTTTAGTAGCCATACTTTGCTCACTCTAACAACAGATGGAAGGGTCTAACTAGCGCCACGTCTTTCCTGATGATACTCTGCGCTTCATGCGGGGCAGCCTACGCATCATTTTCTGAGAGTGAAAATAATTGAAACACAGCCATCCGGGCACTAATATGAAACGGAAGTAACGAGAGACACTGCTTTTGGATGGTTCCATGAAGCGAAAATGCGATAAATGTGACCGCCCAGCCACGTATCATTCGGTGGAAATCGTTGATGGGCAGAAGATAGAGAAGCATCTCTGCGAGCATCACGCTGCCCAGGAAGGACTGGCCCAGCTTGGCGCCAAGCCTGCCATCAATCAACTGCTGACCAACTTCGTCAAGATGCACAGCGGGGAAGAGGATGTTGCTGTCTCAGGGGCTTGTCCGCATTGTGGCATGACTTTTGAGCAATTCCGCGAGACCAGCCTGATGGGGTGCCCGCAATGCTACGAAGCCTTGGGCGAGGATTTGTCGCCGTTGATTGAACGAGCCCAGCAGGGGGCAACGCATCACGTGGGCAAGCTGCCCCAGCGGGCAGGTGGCTCGACGACAAGGCAGTCTCAGTTGCTTCATTTGCGTAAACGATTGCAGGTTGCCGTGGAAGCCGAAGATTATGAATCCGCTGCAACATTGCGCGACGAGATCGGGCGCGTTGAGGAGAACCTGAGTTGAACCTGAACGAGATGCCTGACCATGCGGGAGAATGGCTGCGCGGGCTTGGGCCTGAGCATGATATCGTCGTGTCCAGCCGGGTCAGGTTGGCGCGTAATTTAGCGGGTTATCTTTTCGTGAATCGGGCCACACGTCGGGAACGATACGACGCGATGATGCGTGTGCGCAGCCAGATCATGGAAGCGTCATTGGCCGACTCCCTGCTTTGGGTGGACTTGAACGAAGCCAGCGACATCGACAGGCAACTCCTGGTCGAGCGACATCTCATCAGCAGGCAGCATGCCAAGGGCGGAGAGGATTTCCCGCGTGCGGTGGCTTTGGATTCGGAGGAAATGTTCGCCATCATGGTGAATGAGGAAGACCATCTGCGGGTGCAGGTGTTGCGTTCGGGCATGCAGTTGGAAGAAGCATTCACGCAGGCCAATGCCATCGACGACACGCTTGAGGAAAGTCTGGATTTTGCGTTCGACGAACGCTGGGGCTATCTGACCGCCTGTCCGACTAACGTCGGCACGGGGATCCGCATCAGTGTGATGCTGCACCTGCCTGCGTTGAAATTGACAGGCGAGATTGAGAAAGTGCGCAAGGCAGCCCGAGATACGAACCTGGCTGTGCGCGGGTTGTTTGGTGAAGGCTCTGAAGCATTAGGCGATCTGTATCAGGTGTCGAACCAGACGACGCTGGGGCGCACCGAGCGGGAACTACTGACCGATTTTCAGCGCAGCATCGTGCCTGAGATTATTGCTTATGAAAAACAGGCCAGGCAGGCATTACTCAGCCAACGCCGACCTCAGGTGGAAGACAAGGTCTGGCGGGCGTGGGGCATCCTCAGCCAGGCGCGTCTGCTGGGGACGGATGAAGCGTTGCAGTACCTTTCGCACTTGCGTCTGGGCATCAACCTCGGCCTGATCAAGCAGATTGACATGAGAGTATTGAATGAGCTTTTCCTGTTGACTCAGCCAGCCCACTTGCAGCGGATTGAAGGCAATCGCCTGAAGCAGTTTGAACGACGTGAAGCCCGGGCCCGATTGGTGCGAGAACGAATCGTAGCCAAGTGAAACAACTGCATCGAGTTTGAAATTGATAAAGCCTGATCCGCTGTGTATCAGGCTTTAGTTGTAGTATTGCTGCGGACTAAAGCGTGCCCAAGTCATTCATCGCGGGGTGCCACAGTTTGACCGAGTCTGCGAGGCAAACTGTGCTGACGATGGAAAACCCAAACACAACGGCATTAACATACCTTGCGCCATTCTCGCGTAGCTCGAACGGCGTCAAGGCGTGGCACCCAAGATGCGACGATTGGACTCATCCTGCTCTTAGTATTTATGCCTATGTTTCAGCGACGACGGACAAGACCCAATCCACCGAGGCCAAGCAAAGCCAGCGAAGCAGGCTCTGGAATGATTTCGATGGTGTGGTAGCTGGACCAGTAGTAGTCTTCGAAGTTGGCTGTCACGCCGGTGGTGCCTGCGGTCCGGTTCACGGCCGCCCAGTAATACGTCCCTTTGGCGAGCGGCGTGGTGATGTGCATGTCGTAGTTCGCCAGGCCGACTTCCTGATCGTTGATGTTCGTGCCATAGGCGTCGGCAATGATATTCCAGTTGGTGTCGAAGACGACGACGCCGTATTGGTCGGAGTTGTTGTTGTTGCCTTCGACGAATCTTAATGTCGGCGTGAAATCGAAAATCTGACCGGAAGTGACAGGGCTGTTGGCGATGTTGTGGGCTTCAAGGATTTCGCCGAGCGTGGTGTAGATCTGTCCCTTCTTGGCGGCAGCTGGCAAACCGGCGAGCGTTGGGTCGGCTTCCACATCGGCTGCGACCGCGCGCCAATGATCGTTGAAAATGTCCGCCCCAACCAAGTTCCCCCAGGTTCGGTTGGCGCCGAGATTGACCTTGTCTTGCAGCCCACCACCAAGGTTTTCGTTGTTGCTGTCATAGAAGTCCCACATCGCTCGTGCGACGGAAGCTTCATCCCCTTCGCCGCCTCCGCCGGTGCCCATTTCAATATCGTTTGCGAAAGTCAGATGGGCATTGGTGGTCGTCGATGAATTGTTGGGTGGATCGAAGCGGTGATACTTGGTGTCGTAGTCTTCGGCGGGCAGCCCGGGGATCGCGGTCGCCAGGTTCCCTTCCTTGACGGCGAACAGGCCGGTAAATGTCGCCACCGCTTCGCCATAGGCGAGCTGCCTTCCTTTGACGTGTCCATAGTCGCGTCCACCAGCGTTTTTGCCGATGTTGTCCCGGCCCCAACTGTGATCGCCACCCCAGTTGGCATTACTGTCCAGGTTGTTTTCATTGGCCAGGTAATGGCCATACTCATGCATGATCACGTCCCAATTACCCCACGCGTTGTAACGCAGTTCCATACGCTCGTTCGGGCCTCCCAGATCAACTAATGCCGAGCCGGTGATGGTGGAGTTGTAAACAATTTGCAGTTCAGGCAGCGTGGCTGCGTGGGTATTCACATAGTAATCATGCATGAACTTGATCGGGGCCAGCACTTGCATGGCTGTGCCCGCATCGGTCGTGTTGTCGGCCACAACGTTGTTGGCGGTGCCAAGAATTGACCCTGTCAATGGGACGTTGGCAGTAGCGGATTGCAGGTTGTAGATGTTGCCGTTGTAGGCATCGCGCACGGAAGCCACGCCTGGGATACGGGCATACAGCTTGGTGTAAACCTCAAGGGTGTAATCCAGTAGGCCGTCGTCATCGTTGTAGGTCACGGTGGCGAAACCACTGTTGTTAGTCGTTGTTGAACCCATGAAGTCATCGGCAAAAGTGTCTTCTTCCCAGAACTCAACTTCATAGCCCTGGGCAGCATGGACGTTCGTGCCGTACCTGTCTGTCCATTTGAATGGATTGGGCGTGACCGTGGTTGGCTGAGCCAAGACAGGCCCGGCAAAGATCAAAAGACACAATGACCCACCAATAAGCGTTGCCAGAGAGCGCATGATGAACCTCCACTAGAGTCCCATGTCGGCAGACACGCGTCACACCGCCCCCGACTCTCGCTCTCTTCTTTTTTGTGAAAATAGTCCTGAACCGATACTCAATTTAATTATAGAAGCAATTCAAAGCAATGCAACATAAATATTGCGAGAAATCCGTAAAAGATTTCCGGCATGCTTGATCTTTACAATTCGCACCCCTCATGGGACACTCTCAGGATATCAGAGGAGTTTCACTCATGGGGTTACGACAGAGTTTACGAGAAGACACGGTTGGCTCGCTGCCTTTGCGGGAAGTGATTACGGTGTTGCCTGACAGCAAAGTGCGACAGGCCATCGAAAAAATGATCAAGAAGAACATCGGCTGCGTGGTCATCGTTGACGAATATGATCGGCCGGTGGGCAAGTTCACCGAACGGATCATGATCCGTAAGCTGGTGATCATCGGCAGTGCGTTTCTCGACGAGGCAATCAAAGATCACATGATTGAAATCGCTGGCTGCGTCAAGATCAATGATCCGGTTGAGAAAGTGCTCGAATACATGCGCAATACCGGCCTGCGATTTGTTTGTGTCACGGATGAAGCCGGCCAGAAGATCGTGGCTTTGACCGGGCAGAAGGGGTCCATGGAATACATTGCGGACCATTTCCCCCGTGCTGTGAAAACGCAGTTGATGGATAGCAAGCTGTTTATGGATGAAAGGGAAGGGGCCTGAACATGGCTGAGTTGAAACGTCGCCGCCGTCGTATTGCACCGCCGGGCGATTTTGAAGATCCCCTGAGCAATTATGATCCGCAGGAGTTCGAAGATGGCATGGAACGGGCGATCTGCGATGCCATGCTGACGGATATGCAGACGACGCCTTTTCATGTCTATAAGTCGGACATGACCATTGGTGCGGCTTTGGAAGCCATGGCCACGACCAACTTTTTCATTCTCATGTTCACCGATGACGATGGCAAACTTGAGGGCATCGTCACGGAACGTGACATCTTGCGTCACGTGGCTTTGGACTTTGACAACATGAAGGACAAGCCGGTGAGTGAGATCATGGTACGCGAGCCGGGCGTGGTTTATGACACTGAATCGCCAGCCACGGCGATCAATCGTATGGCCATCGGAGGCTTCCGTCACCTGCCTGTGGTGCATGTGGATGATCGTGTCGTTGGTTTGATCGGCCCGCACCGCACGGTGCAGTATCTCTACGACCACATGGACGATGTCTGAGCGGGATCCAGGCCTGAGTCGAAGGAAATCTGTAAATCGTTAGACTCTTGGCATGCCTACTGTCACGATCAAACTACCCCATCATGAATATCCGGTTCGCATTGATTCGGGCCTGTTAACTGAACTCGGCAGCGCGCTGCGCGAACGGGCCCCGCATGCCAAGACTGGCCTGCTGATGGATGCCAACGTTGAAGCTCATTTCGGCGGACGAGTGCGCCAGTCACTGATCAACGCAGGTTATGAAGTCATTGCGGATAGCCGGCATTACGATGAAAAGCGCAAGTCCTTGGACACGGTCCGCGATCTTTATGATGTCTGTCTGAACGCCAAGTTGGAGAGAAAAAGTCCGGTTGTTTCATTAGGAGGTGGGATCGTCGGGGACACGGCTGGATTCGTGGCTGCGACATATTTGCGAGGCGTGCCTTTCGTACAGGTACCGACGACGCTGTTGGCGATGGTGGATGCCTCGGTAGGGGGCAAGGTGGGGGTGAATGTGCCTCAGGGGAAGAACCTGATCGGTGCGTTTCATCAGCCAGTGCTGGTCTTGATTGATGTGGAGACGTTGAAGACTTTGCCTGAGCGTGACTTTCGCTGCGGACTGGCTGAATGCATCAAGCATGGCATGATCCGGGATGAATCCTTGCTGAGTTGGATTGAAGAAAACCAGCAGGCGATTCAATCAGGTGATGCGGAAACGCTGGTTGAGTTTGTTCGGCGAAATGTCGCGATCAAGGCGGCTGTGGTGATGGAAGATGAGAAGGAGTCGGGGGTGCGTGCCCATTTGAACTTTGGCCACACCTTTGCCCACGCCATCGAAGCGACGCAGAGCTTTGCTTCACGCGAGCACTACCTGCATGGCGAGGCGGTTGCGATCGGCGTGGTTGCAGCCAGTCAATTGGCGGTGAATCGCAAGATGTGTTCGCCTGATGTGCTGAGTCGGCTCAAGGTGATGCTTGAGATGGTTGGTTTGCCAATCAAGGGAACCAATCTGGCTTCGGTAGATGCGCTGGTCGAATCCATGACCCATGACAAGAAAGTCAAGGATGGCAAGGTTCGGCTTGTGCTGCCTGTACAAGTGGGTGAAGTGGTGGTAGTCGATGATGCCTCGGCTGATGAAATTGCCGCTGCATGGTCAGCCGTTGTCTGATTTCAGGCTAAGCCACGACCTGAATCATTTGATCAAACGAATCATGAAGGGGTATTGATATTCCTTGCCTTCGTTTGCTGCGATTCCTGCGATGATGCAAAAGACAACATTCGCGACGATGACTGCGGGTAGGAGGACAAAGCCGATGCAGATAACAGTCGAAACTGCTGCGATGACAGCAGCAATCAACACATTGATTTGAAAATTGAGCGCCTCTTTTCCCTGGCGGTCGACGAAGGGCAATTCCTCCCTCTTAATCAACCAGATAATCAGTGGGCCAATGAACCCGACCAGAATGCCAGAAAGGTGAGCGAACATGGCGAGTTGCCTTGCTTCTGTACTGATTTCAGTTGGTTCTGGGGTTTCAGGATTGACAGGTTCGTTGCTTGCTGGTTCTTGAGATTGCTGTTCTTGGTTTTCCATAAGTATGGATAATCACCTCGATTGCGTCATGATGCAAATCAGATTTTCATGAGAAACCTTGTTTTTACTTATTTCCGTGGTAGGTTTTTGCTTCTGGGAGGTGAGAAGAGGAGATAAAGCGTTGCGGAACTTACGGTTGATACTGGCGGTGGTTCTTGCTCTGCCTGTCATGATGCAGGCTGAACTTGCCCATGCGCAATATGCCATCGGGGCCAATTTCACCAGCAGTGGCATCACCGGTTATGTTCCGCCTGACTCGATGGGGACAGTGGGGCCTGGTCATGTGGTCACCTTAATCAACGGCGGCTATCGCGTTCACGACAAGACAGGCAATGAGTTGATGAACTCGACACTGGACGAGTTCTGGACCTTGGCCGGTGCAAATTACACGTCGTTCACCTTTGACCCAAGGGTCGCTTACGACCCGGTGGCAGAGCGGTTTTATGCCACGGCTGTGGATAATTCCGGTGGGAACAATCACATCCTGGTGGCTGTCTCGCAATCCAATAATCCACTGGATGGGTGGCAGGGCTTTGCACTGGATTCCAGTTCAGCCAACACGCATTGGGCGGATTTTCCTCAACTCGGGTTTGATCAGGATCATGTTTACATCGGAGCAACCATGGCTCGCATCACCGGTCTGGCGTTCACCGATGATCAGAGCTTGCTGGTGATTCCAAAATCTGACTTCCTTTCAGCCACGCCAACATTGAGCAGCGCAGACTATCTTGAAAATCAGAAGGCTGCATTGGATGGAAAAATGAAATGGCAACCCGTGCAGGATTTCAGCCAGACGAATGCTTTGGATGTTCATCTTTTTGCCAGCGATATTGATGAGATCAGCCAGGCACAAGTGACTGATCTGGGTGGTTCATATGGGCTTAATCTGCGAACAGGGGCAAGCGTATTGCCAGCAACCGAGCCTGAAGCAGCACGTCAACCGGATGGTGCGGCTAATCTTGAATCTGGTGATTTGCGAGTTCGGTCTGCTGTCACTCATGTCGATGGTACCTACTGGGGTATCCATGGCATCCGAGATATTCAGGTGATTGGCACATCACCTAATGTGACTGTTGATCTTGGAGCAGGTCTACGCTGGTTCCAACTGGATGAAGATGGCAATCTCCTTCAGGAAGGTCGTATTCGAACCCAAGGCATGGACTTCATCTATGGCAGTATTGCTGCCAATGCAGAGGGTAATGTCGTCATCGGCTTCACAGGCACAAGTCCCGACCAATACGCCAGTGCCATGGCTGTGGTCGGCACGACTGAAGATGGCATGACGTCCTTTGGCGATCCATTTATTCTCAAGGAAGGGGTCGCGGGTTATGAATTAATTAGAGGTGGCCGAAACCGATGGGGCGATTACAGTGCAACGGTGGTGGATCCGACCAATCCAGACATCTTCTGGACTTTTCAGGAATGGGCTGTCGGGCCTGAGCAGTGGGCTGTTCAAGCCACGCAAATCATCGTGCCTGAACCAGCCAGTATCTGCATAATTGGCGTTGGGGGTCTCTTGCTGATCAAACGACGTGTCCTCATTTGATCCCTTTTTCCCTTTTATAACTCTGATCTCCAAGTGTCAGTTTGACCTGCACCGGATGATTGACTTATGACTGCATCCTGCAGGAGGCAAATATGATCCGACGCGCCAATGGTTATCAGCCAAAGCAACCCAACAAAGATACCAGTCAAGAACCTCGAAATGTTCTTGGCCAACCCTTGCTGCCTTGCTGTTTCGATCCCATGACAGGATTTTACCGCGATGGCCATTGCAATACCGGGCCTCATGATGAAGGGGTACACACCGTCTGTGCGCAGATGACGGAAGAGTTTCTGGCGTTCAGTGTGGCCAAGGGAAATGATCTTGTCACCCCCCGACCCGACTGGGGATTTCCCGGCCTGAAGCCTGGCGATTTCTGGTGCCTCTGCGCCCTGCGGTGGCTGGAAGCTTTCGAAGCCGGGGTTGGTCCACCAGTGAAGTTAAGTGCGACCCACGAAGCGACGCTGAAATTCGTGGATATCGAGTACCTGAAATCCCATGCCTTGGAGGAATAGGAGCAGACATTGTCACAGAAAGAACATGTGCAGGAGCATCGCGTTGCATTGGTCACAGGGGCGGGACAAGGCATTGGCCGATGCACGACTTTGCATTTGGAGGAGACGGGCTGGCGTGTCCTGGCCATGGACATCGATGGACAGGCGCTTGGTGAATTGCCCGGGCTGGTCACCAATGAAGATTCTTTGTTAACCGTACGAGCTGACGTGGCTGAGTCGGATGAAGTGCAGCGAACCATCTCCCGTGGCATGCAGCAATTTGGCAGGCTGGATGCGATTGTCAATAACACCGGCGTCGGCGTAAACAAGCCAATTGAAGAACTGTCGCCTGCAGATTGGCATCGCGTCATCAACACCAACCTGACCAGCATTTATCACACCACCCACTTTGGTATCGAAGCGCTAAGGCAGCAGGGGGGGAACATCATTAACATCGCGTCCACCCGAGCGCTCATGAGCGAAGCCAACACGGAAGCTTACTCAGCCAGCAAGGGAGGTGTGGTTGCCATGACGCATGCCCTGGCGGTCAGCCTTGGGCCTACGGTACGCGTGAATTGCATCAGTCCCGGCTGGATTGAAACCCGCGACTGGAAGAAGCAGGCCAATCGTCGAGAACCGAGTCATTCTGAAGACGACCGCATGCAGCATCCTGCCGGTCGCGTTGGCAAACCGGCTGACATCGCAGCGATGGTGGCTTACCTGCTCAGTGATGAAGCCAGTTTCATCACCGGGCAGAACTTTGTCATTGATGGCGGCATGACACGAAAGATGATTTATGTCTGACTCGGCTGAGTTTTGGCTGCAATCGGATGCCGACCCACTGAGTAATAGATCATGCCCAACTCTTCCATCATTTCACGGCGGTAGAGATTTCGCCCATCAAAAATGATGGGTTGCTTCATCCTCAGCTTGATTTCCTCAAAATCCGGATGCTTGAACTCATCCCAGTCCGTGCAGATCACCAGGGCATCGATGCCTTGACAGGCGGACATGACATCATCGACATACTCAATCTTGTCTCCCATAACAGCCTGGCAGGTTTCATGAGCGACAGGATCGTGAGCGACAACGCCGGCCCCTTGATCGATCAAAGCCTGCATCAGGGTGATGCTGGGGGCTTCACGGATGTCATCGGTGCCCGGCTTGAAGGCGATGCCCCAGAATCCAAAGCGTTTGCCAGCCAGGTTGCCCTCGAAATGCTGGGTGATCTTGACCATGAAGTTATCCCGCTGGCGCTGATTCACCTCGTGTACCGCGGTGAGCAGAGCGGTAGGAGTTTGCGATTCCAGCCCCATGCCGATGCAGGCCAGGACATCCTTGGGGAAACACGAACCGCCATAACCCAGGCCGGGATAGAGGAACTTGTTGCCGATGCGTGAGTCGGAGCACATGCCTCGACGCACTTCATCAATGTCGGCCCCGTAGGCTTCGCACAGATTGGCGATTTCGTTGATGAAGCTGATTTTGGTCGCCAGCATCGCATTGGACGCGTACTTGACCATCTCGGCTGACGGAATATCCATGATGAAGATCGGATTGCCCTGACGAACGAAGGGTTCATAGAGGTCGCGCATGCGGTCGCCGGTCTTTTTGTCGTTGGCACCAATGACGACACGGTCGGGGTAATTGAAGTCGCGGATGGCAGCGCCTTCTTTCAGGAACTCAGGATTGCTGGCCATGCTGAAAGGCTTGCTCGTGTGCCGGGCGATCGCCTGGCGTACTTTCACGTTGGTCCCCACCGGCACGGTCGATTTCACCACGATGATTTTCTCGCGTGGCTCGGTGCCATCTCCTCCATACGGGCCGGGGGCGGACTCAATGGCTTGGCCGATGTCTTGAGCCGCGGCCAGGATGTATTTCAAGTCCGCTCTGCCGTTCTCATCGCTGGGCGTGCCCACGCAGAGAAAAATCACCTCGGCGGATTGGTAGGCAGATGCTTTGTCAACCGTAAAGAAAAGACGGCTGGCCTTGGTGTTTCGGCGGATCAGTTCGTCCAGCCCCGGCTCGTAGATTGGCGAAATGCCCTGATTCAGTTTGTCGATCTTCCTCTGGTCAATGTCCAGACAAGTCACTTCGTTGCCGGTGTTCGCCAGACAGGTGCCTGTGACCAGACCAACATAGCCGGTACCAACCATGGTAATGCGCATCTTCGGATACCCCTATCGATTATGAAACTTACACTCTTTGGTGTCTATCGGTTGGACAGACACCCCAATTCGATTCTATGGTACGAAATAAGGCAAACGCGTAGTAGCCCATACCAATGCACACCTTACGGGATCTCCCATGATGGCAGAAAAGCCGTGCCAAAGGGCATAATCCCTATAAAACGATGTGCAGGCAAACAAAACGAGAAAATCATGGCCAAAGTAAACGAAGTTGAAAAAATCAAGCAGGAAAAGGATGGCTTTAACGTCCTGACCGACCTTTTGCGCTATTCCGAACAAGGCGATTATGACGCCATCGAAGAGTCCGACGTCAGCCAGCGTTTCAAATGGTTCGGCGTGTATCGGCAGAAGCCTAACGTCGGCCACTTCATGTTGCGTATCAAAGTCCCCGGCGGACAACTCTCGCCGGATCAGCTCGAAGCCATCAGCGAGCTGACCGACCGGTATGCCCGAGGCTTCGGCGACATCACCACGCGTCAAACCATCCAACTGCATTGGCTGACCATCAGCGACATCAAGCCGATCTTTGAGAAATTGGCGTCGGTGGGCATGAACAGCCAGTTTGCGTGTGGCGATGTGCCCCGCAACGTGGTGAGTTGTCCCCTGGCTGGCGTGTTGAAAGATGAAGTGATTGACGGCTCGGAGCACGTCCGCGCGGTGTCTGACATGTACGAGAAGGGTGGGGCAGAGTTTTCCAATCTGCCCCGCAAGTTCAAGACAGCATTGGGCGGTTGCCACATTCACTGCCATCAGCCACAGATCAATGACATCGGTTTGTTTGGCCATCGCAAAGCTGATGGCGAAGTGGGTTACGGCTTGCTGGTTGGTGGTGGTTTGTCACGCGTGCCACATTTCGGCCAGCCCATGCGTGTGTTCGTGAAGCCTGACCAGGTGGCCGATGTTTGCCGGGCCATTGCTCATGTCTTTCGTGACCACGGCTACCGAGAAAAACGCACACGAGCCCGACTCAAGTTTCTGGTTGCCGACCAGGGATGGGAATGGACGCGCGAGAAGATCGAAGAAAAGTTGGGCTACCAACTGGAGCATGATGATTCGATCCTGCATCCCCCGGCTGTTCACAGCGACCACATGGGTATCGGGGAGCAGAAGGATGGCAACTTCTATGTCGGCGTGCCGATTGAACGTGGCCGATGGACGGCAGCCAATATGAAAACGATTGCGGACTTGAGTCGCAAACACGCTGCGGGTGATCAACGCATCCGCCTGACAGCTAAACAGAATGTGATTCTGTTGGATGTGCCTGAGGCTAATGTCGAAGCCTTATGCAATGACCTGGCTGATGCTGGCCTGCCTGTGCATGCTCATTCGTTGCGGACGCAACTGATCAGTTGCACTGGGTCAGAGTTCTGCAATCTGGCTGTCGTCGAGACCAAGCACCGGGCTGGGCGTGTTCTCCGCTGGCTGGAGGAGAATGTCGATATCGACTTCCCGCTGTTTATCAGTTTCACCGGCTGCCCCAACGCCTGTGCCCAGTTCCAGGTGGCGGACATCGGCCTGACCGGCACGATGGTCGTGGACCGCTCGCAGAAAGATGAAGAAGGCAAACCCCTGAAAGTCGAGGGGTATAACGTGCTGCTCGGGGCGGGCTTCGGCGAGAATCCCCTCTTTGGCGAGGTGATCGCCAAGCAGATTGCGGGCGACAAAATCCATGTGGCGTTGAAGAACCTGATCGACACCTATAAAACGGAACGCGAAGACGAGGATGATGCATTCCAGTCCTGGGTGGCACGAACTGATCCTGAAAGACTGGAAAGCCTGATACGCGAGCCTGTCGAGCAGGCAGAACCTTTGCTGGCCTGATCGTTGAGGCTCATTCCATGTGGTTTGTTTTGTTTTGGTTAAGGTAAAGGTTTCGCCAACCGATCACACAACAGCAGGATTAGCCGGTACAATCCCGGCTTAGACTTTCGGGGCGGGTTTCTTTGAGCACTTACCGTTGAAAGGATAGATCATGGCTGAAGGTGATACGATGCAATCCATGGGAACCAACGCAGGCAACCAACTGCAGGTTCAGATCGATGATAATGATGTGCCAACCACTTACGCTTCCATCGTGCAGGTGCGTGGCAGTGGCGAAGAAGTCATTGTTGATTTTGGTGGCCCGTTGAAAATGATCGCGCAGGGACAGGCAGTCCTTCGCGTGAACGAACGCGTCATCCTGAATCCCTGGGCGGCCAAACGCTTGCAGATGGCCCTGTCCCAGGCCATCGAGGGATATGAACAAGCCTATGGCCCGCTGGAACTGGACGACCGTAAGCGTCGCGAAAAGGCTGGCTCCGCTCCTTCAGGGGATGCCAAGCCCAACTGATTGTTTGGACAATTGAAACTTGAAACCGCGATTTACGTCGCGGTTTTTTTATCATGTTCATTTCAGATGAAACTACACGCTACAGCATATTGAGTACATTCGACCGCGCACATTACCTTGGCATGACATCACTGACTTGTGAATGATTGATATTCATTCGCTCTAACAAGCCCATTGCTCATACAACATACGAAAGGCATCACGCGCATTGCCTGCATTTATATTGAGTAGGGCACTTGCCTCCTCTAACGATAACGGTGTGATCTCACTCGAGTCTATTTCCCCCGCGTCAACCGCTCGGTGCAGAAGTTGATTGGCCAACGCTGCAAACGTTGAAGGTTGCATCGACGTGGCAAACCATGTTGGAAGTCGGCCGGGTGCGTGCGTTGTGACCACCAACCCCGCGACGCGACGCGTTTGAAATAGGAACTGCTTCCACGAAATCCAACTCAACTGTTCAGCCCCATCCAGAAGAATGATTGAAGTCTCTGGGTGGTGTTTTACTGCCTGTTTCAAGGCTTTCCGCTGCGTCGCATCAGCGCGTGGCCGATGTGATCCCAACCTGATGCAGATGGGGGTCAGACCCCGCGCGGAAAGACTACCAGCCAACCGCCTGAGTAAGGTCGTCTTGCCCGAGCCATGAGGCCCGACGACCGCGCCATGCCAGTTCATTTTCTTCAACCGGGTGATGGCATCCAGCCATGCCTCCTGTTCAGGCTGGTAAAGCAAGGCATCCGTTCGTTGCACACGAAAGGGATTGAGATGAGCAGGGCGGATGGCAGTTTTCACATTTTCACACTTTGACTTATGTGCGATACAGCATTGTTGCGAGCAATTATTCACTGAGCGTGAGAGCTTCACCAGTTGGCGAGATCACGACAGGCCAGGTCGTCAGCGCATCTGGCTTCTCGGTATAGGCCTCAACTTTCCAGTTAATGGAAATCGTTCTGCCGTGATAGGTCACCGGGCCAGGCGGGACTTGGAGAGAAAAAGGCTGCTCGCCGGTGGTGCTGATTTCCTGTGATGCAGCCACGCCTGAATCGGCATCGCCCATACCTTCCGTTGCCCAGGCCAATTGCACGACCAGCTTACGCGGTCGTTCAGCCAGGTTGACTTCCACGATCCCTTCAATCTTCTCACCAGGCCTGAATGTGTCGCGGTCGCCTTCGATGTGTAGTGTCAGTTCACTCATGGTCATTCCCCTTAATCTCATACTCCGCAGGCACAACGACAATCGCGTACTCGTCTTTGATGTCAGGCCAACGACCGATCTCCCCCTTGACCGTCAACCGCCAGTTCAGTTCATTACTTGAGAAATCAAAGCTGTGCATGGCTTCTGCTGGAATCTGCACACTGGCCAAACCCGAACGAATGTCGCTAGCGTCCGTTGCCTTGTGAACCGTTTGAGTGAAAACCGTGTCAGTATTCGTCCGCCGATTCGTCCCGACGTTGTAGTGTGTGGTTTCCTCGGCCTCGAGCGTGATAGTCAGCGTATCCAGCCGGTGCGAACGGGTGGGGATGTCCCAGGCAATGTCAAACAGGTCGCCGGGATGAAGCGCATCGTTACTCAATGTCAGCATGATGCGCGGATTCATCGCAGCTAAAGCGGTGTAGAAAATCCCTCCCACGACAGCGAGGCCGACCAACACGAAGGGGATCATGAAAAGCGTCAGGAACCAGTCGGGATTACCTTGCATGTACCCTGAGATGATCTGCCAGACGAAAATACTGACGATGCCGTTCCAGATTACTGCGAAGAAAATTAACCCGATCACCTTGCCCCAACGTCCACTCTTTGGCTTCACCTGCAAAGGCCCGTTGCCTTCAAACTCGGGTAGCCAGTCCGTCACCTGCATCTTCTTCGTGCTGGATTTAAAGCCACTTTTCAGTTGCCAGATGAGGATGCCGCCACCCACCGCTGCGAAAGGCAAGCCGATCAATCCCAGCAGCAGACTCCAAGAAAAATCACGGTGCAAGACACTGTCACGTGGATCGGAAGGATTCACCCAGCAGGTCTGTTGCGACCCGACCGGATACTTCTTGACGATGGCCTGCTTGCCGCTGTGACCATTGGATGACCCACCGACAAAGCTGTAGCGATTCGAGCGATACGTTTGGCCGTTGATTTCGTAACGGTAGAGAATGTCCACGGAATAGGTCGTGCCATCGTCACTGCTATGGCTTTGCACGCTGGCGTGCTCCACCACGCAAGGTGTCTGCTGCCAACTGCGGGCATCGAAATACTCCCACCATGAAAGCACCCCCAGCCCATAGATGATCCCCATCCCCACGCAGAAAAACACCAGACCAAAGAGGGTAATCGCGACTTTGCCTTTCTTGCCCAGCTTCTGGCCGCCATGAGCATCCACCGTTGGCTTCTTATCCTTTCGTTGCCCGAACCAGGCGTAGAAAACCAACCCACCTCCGATAGCCACGAAAATCAAGGGAAAAGGCAGAATCAGCAGCATCCACATGCCTTGTGTTTCCAGCACAGCTTCAGACGGGTTGGCAGGATTGACCAGGCATTCATGTTGCGAACCTTTGGGATAGCGTGCTGCATCTTCCTCAGCATCGCGATAGTCACTGTGGCCTGATGTGGAACTGCCAATTTCCTGCGACTGATGCGTCTGCCCATTGAAATGGTATTCGTAGGTAATATTGGCTCGATAGGGGGACTCGCTTTTGTTATCCCGCTTGACAGTCGATTCAATAATCGTGCAAGGCGTGCGCACCCACGACGTTGATTTGGTGTTTTCAGCAAGCGCGCTTTGAATGAGCATGTAGCAAAAGAAAAGCCCTGCCGCAGCAAAGATACTGCCGAACAGCGTCAGGCCGATCCTGCCAACAATCGTCATTTTCTTATTTTTACCGTTGCTGCTGGAAGGAATCCTGAATTTCACCACAACCTCACTTTGCCATTGCGTTGATATCTTTGTCCAAGGCCGATGTCAGCAACATGATTCTTACCAGAAAATCCTTGAAAGATGTAGGGAAACTGCATGTAACTTTGGCAGAAATGCCACCGGTGCTCAAGGCAGTTGCGCGGGTGCCATAACCAGTCGCATTGCGATGGCCATGAACATTGACTCAGCCATGAATATTCGTTCTCAAGGCAACTGCGACAGGAAATGCTCGACGCCGTTGAGTGACATCTGAATGGCAATTACGATCAGCAGCATGCCCATCAGTCTTTCGCAGGCGGTCAGGCCGCGATGACCAAGGAAACGACTGATACGCTCACCGGACAACAGTAGGGTGGTGGTGATCAGCCAGGCCCCCAACAAAGCGACGAACCACTCGACCATGCGGCCGGGCTCCTGCTGGACGTGTATCAGCAGCACAGCCATGGCGGAAGGGCCTGCGATGAAAGGCGTCGCCAGCGGGACGATGAAAGGTTCGCTGTCGCTGCCGGTTGTTGCTTCATCGGTCACGCCGTGGCGAAGGAGTTTGGGAAAGACCATGCCGATGGAGATGACAAACAGCAGTACGCCGCCCGATAGTTCGAGGGCAGGCTGGGTCAGATCGAGTAGGGACATGAGCAGGGGACCAGCCAGGAGGAAGAAGATAAGAATTGCCAGCGCGATCAGGCTTTCGCGTGCGATGACGCGTGGCCTGCGCTTGTCGGGCACGTTACGTAATGCTGTGGTGAACACCACGATGTTGCCCAACGGGTCCATGACAAGCAGGAGTAAGAGGAAAGCGGTGAGGGGTTCCATGGATTAGTCCGATTTGATGTGTTTGTTCAGCTTTGGCGTGTCGGTTTCTTTTTTAACGTTGGGCCATTCTGGGAGAACGAAACTTACCCCGGGGTAGTATGCAGATTGTCCAAACCAACTGGAAACACAGCGAGAATCCAAATATCAGCATCAACACTTCGATTGCATTATCTGATACAAGGCCAAGCCATCTGTGCATAAGATTGCCAATCCAGAATAGGTCGTTGGCCAAAGTACCATCATGAAATAGTTGGTAGAAAATTACGATCTGTAGAATATACGCGCCAACGGGTATGTACGACAGAAGTGTATGTCGTTTATACACAGCCAATGCACGAAGCTGTAACTGCAAAGACGCGAGCAAAATGAGAAATGCAATGCTCAGAAAAAAACTGGCGTAGTTCTCGAATTGGCGAAAAGAAAGTCCAGTCGAAGACAGAAACACGAAATTGATTAAATAAACAATGAGCAATACTACACCTAATGCTGCGGCTAACACCAACACCCGCATGCCGATACCTTTCGGTGTGGCCCACCAAGGGGCTTTCCGATCTTCCTGCCAGGCAAATACGCAAACCAAACCAATGACAGCAAGGATCGGCGCCAGTCCAAAAACAAGGAAACTCGTCACTGTTCTAAGAATTGATCTTGCATTGCTCGTTAGATAGGAGTTTAGCCAAAGTTCATTCGTGGAAAACCAGAGGACAGGAATAAGGAGAATGATCGTCGCAGCCAGCAGGAGATAGAGCCCCAGTCGCACCGTCCTGAAATTGTTTTGACCAGTTGCCTGCTTGATGGTGGAAGCCAGTGAGTAGATGACCTTGACGCCACACTCCGGGCATTGGGATCGTAACGTCAGGGCTCGAAGGTTGTATTCACACTCACAGCAAAAAACATCACTGATCACCTGATCATCTTCGTCAAGATACTGATCAAGCAAATCTTGTTTATGCGTGAGATGTTCATGAGATGGAGCACTGTCTGACATGCTCAACAGTCTACCGTGTGCGTGCCAAGGTGAGGGAAGGGAAGGCTTGCAGCTAGAGCATACCCGAGTCATTTATTACGGGATGACACAGATTGGCCGAGTTCGCGAGACAAACTGTGCTGACATGGGAAACCGGACTGCGACCGCATCCACACACCTTGCGCCACTCTCGCAAGCTCGTGATAACGTCCTGAATTATGCGCACATTTGAAAAAGCGGTTCCCCGAGTGGATGGT
>CAZJJN010000004.1:0-154502 GCA_964546335.1 uncultured Phycisphaeraceae bacterium
AAGAAAAACCAGAAAATCAAAATACGTCCTTGACAGGTCGAAGCATATCAGCCCGCGAGCCTGCTCGCGGTTTACCTCAGTGCGAACGCACAGGTTCATCATCATCTTCTTCGCCCAACTCAATGGCTGCGCTGATTTCATTTACTGCTGCGGCGATGCGATCAGCATTAGGCAGATTTCGCTGGCCGATGACCGTCGAACTGCCGCCTTGCGCCGACTGCACCAAGGCATCGTGCAGCGTACCCAGCAGTTTGCCGATCGAGCGAACGTAAAGCCCGAGCAGGATGAAGATGACACCGATCAGGCCTGACAGCAGGACACCGAGCAGGCCGCCGTTGATCAGAGGGGTGGTGACGAAGACGGTCAGGACCATCAACGCGCCGCCGACACCAAACAAGGCATTACCCAGCATCTGGCTGGTGCCTGAGGCTGTGTCCAGTTGTTCGACAAGGTTGCCGCTTGTTTTTCCGTCCATGTCATGCATTTTATCAGGAACCCGCAGCTTTATCGGCCAAGATCGTCCAGAGACTGCACAAATCGCCTAAGCCTCGCTGTAACAGGCAATTTGATCGTTAGAAATGCGCAACTGTTGCAGGGAAACTCGTGGATTACGCCCCAAGCACAGCCTTGGCAGCAGCAACGCCAGCACCCGGTTCACCAACTACTGCTGCTCCAGCCTGCTCGCGCAGTTCGGTTTCGATGGCCTCGATCCCCGCCAACGTGTCATCTTCGCTGACGTAACCCATGTGGCTGATGCGGAAAATTTTGCCTTTCCACGATGCGCCTCGGCCATCCTGTCCACCTGCGATATGCACGCCATGCTTATCTCGCACTGCCGCACGGAAGCTGCTGTCGTCCACACCTTCGGGATAAAACGCTCCCGTCACGGATGGGCTGGGTGATTCGCTGATCAACTTCAAGCCCAAGGCATCCCACGCAGCCAAGGTCGCTTTCTGCAACTTGGCTGCACTGGCCCAGACATTTTCGATGCCCATGTTTTCGATCATCTCCAAAGCCACGCGCTGACCTCGAATCAGGCTGACCGGCGGAGTAAACGGCACATCATTCTTCTCCCACGACTTGAGCCAACGGCGAAGATCAAGGTTGTAGCATGGCCCGGCTTTGACTTCTTTCAATCGCGCCAAAGCACGAGGCCCAAGCGCGACATAACCCAAACCAGGTGGCAGCATCATGGCTTTCTGCGAGCCAGTGGCCAGCACATCAATGCCCCAGTCATCCATGCGCACCTCAAACGCGCCCACCGACGTAATGCCATCGACCAGCAGCAAGGCATCGCTCTGCTGCACAACCTTGGCGATGGCTTGAATATCGCTGGCTGTGGCGGTGCTGGTCTCGCTATGGACGACGGTGACGACGCTGATATCCGGGTTGTTCTTCAGCGCCTGTTCGATGGCAGCCGGGTCAGCAGGCTTGCCCCAACCGGAGTCGATCTTGATATTCGTCAGGTTGAGTGACGGGGCATATTGGTCGTAAATATCCTGCCAGCGCTCGCCGAACTTTCCGCCAGCCACGGTCAGAGTCTTGCTGCCGGGCTTAGCCAGTGACACCTGGGCTGCTTCAAAGCCGGTGGTACCACTCCCGGCGATACTGAGAACTGGGCCTTTGGTCAGGAACACGCGTTGCAGTCGCTCGCACAGTTCCTTGTAGATGGCCTGGAAAGCCTTGGTGCGGTGGTGAATGATGGGCAAAGCCATCTCTTCGAGCACAGCCGGGGGCACAGCCGTTGGGCCGGGGGTCAAAAGGCGCTGGGTCATGCTGGCAGTCGTCATATCGTCATCTCCAATCCTTGGTGCATCTTGATTCTACGATGAATCACACACTGGCCCGGCCAGGTAGTTCGCACAAGCCAGTCAGCTCGTGAAACGCCTTGGGCATCGCCGGGCAGTTGAATCATTCAACCTAGAGCCAGCAGGTCTTTTGGTCAAGAACGTCTATCCCACCACGATATTCACAAGCCGGCCGGGCACGACGATGACCTTACGCACCTGCTTGCCTTGCATCGCCGCGGCTACCTTCTCGTCCGCCTGGGCTGCCGTTTCAATCACAGCCTGGTCGGCGTCGGCGGGGACGGTGATCTTGCCACGCATCTTGCCATTGACCTGCACGGGCAACTCGATCGTGTCAGCCTTGAGCAAGGCCGGGTCGTAACTCGGCCAGGCTTCATAAGTCAGTGTTTTTGAATGCCCAAGCTTTTGCCAGAGTTCCTCGGCCATGTGAGGCGCCAGCGGCGCGAGCATCAACAGCATCGGTTCCGCCACCGCACGCTCCAATTTCTCGCGAGGCACCAACGCGTTGTTCAACTCAATCAACGCAGCGATGGCCGTGTTGTATGACATGTGCTCCATGCTCTCGGTCACCCGAGCGATCGTTTTATGAAGCAGGCGATTGATCTCGTCGCTAGGCTTGTCCTCCGTCAGCAGCAACGCACCTGTTTCCTCGTTGATGAAGTTGCGCCAAAGTCTTTGCAGGAAGCGGTACACGCCGACGATATCACTGGTGGACCAGGCCTTGGATTGATCGAGCGGGCCCATATACATCTCATAAAGTCGCAAGGCATCGCAGCCGTACTGTTCACAGACTTCGTCCGGGGCGACGGCGTTCTTCAGGCTCTTGCCCATCTTCCCGTAGCGCTCTGTAACGGGCTGTCCTTCGTAAAAGAACTGCTGCCCTTTGCTGCCTTGCACCTCGGCTGCGGGTTTGCCATCCTGATTCACCACTTCGGTTGCCTGCACGCGTACGCCACGCTCATCTTCGTAGTAATACGCCTGGATGTAGCCTTGGTTGAAGAGCTTGCCGAAAGGCTCAGGTGTGGAGACATGCCCAAGATCGAACAGCACTTTATGCCAGAATCGGGCATAGAGCAGGTGAAGCACGGCATGTTCGACGCCACCCACATAAAGATCGATGCCCGCGCGCGACGCGTTTTTCTCATTGTTCGCTCTTCCGGGGTTCATCCAATACTTTTCAACTGCCGGGTCGCAGAAGCGTTCGCTGTTTTTCGGGTCCAGGTAACGCAGGTAATACCAGCAGGAACCCGCCCACTGAGGCATCGTGTTCAATTCGCGTTCATATCGCTTGCCATCCAGTTCGATGATCCGCCAGATTTCATCCGCACGCGACAAAGGTGGACGCGGCGGAGCATCCGGGTCATCACTCGCTTCAGGCTTAAAGTCTGCCATCCCAGGCAACTGCACAGGAAGATGATCGTCAGGTACCGCGCGCACGACACCAGTCTGGTTGCCTTGCTCATCCAGCTCGTGGAGTACAGGGAAAGGTTCGCCCCAATAACGCTGTCTGCTAAAGAGCCAATCGCGCAGTTTGTATTGTGTCTTGGCCTGGCCGAGGCCCTTGCTTTCAAGCCAATCGGTGATGCGCTGTTTGGCTTCGGGCACAGGTAGGCCGTTGAGAGAAACTTCGTCGTTGGCCGAGTTCACGAGTTTGCCTTCGCCGGTGTAGGCTTCCTGACTCACATCACCGCCACTGACAACTTCAACGATCGGTAACTCAAACTTGCTCGCAAACTCATAATCTCGCGTGTCATGGGCAGGCACCGCCATGATTGCCCCGGTGCCGTAGCCCATCATGACATAGTCGGCAGTCCAGATGGGGATGCGTTCGTTGTTGACCGGGTTAATGGCAAAGCTGCCAGTGAAGACGCCGGTCTTCTCCTTGTTTTCCGCCTGGCGGTCGATATCGCTCTTGGCTGCGGCTTCCTTTTTATACTGCTCGACTGCAGCGCGTTGCTCATCCGTTGTCAGCTTGTCGATCAGCGGATGCTCAGGTGACAACACCATGTAAGTCGCACCGAACAACGTGTCGGGGCGGGTCGTGAAGACGCGGATCACTTCTTCGCGTTCCGCGACCTTGAAATCGACTTCCGCGCCGCGGCTTCTTCCCACCCAGTTCCGCTGCAAGAGCTTCACACTCTCGGGCCAATCCACCAGGTCGAGTTCATCAATCAGACGCTCGCAGTACGCCGTAATGCGCAGCATCCACTGCTTGAGCGGGCGCTTGAAGACGGGGTAGTTGCCTCGCTCGCTACGCCCGTCATTGGTCACTTCCTCGTTGGCCAGCACCGTGCCTAACTGTGGGCACCAGTTCACCGGCACCTCGGCAATGTACGCCAGCCGATGATTGTCGATGGTCTTACGCTGTTCGTCAGTAGTAAGCTCAGAGAATGCACGTGCGCCATTCTCGTCTTCAGTAACCGCGCGAAGCTCATCATCCACCTTCAACTCACCGGCTTCCAACGCTGCGCGCAATGTCTCGATCGGCCGGGCCTTGTTCTCGCGCGGATCAAACCAACTCTCGAACAGTTGTTTGAAGATCCACTGCGTCCATTGGTAGTAATCGACATCCGTCGTCGCGACGCAGCGGTCCCAGTCATAGCTCAGGCCAAGTCGTTTGAGCTGGCGGGTCATGTTGGCGATGTTCTGTTCGGTGGTGATACGCGGGTGCACGCCATGCTCCACGGCGAACTGCTCCGCAGGCAGGCCGAACGCGTCGTAGCCCATGGGGTGCAGGACGTTGTAGCCTTTCATGCGCATATAGCGGGAGACGATGTCCGTGGCGATGTATCCCAGAGGATGGCCGACGTGCAGGCCGACGCCTGAGGGGTAGGGGAACATGTCCAGCACATAGAACTTGGGTTTGTCAGGGTCAAAGCCTTCGTCGCCGGGGTTTGGCGTGGCGAAAGTGTGCTGGTCAGCCCAGTAGGCCTGCCAATTTGCTTCGATGGTTTGGGGGTCGTACTTGGTCATAGTCGGCAAAGGATATCAGCGCAGGCGAAAGGCGTGTCAGGCGATTGAACATTTCGTGATCGTCCTCTTTGTCAGGTATCTATCCGGATATCACCACAGAGACACAGAGGCACGGAGAAATCTATTAAAGGAATTCATGTCATGAAATGGCTTACGAGCAGCTCTGTTGTTGAGGGCAAATCACAGGATGTGTTCATCCACGATCCTTGGGAAAAATGGATTGCTCTGAATACCGATTCCACCTCATCTTGCTCTGTGTCTCGGAGCCTCTGTGGTTGACTCAGCATAATTTGGTCTACCCCCGCAACAGAAAAGGCATCGTGCCCAGTTCGCGATCCAATAGCGAGCGAAAATACGCACAAAGCAGGCGGCTGCAACGAGTCAATGCCTGACCTTGCCCGTCAAGTTGGGCAACACTGTCCTTCAGCAGACTTTCATCAAAGCGCGGTTGGCCATCCATCGCGGGAAAAGTTTCAGCCAACCTCTTGAGCAATTTGATGGTGGAGGCGCGCACTGCCCAAGGCCCGGGGCCGGGGTCTGAATCACTGCTGTCACGCGAAGCAGCAGGGCGGTTGGTCAGGCCGCCTGCGATGGGGTCGAATGTCGCACTCGTGCCGATCAACACTTCCCCTGTATGCACATCCACATCCAGCTTGGGCTGGTAGCCTACCTCTGCCAACAGCAACCATTGAAAGATGAGTAAGACTGGTTCGTGCGCACCGGACTGCAACTGGCCCAGACTCCATTTCAGCAAAGCGTAAGCAGCCGGGTGCGGGTCATGCTCAGGCAGCATGTGGTTGACAAGGTCTGCCAGATACATGGCCACGCGGTGAGCGCTCAGGCTTTGCCGTAAGCCGGGGTTCGGGTGTTGGAGATTCCATTCGGTAATGCCTGCCAAGTCGCGGCCGGGCTTGGTGTAAGCCACGACCTGTCCGCCACTGAGTAATTCAATGCCTCCCGAGTAACGCGCGACCGAGCCGGGGCTCATGCGTTTGCTTCCCTTGGCCAGGCCTCGGATCAGGCCATGCTCGCGCGTGAGCAGCGCGACGATCTGGCTGGTCTCCGACCAGTCGATCAAACGGGTGCAGATGGCATCATCCTGAAAGCGAGGCATGCATGTACAGTACCATGCCAATGATCTTGGCGGCTTGAGGAAATCTCGGGCAATGACTCATTGCATTACCGGTAGCGACTTCGATTGAGTCAAGCTTCATCCCAGCGAGTTCAACTGTTCTTTCACGGACGCCAATTCCTTTTCTGCATCGGCCAGTTGATCGCGCGTCTGCTGCACGAGGTGAGCAGGGGCTTTATCGGTGTAACCCTTGTTATTCAGTCGGCCTTGCAGGCTCTTGACGTTCTTCTCAAGTTCGGCAACACGCTTGGTCAATCGGGCGGATTCTTTCTCCGCGTCGAGTTGAAGATGCAGATAAACCTCGGCCAGTGGTCGCACGACGACGGCTGCAGCGTCAGGTTTGGTCACATCAGGCCCGACGGCCACCATCTTCGTGTTCGTCAATGTTTCGATCAATTTGGCGTAAGGTTGCAGCTCTGCTGCCCGGTCGCCAGCCATGTGACAACTGACCTCCACCACATCGCGAGGCTTGATCTGATTCGCAGCGCGCACCTCGCGGATCATCGTGACCAGCGTCTGCACCTTCTCGAACACATCTTCCGCGTTCAAGTCCACAACGGCGCGGTCACCCACCGGCCAATCTGCGGTTGCCAGCAGGTCGGTTTCGTTGGGATCGAGCCCGTCCACGCCACGCTTGGGCGCGACAGCCGTCAACCCTTCCCACAACTTTTCTGTGATAAAAGGCATTGACGGATGCAACATGCGCAGCGACACATCCAGCACGGTCGCCAGCACCTGGCGAGACCTGCCACCCTCAGGCGTGCGGATGATCGGCTTGACCGCTTCGATGTACCAGTCGCACAAATCGCTCCACACGAAGTGATAGAGCGTGTTGGCGTAATTATGAAAATCGTATTTATTAAGGGAGTTGTTGACGGATTCGAGCGTCCGCACCGTTCGCGAAAGAATCCACCGGTCCGCCAGGCTCATGCTGAGGTCGATGCCGCCCGGCTCCGCTTCGGCCAGGTTGCTCAGGGCGAAACGCGTTGCATTCCACAACTTGTTGGCAAAGTTCCTGCCATAGTCAAAGCGGTTGCTGGTGTTGCGTGCCAGGGGCATGTCGTCGGTGGGTGTCGCTTCGCCCGACGCGTAGCCGTAGCTGGTCACCAGCTTTTTACCTTCAGCGTGGGGTGAAGCCTGAATCGCGTCCGCCACCTTAATGCCGTTGCTCAGCGTTTTCATCTTCGGCTCGAACGGCTGATCGGTATGCGGGCAGACCACCTCGACGGGCATGCGCACATCCTGCGTCTGCGTGGTCATCTGAGCGAGGGTGAGGCGCATGGCATCGCTGCCGTGCGAGTGGATGATGTCCAAGGGGTCCACGCCGTTGCCCAGTGATTTGGACATCTTCTGCCCTTCACCGTCCTGAATCATGGCATGAATAAACACATCCTTAAACGGCAGGCAGCCTCGGAAATAAGAGTTGAACATGACCATGCGACTGACCCAGAGGGTGATGATCTCACGGGCCGTGCACAGGACGTGGCCGGGGTTCCACTTGTTGAGCGCGGCATTGCCTTCGGGGATGGCGGGTGAGCCGTCGGGTGTGCCGTTGGTGAATGCGTCAGGGCTCGGCCAGCCCAACGTGCTGATGGGCCAAAGCGCGGAGGAAAACCATGTGTCGAGGACGTCTGGGTCTTGGGTGAAGCCGAGAGCTTTTAGCGTGTCTTGATCGGTATCGTCTCGGCAGCAGACGTACATCGTGTGTGCTGCTGGTCTGAGTGTTTCAAGTGAATTGTCAAAGCTGGTTTCGACTTCAACTGCTTGGTCATTGATTAATCTTGACGCAAACCGATCCTGATCGGCGAGTATGTCGATGGGTAGCGGATCAAGGCAAGCCGGATTCCCAAAAAACATCTGACGGAAACATGATCTGCCTTCTTCAGAACTGAGATCGAAGTTTTGACTCCACACCGGTATCCGATGTCCCCACCAGAGTTGTCGGCTGATGCACCAGTCGCGGATATTCTCATGCCAGCTCTGGAACGTCCGGGCATACCGCGGTGGATGAAAGCGCAGGTCGCCGTGGGCATCTTCACTCCCCACGAGCCGCGACCGTGAGGGAGCGGATTCTTCACTGGTGACATCACGCGCCCCATTTTCCACCCATTTACGAATCATCTCCCGCGCATCCACTGGCTCAGGTTGCCAATCGTCACCCGCAAACTCCTGCCCATCGATGACATAATCTGCGGCAGATTTCACCGCATCTGCTCGACGCTCCAACCCAACGCCCTGATACAACCAACGCGTGCTGCCGTGTCGTGTCCACACATTCATATCGTCGCCAACGAGTTGCTGCTCGCGCAGTCGTCGTGTGGCGTAGGCCTTGAAGGTCGTCATCATAGGTTCGGGGTTCTCGTCGCCGATCACCACGACATGAATGTGATTGCTGCGCACATTGAGCGCAACCAATCGCCAGCCTCGATGCTCACAGACTTCGCCGATGGCTTGTTGTACTTGAGTTCGTTGTTTTTCATTAAGCGTGAAAGGCTGTTGTTTCAGTTGCTCAAACTCGATTTGCTCACGTTGCGGATCGCCTTCGATGCTGGGGGAACCGGGCAGATTGTTTTGTGGATCAACGGAGCCTCGTTCCTCGCCGTGAAGCCAGGTGCCATAAGTCGTGAAGGTGATGAGATAGGCTTGGGGAGTCCGCTCCGTGACGGCCCCCGGTTGCGCGGCTCGTGGGGAGGAAAAATGGGAATCCGCTTCCTTACGGTCGCGGCTCGTGGGGGCAGGGAGTTCGGAGCTATCCCGCCAAACCGGGCCTTCACTCTCCGCCACCTGGTCGGGAGCCATGGCCGCGAGGGCCGCACCGGCCAGGCATTCATCCGTCACCTTCACGTACCACTGATCGCTCAGGTAAGGCTCCACCGGCACATGCGAACGGTAGCTGTGGCCAACGCTGTGGGAATAATCGCGCACTTTCTCAAGTAAGCCTTGCTCTTTGAACCAATCCACGATCATGCGACGGGCGGCGTAGCGGTCTTTGCCCAATAGCTCATGGGCGAAGGGACCGACAAGAGTCCGCTCCCTCACGCCCCCCGGCATCGCGGCTCGTGGGGAAGGAGAGGAGGAAGAAGAGTCCGCTCCCTCACGGTCGCGGCTCGTGGGGACAAGGGAATCGGCATCCGTTCCCTCACGCCCCCCGGCATCGCGGTTCGTGGGGAGTGAGGAATCTGCATCATCATCTTCCCATTCCTCTGCAGGCCAGCCGTGGTCTTTACTGATGCTCGCGTCCGGGGCCATGATGTTGATCAGCACCGGGTTGCCCGTCGCTTCAATCGCTTCGGCATGACGCTGGCCGATCTCATAGTCGTTGGGATCATGCGCGGGCGTCACCTTCAAGAAGCCTGACGCATACTTGGCCTTGGCGTCGTCGCTGTCCGGATCTGGCACCACGACGTACTCATCGCCGATGACGGGGATAATGCGGTTCACGATGGGCAAGCGCACTTTCTTTCCAATGAACTTCGCGCGCTCGGCATCATTGGGATTCACCGCGACCGCAGTATCGCCCAGCATGGTTTCCGGCCGCGTCGTCGCGACCGTCACGAATTCGCCCGTGTCTTTGCCCGCGTCATCCACCACCGGATATTTCATGTACCAGAAGTGGCCGGCCACTTCTTCCATCTCGACTTCATCGTCTGCCAGGGCTGTTTGTGTGACCGGGTCCCAGTTGACCAGTCGTTTGCCGCGATAGATCAGGCCGTCTTTGAAGAGTTGGAAGAACGCTTCGCGCACTGCTGCCGCACACACGCTGTCCATCGTGAAGCGCTGGCGTTCCCAGTCGCAGGAACAGCCCATGGCCACGAGTTGCTCGGTGATGCGCTTCTCATATTCATCTTTCCAATCCTGCACCTTACTGACGAACGCTTCGCGCCCACTGCCGGGGTTCTCAGCCTCATCAAGCTTGTAATCCTTGAGCGACTTTTTGCCCTCGGCTTGCAAGCGTTTGTCCACCACGGTTTGCGTGGCGATGCCTGCATGGTCGGTGCCGGGCATCCACATGGCATCGCGCCCCTGCATGCGACGCCAACGCACGAGGATGTCCTGCAACGTGTTGTTCAGTGCGTGCCCCATGTGCAGGGCAGCGGTCACGTTGGGCGGGGGGATGACGATGACGAACGGTTCGGCGTCGGTCGTCGGGTCGGCGTGGAACGCGCGGGTCTCGCGCCATTTGGCGGCCATCTCGCCTTCCACGTCGGCGGCAGTGTATTTGGGGGGCAGGTTGATCTTCGGCGTTTCGGCAGCAGTCATGTCGAAAACTCCGTGAATAGGTGTTGGTTCAGTCGAATCCATGAGCCTCGCGACATCGCGCGGCCGAGGCGGTTCGGAGGATAACAGGTCGATTTGGATACAGAAACAGCAAGGTGACGACGAGATAGGCGGGGGTCGTCCCCTCAGCTAACGGCCACGCTGTGGGAGATCAATGGCATGACGGGCAGTTTATCGGCAGATTGCGCGGCAGACAATGCCCGATCAGGGGTTCATGGCGAAACCCATCAGACTTCCCTGGCGGTTACGGATAAACTATTGGGCATGGAAGAATTGCTCTACTGGTCTTTGATCGCCATCGCGCTGGGTATCGTCTTTTTTGTCATCGAAGTATTCGTGCCCACCGGCGGTATCGCTGGCGGATTGGCTGCATTGTCAGCCATCGTGGGTGTGGTGTTGATGTTCTTTTATGACTCGACATACGGCCTGGTCGCTGCGGTGTTCGTGATTGTCTTGACGCCTTTTGCTGTGGGATTGGCGATGTACGTTTTGCCGGACACGCCGATCGCGAAGATGTTGACGTTGACCGATGGCATTTCTCGCTCGGAGCAAGCGGAAGCGAAGGAAAGGGAGGAGCATCAATCCATGATCGGCAAGCGGGGGCTGGCAGCGACGGATCTTCGCCCGGTTGGCGTGTGTGTGATTGATGGCAAGCGGTTGGATTGCGTGGCCGGGTCAGGGATGATCGAAAAGGGCGAAAAAGTAGAGATCACGCTGGCCGATGGCATGCAGATTAAGGTTAGCGCCGTGCGCGAAAGCTGATCATTCCCGATGAGATACAAATTGAAAGCAGTGGGGTGGTGGGGGGAAGTTTCAGCCCAAGCCCATGGCATGGACACGGTCGGTAGTGGAGCCCACGGCTGTGACGCGGATGCCGAAGTTCTCACCGACTTTGACAGCCAGCCCTTCGCCGATGGGCTTGTTGTTGATCATGATGCCCAGGGGTTCGTCTGAGGGTTTGTCCAACTCGATGATGGCACCGGGCACCATGGAGAGGATGTCCTCCAGGCTCATTTGCCGATCGCCGATGGTGACGATCACCGGGACAGACAGTTTCAGAATGGTATCGACATCGGTAGCCATACTGACTCATTATCGGCCACAGGCTGGGGTTGACTGAAATCTCGTGCACACGAAGGCGAAAGAGACTCATCCTGGATGTTGAGCAGAACAATGTCTTATATGACTCGAAATAGTGCCATTCGGTGCTGAGAAGTGGGAAATTGAACATGATCGGGATTTACGATGCTACGCGGTGTTTGAAGGTTTTCGTGAACTTTTTTGGCAAGTTTTCGGAGCAAGGTGTTTTGAATTCTTCAAGTCGATAAACGGCTCATGTTGTGGGGTGTCAATTCCTGTTTTCAACTTGATCGCCCGGTCACCCGCGGTATACTGCCTGGCCCGGTTGAGTTTCGCCGGTACGACATCCAAAGGGGCTGTAGCTCAGTTGGGAGAGCGCTTGCATGGCATGCAAGAGGTCAGGAGTTCGAGCCTCCTCAGCTCCATTTCATGAAAACCCCGCACGCACAGGCGGGGTTTTCTTTGTTGAATCAGCCATGACTTGAAATCGGCTTACGTCGTCCCTGATTCTTTTTCTTTGGACTCCGTTCCGTTATTGATCCAATCTTGACTTGATTGTGTCACCTCTATGGCACTGTTGGCAACAAAATGTCAAGCAAGCCGAGTAAGGTATTCGATGGCAGAGATGCCGCTTAGACAGCGTGTGGCAGGTGGCTCACTTGTCACACGCCTTTGCAAGGTTGCCGTACTCCGGGGGCGGCAACTTTCTTTCTTTTTACCCTATTCACTTTCCCGGCATGTTTGAGATCGATGTGATCTGTTGTGCCAAAAAGTCTTGTAGTGGAATGATGAATAAGGTCATATATAACCTATTAAATTTACTTTAATATCAATAAATTGAATATGTGTGTCAACTCTAGGTAAACAACCCCAAAAATAAACATAAGTCTACAAAAGTGCAGAAACGAATAAAAAAATATCATGAGATATCGCAGAGAGGTTCGATGCATACATTACCGCTTAGATGACAGGCAATCGGCGCAATACTGATTGCAAGTCTCAGAGAGGTTGACTACCTCCGGGGGCGGCCACCTCTTACTGGCGTCATTCCGGGGACCGGGGCTAAGCCTCGCGTAACCATCAGAAAACCCCGCACGCACAGGCGGGGTTTTCTTTTTGATTCCAAGTTGTCAAACAATCATGCTTTACTCAGTCGGACGCGGAGCGATCTCCACTGCCAGCCCCTTCTGCCAGACCTTGAATTCATCGGTGTAGTACAGGTAAGCCCGGCTGGCGGCCCCGGTGTACTTGCCCGGGATCGCGGCGGTTAGGTCAAGCTGCAAGTCCACACGCTGATTGGCTTTCAGTGAACGCCAGTACAGCACGACATCGCGGCCAATCACCTCGTAGGCTGCGATCGTCCCTGCATCGACCAGTTCCTTGAGTTTGTCGTGGCGGACTTCCAGGCCGCCCGGTAGGCCGATGATCGCCACGGGTGTGGGGATCGCTTCGCCAGTCTTATTGACGACCATCACCTTGGCTTCGGTGACTTCTCCTTCGGTGACGCTGGTGTTCGCTAGCTCAACATTCAGATCGACCTTGCATTCCTTGCTGCTGGCCGGGGTGAGTGCGTTGTAGCGGAACTCCATCGACGCAGGCATTTCTGCCCCGTCCTTCATCTTGAGCACGATGGTATGCTTGCCGGGCTTGAGTTGGTCGGCAATGGAGCCCAGCGAGAGCGTGCCATGGGTTTCTTCGTTGAAGGTCAGAGTTTCAACCAGATTGTCATCGACCATCAGCATCAGTTCGCCACTGGCCTTGGGCTTGCTGCGTGCTTTGTCGTTCTCAACGATGGCCTTGAGCGCCAGCACGGTGGATTGCGTTGAGCCATACCTGCCCCCTTCGCAGGTGGAGGCGAGGAACTCGACAGCCTTCTGCACGTTGCCTGCATACTTCTTGTCTTTCAGCCAGGCGAGGGTGGTCATCGCGGTGGTTTCGATCTTCAATGCGACGCCGCCTGAGCCGACGATGGTGGCCGTCCCGCCAGCAACCTGGCCGTCGTCTTCCTGCAAGCCAGCGAGTTTATCCATGAACTTGCTCGCCACATCAGCCCGGTCAGCCAGCAAAGCGACGTTGGCAGCCAAGGCCAACACATAGCTGTTCTGGCTGGCGTGAGCACTTTCGAGGAAGTGGTCGATTTCCACTTTCAAGCTGTAGGCCGGCTCACCCGCACTCAACAGCGACCAGAGGATGTAGCCGTTGGAGCAATCCTTGTCTTCGATCCACGTGTGCAGTGCCCGGCGTTCACGGGTGAAGTCGCCACTGCCATCGCGCTTGGTCATCAGCCAGCTTCTGGTGCGGTCGAGCATGGCCTGATCGACGGGGAAAACCTCCGACATGTCTGAGAATTCCAGAATGCCGTAGGCCGTCAAAGCTTCGTGACCGGGATCAGCCCCGAACCATTCGTAACCGCCTTGCTCACATTCAAAGCCAAGCAGCCGGTCGTAACCCTTCTCAATCATTTCATTACTTCGCGCCACGATGTCCGGGGCCACGCCCTGATGTGTCGTGAAGTACTGTTGAGCCATGACCAGCGGGTAAGTGCTGCTGCTGGTTTGTTCGAAGCAGCCATAAGGCTCGCGGATCAAGGCCTCGAGCGCGCCGGTCAGGTTGGCCAGCGGGGTCGGATACACGTCGATTTGAGTTACGACGCTGCCTTTGACGTAGGACTCAGGGATTTCGATTTCAAAGGTCAGGCTGTTGTCACTGTCAAGCATGCCGCCGGTCGCCAGCTTACGCGGGAAACCCTTGGGGGCGATTTTGGTGGTACGGGTGACGTTGTCCTTGTAAGCGCCAGCGGTGGCAGCGATGGTCAGGCTGCTTTGGCCGACGAATTCGCCGATGGTCACGGGCACCAGGGTTCGGCCGCGCTGGTTGGCGGTCAGGGAGAGTTCCTTGTCGAACTCGCCGAGAGTGATGCCCGGGCCGGGAGTCAATTCGAGCTTGATGCCTGGCATCGGTTCTTCGGTGCCGTTGACCAAAGCCAAAGGCAGCAACACGGTGTCACCCATGGTCACTTCCAGAGGCATCTTGGGTTCGGCATAGAAAGGCTCGACGGATTCGATGGCCTTGTCATGGGCACCCAGTGCGCCGCGGCTGTCGAAAGCGTCTGCCTTGATGCGGAAGCTGGTGACGGCATCAGACAGGCCGAACTGAATGGTCGCCAGGCCAGTCTTCGGGTCAGTCTTGATGCCAGCATGCCAGTAGAGCGTTTCCGTGAAGTCGGTGCGCTCGTTGGGTTGGCGGTTTTCACGGACCTGGTGGGAATATTCGCGGATGACACGGTAGGGCATGAAGGCGATATCTAGCCTAGCTTCACCCATTTCATCCGCCTGGATGGGGAGTACTCCTATAACTTCTTGTTGCCTGCGGTTCAGGCGATCTTTCAGTTCATCATTCTTTTGAGCCTCATCGACCGCCGGTTCGGGTTGCTTGTTGTCGGCTTCGCCTTGACCTTGACCTTTCTGCTGGCCGGGTTTTTCATCCGGGGCATTCACTCCATTCATGGGCTTGTCGGCATTGCCATCATCCATCGGGGCGTCTTCAAGTTTATCCGCTGCACCGGCCTGGCCTGCTGCGGGAACCATCACGGCGTCAACCTCAAACTCCCGCCGCCGCATCATCCTCTTGCGAGTATCTTCCAGTTCCTTCAATTCTTTTTCAGTCACCGTGCGCATGGCCAGGACGCGTCTGGCATCTTCGCCATGCCCGTCAATGAACTCGCCCGGCGTCACGAACGCAAACCTGCGCCAGCCCTGTGTCCCCAGCAGTAAGTCAGTGGCCAATGGAGCCTGTGGATTGTTGCTGTCCAGATAGACATGGGCATCAGCCAGGTCTTTCACGTCCGATTCGAGCAGCACCATGACGGGCAGGTTCGGGGCCTGCTCGCGTTTGTCGATCATTTCCAGCACGCTGTCATCGGTCACAGACAGGCCGACGATCGCGCTGATGGGCTTGCCATCCTTGTCCGTTGTCTTCACGGTGATTTGAGCCTGTCCGCCAGGCACGTAACGTGGTTTGTCCGCATCGATTTCAATATTGATCTGTCGTGCTGGCTTGCGATAAATCAAGCGTTCAGCCAGGGGCATGCCTTTTTTCGTCAAAGCGGTGACGGACAGCACGCCTGATGCGTCATCGGGCACGATGAACATCAGGTTATATTCCTGGCCCTTGGTCATGTCGATGTCGCTGCTGGCAATGCGTTTTTCCTGCCTGGCGAGGATGATCTCCGCCTTGCCGGTGTAGTTGGCTGCAACTTTCACAGAGACAGCCTTGCCTGCTTCATAGACTTCGCCGACGGAGCGGATGACCACGCCTTCTGCCTTGGCATCTGGCAGGTCAAAGAGACGATTGATCCCAGCCGGGCTGGTGATGCGCATCGCGTATTTACCGCCCGCAACGGGTTCGACGAGGAATCGGCCGCGACCTTCGTGTTCACTGCGGAACTTACCGACGACGGCTGGTTCGCCGGGCACATCGGTGCGAATGATTTCACCTTCCAGATCAGCCGGCTTGCCGTAAGGTGTCCTGGCTTCAAAGTAAATGCGATTGCGCAGGCCTGCGATCAGGTCGCCACCTTCGGGGAACAGTTGCAGATCCACGGTCTGGAGGAGGATGGGAATGGTTTTGCTGGCTGTTTCGACCACGCCGCCGTCTTCAATGACGAAACTGAGCGTGCCTTCGCCGCGCTCGATTTCCTTGGGCAGGTCGAAGTTGGCAAAGGCCAAACCTTCGTTATTGACTTTGCTGTCGCTGCGATGCACTTCCTTGCCATCGACACGGGCGATGATGGTCACCTTGGCATCCTCTGGCACGCCCCCTTCAGCCCGTTTGACATCAAGGCTGGCAGAGACGGTATCGCCCGGGCCATAACCTTTGCGGATGAATTGAATCTGGCTTTTCAGTCGTGGGGCACGGTAAGCGCGAATCTCAAACTTGCGCTCGGCAATGGGGGTGCCCAATTGAGGCGACGTGACCTTGGCGGTGTACTCGCCGCCCGGCGTGCCTTCGGGAATGTCCCACTGGAAGCCGAGGGTGCTGTTTTCGATGCTCCCGTTGCCCGAGGCAATGATCGACCCCTTGGGGCTGATGATTTCGATGTTGCCATACCTGCCGAAGCGACTGTCGGTCTCGAATTCGGTCAAAGGCTTGCGGCTATGGGCTTCAAGAAGCACACCCCGCACAAAGACCGACTCCCCTTCGCGGTAGATCGGCTTATCCGTGCTGACGTGGTAGAGATAACGGTTTTCGCCGCCCAAGGTGTCGGATTTGACCCACTCGGGCTTCTCATTGGGGGTTTCGGGCTTGGCATCATTGGCGACGACCACGCCAGCGACGAGGCAGGCAGTGGCCAATGAGGCTAAAGCACCGCGCCACATGGCTTTCGATGCCCAAAGTGATTGGAACAGATTGTTTCGCATACGTGACATGTCACAGACCTCCTGTGTGTTGGTTGCGGGTGGTTAGAGGTTTAGATGCGCAAGTTGGCGATCGGTTCACAGCCAGGGGCAAAAACTTTTCAGATTCACTGATTTGGCATGATTGTTACAAACCACAGAATCGTGACAACCGGGTCAGGCGACACAACCGGCACCATCGGTTGAATCGTTACAACCGGTACATTCGGCACAACTCGCGCCAGACGCAGAAGTCTCATATTCGGTGCACTCGCGACAGTCGGCCTGATTGATAGGACTGGGCAGGTGTCGGCCTGCGGTGGTCAACTCAACGGGATCGGCAAGTGAAATCGCCCGATAGCGATACTGAGTCGTTGGGGAGGCAGTGAATCCATGCCCATATTGTTGCCTGTGAAAGAGCTTGAGCCGGGAATGCGCTTGTCGGAGTCCTTCGAGTGGGGCGGTCGCGTGATGCTGGCCTCGGGTAAGCACCTGAACAAGGCCGACCTCGACATCCTCAAACGCAAGTATCCCAATGTCATCATCAAGATCGGCGACCCGATCCTCGATGACATCGCGGACTTCGAGGATGAAGGGCAGGATCGCAACGTCGCCAGGCAATGCCAATCGCAGGTGGCGCGGAGTATTCAACAGGTCAGTGGCAAACTCTCCGGCAGGGCATCGCTGTCAGGCAAGGACTACCGGCAGATGGAGTCGGCTGTGCATGAGGTGATGCAATACCTGGCCAACAATCCAGTGTCGTCAGCTTTGCTCAACCGTTCGATTCAGGATGGCAGTTACCTGTCTGAGCACTCAGCCGCGGTGTTTTACCTGGCCATGGTTATGGGATCGACGATCAAGAACTACATTGTGCGCGAGCGCATCGCCAACACCAGTGCCAAGGATATCAGTGGCAAGACGGTGTTTGACATGAAGCCTTTGGGCTTGGGCGCGATGTTCATGGACATCGGCATGTTCCCCATCGCCTCCATCTACGACGAAACCGACCGCAAGCTGACGATGGAGGAGCGCGAGCAGATTTTCGAGCACCCACAACTTGGTGCCGACATGCTGCCCGACTCTTTCCCGACCACGGCCCGTGTCATTGTGCGCACCCACCATGAAAACTTTGATGGCAGTGGGTATCCCAACGGCTTGAACAATGACCAGCAGCATATTTTCACGCGGATCATTCGCATCTGCGACTCATTCCATGCAGCGACAAGTACGCAGGTTTTCAAGCAGGCCAAGAGCGAAGCCCGGGTGCTTTGGGAGATGGTGCAGGGGCCTTACGCGCGGTTTTACGATCCCTTGCTGGTGCGCATGTTTACGCGATTGATCCAGCCTTTCCCGATCGGAGCAAAGTTGAAGTTGTCCGATGGGCGTACCGGCGTGGTGGTTCGGTTCAACAAGCGCGATCCGTTTCAGCCGACGGTGATCGTCGCGTTTGATGAGAACGGCGAGCGCATTCCCAATTACCAGTTGGAGAAGCCTTTCAGTCTGGAAGACGATCGTTATCTCAACATCGTGGAGTTTGCCGGGGAAGATTTGAGTTATCTGCACAGCGGGGAGAACGGGTCGATCAGCCGGGCCTTGGCTGAGACAGAAGGCATGACGGAGCGAGCGATGGCAGGACGGGGGGTCATTCCTGAGCGCAACTATTTATATGACGCGTCCGTGGCGTGAGGTCAGGTGTTGTTCTGTTGTTGATGCCTCAATCACGTTTTTGAAACAGGATCGGGTGCGGGTGAGTCAGACTCGGTTTGTCATCCACGGTCACCTTCAGATAGATGGCATGCATGCCGGGTTCGAGTGGCTCAAGAATCACGTTGTAAGGATCCTCGCCAATCATTTTTTGAACCTTCAGCTTCTTCAGGCCAGCGAAATACTCCACTTTGACATTATCCCCCTTCGGGCCTGATGCCAGCAGTGGCCAGGGCTTGTTGGCTTCGAGATAATGGATTTCTCTGCCGTCGGGTCTTGCGGTCATGAAACCCTGGTTGCCATCGAACCGGGGGAAGTGAATGACCGCTGGGGGGCGATTGGACAAAAATGCCTGCCAGATGCGTGCAGTCAGCTCATCGGGCAGCCAGGATGCATCGCCTCGGCGTTGCGCTTCCGTCGCGTCTTTGAAGGGCAGAATGGTGACATAGTTGGAATCAGGTGACTGCCAGTTTTCATGCAGGCCGATCCATCCATCTTCTTCTTTGAGTTCTTTCAGTTGCACGCGCTCTTTGGAAGCATCGAATTTCTCAGGCAGCCTGAGTTCCAGGCAGCGCATGAAGTAGGGGAGCACGATCTGATCGGTTCGCCACCACCGGTGATGCAGCCGCCATTGCGGGGCATGACCCCAGAGATTGCCCTGCTGGCGGATGGTTTGATCCACCTTCTCAATGTCTTTCAGGTGTGGTCCGTCCTGTTCGCCGAAGACATAAAGCCGGGGGCACTTGCGAGCGTCTTCATTCTCCGTATCCCAGCCAGCCGCCCCAATGATGACGGGCGCGTTGGCAGCAAAGCGCTCAGGATATTGATTAGAAAGCGATGCGGTGATTCCCCCGGCAAAGGATCCCCCAGTCGCGACGATGGGCAGGTTGCGGATTTCTTCCTGGCCGGTCTGCTTGGCCAACTCATCAATCACCTCTTCGAAATACTTCGGTTCAAACGCGCCGCCCAATCGCGCCACCTTGTGATATTTCAGATAGGCATACCAGTAACGCAGGTCATCGATCTCGTGAACGCCTTCCCATTCTCTCATGGCCGAGGGCTTGCGCCGCTTCTGCGGCCCCGAGTCCCAGGCCATCTGCTTGTGGCCAGTCAGCATCACTTCCTTGGAGCCCGAACTGTAATACAACCCGCGAATCTCCGACCAGGGCAAGTCCTTCGGCTTGAGAATGAATCCGCCTTGTGTGTCTTTACCCGCTGGGGTGTCCGCCTGGTAAAGGTGCATTTCCCATGTGCCGATCGACGGGCGGAACTCTTTGAAGTCGGCTTGGGATTGACTCCCTGCTTCGGTGGCATGTTCCTTGAAGCTGACATTGTCAAAGGTGACGGTGATCGGCTCCTTGCCATGCCCGCCTGCTGTGACCATCAGGCCAACGAAAACTTCCTGTTCAAGCCAATTGAAGCGTCGGTCACTGACGAGTTCTTTCCACTCTTTGCCATCCTCGCTGTAGTAGAAGGTGATGGTTGGGTAGGCTCTTTCGACTTTGAGCCAGAATCCTTCTTTAAGCTTGTAATCTTTGAGAACGCCGTCGAGATAGATGCGGCTGGCCCCGTCGTGAGTCGAATTGGCTGGCTGATGCCTAAAAAACCATTGCAGACATTCATTCAGACGAAAGCCATCGTGGCGTACACCCAAGAGTCGGCTGGTGGGTTTGAGATTCTCGCGGACGTATAAGCCATACTTTGTATTGTCGGTCTTGGCTTCGACCTTGACGATGCGCGCCTGAAAGGTGAATGATGGAGCTTTGGTTTTCATGTAGGCAAAGCCGCAGCCAAGATCGGTCTGCATGTAGGAGTCCCGGCCGTACCCGGTGAGTTGGTAAGTGTCATCATCCAGCCACTTTCCGGTCGTGGGTAGTTTCTCATCGCCCAGTGTGACGGTTTGCAGGTCCACCTTGGCTTGAACAAGGGTGAATGGCGCAGCCAGTACGAACAGCGAGATAAGGACTAGTCGATGCAACATCATGATGATCTCCTGAGCAGGAATCAGGCCAAGGACATGAGATTTATTCTAATGTTTGCGCGCTGGCCGCCGAGACAAAGAGGTGTTTCTTGCGCGAAATGAAGATCAACCCGGAAAACGCACCCACATAGAAAAACAGCCGGACGCCACAGAAGGCGCTTGGCCTTGTGCGACGACCGGCTGGGTTGTGGCAACGTTTCTGATTCCGATCAGGCGTAATACTGTGCATTCTTCTCGATGAAGCTGCTCCATTCTTCGGGCAGGTCTTCTTCGGGGAAGATGGCCTTGACCGGACATTCATCGACGCACAGGCCGCAGTCAATGCAGGTATCCGGGTCGATATAGAGCATCTCTGCTCCTTCGAACTCAGGCTCATCCTTGGTTGGGTGAATGCAATCGACCGGGCAGACATCCACACAAGCCGTGTCTTTGGTTCCAATGCAGGGCTCAGCAATGATATGAGGCATAAGTCACTTCCTTTACTGTTGACTCAACCGTGATTCAAAATTCTGCTGACCAAATCTGTCAGCTTTCATCGCAAGTATAGAAATCCTATCGGCTTGGACAACTGCATGCAGCCAGTTCCTGCCACATGAGACGCGGTCTCGATAAGCCGACATTCCGGGCGTGGTTGGCCCGATTTGGGGAAATCTACATCCGACTGGCGCGATGCACGCCTTTGCGCTATACTCCTAGCATGGCCAAGAAGAAAAGCTCAAAGAAAAAACGCACCGCCAAACAGGACAACCATGAAATCAATCATGCCCCGTCCCAGACTGCTGCGAGCGATCCCCCCGACACGGGCCTGATCTATCAAGGCGACTGCATCGCCACCATGCAAGGCTGGCCTGACGATTGCCTCGACCTGATCTTCGCCGACCCGCCTTACAACATCGGCTTCGACTACGGCGACAACTATGTCGATGAACTGCCCGACGACGAATATCTCGACTGGACGTATCGCTGGATCGACCAGTGCGCCCGGCTGATGAAGCCTTCGGGAAGCATGTACATTCTCATCGGCGATGAATATGCGGCCGAGGTACGCCTGCACCTGAAGAAACTGCAACAGGCAGGTCATCTGCTGTTCCGCAACTGGATCATCTGGCATTACACGTTCGGCCAGCGTTGCAAAGCCAAGTTCAACCGCAGCCACGCCCACCTGTTTTACGCGGTAGGCAGCGCGGCTTTGAACAAAATGGGTAAGCCTCGCGTTGACATAGGCAGGAACCCATCCTTCACATTCAACTACGACTCGGTCGCAGTCCCTTCCGCCCGTATGACCACCTACAACGACACAAGGCAAAACCCCAAGGGCAAACTGCCTGATGACACTTGGGTATTGCGTTTCCCACAGGTGGCTGATTGGCATATCCGCCCGCAGGAAGCGGCTGAGGAAGAAGGGGCAGGCTATTTCAACAGTGATTCGGATACGTGGTACCAGCCTCGCTTATGTGGCACGTTCAAGGAACGCGAGCAATGGCATCCCTGCCAACTGCCAGAATCTTTACTGGAGCGCATCATCAAAGTCTCCAGCGATGAAGGGGACATCGTGTTCGACCCGTTCGTCGGCAGCGGGACTACGCTGGCGGTGGCGAAAGCTTTGGATAGGCATTGGCTGGGGTGTGAGTTAAGCCAGGAATACGCGACCAAGGCCGCGGAAAGGCTTGATAAGGTTGGGGTGAGCAAACAGAAGGAAGATGCCAGGTTGTTTTAGGGTGTGCTCAAGGTATTGATCGCGGGATATCAAAGTGTGACCGAGACCGCAGTCAAACTGTGCTGTCGATGGAAAGCCGGAACGCGGCGGCAACAACATACATGCATTTGCCCTGATAGGCAGGTGAAAGTACTTCGGAATTGTTGCTAACTGCGAGTATGATTAGGCTATCCATATAAGCACCCGTAGCTCAATTGGATAGAGCGTCGGCCTCCGGAGCCGAAGGTTAGAGGTTCGAGCCCTCTCGGGTGTATTGCCTGTCCGTGTTCACTTTCCCGCATCATCCGCACAATCGTTACAGGTGTTACGCAGAGCGGTGAGATTCTTATTGCCTGTCTTGCCTGTTTCTATCCTGAATCGTTCACTTTCTACAGGAATCGTTTTCGTTGGGAGTGAAACATGATCAGGGTTACAAGTACATCAACCATCGCAGCAGTTATTCTCGCTACTTGCAGCAGCTTGAATGCTGGGATCACAGCCGGGCAGGTGAATGATGCCTCGGTCTGGGCAGGGGGGAGCCTGAGTACGGGCAGAGATGTCACCATCAATGGCTCAATCGCCGGCCAAACCATTTGGATGGATACAAATACACAAGTGACCGGCAGCAGCTGGTCTGAAGGATCCACCAGCTTCGGGTCTAATGTTGTCTTTGGCGGTGACATCAATGCCGGTTCTGTGAGTGTCAACTCAGGCAGCCAGATTGCGGGCAACGTGTATCACGGCGGTAGCGCCTGGGTTGCAAACAATGCTTCTGTCGGCGGTAGTGTGACTTACAGTGAACACGTCACAGACTTTGACAGCAGCAGCGCGCCCATCGACCTGAGTTTCAATGCAGGTTCAGGCAGCATCTGGCATAGCAAGGGATCAAGCGTCAATATGGATGCAGGCAGCTATGGCTCACTCAGTGTCGATAAAGACTCGGTGATCTACCTGACATCCGGCACATATGAATTTTCCAGTATCTGGCTGGGTCAGAAAACGCGGATCGTGGCAGACACATCCAATGGCGAAGTGGTTGTCAATGTTGCCGGCAGCTTATCACTGGATCGCGACTTCATTTTGGAAGGCAACGCGGCAGACATCATCTTCAATGTCGGTGGCAACGCCAGCCTGTCGCGCAACACCAGTTTCACTGGCAGCCTGATTGCCGACGGCGGGATCAGCATTGACCGCGACAGCCGAATTGATGGCATCGCCTGGGCTCAGGGCAACATCTGGCTGGACCGCAACACCACGATCGGCGGGACAGCCCCGATGTCCATGGGGGGTGGTGGCAGTGGTTCGATCCCTGAGCCAGCATCCTTAGCCATGCTTGGTTTGGGCGCCGTGCTGTGTGGCGGTCGAACGCGATTGGGTAAAAAACGTTGATGCTGCAGGAAAGCTGGACCAAACAGAAAAAAACGTCGCGACTGCAAAACGCGGCGTTTTCTAATTCAGCTATCAAGCGGGGCTGGGAACTGTTCCCGGAGCATCGTCTGCATCATCTTCTGTTTGAGCGTCTGACTTGGGAGCGGAAGATTTTTCGCGTGCTTTGTCGGCTTCCATTTTGAGTAAATCGCCGACGGTTGGTTTATCCAATGGTTCACCCTTCATCAGACGATCCACTTCATCAAAGCCAAGAGTCTCATACTTAAGCAAGGCTTCACCCAGTGCGACAACCTTATCCCAGTTGTCTTCGAGCAGCTTTCGCGCGTCGTTGTAGGCTTCGTCGATGATGCGTTTGATTTCCTGATCGACAACCCGGCCAGTCTCTTCTGAGTAAGCGCGCTCGGGCATCATGCTGTTGGGGTTGTCCGGGCTTTGCAGATCGACAAAACCGAGTTTCTCGCTCATGCCCCACTCCAGCACCATGTGTCGGGCGTAGGCGGTAGCCATGCGAATATCCATCGCGGCTCCTGATGACACATCGCTCGTTTTCTTCTCCTCGGCAATGCGTCCACCGCAAAGGACGCGCATCGTGTCGCGCAGATAACGCAGGCCATACCCATGCCGATCTTTCTCAGGCAGGCTGAAGGTCGCGCCCATCGCCTGGCCGCGCGGAATGATCGTCACCTTGTGCAACGGGTCAGCATGTTCCAGCAGGTACTGTGCGACCGCATGTCCTGCTTCGTGATAAGCCGTGGCAACTTTCTCTTCTTCTTCCACCTTGTGGCTGCGACGGGCTCGGCCCCATTTGACCTTGTCGCGGGCCTCTTCAAGGTCATCCTGTTCGACGAAACTCTTGGCCTGCAATGTCGCGGCGATGGCGGCTTCATTGATGATCGCTGCGAGGTCAGCACCGCTGAACATGGGTGTGCTGCGCGCCAATTTTTCCAGATCCACGTTCGGGCCAGTTTTGATCTTCTTGGCATGGACGGTAAGAATCTGAGCCCGGCCACGGATGTCAGGCAGTGGCACTTGAATCTGACGGTCGAATCGTCCCGGGCGGGTCAATGCCGGGTCTAAAACGTCTGCTCGGTTGGTCGCAGCCATGACAATGATCTGGTCGTCACTTTCAAAGCCATCCATTTCCACGAGGATGGCGTTGAGTGTCTGCTCACGTTCATCATGTCCGCCGGAGGAGAAGCCGCTGCCACGTCGGCGACCGACCGCGTCGATTTCATCCAGGAAAATGATGCAAGGTGAGTTCTCGCGTGCCTGTTTGAACAGATCGCGCACCCGGCTGGCGCCAACACCGACAAACATTTCAACAAAGTCTGAGCCACTGATCGAGAAGAAAGGGACATCCGCCTCACCCGCGACAGCCTTGGCCAGCAGTGTCTTGCCACAACCGGGTTGCCCGATGAGCAACACGCCTCGGGGCACACGACCGCCCAGTCTCTGGAACTTCTTGGGGTTCTTGAGGAACTCGATGATTTCCGTGACTTCGTCCTTGGCTTCGTCGATGCCTGCCACGTCAGACAGCGTGATGTTGGAATGTTCCTTGTTGGTCACACGATGGCGCGATCGGCCGAAGCTGCCCAGCATGCCCGCGCCACCCCCAGCGTTGCGCAGCCCACGGAAGATAAAGAAGTAGGCCAGCAGAACGAGCAGCAGGATCGGGCCATACGTCATCAGCAGCGGGATGAGCAGCGATTCCTGCGGATCGAACTTCAGTTCGATCTTGCCTTCGTCAGCCAGTTGATCAAGCTTGGCCTGAACGGGTTCGTAGCCATGCGGACTGATCTGAGCATAGACCTTGATCGGTCCTTCGGCAGAGGCATCGGTGCCTGTGGCCCCTTCAACCAGCGTGCCTTCGACCCGACTGTTTTTCAGAACGATCGGTTTGGTGACATCGAACTGACCTGATTTGGCATAGTTGTAGAACTTAGACCAGGCGATCTCCTCGGAGCTGCCGTTGGTGCTGTTCATGAGGATGAAGAGCAGGACCGCGAGGCCGCCGATGAGAATCCATCCCATGGCACTTCGGGAAATAAAGTTCTGAGGCGGCTTTTGCCCGCCTGAACCCTGTCCCTTGTTTCCGCTGTCATCCTGCTTGTCGGTCGGCTTTTTATTTGGGTTTTGATCGGCCATGTTTTTTTGTTACCGCCGCCGAGGCTCAAGGTTTCAATGATTGCCTGTAACATCGGCAGATTAATGAAGCATCTATTGCAAGGGCATTCTAGGCCGGTCCTCGGCCCGGGGGGTTATTGATCTTTCCATTGCTCACGCATCGTCGAGACCACAGCCTGGGCCACGGACTCCACCACATCACTTTGTCCTATCGCAAAATTCTCACTTACCGGACGTGTGGGGATGTATCGACCGACCCGGTGCAGGCCGGTGCGCTCGCGCAGTGTGTCGCCAGTCGTCAGGTCACGCCAGAAGAAGTCAATGATCAGATCGACTTCCATTTCCTGCGGCAGGCCAGCCACTTCCGTGTGATTGATCACTCGTTGACTCAGGCCGACGATATTGATCTGCAATTCGCTGTCCGCCACGTTGCTCGTGACCACCTTGTAAGGCGTGCGAAACTCGATTTCCTTCATGACGGCTTCGCGCAGTTCAAACTCGACGCCTCGATAGAAAGTATCGTTGCCGATGGGTCGCACTGCCACGGTTTGAATATTCTGCGGGTAAATTGATTGAGTGGTGTAGCCACACGCGGACAGCAAAGGAAGCAAGACAACAAGCCCCATCAAACTGAGTAGGCGATGAACATGGCAAGCTGGCCAGCCAGCCTGATGATGCCCTTGCAATTGATTCATCTTACTGGCCCTTTTCGATCGGTTCTGTTTCTGGCATGGGTTCAGACGGCATCTCAGGTTGCCTGTCGCGCTGGTCAGATTCTTCCTCTGCCACCACCGGGGCATCCATGTCTTCCAGGCGATCCTTGGCTGCCTGAGCCGCGGCTGTCTGTGGATGTTCGCGAATCACGCGCTGATAAAGGTAGATGGCACTGACATCTTCGCCTCGCTTGTCATACCAGCGGGCTTCATGCAAAGTTTTCAATGCATGTGATTCTTCAATACGCACCAGCAAGGCATCGACACCCAGCTTTTGTGCCTGGGCGGGATACTCATCTGAGTATTGGCGTAACCTTTGCTCGGCTTCGATCAGGCCACTGGAGTCATAACGCGGGCCTTTGAAAGTCGCCAGGGCGGCTTTGATCAGGCGAAGCATAGCCCGTTCTCGATGAATGCTGTCCGGGTAGTTGATGAGGAACAGGTCATAGGCGTCCATGGCCATGTCCATCTCACCCTTGCGGAAATAGAAATCACCCAGGTACAGGCTGGCGCGTTCACCAAGCTCACTGCCTGGCACACGCTCCTGAATCCGGATCATGATTTCCGTGCCTTCGGTGTAAGCGGTGAACAGGCGGAAAGGCCCGGTCTTCTTACGCTTGCCTTCAAGGTAGGCCTTGGCGATTTCAAACTCGCGTTCAAGGGCGATGTTAAATGCTTCGCTGGCTGGGTACAGACGGATAACTGCTTCATAATCGAACAAGGCTTTAAGATAGTTGCCATCGCCTCGACGGGCGTCGGCCTCGGCCAGTTTGGCTTCAACCCACAGCGGATGGTTGGGATAGCGTTTCTGCCAATCTTCTGCCGCTGCGCGAGCCTTGTCCCATTTCTCGTCGGCCAGGAGCTTTCGCACGGCCAGCAGTTGGCCTTCGGCTGAGTCTGGATCGGGAGCGTCGGTCTGCTGCCAGGTGCCATCCGGGCCAAGGGTATGTTCCTCGGCTGCATGAAGGTTGCTCGCAGCAGCCAGCAAGGCCAACGCCAACAGGCAAGCCATCCCGCCAGATAAACGATGAAGAAGCCAAGATCTGCCCTGAACCCTCAGATGTGAATCGTATCTGCTCATGGCAGCATGATACGGCCCACAGAATAGAGCATCAAAACAGCCTCAGGATGAATGACACCCGATATGCTCCAGAGATCAACCTCGAGCGATTTTCACCCAATTAACTGCTCTTCTTCGTCATCGGCGACAGCGGAAGATTGGATTGTCACCACAAGGTCGCCATGGCTGGCAGTTTCTGCATCAGGCCAGCGACTTTCATCTTCAACCACTGCCAGTTCAGGCTGATCGATATCGAAGGCATCCTGCGACCGACTCAGCCACCATTGCAGCGTCAGCCAGAGCAGGCAACCGGCTGCGACCAGTGATCCCAGCGTGATGCCTGACACCAGCAGGCGTTGATCCTGCACGGGTTCGGAAAGGGCAGAGACAGGATCGACGATACGGACATCGTCGGGCGAGGTCGCGGCTGCCTTGATCGCGCGATTGCTGGCTTCGAGCACGGCTGCGGCCCGTGCTTTGTCTGCATCGTCAATTGTCAAACGCACTTGGCCGGGCTGCGGAAAACTGACTTCAAGGTTCTGCTTGACGTAATGCGCGAAGCTGGCTTGTCCATCGAAGCCGGCCATGTCACGTTGGCGCAGTTGGTTTAGACTTTCCTGAAAGAGTGGGCCTGAGGTGAGTGATGTCTCGACGTTCTGCTTCCACTGGTCGCCTTGAGCGAGCGTAGCAGGCAGGACGACAGTTGTGCCGACGCGGAACACGGGTTGGGCAAAGCGTTCGCCTGCGAAGTAGGCACCGGCGACCATGATGCTCAGGACGAAGACGATGCCGATGACCAATGTCGTAGCGCGTGACGTTGCCCAACGCGCGATCATGGATGACTCGCTCTCGGCGAGGAAGCGTTTCACATCCAGCACGGCCTGCCTTTGCTGGAGCAGCCGGGCATAGTCAGCTTTCTGAGCCTCGATGGAGGAGAAGGCTTCTCGGATGGCGACCGAGCGCTCACGCAGCAGATTCTTGTACTGATGCAGCTTGGAACGACGGGCCAGGATGTCCTGCTCCGCTTTCTCGTGGTTATTGGATTGTTGCTGCTTGGCCTGTTCGACCGCGGCTTTGAGCTGTTGCTCTCTTTGGGCAGCCTTTTCTTCCTGCTCCGTTAACTTGGTTTGGAGCGACTCGCATTCGGATTGCCAATGCTGTAATTCGTTTTCATGGGCCTGACGCATCGAATCAAGCTTCTGCTCCAAGGCCTGCCTTTGCTCATCCCATGCCTGCGACTGGCTGGCAAGTTCAGCCTGGAGTTGTTCAACCTGAGCCTGTTCCTGATGAGTGTCGCTGGCAGAGGTGCGTAGTTGCTCGATTTCAGCTTCTTTGTCAGCCAGGTGCTTTTGCAGTTCTTCAATCTGATGTTGACGCTGTTCAAGGTTGTCGCCAACCTCACTGAATCGCTGGTCGCGCTCTTCGAGCCTGGCATTGAGCGATTGAATCTGCTCACTCATTTGCTCAGCCTGTTGCTCGGACTGAGATAATGCCTGCGTTTTTTCCTCTAACTCACTCTGCAAGTCTGCCAAAGCTTGCTGTTGTTGTTCCAGTTTCTGTGAGCGTTCTTCGATTTCCAGTCGATGCTGTTCGAGCAGTTGCTGGGCCTGATTCTCCAAGGCCTGCTGATGCTGTTCGTTCAACTCATCCAGCGTTTGTTGATCCACTTCCGCAGATTCCTGCGTCAGCATGGCCCGGCGTGCTTCCACCGCAGCCCGTTCCTCTTGCAGCGCAGCCTGTTCCTGCTCGATGGCCTCGCGTGTGTCGCGCACCTCACGACGCACGATTTCCAGCTCTTCCCGCTGTTGACGCAGTGAATGCTGACGGGCCTCCAACTCTTCGCGCTGAAAAGTGATCTGCTTCTGCTCATGATGCAGTTCGGCCTGTGCCTGTTCGATGGTTTCCCGCAGGGGTAGCCATTCTTCCCGCTCCGCTTCCAACGCCTGACGATCCTGTGCTATCGCAGACTCAGCTTCATCAATGTCCTCCCTTTGCTGGCGGAGTAGCTGCCTTTCCTGCTCCAACTGTTCACGCAGTTCTGATAGTTGCTCGCCCGTGGCTTGCAGGTCGGCTCGATCCGTGGCAATTCTCTTGCGTTCAGATTCAAGTCTTTGAGCATTTTCTTCCAGTTGCTCCGCTTGCTCTTGCAGTTCTTCCCGCCATTGGGCCAGTTGATCATTCTGCTGATCGACTGCCTGCTCGCGTTGCTGGACGGACTGCGCATGAGCCTGGATCTGCTCCAGGTCTTCAGCCAGCCTTTGCTCGCGCGATTCAAATGAAGCGAGTTGATTCTGAATGTTCTGCTCGTTCTGCTTTACTTCCTGTTCCCGCAGATCAAGGGAAGTCAGCAAGGATTCGATGCTCTGCTCATCGCTTTGCAGTTGCTGTTTGCGCTGACGATAGCTCTTAAGCAGTGCAGCCAATCGGGATCGTCTTTGCTGAAGATGTTGTTTAGTGGAATGATGCCTGGCTTCCCGTTGGTTCATCTCCCGCGCGAGGTCGGCCAGCTTTTCCGCTTGCCGGTCGTTCTCCTGCTGCCAACCTTTGATCTGTGACAACCTGCTTTCCACTTCGCCTAACAGCGATAGCACCTGATCCGTATCAGGCGGATGCGGCAAAGCCGAGGTGGCCTGCTGCTCAGGTTGTGATTCAGGCTCAAACTGGGGATCGTCATCAAACGCGGGTTGATGGTCCTGAAACTCCGACTGATTTGGGTCGAACGACATTGAGGAACCTCCAATCGCGCAGCCAGGCGCGCGCAACGTTAATATCGGACTTTCAGAACGATGGATTGATCGACAGGATCGGCAAAGTGACAGATAAATTGCCCAACCCACATGAACCCTTGACGGTTATGCCGGTCATGCGGATTGAACAGTTGTCATTTGCCTATGGCGACGTGCCTGTTCTTCAAGACATCAATCTGAATCTTCGAGCAGGGCGCATTGCCGTCATGCTCGGGCCGAACGCTGCGGGGAAGAGCACCTTACTCAGGTTGATGCTTGGACGATTGACCCCTCGAGCTGGTCAGGTGTTACTGAGCAAGCGACCCATTCATAACTACGCAGCCCATGAGCGTGCCCGGCAGTTGGCTTATGTTGCGCAAAGGCCCGACTCGGGTTTTCGTTTCACCGTGGAGCAGATCGTGGACATGGGTCGCCATGCTGTAGGTCGAAGCCGGTCGATTGTGCATGAGGCCATGGCTTTATTTGAGATCGAACATCTGTCTGGGCGATCATTTCTGGAACTGTCGGTTGGTCAGCAGCAGCGTGTGGTCTTTGCTCGTGCGGTGTGTCAGTTGGCAGATGGGCCGGGTCAGGCGTTAGCGCCTCGGCCTGAATCCGTGATGCTGCTGGATGAGCCAACCAGCGCGATGGATCTTCGCCACGCCCACTCAGTCTTCCGCTGGCTGAGGCAATGGACAAGACAGGGGGGGACGGCTGCGGTGGTGGTGCATGACATCAACCTGGCAGCAGCTTATGCCGACGACGTCTGGCTATTGCAGGAAGGACGCATCGTCGCAGCGGGGCCTTATGAAGAGGTGCTGAAGGCAGAACGGTTGTCAAAGGTGTATGAGGTGGCGATTGAAAATCGTGCTCAAACGGGGGAGGAAAGGCCCTTGTTCGTTGTGCATGAGTCCGGGCAGGCTACAATTGCGGCGGAGACATTGCCATGAACAACTGGTTCGACCTCATCGGCCCAATCATTTTCATCATCATCGTCATCGGTGGCTGGATCGCCAAAGCCTCGAAGGGGAATGAGTCCACGACCCGCAAAGGCAGTGACAATGCGGAAGAAGCGCAAGCCCGACGACAAAGGCTTGAACAATTGGCCAACCGTCGGCGGGAGGAGTTACGCGAGTTGGCTGCGAAGCGCAAGCAGCAGCAGAGGGGCGCACAACAAACGCAAGCGAAAGCCAGGCCTGACAATCTCAGCGTGGCTGAGGCAGAGCGACGTGAACGGGCCAGGCAAGCTTACGAACAGCGTGCAGAGGAACTGCGTCGCAAGCGAGCGGAAATTGAACACGAGAAAAAGTTTCGTCAGCAGCAGACGCAGGAAGCCCGGGCTGAAGCCAGAGCTCAGCAAGCTCAGTCCCGCTCAAGTCAACCGCGTCAATCGCAAGCCCAGGCCCGAACCGGTGGGCAAAGCTCATCGGCAAGCACAGGCCGACAATCTTCACAAGCACGCGCCACGCCCAATCCCGTTCAGACAGGTCGCTCGAGGTCGACTGCAGCGCGACCACCTGCGGTGACGCCCATCAGTCAGAAGGCATCGATCCAGGATATCCGCGATATATCCACGGCAGGCAGCTTGCATCGCAGTGCCGAGGAGCAGGAGGAAGCTGCTGCTCCAGTTACAACCCACCAACTATTGTCGGGACGAAATCTCAAAGAAGCGTTTCTGCTTCGCGAAATATTTGATAAGCCTCGCGCCTTGCGAGATGAAATATTTCAGCCACTTTAAGTCGTTGCTGACTTGAAAATCTAGCAGTCCACTTGACTTGGTACCAGTAACTGACCGACCAGACCCGTCACGCCGTTGGAGGTGATGATGGGTTCGCCGAACATCCGAACAGATTCAGACCGGTCTTCAATTGTTGTCAGTTGAAATTCGATCTGGAGTTTCTGCTGTTTGTTGATGGCTTCTCTGACAGCCAGTTCCAGCTTTTGGCCGTCCTCCGCTGAAATACCTTCTAGCCAGCCTTGTCCCAGTTCCTGCTCGACACCGCGTCTGGTGAGTTCCAGCCACTGTCGATTGACCCATGTCATTTCAGCCTTGGCATCCATCTCCCAGAGGATGGCAGGAGAATCGTGGCAGATGCGTTGATAGCGCACGATTTCCCGCTCGTTCCGTTTGGCAGCGGTGATATCACGCATGGTGATGGCGATGCCATCGGCGACGGGAATCACCTGGTGATGCAGCCATTCCGCCTGAATTTCCGGATCATCGACCCGGAAAGATTCGCGTAAAGGCTTGTGCTGTTCCACCACGCGCACATACTTGTCAAGAAAGCCTCGCTCTCGATAGGTGGGCAGCAAATCACATAGGTTTTCACCAATGATCTCTTCACGTCGGCGGGAAATCAGTGTTGCTCCCGCTTCATTCACCTCTTTGAATTCGAAGTCGATGATTCTGTGATCTTTGTTGCGAACCGCATCCAATAAATAGAAGGCATCAAAGCTTCCGTCTGAAGCGGCCCGATATCGTCGCTCGCTGTCACGTAACTGGGCTTCAACGGTTTGCCGATCCGTGATATCCACGAACGTCAGCACGACGCCGGACGATGTTCCCAACTCAGTGCGATAGGGCAGAATACGCAGGATCAGGTATCGACCATCCTTGGTGATGATGTCGCGTTCAATTGGCTCGCCTGAAACGAGAACTTCGCGCAGATAATTGGAAAAATCAGGCACATCGAAGCCATAACTGAAGTGATCTATCGGCCGACCGATGTCATGCTCCACGATGTTGATGATGTCTGTCACCGCAGGGGTGAACTTACGAATCCGCATTTCCTCATCAAGGAAGATCGTGCCAATATTCGTGCTGCGCAGCAGGTTGTCCATGTCGGCGTTCAGTTCGGACAGTTCCTGAATCTTGGCCTGATACTCGGAGTTCACGGTGTGCAACTCTTCATTGACTGAGTGCAATTCTTCGTTGGTGGATTGCAACTCTTCATTGGAAGCCAGCAGTTCCTCGTTGGTGGCCTGCTGTTCTTCGTTGGTGGTCTCCAGTTCCTCAATCGTGGCCTGCAGATTCTCACGTGAGTGCAGCAGTTCCTGCTCAAGATCGGCAATGCGCATGGCTGCCTGTGAGTCTGAGTCGTATGTTTCTGTGGCTGTCTCCTTATGAGCCTCTGCCAATGTCATGATGACCAGCAGAAACTCAGGTGTGCGGTTACCAGCCGCGTGATATCTGACAGATATATTGACGGATTTGGTCTGGCCAGCAGCTTTGAACTGAATGCCTTGATATGCCACCTCGCGATCTTCCTTCTGGGCTCGACGAAGCGCGGTTGACAGGGGCAGAGACAACTCCTTGGCAACCAGCTTGGTGACATCACTCGTGCTTTCCCCCTCTGGAATATGCATGAAAAGTTCGGTCTTTCCGAATGCATGCAGCAATTCATGAGAGGTGGCGACCAGCAGACACATGCTGTCACCCTGGGCAAAGTGAAATCTCAAAGCCTCCGTGACAACAGCTTCCACCTGCTGGCGTCTGCGTGTCGAAGGTGTCTCAAGCCTGCGCTCAATGATGTTGCTATCCCCGCTGGCCACCCGTCCATGCGAGTGAGACGGATTCAACATGATATCGCGGGATTTCTGATACACCTTCAGCTTGGACGAAAGCGTGTCAAACTCCGTTTCCAGGTCGCCAACGGTTTCCGCAGCACCGAGAAGCAGAGTGCTTTGATGTTTCAGCGCAAAGTGAAGCATGCGCAAGACGCGTGATTGCAGGTGCGGCTGCATGTAAATCAATACATTGCGACAAGTCACCAGATCCATCTTGGTAAACGGAGCATCCCTTGTCAGATTGTGATGGGCGAAGATCACCATCTTACGGATGGCCCGGCTAATGCGGTAATAATCCCCCGAAGGCACGAAATACTTGTTGAGTCTTTCTTCACCTACTTCGTCGGCGATGTTCTTGGTAAACAAACCGTTGGAGGCGCGCTCGAGCGCTTCCTTATCAATGTCAGTCGCAAAGATCTTGACGTCAACATCCTTGCCTGCGCGTTGCAGGCCTTCGTGGAGCAGCATCGCAATCGAATACGCTTCCTCACCCGTGGCGCAGGCTGTGACCCAGACACGAATGGATTCATCAGGCCCGATTTTCTCAATGATGGGCGGAATAATCTCGTTTTCCAGAAATTGCCAGGTTGTTGGGTCGCGGAAAAAGTGGGTCACGGAAATCAGCAGATCATTGCGCAGCGCGTTGCGCTCAGTTTCGGACTCGTTGAGCAGTTGCAGGTAGTCACTGACCTCATCGATGCCGGCAATCATCATTCGCCGACTGGTACGCCGCGCCAGCGTGGAGGTTTTGTAATGGGAAAAGTCCAAGTCGCCTTCGGTGCGCAGGATGGCGGTGATTTCTGACATCACATCATCATTGTGCAGCTCGGGATGCTGGCTGAAGGTGTCGTCGCGCTCGGAATCGACCCGGCTGATGATGCTGCGGATGACCTGGGCCAACTCATCGGGTGGCAGTGAGTAGTGAGTCAGGCCGGTGGCGATGGCGCTGCGAGGCATGCCATCAAACTGGGCCGTTTCCGGATCCTGCACAAAGATGAAGCCACCTTCTTCATTGATCTCGCGCACCCCACGTGTGCCGTCGGTTCCTGTGCCGGAAAGCACGACGCCGATGGCCTTATCACCCAGATTCCAGGCCAGGGATTCAAACAGCCCGTCGATGGGAAAGTTCAGGCGATGCCGGCTGGATAAATCCTGATCTGTCAGTCGCAGTCTGCCAGCATCGATGGTCATGTTCTTCTTGGGAGGCAGCAGATAGACATGCTCCGGCTCGATCAACATGCCATTTTCTGCTTGGACGACATCCAACTTGGTCCGCCGGGCCAAGAGTTCATTCATCACGCTCTTGAAGTCAGGCGACAGATGCTGCACCACGATGAACGCAGCCCCGGTGCCCCGAGGCATATTGGCAAAGAATTCTTCCAACGGCTGCAAACCACCAGCAGAGGCTCCCACACCAATGACATAAGGACAAGAGATCGCTTTGCGTGTAGCGTTGCGTTCCTCAGCATGTGAGGCAAACTGAATCTGCTGCTCATCCGTGAGAGTCGTCTGTGACGAAGGCGTATCCGTAGCCACGAGAAACCTCGCTTTCAGGTCCGGAATAGGTCAACAGTATCATACCGAAGTGTCGGGTAATTCAGTCTGATTCCGGACGCCGCAAAGCCAATTTCACAGATTCGGTCAAATGACTCACCCCAACACGACCGTATGCTCGATCCCGGTCTGGCTGGGGGTCAGATGAGGGCAGTCGATGATCGTATTCTCAGCATTGCGCATCACCACCGCATGCATCGGCAGCGTGGCATGAATGCCAGGCCAGGCTGCATCCTGCTTCATCTCCTGTGACTCGGATTCGTCAGGCCAGTGCGTCTGGATGTTTTCAAGGACACAATCACGCACATTATCCAACACCACCGCCGCACGGGCATCGCGCGTCATTGGGCTGTCGTTACTCATCTGGCTGCTGTTCATGTGGTTGACCGTGTGTTTCGGGTCTTCGATTTCCGGATAACGCATGACCACATCCCGGATGATGACGTTTTCAATACAGGCCCCGTCCGCGGCTGTGAGCATGATGCGCCCACGGGTTTCGCAGGTCAGGTTGCTGATGGTGACGTTACGCAGTGTCCCCAGGTTGCCATCGGTACGGCGATGATGCTGGATGTCCAGATAGATCGGCCGTTCCAAAGGCACCGGAGCCATCGTCTTGCCACTGATGTTGCTGATGCTGACGTTCTCGATAACACCGGCTGACCACATTTCAAACTGGATGATGCGGATCGCGGCCTTGACCGTGCAATTACTGAATGTGATATCGCGGATGGCGTGATGCACTTCCGCACCCAGTGCCAGTGCAGCACAGTTCGTCTCAAGCATGCAGTTGGTGACCATGATCCTCTCGCAACTGCGAGCATCATCCGTACTCTTCAAGATGATGGCATCATCGCCGCAATGCAGTTCGCAGTTGCTGACAAACACATCCCGGCAGCCGTTGATATCGAAGCCATCGGTGTTAGGCCCGAACAGATTATTGTTCAGCGTGACGCCAGTGATCTGCACCTGATCGCAGCAGTTGAGATGCACCGTCCAGCCGGGCGAGTTTTCGATGGTGAAGTCGCGCAGCTTCACACGCTGGCAATTACGAATCTCCAGTAACGGGCTGATACGTGCGCCCTTGTGACGATAGAACAGACCTACCGCGCCTTGTGTGACATCACCGAGAGGCGGATCCCAGAAAGCTTCCCCTTGCCCGTCGATGGTGCCATCGCCTTCAATCACCAGGTCGTGGCAATCTTGTGCGTGAAGCAGGTGGAAAGGTTGGCGATCCTTATTATGGCCTCGTGGCAACTCAGGATAGGCTTCAATGTCTGTATGAGCCTGCAACTTGCTGCCCCGCTCCAGCCTTAGTGTCAAATTGCTGCGGAGGAAGATGGTGGTGATGACCCACCTGCCGGGGTTGACGACCACAATGCCCCCCGATGCAGAGGCTTCATCAATGGCTGCCTGCAAAGCGTGGGTGATGGCTTGGTGCGAATCGGACGACGAAACACGATCAGATAAGTGGATAGTACTCATACCTGCAAGATAGCAGGATTCGTGATTTGCGGTGAAGGTATTCGCTTTCGTTACGCATACGAACATTCATCTGAAGGTACGCCATTGACCTGGCGTTTGGCCGACACGTTCGTGAAAGGTGCGCACCATCACTGCCGGGCTGGAAAAGCCTGACAGGTAGGCGATTCGCTCGATGGTGAAGTCTGATTGCTCCAAGAGGGCCCGTGCCCGCGTGACGCGACACGTCTGCATCGCCAATTGAGGCGCGCCCAACCCCGCTTGATGGAAAAGCCGGCGCAGGTGGCTGGTGGATACGTAAAACGATCGCGCCAGGTCTGACACACTTGGCCGATGCTGAAGGTTATCCTCATACCAGGCCAAGGCTGCCTTCGCCCGTCTCTCGGCTGAGGTTTCTGTTTCCGTCAAAGGTTGGGCTGGGGTCTTACGAAGAGCGAGCACCGACAACCAAAGCAAGGCCTGTTCAAACATCAGGCTGCTGTGTGTGTTGGGCTGTTGATAATGCGAACGAAGCTGATTGCGCATGGCGCGAAGGTACTTTCGATCTTCAGCGTTCAACTTGATCGCTAACCAACCTTGGCCAGAAGCAGCCTGTCTGATTTCACCGGGCACATCGTCAAACTGCATGACGAAGATGTCGGAGGTGTCGTCGCTTGGAGCAGTCCAGCCATGAGCGAGCGATGGCGCGAAAACCCACAACATGCCCAGCCCGGGGGCGATCGGCTGACCTGCCAGGTCAAAAGGGTAGGCCTTGCCGTTGAGTATTGCTTGAAACTCCCAGCGATTGCGGGGATAACAACCGACATTACGCAGGCCGTACTGACGCAAACCTTCATTGAAGTAGTTGGGGAAAGCCATATTACTAGCATGACATGATGAGCGGTGAAGTCAATACAATCGCGCGATGGCGCGATGGCTGATGACGGAACACAGGGGTATCTTTGTCACATTCATTCTGTTTCCCCAACTCAACTCACGGAGAGTCAGTGATGGCAAAGAAGAAGTATGCGGTGGTCGGCACAGGTGGCAGGGCGTGGAGTTTTATCGGCCCGATGATTGGCGATTACAAGAACCACTGCGAGCTGGTCGGTTTATGCGACGTCAATCAAGGCCGACTCGACTACCACGTCGAGAAGCTGGCTGAGGAAGGTTACCCGCAGGTACCGACATTTGAGGCGGATCCCAAGCAACCGGAGAATCTGGAAGCCTTCGAAAAGATGATCGCCGAGACCAAGCCGGACGCTGTATTGGTCACGACAGTTGATGGCTACCATCATCAATACATCATCCGTGCCATGGAGTTGGGCTGCGACGCCATCACTGAAAAGCCCATGACGGTCAATGCGGAGAAATGCAACGCCATCCTTGAAGCGAAAGAGCGCACGGGCAAGGATGTTCGCGTCACGTTCAATTATCGGTTTGGCGCAGCAGCCACCCACGTCAAGAAACTGCTCAGTGAAGGCATTGTGGGGCGAATCCTCTCCGTGGACATGGAATACCTTTTGGATGTCAGTCACGGAGCGGATTACTTCCGCCGTTGGCATCGCTACAAGGACAAGTCAGGTGGTTTGATGGTGCATAAAGCCACGCACCACTTTGACCTGGTCAACTGGTGGATCGATGCGGTGCCCGAGCAGGTGTTCGGCTTCGGGTCACTGAAATACTATGGCAAGGAGAATGCAGCCTCGCGCGGGCAAAGCTATGACTATGAGGTTTACACCGACAACGTCACGCCAGATCAGGATCCGTTCGCGATTGATCTGAAAGATAAGGATGCCAGCCGCAAGCTTTATTATGAAGCGGCCAAGTACGATGGTTATCGCCGAGACATGAACGTCTTTGCCGATGACATCACCATCGAAGACAGCATGTCGGTACTGGTCAATTACCGGACTGGGGTCACGCTGACCTACTCGCTCAATGCTTTCCTGCCCAAGGAGGGGTATCAGATTGTGTTCAATGGCGAGAAGGGGCGTCTGTCGCTTGACCTTGGCGCTGCCCCGCACCTGATCCTCGGCGAAGAAGGCGAAGCCGACGTGAAGTACGAACACAACTGCTTTTTCCATCCTTCCTTTGGCAAGCCGGAGCGCATCGAACTACCCAAGGCTCAGAAGGGCGGCCACGGCGGTGCAGACCCGGTGCTGCACGAGCAGATATTTGATCCCACAGCCCCGACCGATCCCTTTGGACGTAACGCAGGGGAGCAGCAGGGCGCCGCGTCGATCATGATCGGCATCTCAGCCAACGAGTCATTTGCCAGCGGAAAAATGGTGTCGGTCAGTGAGCGTTGTCCATTGCTGCCGGGCGTCGCCAAGTTAAGTGAGTTGCGATAAATAGGGTTGGCAGGATGGTCTGCATCCACAGGGCGAACGCATGTACGGGATTCAGGAGCCATATCGCGATGAGTGTCGGAGGTAGGATGGGTTAGCGCAGCCTCCGGGCGGAGCGTAACCCATCAATGAGGTCTTTGACCAAACATGCGCTGTTGATGGGTTACGGCTCGAAGACTCGCCTAACCCATCCTACACGCCACATGCGTTTGCCCTGTTTACATCCAGAACCGCCATTGACGCCGATAGGCGATTGTGCTTTAATACGTGGCTCAGCAGATCCCGCAGTGGGGTCTGAAGTTCATTGACAGACGAAGCCCTAAGCCTTGGGCCAAGTCACAAGGAGCGTTCGCCAGCAACGGCGAATGATTGAATCATGGCCAACTACACAGGCCCTAAAGTCAAATTGTCCCGCCGTGTCGGCGTTCCCATCGCTGACATCCCCAAGCACACCGCCAAGCGTCAGTTGAATCCGCCCGGCATGCACGGCTTCCGTGGTCGTCGCCTGCGTGACTATGGTGTGCGTCTGAACGAAAAGCAGAAGCTGCGTTACCACTACAACGTGCTTGAGAAGCAGATGCGCCGGTATGTCGATATGGCTGGCCGCGCCAAGGGCAACACCGGCGACAACCTGCTTCAGTTGCTGGAGCAACGTCTGGATAACGTCATCCGCCGATTGGGCTGGGGTCGAACCATCTGGGCGGCTCGCCAGATCGTGGGCCACGGCCACGTGCTGGTCAACGGCGTCAAGACTGACATCCCCTCCTATCAGGTCAAGACTGGTGACAAGATCACCCTGAAGGAAGGCATCCACAAACTGGTGCGCGAGAATATGGAATCATTGGCTGGCCATCTTGTGCCCGGCTGGTTGAGTTTCGACCCTTCAACGCTGACAGCCAATGTTGATGCACTGCCGACGCCTGACCAGGTGCCGTTTGATGTGAACATGAATCTGATTATCGAATACTACCGTTAAGACACGGTTTGGTGGAAGAAGTACAAGACCCGTGGCCAAGCGTCGCGGGTTTTTCTTTTACATCTTGCATGATCCGTCCATTCACGAAAGCCACTTGCCAGTTTGTCTTGATTGTCTGACAATTCTTCTATGGAAAACACACCATCGATTGAAGATAAATTGGCTGATTCGCTCATTCTGGTTGTGGATGACAATATCCAGAATGCAGAGTTGCTGGAAGCTTACCTGGAGCCTTTGGGTTGTCGGACGAAAATGATGACCAACGGGGAAGAGGTGATGGCCTACATGCAGGATACCAGCAACGCATTGCCGGACCTGATCTTGCTGGATGTCATGATGCCTCGCATGAGTGGCTTTGAGGTTTGCCGAAAGTTGAAAGACCAGGAGCGCACCAGCATCGTGCCCATCATTATGGTCACGGCTTTGAATGAAATTGGTGACATCGAGCGGGGGGTTGAGTCAGGCACGGATGATTTTCTCAGCAAGCCTGTCAATAAGAATGTCCTGCTCACGCGTGTCAAAACCATGTTGAAGTTAAGGCATACCCGGCGTGATCTGGATCAGATGATGAATTATTTTCAGGATATTGAAGATGAAGGCCGCGCGGGTGGTCAAGCCTGACATATCTGGCAACCCGGGAAGTTAAAACCAAACTTATAGTCGATTGTGCGGGGTGGTTGGTTCATGTTATGCGGTTTGTGCGGGACAAGGCCGTCGATGCGGTTTAGCCAAGGTTTACCATTTTTGCCGTGGGATGAGCATGAGATTTATCAGGAAAGATGATGTTGTCCTGATTTCTCAAAGGTGGGGCGACGATGGCGGATACATCGCGTGATGTCGTATGCATCACGAAGTCTTTTCCAAGGCGTCGGCCAGGCCTGCGGCAAGTTGGAAAGGGCGACAAAAATTTGGTGTGTGCGAGCGTAGGCTCGCGGCGTTCGGAAGAACAATGTCTAACGGGCGAAAGCCAGAATCGTTTAGGAGAGGGTAGTCAATCATGAGTACTATTAACACAAATGTGAGTTCGTTGATCGCCCAGCGAATCAACAATCAGAACAACATGAGCCTGAGCAAGTCGCTGGAGCGACTGTCAACTGGTTTGGCCATCAACCGGGGTGCGGATAACCCCGCAGGTCTGATTGCCAGTGAAAAACTGCGTAGCGACCAGGCCAAGATTCTCGGCGCGATTGATAACGCCGAGCGTGCAGATCAGGTGTTGAACGTGGCTGAAGGTGGCCTGCAGGAAATCAGCTCGCTGCTGATGGAAATGCAGAGCCTGGTTTCAGCTTCCGGTTCAGAAGCCGGTCTGTCCGTCGATGAAAAGGAAGCGAATCAGCTTCAGATCGACTCCATTTTGTCGTCGATCGACCGTATTGCATCCTCCACCAGTTTCGCCGGCTCCAAGCTGCTCAACGGCAACATGGAACTGCGCGCTACCAGCGTTTCCTCATCAGTCACCGACTACAAGGTGAACCAAGCAAAAGTCGCTGATGGTGGAACGACTGCAGTGAGCGTGCTGGTTACTCAATCAGCCCAGCATGCATCCATGTTCTTTGACCTTGAAAGCGCTAACTTGGATACCAACACCGCAGCAGGTGAAGATGCCAAGATTTCCTTTGAAGTGGCTGGTAAAGAAGGTAGCCGTGAGTTTACCTTCGGTTCCGGTACCACGGCTGCTGCGATGCAGACGGCCATCAACCAGTTTGCCGATGTCACCGGTGTGTCCGCCGCAGTGACCGGTAACGTGTTGAACTTCCAGTCGCGTGAATTTGGTTCAGATTCATTCGTTGACCTGAACTTCACCTATGTGACGGCAGGTTCAGACGGCACGGTGGATACCGCCAATACGACTGATGAAGATGCTGCGGCTGGTTCGGCCACGGCTGTGACCGCTTCGACCAAGTACCGAGATGCAGGCCAGGATGTGGAAGGCGTCATCAATGGTATCGAAGCACGCGGTAAGGGCACCACCTTGAGCGTCAACACCGACGCCTTGGACGTGAGTATCACATTGACCGGTAATGAAGGTGCAGCTCAGACTGTGAACGGCACAGCCATCGCGGCGCTCACGATCCAGGACAGCGGTGCCAAGTTCAACCTTGGGCCGGACGTGAACATTGGCAACCAGGTACGTCTGGGTATGAAGAACGTTGCGTCCCGTAACCTCGGCAAGACCGATGTGAGTGGCACGTTCTACAGTCTGGATGACCTGGGCAATGGTCGTTACGCCAACGTTATTGACGGCAACGTCGGTAATGCTCAGAAGATCGTCAATAATGCGATCGATGAAATCACCGGCATGCGTGGTCGTCTCGGTGCTGCCCAGAAATTCACCGTGCAGTCCACCATCAACGCCTTGGGCGTGGCCTATGAGAACGTGAGTGCGGCAGAAAGTGCCATCCGCGATACAGACTTCGCGGAAGAAACAGCCAACCTGACCCGAAACCAGATTCTGGTTCAGGCATCCGGCCAGGCTCTGGCGATTGCCAAGAGCACGCCGCAGAACGTGCTCTCGCTGCTCTAAGCCGCCGGAACGGTTTCGGGCACATCGCCCGAGACAGTCAGAAGTTTTTAATGACTCCGAACGCCAAGAAGGGCGGTCCATCATGGGCCGTCCTTTTTTGTATTTGGACCTTACGTTTTTCTCTGGAGCCGCTTTGAATCTTATCGGCCCCACCATATCGACAGCGTCTTAAAGCTTCAGCAAATCTTTTCTGCTTGGGAGTTCGGCGCCACACGCAAGGCTTCACGATGTGGGTGTGACTCCAAAAACCCCCCGAAACACTGGGAAAAGTTGATTCTGGAGATTGGTCGGTGGTTTTGCACCGTCTTTATCTATTAAGTCGTCGGTAGCTATTGGTTCAAGTTTGGCGCTGATGCAGAAAATTCTTGTTGGGAACATTGTGCCAAGGTTAAGGGCCATACCGGTTATGACGATGCTGATTCCCGGATGGAAAGTAGAACACCAATTCCCTTGGAGCGTGTTGTATGAAGACCTTGTCCGATAAATTGACTCGCCGCAGCAAGTGGCCCCCCGGCCGCCGGCGCACCGAGAATGAAGGTGCGGTTGCCGAGTCGCTTAAGCAGCCCCGAGCACCGGGGTTGACTAAGCCGGACCGGTCACGCCGAGAGGACTTGCCTCGAGCAGGCCCTTCCCCCGGCGAGACTGAGCAGGAGGCACTTAAGCAACACTGGGTATATACGCATCAGGTCGGACTGGATTGGAAACACAGTACCAATAACAAACGAGAGGCAGGATGCCTTCGAAACCGTTCAGGTAGAAAGATCACGGAGGACTCAAGACTATGAGCCGCATCAACACCAATGTCCAAAGTTTACTGGGCCAGCGCGTCCTGGGGCAGAACAACCAAAGCCTCAATAAGTCGCTGGAAAGACTAAGCACCGGTCTGGCCATCAACCGCGGAGCCGACAACCCCGCCGGTCTGATTGCCAGCGAAAAACTGCGTAGCGAGAAGGCGTCGATCTCAGCCGCCATCTCCAACGCCGAACGTGCCGACCAAGTGGCGAACATCGCTGAAGGTGGTCTGCAGGAAGTCAGCTCACTGCTGCTCGAACTGCAATCACTGGTCACCGAGACCGCCAACAAGGCCGGCTTGTCCCGAGAAGAGAAAGAAGCCAACCAGCTTCAGATCGACTCGATCCTTCAAACCATCGACCGAATCTCCACCACCACCAGCTTCCAAGGCACGAAGCTGCTCAACGGCACCTATGACTTCCAGGTCAGCGGCATCGCCAGCACGGTGGATTCGTTCCAGATCAATGCAGCCAAGCTGGCACACGGGGAACACCGCGACGTTGACGTCGTCGTGACTCAGTCTGCCCAGCACGGCACGCTGTTCCTGTCTGGTGACGGTGCGACCGGCCTAGACCTGACCAGCAACGACAGCCGATTCACTTTTGAACTCGGTGGTGCTCAGGGGTCACGTGAATTCACCTTCGCCTCGGGCACCACGTTCAGTGACATTGCCGCGACGATCAACACCTTCACGGATGTGACCGGCGTATCCGCGACAGCCATCACCTCCGGTGGTACGACCTTCCTGGCGATGAAGTCTGATGAACTGGGCGACAACAACTTTGTCAGCTTCAAACTGCTGGACAACGGCGGTCAGGTCGGCCAGGTCATGGGCCATAATGCCACCGACGAAGACGAAGCAGGTGCCAGTGTGGGCAACCTTGCAACCCTGGCTTCGACCACCACCCTGCGGGATGATGGTCAGGATGTGGCTGCGACAATCAACGGCATCGCGGCCACGACCAACGGCTCCAAGATCAACCTCAACACCGACTTCCTCGATCTGAGCATCACCCTGACGGAAGCAGGAGCCCAAACCCAGGCGTCCATCGATGCGATGACGATCACCGGCGGTGGTGCAGAGTTCAACCTTGGCCCGAACGTGGACATTCTCAACCAGGTCAGCCTGGGTATTAAGAATGTGGCCTCACGCAACCTGGGTAACAACAGCGTCGGCGGCTTCCTTGATGACCTGGCTTCAGGTCAGGCGGGTAATGTCGTGGACGGCAACGTACAGACTGCTCAGAAGATCGTGAACGAAGCCATCGATCAGATTTCTCTGCTACGCGGTCGAATCGGTGCCTTCCAGCAGAATACCGTCGGTGCGACGATCCGTTCGCTGGGTGTGGCCTTCGAGAACACCAGTGCCGCCGAAAGCTCGATCCGTGACACGGACTTCGCAGCCGAGACCGCTGAACTGACCCGTTCGCAGATTCTGGTCAATGCCTCGACGAACGTATTGAGTATTGCCAACAGTCAGCCGCAGTCAGTCTTGTCACTGCTCGGATAACGACAATTCAATAGACCTGTAGGATCGGTCCCCGCGGGGACATCCGATCACTGATGCGGTGCGGCGACTTCTTAAACGGAGTCGCCGCCCTTTGTTTTGGGAGAAGTTTTCACCACGGAGTCACTGAGGCAGGGAGTCTTTAGCCGAGGCACTTGTGCCCGGCAAACGCAGGTTGCAGCCGAATGTTCTACTGGTGGGGCATGCGCGACCTGTAGGGCGCTGTCGGGTCCTCTCCCGGTGGGGCAGGCGTCCCGCCTGCCATAGACTGCAGCAATGCGGGGAAGGTAATCAGGCGCAGAGTTCGCGGAGGCCGCAGAGAGTGGAATCTTTGGTGGGGCGGGTGCCGAAGCCCGACAGTCGCGCGTGAAAAAAAGATTCTCCACGAGCCGCGCTCCGTCAGAAGCGGATTCTGCGTTACTACATACTTGGCTATGCCTGCGGTAGTGAGCATGGCACCGGGATTCTATGCTTCTTGGTAGGATCCTCAAATATGATTGGCCATCTAGTCCAAAATAATTTTGCTTTTTTGAACGAGGCTGATAAGATTCAAAATATATTTTGGAGTTCATCATGCACAGGTCATACGAAGCAACCATTCAGCCGGACGGGAGTGTTCAACTTAAGGAAGGTGTTCGGTTGGACCGGCCTTGCCGTGCGATTGTGACCATCATTGAAGGCGAAGACAAAAATGAAGCAGCGATGCTCAGTGAAAAAACGCTGGCTGAGGATTGGAATCGACCTGAGGAGGATGAGGTGTGGGCTCACCTCCAATCAGAGTAGCTTGAGAATATTATATCTTAATTATAGGGATCAATAAAGTGTGCAACCTTTCAACTGATAACTGGATTACGATCATGTCAGCTTTTGTTGCGGCATTAGTTGTCGCTGCGGGTTGGTTTATAACAGCATACTTCAACCGCCGCAAAGATGTTGCTGCAGTAAGGTTGACATACCGCCTACAAATGTTGGAATCGTTCCTCCCTGTGTGGTCAAGTATCCAAGAAAATAGTAGCCCATTTCAAGATGAGAAGTTTTTGCCCCTACTGGAAAAAGCCCGTGAGAGCTTTCAATTGTATGGTTATCAAGACGAGATTGAATCGATGGAAAAATTCATAAAAAGCATTGAACAAAAAGAACTCGTTTTGGCAAATTGTGCTCTAAATGAGCTCGTGCCACTGGTGAGAAATCGAGTGCGTGAGGAATTAAGGATTATTGATAAGTAGGATATATCTAATATCATATAAGAAAACGAGATTTGTAAATATCGATTTTGCCTTCATCACTGCAATCGTCAGTCACTAAAGCAACCCAGCTAATGGCGGGCGAGACGCCCGCCCCACCTAATACGCATCCGCTGAAACTGGAAAACCGTATTTCAGCGTAATATCCAAAAAGAAGGCTGTCTGAAACGTGACAATGAATGTTCAGGCGGAAGGGTTTTGACTCTGCGAACTCTCTGTACTCTGTGCTTTAATCTCTTTACTTCCTCCGTGCCTCGGTACCTCGGTGGAAAATCAAAAAAGACTGATAAGAGTCCGCTCCTTCACAGTCGCGGCTCGTGGGGAAATCTCCTGCCTCGGTCATCTTAGATATCTTGGCACTGTGGCGGTTTACTCTCTAACGTTTCTTCTCTGCGCCTTTGTGCCTCAGTGGTGAAAATGTCTCACCTCACACCACGGCCATCTCGTGGATAATCTGCCCGAGCGCATCGCACGCATACTTCACATCCTGCTTCTCGAGAAAAGGCCCGAAGCTGAAGCGTGTCATGCCCAACCGGTCGCGCGTGCCAAACAGCTCATGGGCCAGCGGGGCGCAGTGGATGCCGGATCGCGTGAGGATGCCATACTGTTCCTCGAGCAGATCGCTGAGCGTCTGCGGGTTGTCGAAACCTTCGATGCGGATGGAGAACACGCCGCAGCGGTGGGCGACCCCTTGCGGCCCGAAGTAAGTCAGGCCGGGCAGGTCCCCATTGTCGGATAATCCTTCGACCATCATTTTCATCAGCTCAAATTCATGCAGCCAGACTTTGTCGATGCCTTTGTCGAGGATCCACTGCACGCCTTCGGACAGGCCGATGATGCCGATGGCATTGTGGCTGCCTGACTCAAAACGATCGGGCAGGAAGTCCGGCTGGGTGTCGCGCTCGGAAATTGAGCCGGTGCCACCTTCACGAATCGTGACCATCCGCTTTTCCATACCGGGCTTGATATAGAGAAAGCCGGTGCCCAGCGGCCCGAGCAATCCCTTGTGGCCGGGGGCAGCAAGCAGGTCGAAGTTGTCCTGTTCGACATTCAGCGGGTAGTGGCCACACGTCTGAGCCGCATCCACTGCGAAGGGGATGTCATGTTCGCGTGCGATCACGCCGATCTCGCGGATGGGTTGTAGCGTGCCAGTGACATTGCTGCCATGGACGAGGGCGATCAGGCAGGTATCGGGAGTGATGGCTGCTTTGATGTCGGCAGGGTCAACCAGGCCAGTCTTCGGGTCACATTCAACCCGCGTTTGCGTGATATTCCCATCGGCACATAACGCGTTGAACGGGCGGAGTACCGAGTTGTGATCCAGATGCGTCGTAATCAGATGGCGGGGACGCGACGTATCCGCCAGGACGATGCCTCGAATGGCGATGTTGAGTGCGTCGCTGGTGTTCAGCGTGAAAATGATCTGTTCCGGGCAAGTTGCATCCGCACCGATCAACCTGGCGATGCGTTCGCGACATTGATTCATCAGACGGCCTGCCTCGCGGGCCTCGGCATACGCGCCCCGACCCGGGCTGGCGCCTAACTCGTTGGCGTAATAGGTCATGGCTTCCAGCACCGCTTTGGGCTTGGGGAAGCTCGTGGCAGCGTTGTCCATGTAAAGGCGTCGAATCGGCACGAAATAACCTCCAATCTGTCAGTCCTTCATTGTAGTGAAGACCGAGAGGTGTGGCAGATTTGTGTGGCGGTATGAGCAAGAATGGAGGGATCAATCCCTCATTTCAACTTCTGTTCTTCGCGCCATTGCAGATACTCGGTTAAAGCCAGCAACTGCATGGCATGTGACCCCAGGCGATACTCGGTGGCAATGGGGTTGATGCGAAAACCGCCAAGAGCGGAGGAGGGGTCTTCAAACGCCATCACCGATGCTTCGGTGTGCAGCAATTGAACCAGAAACCGGGCCGCTTCTTCCATGCCCTGCCGCAAAGGTCTGAGGATGTCATTGCGTTTTTCCTCTGGCAGATACTGACTTAAAAACCGGTCGGCAGCGATCAGGCCTCGCAACTCAAATGCGGTCTGCACACCACCCACCTGATTCTTCAATGAGCCTGTCCAGTCGGGGTAAGGCGCGTTTTGCATCTGTTCCTGAAGTATGGCCTCGGCCATGAAAACCACCCGGGTCACCACCTTCTTGTGCCAACGCTCATCCTGCTTCCAATTCAAATGAGGCACGGCCAACAGCAGAAAAGCGTCGTGTGGCACGTTGGTCAGCTTGACGTTCGTGTCCTCACGCAGAATGAGCAGTTTCAAAGTGGCTTGTGCGGCTTCCTCCCAGGCCTGACTGGCATAATGGCTGGTCAACTCGGCCATGGCATACAAAGCTTGCGACCGTGCTTCGCGTGACGAGGCCAGGTCATCGATCTTGCCATCCGTCGTCTGACGGTAAAGGGCAAAGTCACCTGTCTTGCGATGGATCGCGCCCAGCCAGGTGGCCAGGTCGCGCGTCTTGTCTTCAAAGGCGGTCGAACCCGTTGCGTGATTGATATCCATCAACGCGATTACTGCGGCTGCATTGGTGCGCAGCAGAATCTCTCCTTGATCGACCACGGCTCCCATTCGCCGGCTTCCCGCTTTCATTTCAACGATTTTGCCGGTCAGCCAGCGTCCGCCGCGCTGACTGGCAGTATTCACATCATCGTTTTTCAAAACCTTGGATGCTTTGGCAAGCGCACTGACAGCCAGGGCATGGTCCATCGCGCTGTAGGGTTCGTCCAGTTTCAAAGTGCTCGTATCAACGGGAAGTGCCGGGTCAAACTGAGCTCGGAATGAGCCATCGTCTTCCTGCCAATCTGCCAAAGTGGTGGCAGCCTGCTTGATCGTGTCGCGCAGAATGTCGTTGTTCAGTTCCTTCAGCCAACGATGCCCGCGATACAGCCTTTGCACGTCGCGCACATTCTTGCTGTTGAAACGGGCGTAAAAAGCGCGCGTGGTGAAAAGGTAAGTGTCCAGGCGATCGGTCAGGCTGATCCCGGCTGTGCGGTAGTCACGGGCAGCCTTGGCAAGCAGCCTAACCCGCAACGGTTGCAAGTAGTGGTCTTCCGTGAATATGCGCCAGGCAACCAGTTCTTCGGGCAGCATCACCAGCCCAGTGTCTTTGTCGTAAGCGACGCCGATCAGGGTCGGGTCGATTTTCAAAGGCACAGCCACTCCAAGTTTCTTTCGTTCCACCGCTTTGATGATGCAGTCCAGCTTCAGTTGGCGTATCGATGTGACATCCACTTTCAACGCGCGAATATGATCGACAGCTTCATCTATCGCGGCGGGATAACCCTTGCCTGAGCCAAGGACGACTTTCGCGGTCGTTCGCCCGTCGCTGTAGCTGACGGCCACCATGCGCACCTCGGCAGCGTCTTTGTTCTTCGCGGGATCAAACACTTCAGGTAAAATACTTTCCACTTCCTTTGGCGTTTTCCCATCAATCAATCGCCTGACCAGATACAGGGCCAGTGCTTCGCCTTGGCCTTGGCTGGACTCTGCATCGAAATCCCACTGAGGCACTTCACTCAGGTCGGAAAACCAATAAGTCGGTTGCGGTGGGGCGGGAAGAAGCTTTAAGTCGCTGTCAGACTCGGCTGCATCTAAGACAGTTGAAGCAACCAGCACGAACAGACAGGCGAGTGACCAGATTGCATAACGGCGAAGGGCAAGGCTGCGCCACGGGCGAACTTCCAGACGATTTTTTGGGCAGGACATGATTGAATTCTAACGCGCCAGCGCACGCTTGGGTCGGGCAACTTGCCACTACCCGTTGATCCTCTATCATGCACGGCTGAAATTCGGACTTCACCCACTCAATTTAAGAAGGAACAAGACCATGCCTGCTCGTCCCAAGATTTCCGTCATCGGTGGTGGCAACGTCGGTGCCAGTTGTGCCCTGTGGGCAGCCGCAAAAGAACTCGGCGACATCGTCGTCCTCGACATCCCCGAGGCTGAAGATCGCGTCAAGGGTCGTATGCTCGACCTGGCCCAGTGTTCACCGATCGAACTGTTTGATGCCAACATCACCGGCACCTCGGATTACAAAGACATTGCGGGCAGCGAAGTGGTGGTTGTCACTGCAGGTCTGCCCCGCAAGCCGGGCATGAGCCGAGATGACCTGATCGAGACCAACGTCAAGATTGTCAAGACTGTCAGCGAGAATATCAAACAGCATGCCCCGGAAGCGATTGTGGTGCTGGTGAGCAACCCGCTTGATGCCATGGTTTACACCGCATGGAAGACCACAGGCTTCCCGACGAAGCGCATCGTTGGTCAGGCTGGCTGTCTGGACGTTGCCCGGTTCAAGACTTTCATTGCCATGGAAACAGGCTTCAGCGTGGAAGACATTAACGCGCTGCTCCTCGGCGGGCACGGCGACACGATGGTGCCCCTGCCTCGCTACACCAATATCGCAGGCATCCCTGTGACGCAGTTCATCAGCGAAGCCCGTTTGAACGAAATCGTTGAACGCGCCAAAGTGGGCGGCGGCGAAATCGTCAAACTCATGGGCACCAGTGCTTACTATGCCCCGGCATCCGGCGTGATCCAGATGGTTGAATCCATCGTCAAGGACAAGAAACGCATCCTGCCTTGTGCCAGCTACTGCAACGGCGAGTTCGGCATCAACGGCCTGTTCGTCGGCGTGCCGACACTGCTTGGTAAAGAAGGTGTCGAGAAGATCGTCGAAATTGAACTTGATGCCAACGAACAGAAACTGATGGATGACTCAGCCAAGCACGTGGCGGAACTGGTGGAAGTCGTCACAAAGATGTTCCCTGAACTGGGGTAATGGATCCCCACGAGCCGCGACCGTGAGGGAGCGAATACTTTTTGAGAATTATTTCCAAACCGTCGACCCAGTCGGCGGTTTTTTACATGTACACAACAACCATCGCGCGATGATGACATCTGTAACCATCACAACGATCAGGCAAACAGGATAATCAGGGAAAGCTGGCAATACTGCTGAACCTGATGCCGGCTTGGCCCGATAATAACTCAGTTGGAGGCCTGTGGTTGATCCCCCTTTGTCCAGGGCGGGACGCCTGTGAATGTCAATAAACTGGGTCGATTTTGACCGCGAAAATGCCTTGCTGGTCGCGACGCCTGAGACCGACCGCATCGACCTTGGCCAGTTTGAAGAACTGGTCGAGGAGTTGACGTCACGTCGACGTTTCGATGGCACGTTTCAAGTCATCCTCGACATGCAGAACGTCAGTTACTTAACTTCGCCTTGCCTGGGAGCGTTGATCGAGTTCCAACAGGACATGAAGGAGAACCGGGGCACTGTTGTGTTGGCCGGCTGTCAACCTGAAGTGGCGTTTCTTTTCAAGACGACCAAGCTGGATACGGTGCTGACGCTTTTTGATGATGTCGATGAGGCCCGCGATTCATTCGATGCCGCGACGTTTCTCGGGGATCGCAAGTAAACGCATCCAACCACCTTTAAGGCACCCGCTGCGCAAGAATCGCATCGCCGGGCAAGCCTTCTCTAAATTCCGCTGGGCAACTTAGAGCGAAGCCATGATCCCGAAGCAGCGGTCGAAGATCATCTGGCAGATCAATCGCGCCGGGTACCAAAGCCAGGTGGCCGGACGCTTTGAGAATGCGGTGGAACTCAGCAAACAAAGGCGGCTCATACGTCAGGTCGTGCAACAACACACCCGCATTCTGCACAAGCACGCGGTCGAATCGACGGGCATGCAGATGCAACGTGCAGGCAGCAGCCAGGTGCGAGCCGCGGACAGATCGGCCGGCCGAGGCGAAAGCAGTTGCCGCCAACTGCTGATGTACCACGGCTTCAAAAAGGTCATACACCATGACATGGCTTTGCATGGCCGTCGGCCTGTCTCCCACGCGCCCGTCATAAAGAAGCGCAGCCGAGGTGCCGGCAGTCAGCCAATCCAGCCCAGCCAATGTGTGCAAAGTTTCGGTCTTTAATGTTGGCGGTGTCATGGTGCTCATCAGTGACTACCTTTCCATAGCCAGGTATCTTGCCCCGGGTGATGTTGTTCGGCTTTGCTTAACTTATGCTTTGATTTTGTGTCGTTTTCCGTTATATCGGGCTTCAGATTCAGCCAACGGCTGAACTGATGGCGATGGGCTGCGATGAATCGGTAAAGCGCCCGCGCCAATTCATCAAATACAGGCCAACGCAAGATGATTGCCAGCGGTCGAAGCCAGCGGAATCGACTCAAGAGTTCGGTGTAGGCATCAATGCCCCCGAACCTTTGACCATCGCGACAGATCAGCACCATCTCCCCAGCCGTCTCACCTTCCTGTAAGCCAAGGGCGTGGCGCACTTCGGGAAGTTGGACAGGAGCGGTTTCGACATTGATCCTGCCAAGCAGACGCCGCCAGCGTCGAGCACTGGTTGAACAGAATCCACACTGACCATCGTAAGCCAGCACATCGTGAGGCAGGTTTGTGCCCTGGTGCATCGCAGCGGGTTGGTTCTGAGTTGCTTGTCGCTGGTTTTGTGGATTGTTCAGGTTCATTGCAGCAGTCTTTCACCCGGGCTGTTCTGCTTGGTGGATTACGCCACGCCGATCAGTTGCCTGATTCGGCCACCCATTTTCACCAGTTTCATCATGGATTGGGTCGGCAGTTTACGCAGGTGTTCGTACCAGCTCGCCATCTTCGAGAAGAAATCGCGCAACTCGGTCAAACGTTCACGGGTGTAAGGTTCATCCACGCGCGAATGCTGTAACTCCTCAATGCACTCATCCAGCAAAGCCAGGGTTGGGTCGATCTCGCGTCGCTTACGTTCATCCATGATGGTCTGAAACATTTCCCAGACATCTTTCATGGATTCAAAGTATTCCCTGCGGTCGCCCATGAACTGCACCCGGCGAATGATGCCCCACTTTTCCAGCTCGCGCAGACTCGTGGAGATGTTGCTTCGGGCAACAGAGAGCGTCTCTGTGATCTGTTCCGCATTCAAAGGCTCAGGTGAAATGTACAGCAGGGCATGCACCTGAGCGACCGTGCGGTTGATGCACCATCGAGTTCCCATCTCTCCCCAATGCAGGATGAATTTTTGCTGGATTGGCGTCAGTTTCATGGCTGGTGTCCAAAGTGGTTTCCGTAATTTCAGTTTTAACTGAAACAACTATACCAATCGACACCAGCGAAATCCAGCCCGAAACGAGAATTATTCTTCCTCGCGGTGTTCAGTCTGAGTATGGGTGCTGCTGTCGGCTCCATCTGTGGGAACTTTCTCGACAGTTTCACGAAACTCGGGATGGCGTATTTTTCCACCTGCTTCAGCGACATACGCCATGGCCGCGACGCACCCCACACTCAGCACGATGCCAGCGATGGCCACGTATCGCGACCAAGGCTTCTTCCAGATCACAAAACCCAATCCCACCACCGCCAGTCCCGTCGTGGCGTAAACCAGCTTCGACCACGTATGCGCCCGCTCTTCATGAATATGCATCCACTCGTTTCCTGCTTCATCCAGAACAGGTTGAATTTCGCCTGCCTCGAAGCGTTCGTAAGCTTCTTCGCCGCTGCCCATGACCAAACCCATCGTGCTGCCAAAGAGAATCATGGTCAGCAACCCCGCGATGACGGTCGCCCGGTTGCCAACAATGGCAGCGACCAGCAGAACGGGGATGGCTGCAAGCAGGCCGACCAAAGGCAGGTGGTTGAGGACGGCATGGATATGTTCAGGCGTCGTCAAGATCGCGAGCATGGGTCATCCTTTCGATTGTTGTAGACTGACTTAGCGCGTGAATAGGATAGCAGGCAGAAATCCAACAACCCAACTTTGTGACTATCGTTGGCCTGTTTATTGTCTTACGATTCGTCGTGTGTTCAGGGGTGAGACTGGTTTCATGTGATGTCTTTGGAGTTGAAAATGTCGCAAACGAAGATTGTTGTTCTGGACGGCTACACCTTGAATCCCGGAGATAATCCGTGGTCGCCTGTCGAAGCCTTGGGTGATCTGACGGTTTATGACCGGACACCTGCTGACAAGGTGCTCGAGCGGGCCAAGGATGCGGACATTGTATTGACCAATAAGACGCCTTTACCCGGGGAGATCATTGAGAACCTGTCTGATCTGAAGCTGACCGGTGTCCTGGCCACGGGATATAACATCGTGGACATTGCCGCGGCCAGCAGGCGTGGCATCCCTGTGGTGAATGTCCCTGAGTACAGCACGGATACGGTGGCGCAGTTTGTCTTTGCTTTGCTTCTGGAGTTATGCCATCGCGTCGGGCGGCACAGTGAATCGGTCTTGGCTGGCGATTGGTTCCGAAGTGAAGACTTCATGTTTACTCTGTCGCCTCAAGTGGAGTTGGCAGGTTTAACACTGGGCATCGTGGGTTACGGTCGGATCGGGGCGCGCGTCGCGCAAATTGCAGATGCGTTTGGCATGAAAGTCCGAGCGACTACTCGGTCGCCCAAGCCTGACCCGGCCCTGGCTGATTTCGCCTGGGTGTCTCTGGATCAATTATTGGCTGAAAGCGATGTTGTCAGCTTGCATTGTCCGCAGACCGATCAAACCACAGGCATGGTCAATGAAGCTTTTTTCAAACAGATGAAGCCGAGCGCTTTTCTGATTAACACATCAAGAGGTGGGCTGGTCAACGAAGCGGATCTGGTGAAGGCTTTGCATTCGGGCCAGTTGGCTGGGGCTGCCTTGGACGTGGTTGATTCGGAGCCTATGCCGGCAGGTTCGGTTCTGATTGGAGCGCCCAATCTGATCATCACGCCACACATCGCGTGGTCTGCTTTGAGCGCGCGCCAACGCCTGATGCAGACCACAGCCGAGAACATTCAGGCTTTTCTGACTGGCCAACCTCAGAACGTTGTGAATCTTCAAGAGTTAGAATCGATCAAGAGATCGGTCGCGCTTTAATTGGATTAAAGCAGGCTGAGTTCAATCATCGCGACTTGGGTGCCACACCTTGACGACATTCGAGCATCGCGAGAAGAGCGCAAGGTGTGTGGAAGACGTTGCGTTTCGGCGTTCCATCGAGAGCACTGTTTGCCTCTCGGACTCGGTCAAACTGTGGCACCCGGCTACGATTGATTTGGGTACGCTCTAGTCAAAAGCTAACAGCTGTCACACAGAGGACTCGCAATCGGTCTGTAGAATTCAGGTCAAGACGCGAGGGCGGAGGAGGGCGAAGTTGCACAGTGACTTTGCACCGTGCCTGGCGACTTTTCGAGACACCCGCATAAGGCCCATGCGGGTTTTTTTTTAATGGGTTGCCTGTTTAATCATCGCCTGATGAGTTTTCGCGCGTGGCAACTCTCTCAACTGTCGTCGTTTTGCATCAGTTTTAAACATTCCGCTCGCACTGTGAGTGGAATCATCGACTAAAATGTGGCTATATCAGGTAAAGGCAGCAATCCTGGCCGATGGCACGACGATTGCAGCTACCTGATGAAACCTGATGCCGGTGTGTTGGAGCAGCGCCCGCTGCGATTGGTGCAACACACGCAAAACGGCAAGGTGGAGAACGATAAACGGTTCAGCTTCGTTAGTGAAGGAGCAAAACATGGGTGGTGTCGGTCTATTGCGAAAAATGGTTGAATCATTTGCACAGCTCCGCTGGCGGTATTGGCTGGAGCGTTATTTCCTGGCATGCGTTGCCTGCTGGTTTGTCCTGGCAGTATCCATCAAAGTGGGGGGCGATTGGGCGAGCTATTGCATCAGCCTGATCATGCCTTTGAGTCTGGCAGACCAACCGCTGATTGGTTTCATCTTTCTTGGTATGTTGCTTGGCGCGATGAGCCTGTCTTCGTCAGTTCTCTTGTATCGCCTGGCTGCAAAAGTTCTGCCTTGGCCTTTGACTGAGCAGACACCCACCTCGAAGAACGACATGGATTACTCCGGCATCGATGCCTGACCAGATATGTGATTTCTTTTGCACTTCGGCTCATACCTTCGGCCAAGTGTATCTTCACGAAAAGGCCCGAACGGAACCACGGGCCTTTTCTTATGCGCTGATCGGTACATCCTCTTGCCCAAGCTGCATCGCCTGTTTCACCTGCCGATCATTGGTAAACACAGGCCCAGCTTCCAGCATGTCGCGTAACTCATTCACGCAACGCGCATCATGAGCCATCCTTCGCAGGTTAGGCCAAGGCTGTAAGTGAGGGGAGTACTTGGCCAATCTCTGCCTCATCGTATTCAGCGCGACCCGCTGGCCTCGAAAGCGGATCAGGTTCCCCATGTGTTCGATGACCAGCCGCGCCCGATCCCACTGCGAGACAGGCGTCGGCAGTTCCCTACTGGCCAGGTAATGAGCCGTGTCACGAAACAGCCAGGGTTGGCCGAGCGCGCCGCGACCAATCATCACACCATCGCAACCCGTCGCATCCAGCATATGCCTGGCGTGTACCGGCTGAGTCACATCCCCGTTGCCGATGACTTTCACATTTGTATGGTTCTGCTTCACTGCTTCAACGACCTGGGCAATGCCTTCCAGCCGGGCCTGGCCTCGAAATTTCTGCTCGGTGGTTCTGCCGTGCACGGTAATCGCCGCCACGCCCAGGTCTGCAAAGTGGGGGGGCAGCGTTCGCGTGATGATCTGTGAATCATCCCAGCCAAGGCGAATCTTCACCGTCACCGGCAGCGTCACCGCCTTGACCACAGCTTTGACTACCGCATCCGCAACGTCAGGCTCGCACAACAGTTTCGACCCGCCATTCTTCTTGGTGACCTTGTCCACCGGGCAACCCATGTTGATATCGATGATCGAAGCGCCGTGGGCTTGGGCCCATTGCGCAGCTTCGGCCATGATCTCGGGATGCCTGCCATAAAGCTGCATGCACATCGGCTGATCGTCTGGATGAGTCGAAGCCAGCCAGAGTGTTTTGTCCGTCTCGCGCAGGATGGCCTGAGGGCAGAGCAGGTCGGTGCAGGTCAGCGCCACGCCAGCATCGGGTAATGCTCCAGGAAATCGGCCGGTCACGCTGCGCACGACCAAACGGAAGGCCAAGTCGCAGTACCCCGCGATCGGGGCCAAGAGCAGGTTATTCTTCAGTTGGACGGAGCCGATGCGCATGACTTGATTCTACAGGATATGTCCGCCAGAAGGCCGATATTGTATGTAGCATTGTCTGAACGAGCCGGGGTAACCTGAACACTGGCATGTGGCATGGTTCCTCGCGAAAAACTGAGTGAAGTCGAAGGAGGGAAGCGAGAATCATGGTACATTTACGTCTGGCAATCATGGTCATGCCCGTGGCAGTGGCCAGAGCACGGAGCAAAGATGACAGTTAATAATGTACTTATCCCCTTTTCTTACCAGCAAGGTCAAGCCGCCCTGGCTATCGGCAAAGACTACTCAATTTGAATCTCAGTACCTGGATCGACCCCGGATATCTGCCTCCACAGTTGGGCGTGTCCAGCCAGATGCGCGAAGCGATCCACCACGCTGATATTTGAGGGAGCAATCGCTCCGCCAAGGATGACTGGCTGGGTCCAATGCAAGTGCTGCTCCCACGTAAGACCGGCCACATGCTCCTGTGCAACCTCCAACGATCCGTTTGAGTAGAAGTCAATCCACGAGAGGCCATGCTGCACAACCGACTCCAATAGGTCGACCACGCCCAACTCGAGATCGAAGCACGAACCGTCTTCGTGATCACAGATGTGGGCGGTGTTCCCGTTGGCGGTCAAGATGAGTTGGTTCCCAAACACGTCTTCGCCAAATGTAAAGGCGTTCTCTTCAGGAATTCCCCATGCCGCGCACCACTCTTTGTTCCATCGGCTGACGCCACACTTCGGGCAGGTCTCGGAGAAGACCCTCCACAGGCCATTTCCTAGGACGCAAAAAAGGGGATAAGTACATTAAAACGAATTGGTGCTGGCCGTTCTGATCCCCACTGATATCTGCTTAGCGCAAAATGCCTGCCAAAGCATCCCCGGGCCCCGGATAATTTGTCAGCAATCGATTCCGTCCAAGGTCTGCGCCACTCACCCGCATGAGACTTGCCGTCATACAAGCAGGCTGCGTGGAATCCAGTCGCGTCTGATATTTCTCTGAGCCTCCGTGTCTTGTATGTTGAGTTCTGTGGTGAATCATCCCGGCTAGCGAGTGCCTGGATCAGCCACCCAACAACCGCCAACGGCTCCTGCCGGGGTTCCTAACAATATTTCACTTTCAACTGTTTGTCCACTGTTAGAAAAGTTTTCAACAATCGTGAGAAAAAGGGTTGAACGCTGTTTCGAAGTTGGTTTAATACAACCATCAGCAATGAAGTGCTGATCTGGTTGGCTTCGGTCGACTCGTGCTCTTTGACATGTGATACACACGTTGACAGGTGGTCGGATCTGTTCAGCAGATCGCAAGAGAAGCTGAACCAGTCTGCTTGAAGCGCAGCAGTTTTCGCGAGCTGCAAGCGAATGGGCAGGTGGCATGATCCCCACAGGTTTCCTGCGGATGAAAACTGACGTCGTGTCTGATAGGATCGCAAGATCAGGTTGGGCAAGATGATACAGGCGAGCATCCGCAAGGCGACCAGCCGGGCAAAAATGCCCGCAAGGCACGGAGAGTCATTGACCGTGGCGACACGAATGATGACTTGAGCGCTGACACGGGACAGGAAGGCCCAGCTTCGAGAGTCATGGCAGGCATTGCTTCGCGGAGTGGTGCAGCGATGGGTGTTGAAGCAACGATAAGTCAGGCATTGAATCTGTGGATCGTACGAAGCCGGCGGGCTTCGATGGTGAAGCAGGTCAAGCGTCTGGTGAAACGGCTGGATTGCGAGGCATGTGTCGCATCAGGCGTCGCGGTCTGATGGCAGCATGTTTCGAAACTGGTTCCAGTCCAATGGATGAACCGCTGAGCGATTGCGAGTCGCTTGGAGACCCGGTTGATTCGGATACCTGGAAGACTGAGGGCGGCGTGTCTGCGAGAGCGGTTGACAGCTTGCCAAGTGGAAGCACGAAAGTGCGGAAACAAAGCAAGTCAGGTTCGACTCTTCTCGCAGGCGACGCCGCGACCGGCTGAGACCTGTATTGCGAGGGTGGTGCAGCACGCAGTGAAAGCTGAAGTTGCATCATCACGACTTGCTCGTGCCACGATGAGGATGACTGGGTCAAACCAGCATTACTCATCAGCCGAAGCAGGTGTGGCTCGGGTTGATCGCTCGAACTCACTGGTACAGGAAGACTCAGCCAAGGCCGGCATGACATTGCGAGGGATTCGCCATCCGACGGGTAGGCGAAAAGCTCGAGAGCCTCGAACGATGGCATGCAGCTCAGGGGAACGCAGGCAGTCGATTAGCTAACCGATTGCGGTGTGTTTTGGAATCGTCAACGTGCCCATGTGCACAGGGTAAGACTGCTGGTTGAGTAATCAGCCGGAGAAAGTCGAACTTGCATGTCACCAAAAAGAGCTTCTCACTGTGGATGACTCCTCGCAAGAGTTAGCCGAAGCAGTGGGAATCACCGAAGCCAACCAAATCGGCACTTTGAGCTCTAAAAACGCGGCCAAGTAAAGGTCGCGTTTTTTAATAACAACATTTCTATCACAAGGAAGTGGCTGGGATCCTGGAGAAAGTAATCTCAGACAAGTCACCTCGGTGACTGGCATGTTCCAGAGTGATGGATATTACTTGCCCGTGTTCGTCAAGGTCCAGGTAAACATCTTCGGATAATTCTTTGGTTTCACTGATATCGTCATCGCGGAATTGAAGCAAAGCTGTATCGGTATCCTCAAAATATTTTATCTTCACAGCCGATTCTCCTCATATCCACGATCAAAAAAGGCATTGTGGACGGTCAAGCCATCTTCCAACAGTATGACACGCAAGGCACGATTGCCAAATTCTTCAATCCTTCGCCAACGTCTGATTCGCTTATCTGCCTGTATTTGCTCATGTTCCGGCTGCTTGATTGTTCGAAGAATCCATTCATCTTCAATCATATTGCGATCAGCTCGCGTCCTGATGTGTCGGAAATAAGCAGTCGTTGGAAACATACCAATCATTCTAAGAAAGTTTCTGCAATAGGAATAATCAAGGGGTGCGACCTATTGTTTATTAGAACGGAGAACTTTCATGCGTTTACTGACTGCGACTCTTACAGCCATGACCTGCATTTCAATTGGAGTTTTCTGCATGAATGCCATGCTGCATGCTGAGAATGAGCGAGAAGACCCCAAGCTTGAAGCCGACCTGCCTGAAGGTTTTCCTCAGCCGGGGCCATTGAATGAGATTGCCATCAAGCAATATCCCGCTTATCGCCTGGCCCAAGCCGAAGGAGACGTGTTTTGGCCTTTATTTCAGCACATCAAGCGCAACAAGATCGACATGACTGCACCTGTCGAGTTCGACCTGAAACAGGACAAACGATTCTCCGATGACCCGCTTGAAATCAAAACCACCGCGTTTCTGTATGGCTCACAAGACCTGGGTGAGCTTGGACTGGAGAAAGATTCCAACATCAAAGTCATGGATGTCGAAGCCATGACCGTCATCAGCCTTGCCTTCACAGGCGATCCGAAGAAGTCCAGGCTGGACAAGATGCACGAAAAAATTGAAAACTATCTGAAGGAACACGAGGAATACGCCCGGTCTGGTGATTACCGCCTGTTTGCCTATCACAGCCCGATGGTGCCTCGCGACAAGCGTTGGCATGAACTGCAACTGCCTGTCCGCAAGATGACAGTCGAAGCGGAAGCAACCAAGGAAATGAAGCAAGAGGAAAAGGACAAGAACATGGCTACGAAAGAGATCGTTCTGGCGGGCGGCTGCTTCTGGTGCACGGAAGCGGTGTTTGAAAACGTCAAAGGCGTGAAGGATGTCATCAGTGGTTACGCTGGTGGCGATGAAAAGACAGCCAACTACCGGGCCGTGTCTACGGGCAAAACTGGTCACGCTGAGGCCATCAAAATCACTTACGACCCGGACACGGTCGATCTGGACGAGATCTTCCGCATCTTTTTCACAATTGCTCACGACCCGACACAACTGAATCGCCAGGGGCCTGACACGGGTACGCAGTATCGCAGTGCGGTGTTTTATGGAGATGAAGATCAGAAGAAGGCGGCTGAGGCGTACATCAAGAAACTGACCGACTCAAAGAAATTCGACAAGCCGATCGTCACGACCGTGGAGAAGCTGGATGCTTTTTATGATGCGGAAGATTACCATCAGGATTATGCCCGGCTGAACCCGACACAGCCTTATATTCAGTTCCAGGCTATCCCCAAGCTGAAAAAATTGAAGGATGATCCGGCTGCGAAAAAGGAATAAATTCAATGTTGGCTTTCCATTTTCTGAATTGCCTTTTCCAAATCTATACTTCTCACCTTCGCGTCGCGGTTGGGCCAATCGACTTCTTTCCCCGTGGTGCGGTCGAAAGGTTTCAAACCGAGTAGTAATTGTGAGGAAGATTCAGGCATCCCACCTGGGCTGAAAGTACTTAGTGCCCACGAAGAATTTTCCTCGGTGACGTTGACGGTATAAGGCTTCGCGCCTTCGGATTCGTGGGTGAAAATCATATCCCAATATTCAGGATTCTTACCACCTTTCAGGCCGTCACGTCCATCGCTTTCGAAGCAGAGTTTCCAACCGCCTTTGCCATCGACCGTGAAGCGGAAGATCGGATGCGTCACGCCGGGATGAATCAGGTCATCCCCATCGAGGTAGGGGGCCAGGTCGAAAAGAATGCGTTTGTCCAGATTGTCTTTGTGAAAATATTCATAGTGGATCATTTCGCCGGCTTTGAATTCGATGATGCTGGCCGACTGGGCTTCATAGATTGGGCTGATGAAATACTTTGATTGATCTGCGGGATCGCGTTTCTCATCAAAGCTGCCATGGCGGATCGGTAGGAACAGCAGGACGCGATCGCCCCCGGCCAGGTGGGCCAAGTCGGCGTTGTCTCCATGTTCAAAGTGGAAATCATTCTGCATGTAGCCTGTGATAAGTTTGAAGTTGTGAGGCTTTGGACAATCGAGTGTTACTTGCTTGGGTTGGATTTCAAAAGCCAGGCTGGAGTCTGCACAGACCAGGTTGTTGCGTTCATGCACGAGAGGAAGTTTCTGATTGGTGCGTCGGCCTCGCATGAACTGGTACAGCCAAAGGTTTTTGCCTTCCCGGCTGAACTCCCCTTTGTCATCCGCAAAGCTGGCGTCGGCTCCCATGTCGATGGCGCGGGACCAGAAGAATGGGCCAAGGATACCTGTATGGCCATCGGAATAGTCGGGCAGATGCCGACGTTCACGTTTGTAATCGGCTGATTGCGACCAACGTGGTTCATCTTTAGCGGGTTTGGCTGTTTCGTTGACCTGATCTTCGGCAAACGCGCGTTGCAGCAGCGCGGGCAATGTCAATAAGCCAATGAAGGACATGAGCAACCAAAGGCTGGCCAAGGGTATGCGACGACGAGGTGAGGAATCTTCAATCATGATGTGACTCGATGAATGGGGAGCAGGATCAGTGTAATTCGCTGTTGTCAGCTTCTTCATTTTCCGCGCGAGGGAGTTGATAAGGCAACTGCTGTTCGTAAAGGGCCAGTTGTTTCGCGTAAACCTCAGCAGCCGATTGGTCGTTGTTGGCCTTGGCAGTGTCCATCGCCTGCTGAATGTACTGGATAGACAAATCATATTGGCCAAGGGATGCGTAGGCAGCAGCCTGGGCTGCGAGAACAGGATGCAGTGACTTTGGCCAAGTCGTGTTGAGGAAAGGTTCGAGCATGGTCAAGGCATCCAACGGGCGACAGAGCGTGGGGTCGGGCGCAGCGGCCAGGATCATTGCATTCCGCGCCACAGTCACAGGTTGAAGCATGGGGGGCCGATGCGGCGCTGCTTGCTGGCCGATGTCGAGGGATTGCTGGTATCGCGACTGATCGAAAAGATACTGAGCCAGGGCCTCGAGAAACACTCCATCAGCAGGATCCAGATAGGCGGCCTGAGTATAAAGCACGATGACATCATCATCACGCTTGAGCTTTCCTGCGGCCTGGGCGGTTTGCACGAGCAGGTTCGCATCCGCAGGATCGTAAGACAAAGCCCTTGTGAAAGTGGCGTAGGCAGAGTCGATATCTCCTGCCTGATATTGCTGAGTTGCTTCATCACTTAGCAACTGAACCAATGCTTGTTGATCACGCGTGGCTTCATTCGATTGAATCAACGCCAGTGCATTCAACCTGGTTTGATCGTCCGATGTGCTTGCGTTGGCCAGTGCCACTGATAGCCCGGCAAGCTGTTGACCGATGTGTTTCAGATCGTGCTCAATCGGTTGATGAGCTTCCAGCATTTTGTGGCGGAGCGCTTCCGCCTGCTCGAATTTGCCTTGCGCTAAATAGAGATGAGCCAGTGCGGCACCGGCTTGCAGATGTGTCGGCACCTGCTCCATAACTGCTTCATAGTGAGTGATCGCTTGAGAATCGTTGCCACGCGATTCTTCGAGGCGAGCCAGTTCAAGATGAGCGCGATCCAGCTTCTGATCCGCCTCCAACGCATGGCGGAAACGCTTCTCCGCCAATTCAGGCTGACCTTTGCCTAAGTAAGCGAGGCCGAGGTAGCAACGAATCCAAGCCAGCCTGTTGGGGGCATAGGCATGTGAATCGTCCGCGACCGGTTCAAGCGAGCGGATCATGTCGTCGAAATGGTTGCCCAGATAGTAGAGTTCACCAAGATTCAGACGGGCAATCTGAAAGTCTGGTTTCAGCTTGACAGCAGATTCCAGCAGTTCAAGGGCTCGCGGGTAGTTGCCAGTACGGTAATAGAACATGGCCAGATTATTGCGTGCCCGCCAATTGTTCTTGCCGATTGGATGGGCGATGACGTTGTTGTACAAGCGTTCACGCGTGTGATAGACGCTGTTACGGGCAAAGGTCATCCCGGCCAGCACCACTGCCAACAACAGACCAGTTGCAGCCAATCGACGCGGCATGGCTTGCATGATTTCTTTCTTGACAAACTGAAGCACACGCAGAGCAATCGCGATGATGACGATCACCATGCAGGCCAGGGGCAGGTACATGCGATGTTCGGCTGCGAAGTCGTTGATGGGGATGAAGCTTGAACTTGGGCCAAGGATAAAAAAGAAGGAAAGGATCGGGGCCGACCACCAGCGTCTGAGGAACAGGCCAACGATGCCGATCAAGGCAAGCAGGACAAGCATGGCACCGGGCAGCATGACCTGTTGCCAGCTTTGCGCTTGCGGCCAAACGTAGTCGAAGCATAAATGCACCGGCCTAACCACGAGTGTCAGATAATGGGGAATCACTTCCAGTTGTGTGCGGAAGTAGTTGAGCGGGGTGATGTGATCGTGTCCGAAGCCGGCGGAAGCTCCCGAGGCGCTGAGCATGTTGCCATGCCACATGATCGCAAACAGCGCAGGCCAGCACAGAATCATCAGCAGGTGGTACCACCACCGGCGCTTGCAAAATTCCATCGGGGTTCGGCTGACCAGGACAAAATCCGTAACCAGCACGACCAGGGGTACTGCTGCAGCCACAGGTTTCGCCCCGATGCCGATCAGCCCGGCCAGCAAACCACCCAATCCAAGAAAAAACAACTTCATTCGATAACGTGAGACTTCGCCCGAGTCATGCCTGCGTTGCAGGATCGTCACCAGCAACAGGCAATAGGTCGCAGCGAGGATGCCGAAGCTGGCGATCGATTCGCCGCGCTGAATGATGTAGGTCACGGACTGGGTAGCCAGCGGATGCAGCGCCCAAGCCAAAGTCATGATCAAGGCAAGCCAGCGACGATGCGTTTCATTGAAGCGATAGCGAAAGGTGGGCATGCCCAGGGCAAGCACGATGATGCCAAAGAGCAGGAATGCGTTAATGATATGAACCAGGGTGTTGAAGATGTGGTACCCGCCGGTCATACGTTGGCCGAGCGCGTAATTTACGGAAAGGGTAAACAGCACAACCGGGCGGTGGGCATCGACATATTTTGAGATCGGGCCGATCTGCTCGATCAGTTTTGAGTCGCGAATATGGTCAAGGTCATCAAGAACGAAAGGGGGGTGATACGCGTTGGCATAAGCCAGGATGATCAACAGCGCGATGATGGGCAAGGCCATCCGCACCTGCATCTGGTTGAAAGCTTTGGCAAACACACCTTCAATGGTAACTGGCTTTGCCCAAAAAGGCTTGGAAATATGCTGGCCAGCAAGTTTACAGCTTGCAGAATATCCATAAGGGCGGAACTGCGTCCCATAATCAATGATCAACCTACCTTCATATCAGTTCGGTATGATCCATCCCTCTGTCAATTATCCCGTCTCGCGATTCAGCCGACCTTATGATCAGAGACCGCCCGATTAAAGGAGGCGACGCATGAAATTTATCCAATCCCTGGCCATTCTGATCTATGTGACATTCAGCCTTCTGCTGGCTGGCTGCGAATACTCGCAATACAACAGTGCTGTCTTTGGCTTTGGTCCTCAGCCGGGCGATGCCAAGCACCCCACGGTTTTTGCAGATGCCCCAGCCCCGCAACAACCCGTCATCGTGCAGGCACCTGCCAGCAAAAAGTCTGACGAAGTTGCCATCATTCAGCCGGAACCAATTACCCCTGAATAGCCAACACATTCTTGACACAGCCGCAGCAAACTGACTTAAACTGCGCGCATGAAATTGAAAAATCTCAATCGGCCTGTGGCTGCGCTGACGCTCCTGTTCTTCATCTCCCTTTGCATCAGTTGCGCCAGTCAAACCCAAGTGCCCCTGCTGCCGCGACTGGCTAATCCGCCCGTCAACAACAAGATTATTCTCGATGGCCAGTTCACAGATTGGCAATCGGTTGACCTGCTTGCCACCGATCCTGCAGGTGATGCCTCGGGCAGTATCGACATCACCCAGATCCAGGCTGTGCGCCAAGGCAATTGGCTCTACCTCAGCTTCGACGTCGGCCAGCCTCAGAACCTGCAGAAAGAAAAGCAACCCGGCGACGGCACGCTTCAAATCCACCTGACCCACTCAGACAAGACCTTCATCATCGACACCCGCCAACGGGCCGCTTATTTCAAAGAACTGCCTGAACAACGCATGCCCTGGCGCGATTTCGACTATGTCGCAGCTCCGACTTACGCCTGCGACCGCTTTGAACTCCGCCTGAATCTACTTCCCCTGTTCGGCCCGAAGGCAGGCCCGATCCAACTGAACTTTGCAGGTTCCGACACTCTGGCTCAGCCTGCCATTATCGCCCCGGCAACTGGGGATACCACATTCATCACGCCGGGCAATCAAGCGCAACCCGCCGGCGATCACACCACGATTCGCCTGGCCAATCTCAATACTTTCCGCAGCGGCCTGGTCGATCCTGAGCGTCAACCCGCCCTGTCACGCCTGCTCCAATTTGCCCAGGCAGATATCTACTGCTTCCAGGAAGAGTGGCATGACCAACCCGTGGAGCCTGCGCTTAAGAAAATCCTCGGCCGGGATGTCTACGTCCATAAAGTCAAAGGCTGCGTTGTGGCCAGTCCGCATCCATTGACCGCGCTACCGATACAGACTCCGGGCCGTGACCTGGCTGCTGCAGGTGTGCAACTGCCAACTGGCCAGCGTGTGATCGTTATCAGCGTTCACTTGAAATGCTGTGGCACGATCGACAGCCCGGAAGATCAGCAACGCGTCGGCCAGATTCAAGCCTTGATGAAAACACTGAAGACTTTCCGCGATCAAGGTAGCAGTGATGAGAAGGCCGACCTGTTCCGCCAATCGCCCATCCTCATCATGGGAGATTGGAATCTCGTTGGCTCAAGTCAGCCGATGTTGATTGCCACGTCGGACAAGGATTTGCCGATGCGTTGGTACCTACCGCTGCGAGCGGATGGCGAAACGACTTACACCTGGCGATCAACCACGCCGGGCGACACCTTCGCGCCGGGGTTGCTGGATGCGCTGGTTTACTCGCCGGTCTCGCTGAAGCCTATCCGCGCGGAAGTGTTCGACTCAGCGACGAATCGCTCGATCTTTGGTGAATTGCCCGGGCAGTCGGGGGTTCAACCCAATGACAGCGAGGCGAGTGATCATTTGATGTTGATCGTGGAGTTTGGTCTCAAGCAACCTTGATCTGGATGATGCTTTCTTCGCCAGCCGTCACGACTGGCACATCTTCCATTGATCTGATGCCTTTTCTCTGTCCCATGCTTGCAAGGCGATCTTGCGCGTCCGATAAGGTTTCAGGTCAATCATAGGAGGTTGGATCATGGGTCAAATGCGACGAATACCTTTTAAAATTGTGGCGCATCTTCTGATTATTCTGGGGCTGGCGTTACTGCTGGCAGCGACGTCCGGCTGCATGGTGCGCGAGGCCGTCGATGCGGTGAAAATCGCGGGAAAAGGCACCAAGCGTCAGGTGACCGCCAAGTTGGACCCGCTGCTGACAGGCATCGAGGTTGCCAAGTTGGGTAAACGCGTGGCCAGCAAAGTGAAAAAAGTGATGCCTTGATTCGTCTTAAACCCTGTCCTCATAAACATTTCTAATTCTCCAACCTTCAGCCGCGAACGATCTCAATCAATTGAAACATTTTTGTCAAAATTGCCTTATCCTCACAAATGGGGATTGACAATTCATACTTTGCAGGTACATTAAGAATAGTTGAGGGGAATGTATAGCCTCTCTTGTTCATCTCGGTTTCAAAGAATGCAACTCTTGGAGGAGACGCAAATGAAAACTCTTATTGTTGGTGCAGTAGTTCTAGGTTTGTCTGCAACGGCGTTCGCAGCGACCGAAACACAAATGCTCAATTACAGTGGTACGCCTAACTTCACTGATACGTTGAGTTTCAACAAATTCGACACACTGGGCGGTACTCGCATTCTTAACAGCGTCACCATTGAACTGAATGCTGAAATTGGTGGCGGTAAGCTGACCGTCGATAACGATGGTGCAACGGGTGCGACCAGCTCTGTCAATTTTGGTGCAAGCGTTGATTTGTCTTCACCTGATCTACCGATTTTCCCTGTCCCCAGCATCTCACATTCAACTTCAGGTAATTTAACCCTCGGTGCTGATGATGGCGATGTCGAAGCTGGTGGCAGTGGCTTCAGTAGTGTCGGTGTTGATGCTGGCTTTATCTCAGGTGGTACCAGCAACCAAACCGTCAGCGAAGTACAGAGTGCAACCGCATTGTTCCAAGGCACTGGTACTTTTGATATTGATGTTGATGCCGCGGAAACTTTCAGCTTGGGAGCTTTTGGCGGTTCACAGAAGCTGATTGATCCTCAGTCGGCAAACGGTTACGTCAAGGTGATCTACAATTACACTCTTGTCCCCGAACCCGCCAGCCTCGCGCTGCTCGGTCTTGGTGGTCTGGCTCTCATCCGTCGTCGCTGAAAGCGATCACGAACTCGTCCGCCGTAAAAACGACTGACACAGACAACTCGAAAATTGAAAACAAGCCCTGCTTAATGAGTGGGGCTTGTTCTTTTCATTTCACCAAACGCTCTACAATCTGCCCATGACGCAAGGCAGCAGACTTTCACTACCAGCCCCAGCCAACTTCGACCTGGCCTCAGCCGTCACCAGCTATGGCTTCTATGTCCTTGCTCCCAATCACTGGGACGCGACCACCCGAACCTTCTCCCGCCCAATCACTTTAGATCAAGGCCAGGTTGTTCACGTCCACGTCCGCACACATCGGAAATACAAACGCCAACTGTCGATCCAATGCGACATCAAGCTGACACCTTCCGAACAGAAGGAAATCAAATGCGAGATCAGTCGAATCCTCAGACTCGAGCAAGACTTCACTTCGTGGTGGCAGATGCACCCCGGCGCACGCAAACGCAAGTTCGCCCGACTGCTGCGATCACCTACCGTGTTTGAAGACATCATCCGCACCATGACCAGTTGCAACGTGGCCTGGCCTAACACGAAAAACATGAACGCGCGACTCTGCGAACACGTCGGCAAAGGCAGTTTCCCCACCCCGGCCCAACTGGCGCGATGGGAAGTCGAAGACCTGAAAGCTTCCTGCAAAGTCGGCTACCGGGCCCAGTGGATCGTCAAACTCGCCCGTGAAATCGAGTCAGGCCAGCGCGATGTTGAATCACTTGATGATCCTGCCATCCCCGATGAGCAACTTGAATCGCAACTGCGCGACATCCAAGGCATCGGCCCTTATGCCTGCAACAATATGTTCATGCTGCTTGGCCGCTACCAGAGATTGGCCATCGACACCGAAACGGTTGCCCATTTCGTGCGTCACCATCATGCTCGCAAACCCACCACCCATGCCCAGCAGAAAAAATTGGAGCAGCGCGTGCGCGAGCATTACGCCCACTTCAGTCCCTACCAGTTCCTGGCCTATTGGTACGAACTGTGGACGGGCGACATAAGCGATTAGTTGGCGGTGCATACGTCGGTGCGCTGTGGCTGTGTGATTTGATCTGTTGAGAGTTATTGATGCGTGTTGGTTTACTTCATGAGTCCTCCCAGAATAAGTCTTCAATCCCACGGCAGGGCGAACGCATGTATGGGATTCAGGAGCAAAATCGTACTGGACATCGGTGGTGGGATGAGTTAACGAAGCCTATTGGCGGAGCATAACCCATCAATGAAGCCCATAGTCATGCATGCTCCGTTGATGGGTTATGGCTCGAAGACTTGCCTAACCCACTCGAGAAGCCACATTTGTTTGGATAACGTCCTGAATTATGCGGCTGTATTCAACGCACGCGGTTGATCCAAATCGAGCCAAAGCGCGAATCGCCAGCCAAACACGCTCCGTGCAAGGCAACAACCGCAGCAGCTTGACTAGGTTCGCCTTGAAAAAGTAAGGGAGAATGAGGTTATTCAGGGAGGACTCATTATTCGTCCATGATTGAAGACATTTGATAACTTCAATGGCATACTCAAAAAAAACTGAAAATTACAATTTCATTGTGTGCTTATGTTTTCCAATCCATTTGGCAAATAAGGCCACATTGGAACTTGAATTAATAAGACTTTAGTCCTTTACTTAAGACCGTGCGATTAAAGTTCGTTTCTTGAGCACCTTGGCTGGGGTACCTGCGACCACGACCCAAGGCTCGACATTTTTAGTGACAGTTGACCGGGCTGCGACCACGGCCCCGTCGCCAATCGTCACGCCAGGTGCGACGAAGACATCCGCTGCCAGCCAGACGCCTTCGCCAACGGTGATGGGTTTGGAAAACAAGGGGAAGTCGGCCTGTTCATAGTCGTGGCTGGCTCCGCACAGAAAGGTGTATTGACTGACGACAGTGTGAGCGCCGATTTTGATCTTATCGACGCAGTAACAGTCCACGCCATCCGCCAGCGAGGCGTGATCCCCCATTTCCAGATTCCATGGGGCCCAGACCCATGAGGTGGGGTAGGGATGGACTTTCTTACCGAGTTTTGCGCCAAAGAGTTTAAGAAGGAAGCACCGCCAGGCATGTAACGGCCGCGGGCTTGGGCGGTAAAGGACAGCCCAGACCAGGCTCCAGATGAGTCGGCCCAGTTGATTCATGCGCGAATGCGGACTGGGACAGACGGAGACATCCATTTTGGTTGTTTGTTCAGGCATTGTGAATCATCCACCCCACAAGTTCATGTGACTGACGCTGGCCAGGATGACACATCCTGCAACCATGAGCAGACAAAGATAACTCACCTTGTCTTTGAGCGCAAAGACCAAAGGGTCATCGTCGAGGATTCGCCGGTGGGCCAGGAACCATAGCCGGGTAATCCAGTAAAGCAGCACGGGCACCACCAGCCAAAGGAAGTAGGGTTGGTGATAGAGTTCCGCATCGGTGACGCTACTGTGCGGGTTGCTGTTCAGGTACAGGCAGAAGACCATGACCGCGGCATAACCTGCTGCCAAGCCTGCGGTGCGAACCAGATCAAGATCAGAAGTGGCATAGCCTCGTCCTTTGGCTTCGGCTGTGTTGTCTTCAAGGAGTCTGAGCAATTCAGCGTAGCGCTTGGCAAACGCAAGGCTGAGGAATAGGAACAGGCTGAAAGCAAGCAGCCAGGGCGAAGGGATAACTTCGGTTGCCAAGCCCCCAGCTACCACGCGCAGGGTGTACAGGCCAGCGAGGCAGATGACGTCGATGATCATCTTCTTTTTGAGGTAGCTGGAATAGCTGATGGTGAGGATGCCGTAGCTGAGGAGGATCCAGGCGAAGTCGATGGGTAGGAAGAGTGTGGTGATGCCTGCGATGAAGAGAAGGATGAGGAAAAGTGACCAGCCATGCTGAGGTTGAAGAGCACCACTGGCAAAAGGGCGGTTTTTCTTTTTAGGGTGCAGACGGTCGGCTTCGATATCGCGCAGGTCGTTGAAGATGTAGCCTGCTGAGGCGACAGCCGAGAAACCGACGATGGCAATCAGCAGCGCCCACCAGCGATCCGGGTCACCCCAGGCCTGTCCTGCGAACAAAGGCAAAGCCAGCAGAGCATTCTTGCTCCATTGGACGGGGCGCAGGGCTTTGATGATGGCAGGTGGTTTGGGCATTAGCGAATCTGCGACGAATCTTGACTTGAATGAATACAATATGACTTGCTATCGGAAGTTCTGGGTGGATGATACATACTTACGGCTTTGCACAGAGATCATCAGTTCTATCTTTTAAGTTACTAACAATCGGGTCGTCTGGTTCGATCATGACAAATCAAACATTATTGGACGAAAGCGCCAATGCACGCGATTTGGCGTGATACAATACTTGTGTGATCGTCAAACATGCCAATCAGGTGCCTGATCAGGTAATGGACATGCCCGGTGCTGAGGGTGTGCGCATGCGTTTGCTGGTCGGGCGGGAAGATGAAGCCCCGAATTTTGCGATGCGCCTGTTTGAAGTCGAGCCGGGTGGCCATACCCCTTTGCATCAGCACAACTATGAGCATGAAGTTTTTGTTCTGGCAGGCAAAGGGCAAGTGGTTGGAGGCATCGGCGGGTCGACGATTCGCCCAGTGCAGGCTGGCGATTGCGTGTTCATGCCTGCAAATGAGCAACATCAGTTTCGCAACACGTCTGATGAGCCGATGAAGTTTTTATGTCTCGTGCCGGTGAGCTTTGACTGTGGCAAGGGGGCTTGTTCGCCGACCCCCGGTTCCTGATGCCCATGTCCGCTGCCGGTCTGTTACAGGAGTCTGCAATGGCTGATCCCAAAGCAACCAATCGAATGGTCATGGCCTTGTACGTTCTTTTGCTCATTGCCGGGCTTGCTGTGCTGGCAGTCGGCCTGATGGAATTCGCCAAGCCGGGCGGGGAGCCTTTTCTTGTGGGCGTCGGTGCTTTGTGTGTGATCGTACCCGCGGCCTTGTTCCCCATCAGCATTCGTATCCTTGGTGCTGCGGATGCACCTTCCAGCCAGTCCGGCAGCGGTAGCGACCCTGCAACCGTAGAGTTACTCAAGAGCATCAACGAACGTCTGCTGGTCAGCGATGCAGCCAAGCAGATTACGCATCGCCGACAGGATCGCGAAGCACTGCGAACTGCCATCTCGGAAGATGTGGATCGTGGGGACTACGAAGCCGCGATCAAGCTGGTGGACATCATGGCCTCGCAATTTGGTTATCGCGAGGATGCCGAGCAACTTCGCCGCCAGATCGAAGAAGCCCGTTCCGCGGAGATGAACCGTAAGATTGACGCGCTGATTTCTGAGCTTGATCTGCTGATTGAAGCCGAAGACTGGGATAAGGCTGCGCGTGAAGCCGAGGCGATTCAACGAACGTATCCTGACAGTCCGCGTGTGAAGGTTCTAACCGCCCGTGTGCGCACTGCTTTGGCGGAATACAAGCGCGATATGGAAAGACAATTCCTTGAGGCGGCTTCACGCGACGACATTGACGGGGCCATGGCTTTACTCAAGGAACTGGACAAGTACCTGACTGAAGAAGAGGCAGGCCCATTCCGCGAAACCGCGCGGGGCGTGATCACCAAGCAGCGCGAGAATCTTGGCGTTCGATTCAAGATGGCTGTGCATGATCGCGAGTGGGTGCAGGCGTTGCGGATCGGTGAATCCATCATCCGTGAATTTCCCAATACCAAGATGGCGGAAGAAGTGCGGGGCATGGTCGATTTACTTCGCGAACGCGCTAACTCAGAACGCACGGCCCGTGATGAACCGGCAACGACGTAAACATCTGTCTTGCGATTGGCTGGTCGACCGTGCTGACGCGCCAGCCCGCTTTGTCATCGCAAACATTTGCCTACACTATCTGGCATGCTGATATCACCTTGGGAAATCGAAGGGGCGGACGGACACACCATCCTCGGCGACTGCGTTGAACCAGCCGAGACACCGCGAGGCATCCTGCTGATCGCGCATGGCTTCAAGGGATACAAAGACTACGGCTTCCTCCCGCGTCTTGCCGAAGCAGCAGCTCATGCAGGTTATCTCGCCCATCGATTCAACTTCTCGCATAGCGGGATGACGAGGAACACGCAGCGATTCGATCGGCCTGACCATTTCGAAAAAGACACTTGGGGCAAGCAAGTCCATGACCTGCTGGCAGTGGCAGCCGCATGTGCATCAGGTAAGCTGCCCGGGCAAGGCCTGGAACAGGTCTGGTTCGGCCACAGCCGGGGTGGGGTAACCAGTATTCTCGCAGCAGCCCGCGCCTTTTCTCAGGAGGGTCTACCCCAACCTGCGGGTTTGATCACAGCCGCGACACCAGCCAGTGCTTGCAGTCTGAGTGATGCGGATCGAGCGCGACTGCGTCAACGCGGCAGCATCGAGTCACCTTCCAATCGGACGGGGCAGATTCTTCGGGTGGGTAAGCCCTGGCTGGATGAAATTGATGCGAATCCCAAGGCTGTCGATCCGGTCTATCGCATCAGCCAGGTGATGTGTCCGACGCTCATCATCCATGGCAGCGATGATCCGACTGTCTCTGTTGAGGCAGCCAACCTGCTTGCAGCCGGTGCAGCGAATCTGCACAAGAAAGTCATCATCAATGGCGCGCAGCACACATTCAACGCGCCGAATCCACTGCCTGTCGATGAAACATATCCGGACCAAACGCAAGTCTTGTTTGATGCGGTTTTGAGTTTCTGCAAGGCGCAGTTGAGCGGCGAATGATGCACCCACTTAGACGCGGAAGATAGCGCCAAGTTTCTTGCCCATGATGACACTGGCGCCGATCAGCGTGACTGCCAGGAGGGCCATGGCCCAGACACCCATCGCCGACGCAATGTAAGGCCCATCACCCAGCCGGCCAAAGAAATCGAAGATGGCTTTGGTGATCGGGAAGTAGGCTTCTTTCTGAGCCAGGATCAGCGAGTCACTCACTTCGAGCATGGCAAAGGAGAAAGCCAGGATACCCCCTGCAATCAGGTTGGCTGCAATCAAAGGCAGCACGACCTTTCGCAGCGTCATGGGCATGGAAGCCCCAAGGTTAAGAGAAGCTTCTTCGAGTTGGCCACTGGTCTGTTGCAAGCCTGCGGTTGCGGCACGAACGACGTAGGGGAGCCGACGTATGGCATAAGCGATAATCAACAGCAGCACGGGATTAGGCTGCGAGCCGACGACTTGCAGTCCAAGTGAGTTGGCTTCGATCCCCCAGGACAGGCCTTTGAGCCAGTCGGTCAACCAGAGCGACATTGCCACGAAGCCGAACGCCATGACCAGACCGGGCACCGCGAGCGGAAGCATGGCCAGCGTATCCAGAATGCCTGCGCCAGGAATCTTTGAGCGGACATTGAGATAAGCGATTGCGATTCCCATGATGACGCAAAGCACCGTCGCAGCCGAGGCCCAGAGCAGACTGTTCTTAATGGAACTCATGGTCAGAGGATGCGACAAGGCAGACGCATAATGCGAAGTCGTAAACGACCTTGGCAGAATGCTCATGTACCAGTCGCCGTTGCCCGAGATCGAGTAAAGGATCACGCCGATGTGGGGCAGGATCGCCAGTGCCGTGATTAACAAGCAGAACAAACTTGCGGCGGGGCCGGCGATCTTGCCCAGTGGCTTGACGCTGGAAGCGATCGACGCCTTGCTCTGCATTTCGTAAGCCTGCCTGCCGAACAGACCTTTGCCGATCAGGTAGAAGATGACCGACACGACCAACATGACAATCACCAGCGCGTAAGGCCGGGGACTGGTGGCCACTTCCTTCAAGCCTTCGAAGACCTGCACCGGTGTGACTGCACCGAAGTCGAACATCAAGGGTGTGCCTAACTCGGTGAAGGACCAGATGAACACGATGGTCAGGCCGGCGAAGATGCCGGGCATGATCAACGGGAAGGTCACTTTCCAGAAGCGCTTGAAGCGACCGGCCCCGACATTTTCAGCCGCTTCATTCAGCGACGGGTCGAGGTTGGCCATGGCAGCACTGATATTCAGGTAGGCGATCGGGTACAGGTGCAAGGCTTCCATCACCACGATGCCAAAGAAGGGGTAAGACCCCAGCCAGTCGATGCCGGCTCGGGCGTTTTCCATCAGCCCCATGTTTTCCAGCAGATGCAAAAAACCCGTCTGGTACAGCAACTCATTCAATGCCCCGAATCGGCCAAGGATCGCTTTCAAGCCAATCGCACCGACGAACGGCGGCAGTATCAAAGGCACCAGAATCAAACTCGAAAAAATCGCCTTGCCCGGAAACTTATACCGCGTAGTCAGGATGGCCAAAGGCATGGCAATGATCAGCGAGAGAATCGTCGTGAACACCGCGATCAATGTCGCGTTGATCAACCCTTGCCGGTAGATCGGGTCAGTGAAGACAGCAAGGATATAGGAGAAATCAACCTCGCCATCGATGTAGAACCCGCCCTGGACGGTGAGCAGAATGGGCAGGATCAGAAACAGGCCAAAGATCGCGAGCAGCAGCGCGAACAGGCCGGTCTGATAGAACTTGGCAAATCCAGTGTGACCCATGACCGGAATAGGGTAGCGTTCCACGGCGTCTTGCCAAATCTCCACATGGTTTTTGAATAAAAAAAAGGCGGACCCGCACGTGGCAGGCCCGCCCCCTCATACCTTCGGATCGTCTTGGCCAGTGAATGCACCGGCCATCATTCCGACTTATTTGCGACGAATCATCAACAGAGCACCCAAACCGACCATCGCCAGCGAGGCAGGTTCGGGGATTTCGCCCGGGGTGACCGGCGTGATCAGGTTCTGGCTGTTGGCGTTCACCAGGAAGTTGACCGGCACGGAAGTCGTCCAGACATTGGTGTTGATCTTGTTCAACCAATCGTTGGCGATGGCTTCCACATCAAGTGTCCAGCTATTGGTGTCGCTGAGTTTGAAGTTGCCGTTGCCAAAGTCCAGTGAATCGTCCATGTTCATTTCCCAGAGCAAGCTCTGGAACGCAGCCGACTTCTTGGTCGAGGTCAACGAATCGCCGAACGCGTTGGCATAAAGCTTGCCAAGGATATCCAATTCGGTGCTGGTGAAGGGGGCATAATCGCCAGCCAGCACGAATTGGTGGGTCAGGCCTGTGTTGTTGTTGGGGTTGGCAGGCACTTGGAGAATCTTGTTAGGCTCGATGCAGTAAGTGATCAGGCCTTGGAAGCCCAGGCCGTAGTCAGCTTCAAACGAGAAAGCACCTGTGGGCAGTGTTTTCCAACTGCCGTTGACTTTTGCTTTCAATGAACTGGCTTTGACGCCGGGCACATAGAAACTGTCGTTGGTGGCGCTGTCGCGCACCTGGACGTTGGTGATCACGTCAGCCTGAGCCAGCGTGGACATAAGAACAGCACCGGCTGCACACAGCAGCCCCATAGCAATACGGTAAGACATCTTCAGTCTCCTCCAAAAAAGTTTGTGGGTTTTCCTGAAACCCTGTCCTTGAACCTGCGAGTGAACCGACACTCGCCTCTCTCCCATCAAGACCCACACCAACGGCATTGCACCGTGAGCGCGTTCCGGACGGGACTTAACCAATAAGCCACAGGTTCAAGTTGAATGCAAGTACTTCCCATCATTTTTGCTCAAATTGCACAAAAGTGGTGATATTTTGCGATTGTAGTTAACCTAGGTTAACGATCAAAGCCGGGGTTGTTAATCTGGGAAATGATGATCGCGGTCTTCGTGAGATCAACAACCAGCCCTTGAGGAAGATTTAATTTCCTTTGACTGCCTGATGAGTCAGATGCCAGTTTTAATAAATGATCAATATGTCTTGAGGTGATGTGGCGATGTTCTATTTCATCGCACTGTGTTTGTTTTGATAATTGGAAAATACCAGTCAAGGCTTTTTTCAGGCAAAGTCCAGACAAATAGGGGGGGAGTTGGCGTAGCGCGTCGCGCGAAAGTTTAATCGAATGATCACCTCGATGGATCACAAGCTCAGACCAGGCCTTATCAACTTCCCGTTTTTGCCATGCTTCAATCTGCCGCATCTTGTGGGACATTTGCAAGAACCGATCTTGAAGTTTGGGTTGCATCTGTTTTAACACGGGGAGCACCGTGTGGCGCAAATGAGCGCGCTGTCGGCTGGTGTCTTGATTGGTTTGATCCTCGCGCCAGTCTTGCCCGCATGAATCTAAATATGACACAACTTGAGTTCGATTGACAGCCAGCATGGGGCGCCAGAGTTGGATGCTGGATGTACGCGAGAGACGCCTGCGCCAGGCCATGCCTTTGAGTTTTGTGGGAGAGCTGCCACGCAACAGGCGCATCAGCATCGTTTCCATCTGATCGTCAGCCTGATGGGCAGTCACCACCGCGCGACAGTTCTGCTGCTCAGCCAGCAATTGCAGTTGTTCATACCGCGCTCGTCTGGCGTTGGCTTCGATATTGCCTGGTAGATCTCGGATGGCTGCTTTGCTCTGAACATATTCGAGCCCCAGTTGTGCAGCCAGGTTTTGCACGAATCGGGCATCTTCCTCAGCCGACCCATCGTTGCGCATATCATGCAACACGTGGCCGACGCTTAGTTGAAATCGCCAACCGCGTTTGGGAGCCAATTCAGCCAAGGCTCGCAGCAGCGCTACCGAGTCTGACCCGCCCGATACAGCCAGCAGCAAACGGTCACCCTCAACGCAGCGACAGCGCTTTTTCAGGTCGCGCGCGACTTGCCAAACCAGAGAATGTTGCTGATCGGTCATGGCTACACTGTACCCGCAGCGAGGTTCCGGTAATATTGAGTCGGCTGATGGACTTGGCCGATGGAAGTAACTGACCCACGTTCGCGACCCGTCGCGATGCACGGATGCCAGCATGTTTTCGCTATTCAACTTCGAAAACCCGGCCAACCTGCTCCTGCCCCTCGGGGTGGGATTGCTGTTGCTGTCCGTTTTGATGGGGATTCGCAAGCGTAAATCAGCCAGCCAAGCCCGACGGGACCTGCCCATGTCCCCGGCTGAACACATTGAACGAGCCAAGCAAGGCCGAGGTATGCGGGGCGATCTGGAAAAACTCATGGTCGAGATTGAGCAACTGGCCAGACAGATGTCCAGCCAGATTGACGCCAAGATGACTCACCTGGAAAAGCTCGTCCAAGAGGCGGATGATCGCATTGCCCGGCTGGAACAACTTCAAGCCAATCAAGCCAGTCAGGAAACCGAAGGGCAGGCAGTGGAAGGGGATTGGTCTGAAACGCAAACGCTGGCAGAACCCTGGCAGGAGCCGTCTGACGAATATGAGGATCAGCCTGAGCCACCAGCCGATATGCCAATGAGTCACACTTTTTCACTGGCCGAAGCATCGTCGCCACATTCGACAGAAGAACCACCATCTGAGCCAGAGTTCTCATCTCCATCATTTGAGGTGAATCCTGAGCGGGATGCACTGGCAAAGCAGGTCTATGCCTTGGCTGACAGCGGTGCGACACCTGAATCCATCGCTGAAACGCTGGATGAACACGTGGGCAAGGTGGAGTTGATTCTGGCCTTGCGCGAAGCGTCGTAGCAAAGCGTCACCAGCGATTGATGCAAAGCTCAATCCATCTCACCTAACGTCAACCCCACTGGCATCGCTGCGGGGCGATCCGCTTTCACGCCAGGTTCGAACGCGCTGCCTGAATCGGAACTGTCGAGGAAGCCTTGCATGACATCCAACACCGCCATGGCCAATTGTCCGCTGGCGCGATGGGGTCGGCCTGACGCGATGGCAGCAGCCATGTCCGACAGGCCTGCACTGCGGCCATACCCGGTGCAATGGGTGTGAGACATGGTTTCCCATTCGACGCCTTTGCCGCCGGGATTGAATTCGACCTCACCATCAAACCCATTGGGATCAGGCACGCTGAGGCTGCCTTCTTCGCCATAGATTTCAATGCGCGAGTGCTTTTGAGCGCGGACAGCAAAGCTGGTAACGACCGTGATAATCGCGCCGTTCTCAAACTCCACTGTCCCGGCCACATGGTCAGGCGTTTTGACCTCGATGGTCTGACCTTTCTTCGGCTCACTGGTGATGGTGCGCACCGGTTTCTGAATGCCTGTGACCCCCATGACTCGCCGGATCGGCCCAAGCATGTTCATGAGGGCTGTAAGGTAGTAGGGGCCCATGTCGAACATCGGGCCTCCCCCTTTCTCATAGTAAAACTCAGGTGCGGGGTGCCAGCTTTCATGGCCTGCGCCCATCATGAAAGCCGTGCCTGCCAACGGCTTGCCGATCTTGCCATCGTCAATCAATTTACGCGCGGTCTGATGGCCAGCCCCAAGGAAAGTATCGGGGGCCGCTCCGACACGCAGGCCTTTCGCTTCCGCTAGCTTCATGATGGCCAGGCCTTCATCACGAAAGGCTCCCAAAGGTTTTTCGTTGTACACGTGCTTGCCTGCTTCCAGTGCCTGTTTGGCGACGGGCAGGTGGGCGGCGGGGATGGTCAGGTTGAGCACGATCTGCACATCGTCGTCGGCCAGGAGTTGATCGACACTGCCTGACTCAGGGACATCGAATTCCTCGGCCTTGGCTTTGGCGCGATCGACGTCAAGGTCAGCCAGACGCTTGATGAAAAGGTTGGGAAAGTTCTTGCTGTTGCGCAGGTAGTTCGAGCTGATGTTGCCGCAACCGATGATGCCGATGCCGACCGCTGCCATGGGAATACTCCGTGGTTTGTTGGGGGTGTTCTGGAGCAGGTCAACATATCGAAGTTGATGAGGATCACAACCCCGCATGGCGCATGGGGTGCACGATTCTACTCCGCTTGGCTGGCGATTCTACCCTTACCCGCTTGCCGGTTGTGCGCTCTGTATGACTTGTGCGCTCTGGCAAAGTCAGCGGACACGGGGAACTGAGAAAAACCCGTCCAATCTCTTGCTTTGTCCTACGGGGAATCTTTTGCTTGGTTGTGAATCACGGCTGAGCAGATAGGCAAAGCCAAACGATTCGCGGAACTGGTCAAAGTAGTTAAGTCCGGTAAATGACTAGCCGAAACAGCTAGAGGAAACAAGGGCCGATAAGTTCAGGCCCGGAACAGAACTGAAATTCAGAGTTCACTGGGAACTCAAGTCCGTCAACGAGAAGGTCCGCTACACACGGGAGAAAACCTCATGAACCGCATCAAGGCACAAGGCTTCACACTGGTCGAAATTCTGATCGTCGTCGTCATCCTCGGCATCCTGGCTGCGATTGTCATTCCGCAATTCACCAACGCAAGTGAATCTGCCAAAGGCAGCAGCATGACCACCCAGCTTCAGTCCATTCGCTCGCAGCTTGAACTCTTCCAGGTTCAGCACAACGGCACGTATCCCACCCTCAACAATACGTGGGACATCATGACCGGCAAGAGCAATCGCACGGAAGTCGGCCCCGCAGCTGGTGCTGCTGATGGCGAGTATGGCCCCTACATGCAGGCCGCTCCGAAGAATCCATTCACCGGTGGCTCAGCCGTCGCTGCGGATAACAGCGCAGACTGGCAATACAATGCCGCCACCGGCGAAATCAAGGCTGTCGTCCCGCAGGCCAAGATCGATTCGCTCGGCCTGAATGATGGCGACGTCGTCGCTCAGTAAACCTCAACCTTACGCATCACCCCCCATGCCGCCTCGGCCTGACCGCTGAGGCGGCTTTTCAAGGCCAACTCACCCCACGCGAGATAAGCCATGCGAACCCTACGCTACCTCAACACCGTCCTGACCATCATCGCCTGCCTGCTGACCCTTCAACTCTGGACAGCCTGGCATGCACCGACCGAAGTGCCACTTGACCATGCCGATCAAGCCCAGGCTGCGGGTGGTATCCCCAACTCCGGTGCCCAGCGCGCGGATATGATTGACGAACTCAAGAAGCTCAACACCAACATGGACAAGTTGAGCAAAGCTCTGACCTCGGATGAACTCAAAGTCAAGGTGGTCAACATCAGTGACCTGAAGTCTGACGATGAGTAAGCCTGACTAGCAAAGCAAACGCGCCTTTCCCACCAGCGAGTCAACACATGCCATGCCATACCAATACAACTCGATCAGCCTTCACGTTGGTGGAAGTGTTGATGGTAGTGGCGATCCTTGGCATTGCCGGACTGGTGGTGGTACCCCGACTGCTGGCCGATGGAAACATGCAGTTGCAGGCCGCGTGTCGAATGGTGATTTCCGATTTGCTGATCGCGCAGAACGAAGCCATTGCCCGGCAGGAGCCGGTACGTGTCATTTTCGACAGCAATCTGAACCAGTACCGCGTGGTCGATGATGAAGGCAACCTGCTTTACACGCGCATGAAAGCAGGCACGCCGGGCACGGGCAATTACATCATGGATTTCTCGACGGATGACCGCTTTTCCGGATCGCAAATCACCGCCGTTGACTTTTCCAGCAACAACTGGATCGAATTCGACGACCTTGGCTCACCCAACTCGGGGGGGAGTGTTGACCTGGTGTCAGGACGTTTCCATTACCGTATCCAAGTCTCGCCGATCACGGGCAAAATCACGATTGAAGAAATCGCAGATGGCGGGTGAACTGCTGCTGCGTCCTCTTTCAAACCTGAAAACAAGATTTGCGGAATTGAAGCGCCCAGCGGATTCTCTTGCAAAGCCGTGTTGCTGTTTTCCGCTAGCATATGGGGGTTAACTAACCCTTGCGCTTTCATCCGGAGGCAAGATGGAATTCTTTCCGTTTCTCATTGTTGGCTTTTTTATCTTCGTGATTGTCATGATTGTGTTGAGCGCGATGCAGGCTGCCAAACGTCGAAAAGAGTTGGCTGCATGGGCACGGGCGCGGGGTTTGTCTTTCAGTCAGGAGAAAAACAGCCGATACGATGAGCGTTATCCCGAATTTGAGAAACTCCAGTCCGGGGACAACCGCTATGCCTACAACATCTGCGACGGGCAATACAACGACCGTTACGTCCAGTGCTTCGATTATCACTATGAAACGCACTCGACCGACAGCAAAGGACGACGCACCACGCATCACCATCATTTCAGTGCGGTGATTCTGGAGTTAAACATGCCTTTCAAACCGATCTTCATCCGACCGGAAGGATTTTTTGACAAGGTGGGGGCTTTCTTTGGCATGGAGGATATTGATTTCGAGTTGGATGCGTTCAGCCGGGCCTTCTTCGTCAAGAGCAAGGACAAGCAGTTCGCGTTTGATGTCATTCAGCCCAAGACGATGGAGTTGATGTTGGCTTCGCCTCGCTTCAGTATGGACTTTGATCGTGATGAAGTCCTGATCTATAAGGGAGGGAGGATGAATCCGTCGGACTACGATGCCGCGATCGAGTTGGCCGAAGGCATCCTCGAAAACATCCCAGCTTACCTCGTCCATGAATGGAAGGCGCAAGGTCATGTCGCTGTATAATCTCATGTTCATTGATTCTGATTCTCTGGCCATATATGAGACAGGGGGGTTTGTATGCTGCGGCGTGATTGTCCTGCCCGTACTTATCGTTCTTGTCTGGGGCATCGGCACGTACAACTCGCTCGTTCGTCTGCGCAACGCTTGCCAGGAGAGCTGGTCAGGCATCGATACCGAGTTGAAACGCCGTTACGACCTGATCCCCAATCTGGTGAATACTGTCAAGGGTTACGCCCAGCACGAGCGCGAAACCTTCGAGCGCGTGGTGCAAGCCAGACAGACGGCTGCGGACAATCACGGCGCGGTCGGCTCGCAGGCCCATGATGAAAACTCGTTGGTCAAGGAAGTCAGACACCTGTTCGCCTTGGCTGAAGCCTACCCCGAACTGAAGGCCGATGAGCATTTTCTGGAACTGCAAAAAGAGCTGACCCGCACTGAAGACCGCATCCAACGCATGCGACGGTTTTACAACGCCAACGTCCGCGACATCAACAACCGCATCGAGATGTTTCCTTCAAGTGTGATCGCCAACATGTTCGGGTTCAAGATGCAGGACTTCTTCGAGGTGGAAGAAGCGGTCATGCGCGAGCCTGTGAAGGTGGAGTTTTAAGAGGTGTGCCGGTGTTGTGGACTGAGCAATGCGACTAAATATCGCGGCAGAGAAGCATCTGGTCTGATTAAAAGATATAGAGAACTTAATATTGATTTTGTCTACTTCAAGGAGGTTTGATTTTGTGTCGATATTGTACACACAGCATGTTTGTGTAAAATAAATGCACAATATACTATAGTGCAACTATTACGCACAATTGGGTGATTTTCCCTTTAGATATGGCTACAGGTGTCAGAAAATGGATCAATACTACATACAGATGGCGGATGTCATTGGTAGTTCTGAGTATAAGGGGCAGGGACGGTCGTTAATGCGTCAGTTTCGAGCGATGGTGGACCATGTCAATGAGGTTTGTAAGGCACATTTACTTTCGCCTCTATCCATTACGCTGGGCGATGAATTTCAAGGGGTGCCTCAAGACCTATCAACTGCGGTCGGCTTGATTATCAAGCTTGAAGAATGTCGCGTGTTCAATCAGGCCGACTTCAAACTTCGTCACGTTATTCACTACGGAGAAATCGAGACCTCCATCAATACTGAAAGTGCCCATGCCATGATTGGTGAAGGCTTATCCACTGCCCGAAGAACACTTAATGAGATGAAACCAGATCGAAGAACACGTTGCAGACTGGTGTTACCAGACCGCGATAATCCTGAGCCGTTGATGGATGCTTTCAGTCTTTATTTCAGCATTGTGGACTCCTGGAAGCCGAAAGACTTTCCATTGGTTATTGCGATGTTGGAGGGTTTGGATTATAAACAGGCTGCGATCAAACTCAAACGCGAAAGGACATCGACCTTACGACGTTATAGGTCTTTAAACTTCATTGAATATGGGGCGGCTAAACGCTTGCTAAATTATCTTTCGGGAGGCAAATAAATTGGCTGATTGGCTTTACGCATTTTATGTATTCACATGGATCTTTATTTTTGGTGAGATTATCATCACTTTTATATTCCGGTATGGGGCGAATCGGTACTACAGAATCCCTCAGACCACCGCGGCTATCATAGAGGGAGTTCTTGAGCGGTTCTTCATTTTCCTCTGCTTCGTGAATGGAATATTCGTCGGCCTTTTGTTTTTTGGTGCATTGAAAATCGCTACGCATATCAATCCACATGATAATCCTGCATATGAAGGAAAATCACTGCCCAAAATGTACTATCTGATCGGCAACCTTTTGTCTGCCACATTTGCCGTGATCTATTTCATGTTGTGGCGATGGGTGACAAATTCACACCCATAGGTAACGGTTTATTTTCATATGAACTGATGCAATGTAAATTAGCTGGATGCAAATCAATAACACGCATACGGATGTATAATCTTACCCCCATGCGCTGCCATCCTTCTTCGTGCCGCACAGAGTGACGTCGATGCCCAGTTCGCCAGCCATGGCCGCCTTGGTCAGCATCGCTTCGTCCGCAGCCTTGGCGTCCTTGGCATACACGCATTGGATGTGGTTGCTCTGATGACGGGCCATCATCTGATCGCGCGTCACGCCATACGTCACCGCGTGCATGATTGGCCATTGCGGCGTTGTTTCATCCCAACGCCTTTGCGTTTCCTTCTCAGGCAGTTTCACCACGCCCGCGCGACCCAAATCCATACACAGCTTGCCGCCCGGCACGCTGCCATCAATCCAGATGCGCGACCACACGATTTCGCCAGGCTTACTGATGCCTCGCAACGTGCCGCCGCCCAGCTTGAAGTACATATAAGGTTGCCTCAGCGACTCAGCCCCGCGCCACCCCTTGATGAAGTGAGCCGGGGGCGCGCTGCCTGAAATGAGGAACACCCACACGTATTCATCGGTGGTGCCTGACTGGTCGAAGTCACCCCAGCGCAGGTCGTGCAACGTGTTCTCAGGTGGTTGGCCGAGGGTTTTGTGGACACGGTAGGTAAGCAGGCCGTCGAGCCCGGCACATTCATCGACTTCATTGAAGTGAGGCAGGGGTTCGCCTTTGTAGAGGATGCGCTTGCCGTCGCGAGATTTCACAGGCGGGCGGATGCCGTTGTTCAGTGTGCCTTCAACGAGATCGGAGGCTGGCAGCAGGTCTTTGAGGCCTTGCTGGTACTGGATGCCGATGGTGTGGCAGCCGAAGTCGTCGGCTATACGCAACGCCGCGATGTACATCTTGCACTGTTGCAGGATCTGATTCTCGGTCAGGCTGTCCTTTTCACTCTTGCCCAAATGAAAGGTGACCCCTTTGTCTTTGTACCATTTGTAGATTTCGCGGGCGTCCTTGTCGCTCACGGTCATGGCCTCGGCATACAGGGCGGACTGGCTCAAGCGTTCCTTGAAGACGCCGGTCGGGTTCATGAGATGGTCGGGGATGATGGCATTGAACATACCCATGCAGCCTTCGTCGAACACGCCGAGGATCGCTTTGTTCTGCTTCAGTTCCTTGGCCAGCTCCTTGGCGTTCTTCTTCACCTTGCCCGGTAGTTTGGCTTTATTCAGACTCAGCGTATGAGGCGTACGGTGTTTGAACGAGCCTTTCTTGAGGAACTGGTTCAGGCATTTGACGAAGTAGGGGTCGGTAAAGTCCTCGGACCAGATGGTGGAGTATTTCACGCCGGCTTTGGTGAGCGAGCCGTTGAGATTGAGCATGCCGACCAGGCCGGGCCAGGTGCCTGACCAGTTGGCAGCGGTGAGGATCGGGCCTTTGTGTGACAGCAGGCCGTGCAACAAGTGGTGGCTGTATTGCCAGACTGCCTCAGCGATGATAATGGGGCATTTGGGATCGATATCCGCAAAGACACACATGCCTTCTTTCTGCGATCCGATGAAGCCATGCTTTTCCTCAGGCTTGTAAGGGTGCGCACGAACAAGGGTGTAGCCAGCTTCTTTGACAGCTGCGGCAAGAGTTTTTTCCATCTCATGCTGGGCAGCCCAGCAGTTTTGATTCGCACTCAAACGCAGGTCGCCGTTGGCGGCAAGGAGGATTTGCTTCTTGGCTGGTTTGACTTGTTTGGTGGGGTTGTTGACGTCGTAGAGAGGCATGTCGGAGCTCCGTGGTCGGGACAGGTTGTTGGGCAAATGACGTAGGCAGCATACCTGCGGCGATGGCCGCTGGATCGGACTTGCTGCATAGCCGAGAGTTTACCGCGCCGTAAGGCGAGTGTGGGAGCAGATGCGCAACTGGCGGAGCAGTTTCCACCATCCCATGCGCAGGCCTGGTGTGATCGCACGTCGTGAACTGGACAGATGTTTGGTCACGCATAGCATAGCGCGGAAATCGATGGAGAACGACATGACAACGACGAAGATGAATACTGGCCGGGCTGCTTGGATGGCTGGCGGGTGGGGCAAACTCGATAAGCACTCAGAAAGCGACGACTACTGCGGCGGGGAGCACTTGAACCTTCCCCCATGTCCCGGCCATGAAGATCGCGGAGCGCTTCGGCATCTGCTGAATCCTATTGGTGGCTATTGGGGTGGCTCGCGCGATATGGTTGAAGGTATCGACTCCCATCCCGAATTGAAGTTCACAGATGAAGAACTGACCCGGGCGGTGATGGATTGGAGCGTCAACAACAACGCAGCCATCACTTTGGATGTGCCATTGCAGTCGCACAAAGGCACCATCGGCAGCCTGGGTGGTGTCCTGCCTGATATGTATCTTAAGCAGCTCAAAGCAGTGGCTGAGAAGGTCAAGTCCGCGACTTGATGGTCGTGAATTAAACGACACGCGCAGAGAAAAACCGCCGGTTGATCGGCGGTTTCTCTTTGATCTGGAATTTTCTGCAAGTTGGTTTACTTGCTGCTGGTCGCCCACTTGATGAGCACATCCGCCACCTCAGGTCGGCTGAACTCTGCTGGGGGACGTTCGCCGTTAGCCAGCAACTCTCGCACCTTGGTGCCGCTGAGGAAGACCTGATCGCCCTGAATTTTGGGGAAGGTCTTGCCGCTGACCATGCCTTGGGCCTTGTTACTCCAGGCAGCGTGCTCGAATTTGAGGATTTCGATATCGATGTCGCCTTCGCCGAACTCATCGAAGATGTTCTGAGCATCGTATGTGCCGTAGTAATCGCCGACGCCTGCATGGTCGCGACCGACGATGAAGTGGGACACGCCGTAGTTCTGGCGGGTCAGCGCGTGTTGCACGGCTTCGCGCGGGCCTGCGTAGCGCATGGCGGCGGGCATGACGGTCAGCATCGTGCGTTCTTCCACAAAGTAATTTTCGATGATGGTGCGGTAGCAATCCATGCGCACCTCGGCTGGGATGTCGCCTGGCTTGGTTTCGCCGACCAGCGGGTGAATAAGCAGGCCGTCGGTAATTTCCTGAGCGCACTTGCAAAGGTATTCGTGGGCACGGTGAATGGGGTTACGGGTCTGGAAGGCAGACACAGTTTTCCAGCCGCGCTTCTCGAACTCGGCACGGGTGGCAGCAGGGGGCAGGCGATATTCGGTGAACTGTTCGCCGGGTTCTTTTTCAGGGGTGACGGTGATGACGTCAATCGGGCCGCCCACGCACCAGTCACCTTCATCCATCACAGCCTTGACGCCGGGATGGGCTTCATCTTCCGTGCGGAAGACATTGGGGATTTCCAGTTTCTTATCGTGTGGGTAGATTTCCTCGACGTTGATGACTGCCAGCAGCGTGCCATCGCTGTGATGCAAGGCTGCTTTGCCACCTTCTTTGAGCGAGGCTTTGACGTCATCATTGACTGCCAGGGTAATGGGGATCGGCCAGACCACACCGCTGCTGAGGCGCATGTTCTTGCAGATGCCTTCGAAGTCTGCCTTGCCGACGAAGCCGGTCAACGGGCTGAATGCACCGATGGCGATCATTTCAAGGTCGCATGCCTGCTTGGCAGAGAGGGTGATTTTGGGAAGCGACTCAGCCTCTGCCTTGAGGGAAGCAGCCTGTTGGTCTGAGACGATGCGATTGACAAGAGTTCCCCCATGCGGGGCGATCAGTGACGCCATGGTCATTCTCCGTAAGTGTTGTAATGGCTACGCGAGAAGCGGATGCTAGTGAACCAAGTTGAAGACTGCAAATAGAAGATCCTAATGAGGATGATTCTAAAAAGTGAAGCACATTGTTCTACATGAAGAAGCTGGATTGCAGCCACCATCACGCCATGGCCATAGCTGCCTCGGGCAACGTGATGTTTTTGCCAAAGATCGTCGCCTGCGCATCATCCTCGTGCTGGTTGGGCTCGAACAGGTGTACCTTGGTCATGTCGACAAAGAGTTTCACCTTGGTTTCAGCGTCCATCGGCTCAGCTTTGACGCGAGCGACAACACGGTCGCCAGTGCTGGTGTCTGCATAAATGTCCATGGCATTACCCAAAGGCTCGATGACCTGAGCAGTCAGTTCCATCACCTGATCGGGGTTATCAGCGCCAGCGGTTTCCCGCAGGAACAGGCCTTCCGGGCGGATGCCAAAGACAACGGCTTGTCCGTCGTAGTCAGCCAGCATGTCTGCCTTTTGGCCCTCGAGTTTGATTTTCACGCCGCTGCCATCGAACCAGATGCCTTCCTGACGCACGATACGGCCATCCAGGAAGTTCATGGGAGGCGTCCCGAGGAACCCAGCCACGAATCGATTCTTGGGGTAGTTATAAACATGCAAAGGCGTGTCGAACTGCTGTACGAAGCCCTCGCTCATGACCACGACGCGATCGCCCAAGGTCATGGCCTCTTCCTGGTCGTGCGTGACGTAAATCGTCGTCGTCGCCAATCTTCGGTGGAGTCTTTTCAACTCGGCGCGGGTGGTGACACGCAGTTTGGCGTCAAGGTTGGACAGCGGTTCGTCAAAGAGGAAGGCCTTGGGCTGACGGACGATGGCACGACCGACAGCCACGCGTTGCCGCTGTCCGCCGGAGAGTGCTTTAGGCTTGCGATCCAGCAAAGGTTTCAGGCCAAGGATGTCAGCCGCCCAGCGGACACGTTTGTCGATGTCAGGCTTGGGCATCTTGCGTAGCTTCAGGCCGAACGCCATGTTCTTGTAAACCGACATGTGCGGATACAGGGCGTAGTTCTGAAAGACCATGGCAATGTCGCGGTCTTTGGGTGGGACATCGTTGACCACGCGGTTGCCGATGCTGATCGTCCCTTCGGTGATGTCCTCCAGGCCGGCGATCATGCGCAGGCTGGTGCTTTTGCCACAACCGGAAGGCCCGACGAAGACGACGAACTCGCCATCGTCAATGTGCAGATTGACATCTGAAACTGCACGAACATTGCCTTCGTAAACTTTACCGACCTGGTCAAAGACGACTTCTGCCATGGGTGAGTACTCTTTTGCAGATTCTGAAAAGTCTGTTCGGGGAAGGGTGAATCCACCGACTTCCATTCGCGAAACCGGGAGTATAGCAAAGGCAGGCCAATTGCTGTAGCCCAAGCAAAGGTACTGCCTGATGCCGAGGGCATCCTGCGCGAACGGGATGGTGTGACATTGAGCGCGGAAAACCTTGGTTTAGCCACCCAAAACGGTGTTGATCAGTCGGGCGCCGTCGTTGTAGGTAATCACGAGGAACAGGGTTGCCAGCAGCGCCAAGCCCACGAGATTGACCGCGTTCATGACCTTGGGATTGACAGGAGAGCCTTTGATTTTCTCGATGATGAGAAAGACCATCAGGCCGCCGTCCACGATGGGCATGGGCAGGAAGTTGAGTACCGCCAGGTTGGCACTGATCAGGCCCAGGAAGAAGAACAGCCACGGCCAGCCTTTTTCCTCGGTGATGCGCGTGCCTTCGTAGGCGATGCCGATCGGCCCACGCAGGTGCTCAACACCAACCGACTGCTGGAACAACCGGGCAATCGTGATATACGTCTGCACCATGTAAACATGGGTCTTGTCGATCCCCAAAGCCATGGCAGAAATCGGATTCGATCTTTGCACCATGACTTCCTCAGGCTTGAACAGATTGACAGGCAATTCAGCAGGCAAGGCCCATTTCACCTGACTCAGTTTCTTCAGGTCTTCTTCCAGCAGCGTGACCGCGGTCGTTTTTGACTGAAACGGCTTACCAATGGCAGGGACATAGGTGACCATGACCTTCATAGGCGCTGCCGTCGTGTTTGCTGATTCAGCATTGCCTGAATTTTCTTCTTCACCTGCGTTTTGCTTGTCTGATTGTTCTGTTTGATTGTTCGTGTGCTTTTGAGCGATGTCCTGAAGGATGCGTTGCAAATCGTATAGCGATTCGACAGGTTGGTCATTGATTCTGGTGATGGCTGAACCGGCAGGCAGGTTGAGCGCTTGCTGAAAGGATTTCATTTCCAGGCTGTGGAAACGATTGGTGTCAGTCGCGGCGGACATGCTCAGCCCGATCAGGCCATCGGCGCCCGGCGTGATGTCAAAGCTTTCCTGTTTGCCATCCCGCTCCACGACGATGGTGGTTGGCCTGCCTGGTGCACTTTTGATCTGGTTCTGGACTTGAATGACATTGGGGAAGGAGATGCTGCCTGCTCGAATAATCAGGTCGCCTTTTTTGATGCCTGCTTTTTCAGCCGGGCTGTTCTTAAGGGTATTCGCGACTTCAACGAGAGGGATCAATTGCAGATCAGAGGCGAAAGGTTCTTTTGTCTTGGGTTTCAAAGACCACGCCAAGCTGGGTTGCAGCTGCACATCCACGACCTTGCCCGCATCGTTCCTGAAGGAGAAAGTCGTTTCCTGCCCATGCCTGGAGACCAGAACTTTTGATATCTCATGCATCAATTCGACAGGTTGACCTTCTACCGCGACCAGTTGCATGCCAGGTTCAACGCCAGCCTCTTTCAGTTTTTCATCCAGTTCCACACCAGCACTTTTCATGGCCTTGGCGTCGTAAAGCTCGTTGGATTGGGCCGGAGCCAAGCCGATGTATTGCAGACCCGCAGCGGGGCCTTCTTCTGAAATGGCTGGCTTGATGTGGTAAGTCAGCAGTTCATCGCCACGCTTCACCACGATGGGGATCGTGTCGTTGGGTGGTGCCAGGGCCACGTTGATTTTGACAACCAGAAAGTCACTGACTGTCGTGTCATAAATTTTGATCGGCAGGTCGCCGGGACGAATGCCCTGATAGGCCGGGTCATTCTCATGCTCAATCGGGTAAGCCAAAGCTGCAGGAGAGCCCGGTTCGACCAGACCCACACGGGCAGAGGGGAACGGGATGCCATGCATAAACGCGATGGCGAAGATGATGGCCCCGGAGATCAGGTTCATAATCACCCCGGCGGAAATCACCAGGGCACGAGCGCCAAACGAAGCTTTGTTAAACGAGCGGGGGTCTTCGCTCATGGCTTCGGGATCAAGGTCTTCCTGCCCGAGCATCTTGACGTAACCGCCCAAAGGCATCCAGTTGAATCGGTATTCCGTTTCGGCGTAGCCCAGAGCCTTGGCTGCGTCATTGATTTCCGCTTCAGTGACATTCTTCTTCTCTTCAAGGTCTTCGAGTTTGACCTTGGGTTTGCCTTCGCCACGCTGTTTATTGATGTGTTTGACGATGTCGCCGAAGTATCTGGGCTCGGTGCTGCCGACGGATAAACCCATGCCTTTGCGGTAGCTGAGCAAGGCCTGGCCGAAGCCGATGGCAAACTGCGTCACCTTGATGCCTGTGAACTTGGCGGCCAGGAAGTGGCCCAGTTCGTGAATGAAGATGACAAAGCCAAACCCCAGCGCAAGGAGGAAGAAAGCCTGAAAGGTGGAGAGATAAGCGAAGAATGCATCCATCAGTCGTCGGTTCCTGTTCTGGAGTTAATGGTTCGCCTGCGTGGTTTGCAGATCCGATTGGCCGAGTCTTTGCCTGACATACCTTCGGGCGGCAGCGTCGGCTTCAAGAACATCGCTTAAGTGTTGAATCGGTTGTTGATCGACGCCTGACAAGGCATCGCGGGTGAATTCGCTGATTTGCCCAAACGCGATCTTTTCATTCAAAAAGGCATCGACCGCTTCTTCATTGGCGGCGTTAAACACGGCTCCGGCGGTGCCACCAGCCTCGATCACTTCATAAGCCAGTTTGAGTGCGGGGAATTTATCAAAGTCTGCCTGTTCAAAGGTCAGTTCGTTCAGGCTGCGCCAATCCATCGCATCCGAACAACCGGCCGCTCGCTTGGGGTAGGTCATGGCATATTGGATGGGCGTTTTCATGTCAGGCGGGCCAAGTTGCGCCAACACGGAATTGTCAGCAAACTCCACGAAGCTGTGTATGACCGACTGCGGATGCACGATGACATCAATCTGTTCGCCGGGCAGGTTGAAAAGCCAATGTGCTTCAATCACTTCGAGGGCCTTGTTGGTCATGGAGGCTGAGTCAATGGTGATCTTACGCCCCATCTTCCACGTGGGATGGGCCAATGCTTCTGCCACGCCTGCCTTGCGGATGCGCTCCGCTTCCCATGTGCGGAATGGGCCTCCCGAAGCGGTCAACACCAACTTTTTGATCTCCGAAGTGGGATGCTCGGTGATGCATTGGAAGATGGCGGAATGCTCGCTGTCCACAGGCAGCAGTTCGGCCTGGTACTTACGCAGGTGGGGCATCACCAGTTCACCCGCAGCGACCAGTGTTTCCTTGTTGGCCAGGTGTATCCGCGCTCCCTTTTCGATGGCGGCCAATGTCGCTTCCAGACCGGCTGCTCCGACGACTGCCGCGGCGACGTCCGTCGGTTCCGCAGCTTCGACCATGTCATACGCCGCACGTTCACCAGTCAAAACAGTGACACCCGGCAAAGCCTGGCGCAAAGCCTCGGCCTGCGTGTCATCCGCCAGGCTGATGAAGCGAGGCTTCCACTGCTGCGCCTGTTCGACAAGGCGAGAGCCGTTGCGGCCTGCCGCCAGACCAATGACTTCAATCGGCTTGCCAACCTGTTGCTGATTCAAGTGTTCAACAACGCGCAGGGTGTTCTCACCAATGCTGCCCGTCGAACCCAGCACCACCAACCGTCGATGGCTGTCTGGTCTGCTGGCAGGGGATGAAATGTCAGTGGTTTGGCCGACTGCCATCAATCCTCCTTGTCCTTTACTGCGGGGATGATGCGATTAGAGTAACCGCTGCTGATGCTGGTGGTTTTCTGCTCAGATGAATGATCACCCTCAGCATTCTTTCTCTCAGCTGCTTCGCGGCGTGCCCGATGCTTCTTCCCACCACGGCGCGTGCGACGACGCTTGCCTGAGCTGGATGACTGGTTGCCTGAGTCCTCAGTTGACGTTTGCCCGTTCTGATCAGCCTGATCTGTCTTGTTGTCAGAGTCAGTTTTCTCGGCTTCGGCATCCTTGCCCTGATTTTGATCAGAGGCGTTTGACTCGCTCGATGAGGAGGAATCACCTTCTTCAGGCTTGGCCCCTTTGCTGCGCCTTCTTCGTCGCCTTCGTTTCTTAGGCTTTGCCTCTTCGCTGGCGTTGGCTTCGGCGTCCGTTTTGTTCTCGGTATCAGATTCGGTCTGATCCTGGTCTTTTTTCGCTTGGTCTTTGTCTTCTTTCTTTTCTTCTGCTGGCGCATCAGTCTGAGCTTCAGACTTCTCAGAGTTGGAGCTTTGTTGTCCCTTGCCTCGGCCGCCTCGTCTTCGCCGGCGTTTCTTGCCTTGCTTTTGCTCACCCTCAGCAGAATCGCTTGATTTTGGCGTGGTTTCGTCGGTTTCCTCGGCATCGTCTGAATCGAAGTCATCATCCATCGTTTCAGCCAATGCTCCCAAAGCCTCATCCACGGATTGCAACGAAGGTTGCTTCATGCTTTTCAGGTCTTCGAAATCCACTTCACCGCCACGCTCATCAATGGCTCGGATATCGATCTGGTCATTGGTCGCGCTGTTACGCACGCGCACCAGCACCTGCTTGTCGAAGGTCTGCTCCAACTGGGCCAGCATGCCACGCTTACGGTTCAGCAATGGGAAGGCGACAGACGGGCTGACCATCAATTCGATGGCAGTCACCTTCTCATTCTGCATCGATAACGCCAGCCGACGCATGATGTCCAAGACGACCGAATCTGCTTTCTTCACCCAACCCTCGCCTCGGCAACTGTCGCATTCCTCGTAAGCGGAACTGGTTAAGGAAGGCCTCATCCGTTGGCGCGTCATTTCCAGGATGCCGAACTGGCTGATGGACAAGGCCTTGGTACGGGCCCGGTCATTCTTGAGGTTGTCGCGAAAGCGGTTTTCGAGGGCCTTGCGATGCTTGGTCATGCGCATGTCGATCAGGTCCATCACGACGACGCCGCCCAGGTCGCGCAATTTCAGCTGTCTGCAAATTTCATCGCAGGCTTCAATGTTGGTCTTGTAAGCTGTGGTTTCCGCATCGTTGTTGGTGCGCATCTTGCCACTGTTGACATCGATCGCGACCAAAGCTTCAGTCTGATCAATCACCAGCGATCCACCTGAAGGCAAAGGCACGTGGCGGGCGTGGATGTTGTCGATCTGCTGTTCCACGCCGAAGCGGTGGAACAGGGGGACAGCCTCATCGTAGTAAAGCACCTTGGATTGCGACCTTGGACTGCTGATCGCCAGGAAATCCCGCGCTCTCTCTGCAGCAGAGATATCGTCCACGATTATGCGGTCGATCTCGTTGCTGAAGATGTCGCGCAGGGTGCGCACGATCAGGTCGCTTTCGGTGTACAGTTCGCCGACTTTCACTTTGGCTTGCCTGCGTTCGATGGTCTTCCACAGACGGGTCAGGTAAGCCAGGTCGCGTTTAAGGTCGGTCTTGGTGCGATCCATGCCTGCTGTTCGGATGATGAAGCCATACCCATCCGGCGGGTTCAACTCATCCAGCATTTTCCGCATGGATCGGCGGTGGTCATCATCATCGATCCGCCGGGAGACACCGAGTCTTTCCATCGAAGGCATCATCACCAGGAATCGACCCGGGATAGACAGATAGCTGGTCAGGGTCGGCCCCTTGGTGCCGATGCCTTCCTTGAGTACCTGCACCAGGATTTCGTTACCTCGCTTGAGGCAATCCTGAATCGGGGGGCGATCTCGTCGTGGTGTTTTCTTACCCACAGCTTCGACTTCTTCACGGTGGGCTTTGGGGAAGTACTTCGGGTGCAGATCGGAGATATGCAGGAAGCCATTGCGTTCCAGTCCGAAGTCCACAAACGCGGCCTGGATGGAGGGTTCGACGTTGGTGACGCGCCCTTTGTAGATGTTGCCGACGTGTGAACTGCTGGACGCTCGCTCGTGGTAGAGTTCGGCAAGTCGGCCATCGTGGGTGACGGCGATACGGCATTCTTCGCCAGCCACGTAGTTAATCAGCATTTCCAGTTTTGGCATGGGTTGCTCGCTGTTTCCTTACAGCGACAGCATCAGAGCGCTTGGTTTGACCGCACGCAGGCTGGATGGATCAGCCAGTGAAGCGTGCCGATGAACCTTTCGAACGCGACCCGCTCCGCTACTCGGCGATCCGGTGCGGGGGTGGCGTCGGCGTGTTCCGTTACCGTCGCGGGGTCTGGCGACAAAGCCAGCCCGACTCTGGGTTGTCCTGGCCCGATGCAGGTCAGGTCGGCATGGACCTGCCTTCAAAAGCATCGGGAACGATTCGTCGCACCTCCTGTCGGAGGTAGTTGTGTATCTCGCGGTCGGAGTCGAAACCAGCCACTTTTCGGGCAATCCGTTGGCATTGGTTGATACTGACCGACCGTATCACGCGTTTTACTTCCGGAATCGCGGGGGGGGTCACACTTAAGCTGCGTAATCCCAGCCCGAGTAACAGAATAACAAACTCCGGTTCGCCAGCCATCTCGCCGCACAAACTTGCCTTCACCCCTTGCCGGGTCGAAGCTCGAATCACCTCGCGAATGAGCTGAATGACAGCCGGGTGGGCAGCAGAGTACAGGTTGGCGATTCTTTCATTACCTCGGTCCACCGCCACGGTGTACTGAATCAGGTCGTTGGTGCCGATGCTGACAAAGTCCACTTCATTGAGGAAAGTCCGGATCTGCAAAGCCGAGGAAGGGACTTCGACCATCATGCCCACCGGAATGTTGCTTGCAAATGGGATGCCTTCATCTTCTAAATCTTCCAGCACATCGCTGAACACCATTTTGCTCTGGCGCAGCTCCATGATGTTCGAGATCAGGGGGAACATCACGCGAATCGGCCCCTCCGCACTGGCGCGCAGGATCGCGCGCAGTTGCGTCTTGAACAAAGGTAAGTTCTGCAGACAAAGGCGGATCGACCGGCAACCCAGGAACGGGTTGCGCTCACCTTTGGGGGCGATGCCCTCGGGGGTGAACTTGTCGGCTCCAAGGTCCAAGGTGCGTATGGTCAAAGGCTTACCTTCCAGCCGATGGATGGCATCCACATACGCCTGGTAATGGATTTCCTCAGTGGGCTCAATTTCTGAACCCAGATACAGGAACTCCGTTCGGTATAGGCCGATGCCTTCCGCACCATGCGCCACCGCCGCATCAATTTCGGTGGGAAACTCAATGTTGGAAAGCAGTTCGATCTTGGTGCCGTCGGTAGTGACAGCGGGTAAATGTCCCAGCTCGCGAAGCGTATCTGCCTGTTTGCTCAGGCTTTGCATGCGTTCACGGTATTGCAGCAGTTGAGCGGCATCGGGATTGATGATGACGGTTCCCTGATCGCCATCGATGATGATCGTGTCACCGGAATTGACCCGCTGCGACAGGTCTTCCATGCCCACGATGGCAGGAATGCCCAGCGCATGGGCGAGGATCGCGGTGTGGCTGGTGCGTCCGCCGGCATCGGTGGCCATGCCTTTGATATGGTCTTTGTTCAGCGAGGCGGTTTCGCTGGGGGTCAGGTCATAAGCCACAATGATGGATTCGGTGGTCAATCCGCTCAGGTCGGCATATCGACTGCCCAGCAGTTGGCTGAGGATTCGCCTCTCCAGGTCCCAGATGTCTTTCACCCGGTCGCGAAAAAGCGGATTATCCAGCGAATTTAACTTGTTGGCTTCACTGCGAAGCGTCGCATAAGCGGCATACTCTGCGGTGACCTTTTCCTGCTCGATCAGATCATTGAGTTTTTCCAGCAGGAAACGATCACGCAGCATGCCCAGGTGGAACTCGAAAATACGAGCGAGTTCCATGCCAAACTTCTTTTCCGATTCTTCCTGCACCCGGACCAGTTCATTGATGCTTTTTTCGATGGCATCGCTGAGACGGGTCTTTTCCTGAGTCACCTCAGCTTTGCTGATTCTTCGCCTTGGAATCGGGCGGTCGTCCGAGTCCAGCACGAAAACCGGGCCGATGGCCACGCCGGGAGAAACAGGGATGCCTCGTTTGATTTCCATTGCCGTTGCTCAGTGAAACTGGCGAAAGTTTAACAGGTTATGAAAAAAACACCTCTCGCCGCGTTCGACGAGAGGCGTCTGATTATCTCATGACTCAGTTCGTCTTAGATCTTGGCGGCTTTGGCCAGTTTCTTGGCCATGTCCGTGCTTTCCCAAGTGAAAGCGCCGTCAGCCGTCGGCTTGCGACCGAAGTGGCCGTGGTACGCCGAGTGACGATAAATCGGGCGACGCAGTTGCAGCGTCTTGATGATGCCCGAAGGCGTCAGGTCAAAGTGCTTGGCAACGATTTCTGAAATCGAAGCATCTTCAATCTTGCCTGTGCCGAAGGTGTCGATGTGCACGGAGATCGGGTCGGGCACGCCGATGGCATAGGAGAGTTGAATCTCGCAGATGTCGGCCAGCTTCGCAGCCACGATGTTCTTGGCTACGTAACGCGCCATATAGGCAGCTGAGCGGTCGACCTTTGAGGGGTCCTTACCGCTGAAAGCACCACCGCCGTGACGACCACGCCCGCCGTAGGTGTCGACGATGATCTTGCGCCCGGTCAGACCCGCGTCGCCGTGAGGCCCGCCGATTTCAAACTGGCCGGTTGGGTTGACGTGGATGATGGCCTTGCCGTCCCAAAGCTTCTTGGGCATGACAGGCTCGATGACCTTCTTGATGATTTCCTTCTTAAGCTGTGCCTGCTTGGCTTTGCCGTTCCACATCGGGTGATGCTGGGTACTGAGGACGACTGTGTGAATACGTGAAGGCTTGTCACCTTCGTATTCCACGGTCACCTGGCTCTTGGCGTCAGGACGCAGGCCCTTGATGCCACCCTTGGCACTGCCTTTACGACGCACCTTCACGTGCTGATCCATCAGGCGGTGGGACAGGTCAATGGGGACAGGCATCAGGGATGGGGTTTCCCGACAGGCGAAGCCGAACATCATGCCCTGGTCGCCAGCCCCTTGCTTCTTGTGCAGGCCCTGGCCTTCAGAAACACCTTGGGAGATGTCTTTGGATTGAGCGTGCAGCGTGCGAATGACCGCACAACTGTCAGCGTCAAACTTCATTGCCGGTTCGTCGTAACCGATCTCGCGAATGACCTGGCGAGCGGTTTCTTCAACGGTATCCAGTGCCTTGATGCCCGCATCGTTGTGCACGGTCACTTCGCCGGCGATGACAACCAGGCCGGTGGTGCACAGCGTTTCGCAGGCCACTCGAGCCATGGGGTCAACTGCGAGCAGGCTGTCGAGTACGGCATCGGAAATCTGGTCCGAAACCTTGTCCGGGTGACCCATCGAAACGGATTCGCTGGTGAATAAACTGGTGATCTTGTCCTTGGACTTTGCCATGTAACTTTCCTCTTCTTCTATCTAAAAAGTCAGTAATTCCTGGGATTGCGTCAGAACGATGTCACGTTTCCTGCGGGAGACGAAAACACCGCGAGTCAAGTAACTTACACGAAACCCGGAGAAAATGCGAATAGGGGTCTTCTTTAGCAGGTTACCCGGTGCAAAAGCGGGTCCGGATAATGTTTTGGCTGCGCCATGCCCTTATTCAACTCTTTCCTATCACCGTGGGACAGCCGATAACGGTAAATTCGATATAACCGGCAAAGTCGATTCAGTCGATGCAGGTGTCCGTCGATTCAGGCAAAGAGGCCGTTTCTTGCGCGGAGGGTGTGCATGTGACCGCGCTGGCCTTGGGAACCAAGACTTGAGGAGCCTGCCATGGCTGAGTCGAAACCTGTGGAACATGATGTCGAGTCGATGAGTCAGTCGCTGAGCGATCTGATCGCCCAAGCCCGTGAAGAACGGCAGCGTCTTGAAAACGCCACTCGGACAGAAGCACAAACGAGTTCCGAACGTTTGACAGAAGCACTGCGCGCCCAGCCAGACACCAGCGAACTACCCGACTCGTTGCGCATCCGTGTGCAGAACGTCGATCAATGGCTCCGCCGTCGGCTGGAGGATTTCCAGGCTGCCGACCAAACCTTGTCCAAACGCATCAGCCGACTTGAAAACCTTGAGAGAAGTGTTGAGAACCTGCAAGCCACGCTGCGCCAGCAGATGGAACGGGTTTCTCCGACGTCCCAGAAGCTCACTGACATTCAAAGGCAGATTACTGCGGCTGTCGATGGTGCGCTGGCTCGGGTGACTGGTCAGGTCAGGCATATTCTCAAGCCCGTGGATGGCCGCATTGAGCAATTCCATCAACTGGAACAATCCATCGAAGGCAGACTCGAAACCATTGATCAGAAACTGAAAGACAAAACCGCCGAGTTTGAGAAGAAGATCGAGCAATCCGTGCAACTGGCGCGGGAAGATGCTCGCCGGGCAGCCAACACCATTGAGCACAACATCAGGCAGCAGATCAACGATCAGATCCTTGGCATGCAGACGAAGATTGATGAAGCCATGGTTTCAGTCCAGGATCGTGTGCCCCTTCTCAAGGAACAAGCCGACCGCCTGATCGCAGGCAGCGAGCAAACGCTGCGCGACCGCGTCGGCCTGGTCGATGAGCGAGCGCGAAACGTCATCAAACAATTGACCGCGAAACTTCACGCTGAATTCAAGACTCATGCAGATACCGCACTCCAATCATTGCATGCCAACATTCAGCAGCAGATTGACGCCTCAGCGACAGACATTGAGCGAGCAACAGAACCGGCCCGCGCTGCGGCAGAAGAGTGTCGAGAACTGGCCAGCGAAACCGCGGCTGAGATTCGCCAGACACTGCACGTGGCTCGTGAGAAAGCCCATGACCGGATGGATGAAGCCATCAGTCGCGTCGAGGCCCGGGCGGATCAGGCCATGCAACGGGCTCAGGATGTGGCAGCGACTTTGGATGAACCGATCGAAGCACGCATCAGTGCCTTTGAACAAAAACTTGAACATGTGACAGAGCATTTTGAGCAGATCACCCAGTCGGCCAGCGATCATGCAGAGCAGAAATTGGGCGAGGTGATTGATCAATCGCATCAGCGTGTGGAAGCTTTGGTTCAGCCTTTGCGTAATCGCTTTGCCCGTCAGTACCGAGTCGCCAAGCGAGCTATCCAGCCGATCGAAGGCAAGCTTGAAGCAGTCGGTGAACAGGTCAATGCTGTCTTTGCAGATGCCCAGCAAAGGTTATCCATGTTCTCGACCAGCATTGCTGCGGCTTCTAATGAATTAGGTGAATTGATGTCAGACCATCGCGACAAGCTTGATGCGGCAGCAAATCAGGCTGACCAGACTCTCAAGCAGGTCCTGCATCAGTTTGATGAACAGGCTGCGACGAGGCAGCAGGCATTCCAGACCGATGGCAAGGCCATGCTCGAAGCAGCCAACGAAGATTTCGCCCAGCAACTGGCTGGTATGAATGAAGAGTTTGGCAACTTCCGCGAGCGTGTCGAAGGGGTGATCGGCAAGCTGCATCAGCGGGTCGCGAATGACATTGATCTGACCACCCGTCGAGCCGATGCCGCAGGTCAGGCTGTTGAAGAACGTATCGCAGGCTATCGCCAGCAGATTGAGCAGGCGTTGGTTCAGGTGCAGGAAGAATTGGATCAATCCGCACAGGCGATGCAACAATCCACCAACGCACTGGCAGACAAGTTGAACCACGAAGTCGGCGTGCTCAGCGACCAGGCCCAGTTGGCTGGTCAACGCATCAGCGAATCCGTCGGCCAAACTGTCGGAACCAGCATTCATCATTCACGCCAGCAGGTCGCCCAGTCGATCCGTGGCATCCGCGCAACCAGTCAGGATGTGGTGACCAGGCATGCTGAGAAATTGTCTGGCATCCGTCGCTCGCTGCGTGAGATGGTTGAAGAAACCCAGGCCGAGGCAGAAGCGCTCGTCATCCCTGTACAGGAAGCCTGCGAAGAACAGGTGGGTAAAGTTGAGCAGATGGTGCACGAGTCCGAGACAACTGCTCGTGAGATCGTGACCAAGGCCCAGCAGAGAATCAGTCGGACGCGAGAAAGTCTGGACAACGCCGTTGATGTTGCGATGAACGATGCCAAGGACAAGGCAGAGCAGGTTCAGGCCATCATCGACCGAACCCGTCAAGGTGCGGAAGAACAGGTATCCCAGGTGGCTACCCGCATTGATGAGCTTTATGAGCAGACTGCCAACCAGGCCAAGCGCATTACCGAAGGCTTCGAGAAGCGATCCCGCCAGTTGGTTGAAGCGGTTCGCGAAGATTGGCAGCAGCACTTGGCAGGCTGGCAGGCTGAAGGTGAATCTGCGGTTGCCCAGGTTGAAAACCAGTTAAGTCAAGTGATGACGGTTGGTCAGGCCCAGGCTGAGCAAAGCGCAGAGCAACTGCGGCAGACGCTTGAGCAGGCCACCAGTCAGGCACGCAGTGACCTTGAAAACTTGAAGAAGACAATTGCCGACCAGGCTGAACAGGCTGTGTGTGCGGCCGATGATTCTGCGTTGCCGGCAAGACAAAGGCTGGAACAACTCAAGCAGGAAGCTAATGACTTGGCTGAACGGGCAGAGTCGCAGATGGCTGCTGCTTTGGCTCATCTGGAAGAAAAAGTCCAGGCAGGATTGGTGCCTATCCGCGAACAGCTCATCAGCGCAGCAAGTCAGTTTGATGAGCAAGCCGGAAGCATCCAGGCCACGACTGATGAGAAACTGCAAGCTGTCCATCAGATTGTGGATCAGCAGTCAGGTCAGGTGAATCAGCAGATCGCCAGCATGATTTCAGGCATTGAATCGCGCTACTTGGAAATGGAAGAACAGTTTGCGACGCGAGCCGATGAGTTGGTTGAGAAAGGTCGCGCTGTTGTGCAACGTGGCGAGCAGGCGATTGAGCCTTTGACTTGTCGCATTCAGGAAGTTGAGAATGAAGTCGATGCCAAGGTTGCATCCATTGACCAGCGGATCAATGACATCGCCAGCAGCGTGGAACTGCGTTTTGTCGAGGCGACTGGCCAGATCAATGCATTGGCTGAGGATCTTGTTGCCCAAGGCCAGGCTGCTGTCCAGCGCGGTGAGCAATCGCTCGAACCATTGCGTGAACAGGTCGCTGCCATCGAGTCAGAGTCTGAAAGTGCAACGGAGCGGGCGCTGGATCAGGTTCAGAAGATGAGCCGACGCATCAAGTCCGAAGCTGCTGAATCACTCAAGCAAGTGGTGGCTGAAATTTCTGAGCAAGTGGACATCAAGCGTGGTGAACTGACGAATCAATTATCTCAGTTGAGCGGTGCCATTGAGCGGGATACCAATGCTGCCAGCCAGCAAGTGGAAGGCAAGCTGTCTCAGTTGGCCGATCGCGTCAGTGAGATCAAGCGTCGCGCCAACGAGCAGGGCGATGAAGCCTTGGCTACGGTAAATGCTCGCTTCGAGCCCGTGCGTCATCGCATCGAACAGGTCGCGGAACGGGCAGAATCGGCTGTATCTGCCTTGCAACTGGCGTTGGATGATGCACAGGAACGCGTGACGGAGTCGATTGAATCGGCCACGACTCGTGAGCATGATGCGGTTGAATCCAGGCTTGAAGCCTTGGCCGGCCGGGCACGCGAAGTGGCGACACTCGCGTTGCAGGATGTGGACCGTCGCATGGATCAGTTGCAGGAAGAAGTCACCTCACTGGTGGAATCGGTCGAGTCGAGATTGCGCAGCCAGTTGGATGATGCCCGATCCGAGGCAGGCAGCATCGGCTCCGAAGCTGAACGCCAGGTCCAGCGTAAGCTGCGTCAGCTCAGGCCTGACGCACAGGAGCAGGTGGATCAGGTGCTGGCTTTGGTTGACCGCAGTGTGGCTGAGCAGAAGAACAAGGTCGAGCAGGCCATCGCAAGCATGCAGAATCGCATCGCCAAGGTTGCCAGCACGATGACAGATGAAACGGCTGGCGCATCAGCTGAAACACCATCGGCTGACTCGGACAACGGCAAACTGCGCGATGCAGCGAAGAAGCTGGCCAAACTGCGCGAGCTATCTTCGCCGGGCGAAGCAAGCACTGTGGGTGAGGATCAAGTGGATTTGTCAGAAGCAGCTTAAGTTAAACTGTGTTTAGTTTATGTAAACAACTTTGCCCCGAAAACAATCACACCGACCACCAGTGCAGCCAGACTGGCCAATAGCACGCCCCCAGATGCCAGGTCTTTCACCTTGCCAATGGCAGGATCATGTTCCGGGTTCACTCGATCTGCCAGCTTTTCAATGGCTGTGTTCAATGCCTCAGCCGACCATACCAGGCCGACAGCCAACACAATCGCCAGCCATTCCATCACATGGAGTTCAAAGAGGAGGCCGAGGATCACCACGGCGACTGACGCGCCAAGATGGATCCAGGCGTGTGGCTCACGCATCAGATGCAGGAAGCCCATGCCAGCCGCTCTGAAGGCTTTCATCCGCGCTATCCACCATGGGGCAGTGCGCGTCCCCGTTTTGTGTTCAACTTCGCGCGGACTTTCTTGAATCTTGGATGGGTCGGCCATGGTTGGATTGTATCGGCTGTAGCGATTACGCGGGGCAAACCGTTCAAGCCGATGTGTTTCGACTTGTTTTAATCGACCGACGACTTGCCATCTGAATTTGCCGTGCATTCCGCCGATAACAACCATGAGGCAACTTCATGTTTGAGGTTTTCGCCAAGTTTTGGGAGTGGGATGTCTGCTGCAAATACCGTCAATCAGGAAGTGACCAAGTCAGCACAGGGTGAGTTGCTCGTGCCTGCGCGCTTGGCCGAGGTGATGACCCAGCGGATTCAACTGCTGATGCAACTGGATCAGTTGGATGCAGTTCGCCGGGATCGGCTGGAGAATGAAAACCTGTGCGAAAAGGCGCGGAGTGAATACCTGCGTCAGACACGCGAGCTGCAGCGCGTGCCTGATGGTGAGAAGGCACGCGACATCCGCGAGAAGCTTGAAGCAAGGGCAGAGAAAGCTCGATTGGCTGCGCAGGATGAAGCAAAGCAAGGCCCGTCGCTGGATGAGTTGGAAGATTACTTTGATGCCGTGGCTGTAGGTTGCCGGCAACTGAAAGTCTTTGAATCTCACGCAGGATCGGAAGCCGACATCTACCAAGCTGCGACGGATGCCTTTACCCATGAGCCGACCTGGCAGTTGTTTCAACAGACTGGTATTGAGGCACAGGATTTGTTCGCCTGGACGGTTTATGCGGTTGCTTTGGAGAAGTTTGCTCAGTCAGCGGCTGCGCGCAGTCAGGATGAATCTGTCCAGGCCAAGCCTGACGAAAGCGATGAGAGCCAGATGATCAGTTCGCTGGTCAAGTCAATTAAGCGTGAGCAGAAAAGCATCGAACTGCCGATGGTCGAAACATTCTGGCGGGTGTATCGCGATGCAGCTCTCGCTTTCGTGACGGGAGAATGGACGGCTGCCCAGATGGTGCTTTGGCGTAGCTTCCTGCGGTACAGCCTGATGATTCAAAGCGACTGGTTCATCTCGCCAGAGATTTCTCGTGAAATGCTCAAACACGCCATCGCCACGCGCGATACTTGGGAAGAAAGTGTCGAAGCGACGCATTTACTCTACGCCGATGAATACATCTGGCATGTGGTGAACGGCCACCTGACCCCTTCTTTGGATGAAGACCTGGAGCTGAATAACAAAGGCTCCGACCTTTGGCGGTTGGACAAGAATTGGCGGCGGAAAGTTTCCTACGGGGCGACGGAACAGGCCTGGCTTCAGACGATTGAACGCCTGCAGAAACGTGTCGATGATCTGGAAGTCACCAACGAAAAGTTGGATGCCGAAAGCAAGGCCGTTCAGCTAGGCAAGGAATTCCGAGGCAGGCAGAAAATCCTGCGCGAGGAAATGCAAAACAATAAGGTCGAGATTGCCCGGCTGCAACGGGCCATCGAAATCATCAAAGATCAGCGATTGCCCGAACTTTATCAGCATACCGGTGAAGTGGAGGACAAGTTAGGCAAGAGCGACATTCAGATGACGCCTGAAAAGTTGGTTGATCGCGAGGTGGCAGGGATTCGCAGGATGTGCCGTCTGACAGCCAAGTTAAAAGAACCTTTCCTGCCGATGGTCACGCGCGAATATTTCAAGCCGGGCACGCCTGCAGTGAATGACAAAGCGGCGATGTCCACGGAGATCAAGGACATTGAATACCGCGATCCGGACATCTTTCGCGAGATTACAGTGCCGGGCAAGAAGCGCGAGAACCGGGTCTATACGCGGTTCAGTCCCTACATCATTTTGATGCCTTGCCGAGGCCTGATGTGCATGTCATGGAACCCGCGCGGTGGCACAGAGGTGGGGCGGATCGCCGTGCCCATGATGAACATGAGGCCGGGCAGCCTGACGCGCATGCTCTATGACGTCATGGCTGACTTCCGCTGGGATACCAGCAAGGAAAGTGCAGGCGTTGACCTGATGAAGAGCGAAACGCTCGTGGCTGGTTACGCGACGGTCAGATGGAATTATCGCAAGCGCAGCAAGGAAATTCGCGAGAAGGCGATGATTTTCAATGAGATCAAGGATCGCCCGAACTGGCGCAGGCATTATCTGCTTTACATGCAAAGCGCTGACGATGGCGGTAAAAAACTATTCTTCAAATGCCGGGACATTTACGAAGTCGTCCTGCAATACATGGGCCTGCCTGATGGGGTTGAGCGTTGCAAGGATTAGGTTTGATTCGGTGGATCAACGCACAGTGATTCGGCGTTCGATCTCATTCAACTTTTCGACTTGTACTTCGGTGTCTTCATCACACAAGCAGGTGAGGTGTCCCATTTTGCGACCCGGTCGCGCTTGATGCTTGCCATAGAGGTGCAGCTTGCAACGGTCGTGTTTGAGCAGGTGCTGCCAGTCCGGTTGCTGGTTGGCGTCGGCAGGCCAAAGGTCACCCAGCAGATTTTTCATGACGGCTGGCTGGCGCAGGTTGGTATTGCCCAGTGGTAAGCCACAGATCGCGCGGATGTGCTGCTCGAACTGGCTGGTGATGCAAGCCTCGATGGAGTAATGCCCGGAGTTATGCGGGCGCGGGGCCAGTTCATTCACCAAGACCTGCTGGCCGAGTTTGTCCTGCACGACAAACATTTCCACAGCGATTAAGCCGATCACATCCAGCCGTTCAGCAATATGCCTGGCTGTGTCGATGGCGTGTTGGGTCGTGGTGGGGGCAATCGGCGCAGGCGCGATGGTCAGATCAAGAATGTGGTTGCGATGGCGGTTCTCGACCGGGCCAAAGAACGTCACGCTGCCATCCAATCCCCGGGCACAGATGACCGAGATTTCCAATTGAAAATCCACGACCTGCTCAACGGTCACCAGTGGGCAATTGAGTGTTTGCCAGACGGCTTGAAAATCTGACTCCGCGTTCAGCTTGGCCTGCCCTTTGCCGTCATAGCCGAACTCGGCTGTCTTGGCGATGCAACGATTCTCCAAGTCGTGTGTCGCGCGCATCAACTCTTCTGCATTGGCACAGACACGAAAATCTGCGATGGGCACATCAATGGATTGCAGGAAAGTCTTCTCACGTGCTCGATGGCGGGTCGTCTCCAGAATGAAACTGCTCGGGCGGATCGGCTTACTGACCTCGATGCTGGCCAGAGATTCATGAGGCACGTTTTCAAACTCATAGGTCACGACATCGACCGCTTGGGCAAACCGCGCGACCGCTTCGACATCGTCATAAGCTGCGACAATCTGCTCATCACACACCGCAGCCGCAGGGCAGTTCGGCTCGGGGTCAAGCACGACCAGGCGATACCCCAGTTGCCGGGCCGCGACCCCCAACATGCGCCCGAGTTGGCCTCCGCCCATGATGCCGATGCTGCTGCCGGGCAGGATCACCTGCTCGTTGGCGTTTGGTTCAGCCATGTCGTGATGCTCCGCAGTTACTCAAGTGGGCCTAACTTGGACTTCAGCACAGCTTCGGTTTGCTGATGGCGTTTATCAGCCAATCTTGCTTTCAAAGCTTCATCGCTCAAGGCCAGGATCTGTGCCGCCAGCAGGGCAGCATTCTTTGCCCCGGCTTCACCGATCGCCAGCGTGCCGACAGGCACCCCCGCAGGCATCTGCACGATGGAAAGCAGCGAATCGACCCCTTGCAAGGTGCGCGACTTGATGGGTACACCCAACACCGGCAGGTTGGTTTTGGCTGCGGCCATGCCCGGCAGGTGAGCCGCGCCGCCCGCCCCGGCGATGATGACCTTCAAGCCTCGCATCTCCGCGGTCTGGGCATATTCAAACAGCCAGTCCGGTGTGCGATGAGCTGAGACCACGCGCATCTCGTAACTGACCTGCAATTCATCCAGGATTTTGGCAGCAGCGTTCATCGTGGGTTGATCGGACGTGCTTCCCATGATGATGCCGACGACTGGTGGAGCGGGGGACTGTTCCATGGGTGCATTATTCGGTTTGTCAGCCGATTGACAACTGGTAGGCGCGTCTGCGACTTCGTGTCCATGCGCGTTTAGCTTTGATGTACAATTGCGTACTCAAGAACGGCACCAGGCATGTCCTGCTTCTGGTCGGGATTTGGCGGAATCTGTATAGTCGCTGAATCACTTGTCGTGGGTGATGCCATCTATTGGGTCGATCAAGTTTGGCAGACTCACAGGATCAAAGTGGATCGGGTGGAGTTGGCATGGCGATCGCAACTCCCGTGACGACACAAAAACCCGATCCGGATGACACAGCTCCATTTTACGAAAGGGTTTCATCGTGACACCAAAAGAAGTCATTGCTCTGGCCAAGGAAAACAACTGCAGGATTCTCGATCTGCGATTCATGGACTTCCCCGGGATGTGGCAGAACACTTCCTATCCCATCCACATGCTGGAAGAGGAAGTCTTTGAAGAAGGTTTCGGCTTCGATGGTTCTTCCATCCGTGGCTGGCAGGCCATCAACGAATCGGACATGCTGCTCAAGCCTCAGGCAGAGACCGCTTTTATCGATCCGTTCCTCGACATCCCCACACTGGTTTTGATCTGCAACATTGCAGACCCGATCACCGGCGAGGATTACACCCGAGACCCGCGGAACATCGCCAAGAAGTCGATCGAATACATGAAAGGCACCGGTATTGCCGACACCTGCTTCATCGGCCCCGAGGCTGAGTTCTTCGTCTTCGACAGCGTCAAGTATCAGAACACGGAGTTCGGCTCGTTCTATGAAGTGGACAGCACCGAAGGCATCTGGAACTCAGGACGGGATGAAACGGAATTTGGCGGTAACCTCGGTTACAAGATTCGCTATAAGGAAGGTTACTTCCCTACGCCCCCCAACGATACGCTGATGGACCTGCGCTCAGAGATGGTGCTGCACATGCTTGATGCGGGAATCCCCGTCGAATGTCATCACCATGAAGTGGCGACCGGCGGGCAGTGCGAAATCGACATGCGCTTCAGCGACCTGGTCAGCATGGGCGACATGCTGGTCAAGTACAAGTACATCATCAAGAACACCGCAGCCAAGTATGGCAAGACCGTCACTTTCATGCCTAAGCCTGTGTTCAAGGACAACGGCTCGGGCATGCATACCCACCTGTCCCTGTGGAAAGACAACAGCCCATTGTTCGCAGGCGATGGCTACGCGGGTCTGAGTGAGACGGCTCTTTACGCCATCGGCGGCATCCTCAAGCACGCCCGCGCTCTGATAGCCATTACCAACCCGACTACGAATAGTTACAAACGACTGGTGCCCGGTTACGAAGCTCCGGTGAACCTGGCGATGAGTCAGCGTAACCGTTCGGCCTCAGTGCGCATCCCCATGTACTCCAAGAGCCCCAAGGCCAAACGCTTTGAGTTCCGCTGCCCTGACCCATCCTGCAATCCTTACCTGGCATTCTCCGCTCTGCTGATGGCCTCGTTGGATGGCATTCAGAACAAGATTGATCCGGGCAATCCGCTGGACGTCAACATTTATGATCTGGACCCCGAAGAAGCGGCCAGCATTCCAAAGACCCCGGCCTCTCTGGAAGAAGCTTTGGTGGCTTTGGAAGAGGATCACGACTTCCTGCTCAAGGGGGATGTGTTCACCAGCGATGTGATCGAAACGTGGATTGACTACAAGTTCAATCATGAAGCCAAGGCATTGTCACTTCGGCCGCACCCATATGAATTTGAGATGTATTACGACATCTGATTCGAAGGTGTGAGCTATAACATCTGGACAACCATCAAATCCCACGCATACCTTGCGTGGGTTTTTTCATCACGATCCGCGGATTAGTTCCATGATCGCTTGGCGCAGTTGCTTTGTCACTGGCCCGGGCTTGCCCCCACCAATCTCTTTTTTCTCCATCGCACGGACGGGCAGGACCTGCCAGCCGGAGTTGGTCAGAAAGACTTCATCCGCTTCCAGCAGATCATCAATCGTCAACATTTTCTTCGTGCATGAGATTCCCGCCTGCTCAGCAAGTTCGAGGATGGCTTGTCGAGTGATGCCTGGCAATACCGCCGAGGGAATCGCGCCTTTTGCTTCTTCTCCGCGCGCAATGGGGGTGAGCAACGCACCATCTTTAACAAGGAAGAGATTGCTGATGCAGCCGCTGGCCAGGTGATTGGTCAGTGAGAGCAGAATCACTTCCCCCGCTCCCAACTGAGCGGCCTGCCTAAGCCGAAGCATGCGCGACCAGTAAGCCAACGTCTTGTGACCAGCCAGAGGGTCAAATCCGCTGACGGCCTGCGGCGCGACGGTCACCATGATGCCCCGTGCAAAGTAATCCTCATCAAATTGCATGGCCGGTTCCGCTGTGGCGATGACTGTCGGCTCGGGTGCTGCTGCCTCGTCGCCGTTCGTGTCCCCAGGCTCAGCCGCGGCTCGAAGATTGACCTGGCCGGGCGTGACAATCAGTTTCACGCGGGAAGCCTCGTGCCCATTGGCAGCCACGACTTGCCTGGCCGCCTGCTGCAATGTTTCAGCCTCGGGGATAGTCGAAAATCCAAGCAGTTGGGCGCTTTGGCACATGCGATCTACATGGGATTCCAATCGAAAGATGGCCTCTCGTTGGGCATACATCGTCTCAAACAGCCCGACCGCATGCTGCATCGCGGCATCAAACGGGGTAATACAGGCCTGGTCGACGGGTAGAAGCTGGCCGTTGTGGTAAATCTGCATCACATAAGATTATCGAAAACGCTTCTTCGCTTCTAACACCTCTAGGCCAATTTCAATTCGATTGACACAACGGTCAGCGTCTGCACCCGACCAATTCAGCTTTGTCGTTAGATATTGTCGTATCGAATCTAAATTCGGCCACTTACGACAATACTGGCTAACGGTGCAAACAAAGAAATCCAAGCGTTCGAGATCAAGCCGATGTCCGCTACGTGGGTGCTTACTCAAATATCTTTCAAATGCTCGACGTACTTGTTTACCGGGAAGAATCAATTCCAAAGTCAGTTCCTCAGTACCCCTGTGAAAGCGATATCGAACCGAATTCTCTCGACAATACCTGCCCAGTTCATCTGCGAATTTATCAGCAAAATCGTTGTATTGCTCGCAGGTTATCCTACCGGATTGTTGACAAACAATATTACAAAGTTCCAATCGTCCTCGTCGTCCTGAAAAACAGAGTGCCGGAAATGGTGGGGTGTTGATAGCGTGAACTTCGCAAGATGGTGCTCCGACGCCATTGGAGTACGTTTCAGAATCTTCTAGTAGAAATTTGTATTCCTTAGTCGTCCCACAAAACCTCTTGACAACTTCGACCGCCTCCGCGGCGGACGAACTACCAACACACTCAAACTCCATGTCTTTATATACATCTGCCATGAACCAACTCCTTTTGACAAGACATTCACACATCTATTCCGTTAGGTATATTTTAGGATACGGGTTGGGGTTTGCAAACAGGAGAAATTACGTATAATGCTTGGCTCGCCCGAACGAAGCGATTTGTAGTGATAAAGCCAACTGACATGGGATACCAGCCATGAAAAAAGAAATTCACCCGGACAATTACCGTCTCGTCGTCTTCCAGGACAAGGGAGCGGACTACCGTTTCCTGACCCGCTCGACCGTCGAATGTAAGGACACGATCAAGTGGGAAGATGGCAAGGAATACCCGCTGCACAACGTTGAAATCAGTCGGGCCAGCCACCCATTCTTCACCGGCAAGCAGAAATTCGTTGACGCGGCTGGCCGTGTCGAGAAATTCCAGAAGAAATTCGGTGGCAACTACTTCGGCAAGTAAGGTCAGAAGCACATCAACACACACAAGCCGCAGCCGAAAGGTTGCGGTTTTTTTAAGCGCTATGGACGCAGCAAAAACTGGGCTTCAACAAAACGATAGCCAAACGATAGCCAGTTGATGAATCGCTGAATCAGGTTGAGTATTTTCTGATTCGTGGCTTTACCCAAGTGAACGAATCAGTGCGGCATCGGGAAGCGATCGCAGACCGCTTCGACTTCGCTTCTCACCTCAGCCAGTGTCTGTTCGTCACCACCGGAGCGGAAGACGCGGTCGATCAACTTGGCGATGGTGTGCATCTCCTCAGGCCCCATGCCTCGCGTGGTCAGTGCAGGGGTACCCATGCGCACGCCTGACGTGACAAAGGGCGACCGCTGATCGTTCGGCACGGTGTTCTTGTTGGTGATGATGCCTGCTTGTTCCAGCCAGTTGGCTGCATCCTTGCCGGTCAGTTCCTTGTCGGTGCGCGACAGATCAACCAGCAGCAGGTGGTTGTCCGTTCCGCCGGAGGCCAACTTCCAGTCAAGATCGATCAAGGCGTCGGCCAGCACACGGGCATTCTTCACGACCTGCTGGGCGTATTCCTTGAAGTCCGGCGACAAGCCCTGGCCGAAGCAGACGGCCTTGGCTGCGATGACATGCATCAACGGGCCGCCTTGCGTGCCGGGGAAGACCGCCTTGTTGATTTGCTTGGCCAGCTCTTCTTCGTTGGTCATGATCAGGCCGCCACGAGGCCCGCGCAGCGTCTTGTGCGTCGTGGTGGTGACGACGTGACAATGCGGGAAGGGCGACGGGTGCGCACCGCCAGCGACCAGGCCGGCGATGTGGGCGATGTCGGCCATGAGCAAAGCACCGCATTTGTCGGCAATCGCACTGAAACGGGCGAAGTCAATGGTGCGTGGGTAGGCCGAGTACCCGCAGATGATCAGCTTGGGCTTATGTTCCATGGCCATGGCTTCGACCGCGTCGTAGTCGATGTAGCCGAAGTCATCGCGTTTCTCGTCATAGACCAGCGGGTAATGTACAGGCTTGAACCACTTGCCCGAAAGGTTCACGGGTGAGCCATGCGTCAGGTGCCCGCCATCGCTCAGTTCGACGGAGAGGAAAGTGTCGCCCGGTTGCAGTAGCGCGAAGAATACGGCTGTATTCGCGCTGGCCCCGCTGTGCGGCTGGACGTTGGCGAATCGGCAGCCGAACAGCTTGCAGGCACGGTCGATGGCCAGTTGCTCGACTTCGTCGTAGTAATCGCAGCCTGAGTAATAACGCTTGCCGGGATAGCCTTCGCAGTATTTGTTGGTCAGGCAGGAGCCGGTCGCTTCGATGACAGCCGGGGTGGTGTGATTCTCACTGGCGATCATTTCCAGCGTCTTCTGCTGGCGGGAAGCTTCCAGATCAATGAGCTTATAAATTTCAGGGTCAGCGGTCAGTAAGGACTGGCTGCCCATTGCGGTAGCTGAGGTCATTTCGCATCTCCAATCATGGTGAAATCCACGTCTTTCTCAGTCTCATCATAGCGGACATCGCGGTGGATGTGGGGGCGTGGGTGACGAACACGCCTTGCGTTGGTGTGTATTGACTGAGCAGGTGCATCCATACACGGGTAATTATTTCTTGCTCTTACCCCCTCACCTGCCCGTTCCCTCGCGCGACCCACTTGTAAGTCGTCATGTCCGCTGCGCCCATTGGACCACGGGCGTGGAGTTTGTCGGTACTGATGCCGATCTCGGCTCCCAGGCCGTACTCCCCACCATCGGAAAACCGGGTGGAGCAGTTGACGAAGACGTTGCCTGAATCGACCGCAGCGACGAAAGCATCCGCAGCCGCCATGTTGGTGGTGACAATCGCATCGGTGTGGCCTGACCCATGCTTATTGATGTGGTCGATGGCGGCAGTGACATCATCCACGATGCCGACCGTGAGGATCAGGTCCGTGTATTCGGTGTCCCAGTCCTCAGGCGTCGCGGGTTTGCTTCCTGGCAGTTCTGCCGCAGCAACTTCATCGGCTCGCAGTTCCACGCCTTTTGCTACAAGCGCGGCTCCAATCTTTTTGACCAGGCCTGTCGTGAGATGGTCTTTGTGAAAAAGCAATGTCTCGGCTGCGTTGCAGACGCTGGGGCGCTGCGTCTTGGCGTTGATGACGATCTTCTCAGCCATGGCCGCATCGCAGGGGTTATCCACGTAAACATGGCAGTTGCCTGTGTAATGCTTGATGACGGGGATGCGCGACTGCTCGACGACTGCTTTGATCAGGCTGTGTCCGCCGCGAGGGATGACGATGTCGATCTGAGCTTCGAGTTGGAGCAGTTCGCCGACTGCTGCGCGATCCGTGGTTTCGACCAGTTGGGCCGCGTCATCAGGGAGATCAGCTTTAGCCAGGGCTTCGCGGACGAGGCGGGTGGTGAGGGTGTTGGAATGGATCGCTTCTTTGCCACCGCGAAGGATGACGGCGTTGCCTGATTTCAAACTGAGCGCGGCTGCGTCGGTGGTGACATTGGGGCGGGATTCGTAGATAAAGAAAATCACGCCGAGAGGTACGCGAACTTTCTGCAAGCGGATGCCGTTGGGCAGCGTGTAGCCGTCAAGGATTTGGCCGACCGGGTCGGTCTGGAGGGCGATCTGACGGACAGACATGGCCATGCCTGCGATGCGGGTGGGCGTGAGGGCGAGGCGTTCGAGCATGGCGTCGGTCAGGCCCATGTCCTTCGCAGCGTCAAGGTCTTTCGCGTTGGCGGCGATGATCTCCGCTTGAGCGGATTCGATGGCGTCAGCGATCAGGTTGAGAGCGCGGTTGCGGCGGTCACTGGTAATCAAAGACAAAGCCCGACCTGCAGCGCGGGCACGCGAGGCCAGATCAGCGCAATACGCGGGGATGGCTTGCGGGGTCAGGTTGCGGGTCGTCGTGGACGCGGTCATGGCTAGGCTCCTTTGAAGCAGGGAGGACCAGACATGATAGTGGATCGTGAATCGTCAAGAGACAATCAAGACAATCAGTTGCTTTATCGTCTTGTGACGGGCTTGATCGGTTAAGATGGGTCTGACGCGTAGAGACGCACAAACAAGGGAGTATGACGATGGCGAAAATTATAGGTTCGGCCCCGGTTTTACTGGTTCGCGATGTGGTTGCAGCAGCGGAATACTACCGCGACAAGCTGGGGTTTCAGTTCAGCCGTTATTGGGGGGAGCCAGCCTGCTTCTGCATGCCTCAGCGGGATGGGCACATTGTCATGCTCAGTGAAGCGCCGAAAGAGGCGACGCTGACGCCGCACTGGAAAGTCGTCGACAAGATGTGGAACGCCTACTTCTGGGTGGATGATATCGATGCGTTGTATGAGGAGTTCAAGCAGCGGGGGGCGAAGATTGATTATGAGTTGTGCGACCAGCCTTATGGCGTGCGCGAGTTCGGCGTGCAGGATCTGGATGACCATGACATCGCGTTCGGGCAGGATATGGAGGAGTAGGGGAGAATTTCACCGCGTTGATGGTCGATGGGGCTGTGTTGCTGCACACATGGGAACACTACGGGCAGCCGACACTAAATGAGTTCATCTACGACTCGTCATCTTTCTTGCGCGCGTCCTGCTGGTTGTCATCCTGCTTTCCATAGCGTTCTTCATACATCTTTTTGATCGCTGCTACATCCTTGTCTGCAGTATCCGATGCCTTCTTGCCTATAGGTGTGAACCACCACTTAAGAAATGCCCGGCCAACAAGAATGTAGAGGCCAATCGCAATGATGATGAAACTAAACACATAGCCCACATTGGGCGCATACTGATCGTATGATCTATCAATGTAGCCGAGTCCTACTGCAACTGCTCCGAGCCCTTGTCTAAGGTGGTGAGCTAGCACCAACACCGATATCGAAAGTGTTCCAAGTCCGACCAGAATTGCCCCAGCTAACTTGTCCATGTGGTTGCTCCATATCTATAAACCCAGGCGCTCGATCAGTTCTTCTTTTGTCATGCCGTGGTGCTTGGCGATGTCTGATACCAGTTGTCCCAATGTTCCGACCTTTAACGACCTGTGGTCGGGTATCACGATCTGGTGCGTGCCATTACGCGGACTTGCCAGCATCATGTGGCTTCCACGCTGACGAACGATATGGTAATCAAGCGCCCTCAGTGCTTTGGCCAGTTCCCGTCCGGAAATATTACGCGGCAATTTCACGCAGCAATCACCTCATCGCGAATGAAGTGCAGGCGAATCTGCTTGGGCTGTTCTGGTTCACCCTCAAAGCGCAGGGCTGTGGCTTCGCGCACCATTTGGCGTAAGTCATCAAGGTTCTCGCCTTGCGTGTAGATACCCCATCGCGAGCAGGTCGCAGCATAGCCACCAGAAGCCTCATCGACTTCAACAATGAAGATAACCTCAAAATCTTGTTCTTCGCTCATGGTAGAAGACCTGAATCAAGTAACCATGAGCAGTATATCAGTGAGTCGGTTGAAAGTTAACCTTACTGACTCACGGAGAAGATAGCGGGGTGACTGATTCGCTTGTTATCCCTTAATCGCACCAGCGGCGATGCCCTTGACGAACAGTCGCATGGTGAAGATGAAGAGGATCACCAGCGGGATGGAGCTGATGGTGTAGCCGGCCATGAGTTCACCCCATTGCTTGACATACTCGCCGTCGAGCCGCATGAGGTTGGGCGGGATGGTGAGTTTCTGTTCATCCTTGAGCAGGACCAACGGCAGCATGAGCTGATTCCAGTTGCCGATGAACTGCATGATGGCCAGAGTACCCATCACGCTGCCTGACATGGGCAGGACAATGTTGGTGATCTGCTGGAAGTGGCCGGCCCCGTCAATCTGGGCGGATTCAAACAATTCCTTGGGGATGTCGTTTTCGATGAACTGCTTGAGGATGAAGATGCAGACGACCTGTCCGCCGACGGCTCCGGTGATGATCAAGGCCCAGAGCGAGTTGGAAAGCCCCAGGTTTGCCAGCAGGAAGTACATGGTGACCAGCGTGGCTGCGGTGCCGGGCAGGAACATGTTGGTGATGATGGTGTAGTAGATGAAAGTGTTCATCCGGCTACGGAAACGGGCGAGCACGTAGCTGGTGAAGACCGCCATGATGAGGGTGATGATCACCGCTCCCACGGAGACAACAATCGAGTTGGCGATCGAGTCGGAGACGATGCGCCAGGCGTGGCCCCAGTTGCCCGTGATGATGCTCCAATCCCAGTAGGCGGGGTACCACGGATTGGCGGCGAACATGTCGTTATCCATGAAGGACACGATCACCATGACGTAAAGCGGGAAGAACGAGAAAAACAGCACGAACAGGAGGATGCTGTGTTTGAAAAGTTCGGCTCGTTTGCTGGTTTTGGTTGCCATGATGGTCTCGTTACTTCTCGCTTCGGGTGTCACTTGCTCCGTGGATTATTTTTCGACTCGGACGAACTTCATGTAGAACAGGGTCAAAGCCAGGATGAGGACAAAGAGGATCATGCCCAGCGCACAGGCGTAGCCGTAACGCAGGTCCTGGAAGCCCATCTTGAACATGTAGAGTCCGGGGACCATACCGACGCCGCCCGGCCCGCCGTTGACCCCGAGGAGGATGTATTGCAGGCCGTACTGCTGGAGGGTGCCGATGGTCATGAAGATCAGGTTGATGCGGACCATGGAGAGGATCAGGGGCAGTTCGATGTACCACACGGTTTTGATCGGGCCCAGGCCGTCGAGTTCTGCTGCTTCATAGACATCGTTGGGGATGGCTTGCAGGGCGGCGAGGTAAAGGAGCACGCCGACGGTACCGACCCAGGGGAAGCCCCAGATAATCAATGAAGGGATAATGAGTTTTTCATGTCCCAGCCAGGCGGGAGCCCCTTCCTGGAAGGCATCGATTTGTGTGGTCCAGATCATGGTGAGGAAGACCAGCGTCAGCCCCACGCCGATGATGATATTGCCTATCCACTTCGTGGGGGATTGGCCCGGGTCGATGATGTGGTCTTCCTTGAATAAGAGGTGACCCACCAGCAAGGCAACTGCTGCCATGCCCATGATGCGAAGCCAGAGCAGTCCGGTCGCGAGCAGGGCGTTGTTTTCAATCGGCGTGTAGACCAGCCAGAGCCCCAGCAGCAGGGCAAACATCCAGGCGATCCATCGACTGCGCTGGACTTTCAGGCCCGGCTGGGCGATCAGCACCATCGTGCCGAAGATCACCACACCGAAGGGATTGCCGAAGATCGGGTCCAGCACGGTGCGCATCCAGACCAGCGGGGAGAGTTGGCTGGTGGCCATGGCGGGCATAGCGATATCCAGCTGGGTCAAGACCCACATCCCACCAATGGCGTTCAGGAAGGTGTTGAGCAGGCCGACGTCGGGATTGAAGAAGCCTTCCTTCCACACCAGCAGGTGAACCAAGGCTGGAATCACCATGGGAATTACAAAGAGCACCTGATAAATGTAGCGGGCGCCAGCGTTTCGCAAGCGATGTAAGGCCACGGCAGCAACAATGCTGGGCCACATCTTGAACAGGTTCGAGGCGAAGAGAATCATGACCAGGTTGAACGACTGCCAGAAGGCGGAATCTTCCCAAGCCTCGTAGAAGTTGTTCAGCCAGATGAATTCCTCGGTGCCTGCGTTGTTCCATTCATAGAAGGCGTAAAGCAGGGCATCGATCTTGACGTAGTAGCCGAAGATCAACATGCCCACAATGGTCGGAGCCATCATGATGAACAGCACCAAGCCAAGTTGCAGCTTGGTAAATGTCTTGGACTTCGCCAAATGAGGTTGTGGATGAGTTGCAGCCTGTGACATCCTGGCTTTCGTCTCCTTTGGCTTATTCACCGGTCCTGCCGAAGGCATCGCGGTCGTCGATCTGGGCTTTCTGTCCGGTGACACGTTCAAACTCGCGCAATCGGTGCTGCCCGTTATTCATCTTGACCTGATCAAGCATGGTTTGGCGATATCGAGCCCGGGCGTCTTCAACCGCAGCCTGAGCTTTGCTCAACTCGGCCTGTAATTCAATGCGTGCTTCTTCGTTGAGGTCATCTGTTTCGAGCTTCTTCTGCAACTGTCTGACCAATCGCGCTGAGCTCATCTCATCCATGATGATGGTGGAGAGCACCGTTTCACGGTCTTTAACATCGCGGACGTGGCCTTGATTGTTTCGTATCCACATCTTGATCGCAGGCCGCCACTGCTCATCGCCTATGGCATTGGCCTGAAGCACACTCAACCAGTCTTCGACGAAAGCTTCATAAGTCTTGGTCTGGCCGGCAAGATACTTGTCCTGCTCGCTTTTCAATTCACCGGCCAGAGTTCCCCACGCATTGAAGGCGACTGCGGAGGCCGAGTTATACCCGACCAGTTCAGGCTTGAATAGTTCCATACGCTCGGGTGTTTTTGCTTTCTCGACGATGGCGATCAATCCTGCCCTTTGAACGAAGGTTTCATTACCTTCCACACTGGTCCAGTATTTGAGAAAGTCGATGCCGACTTCACGGTTGATGTCAGGCGAGAATTTATGGATGCCATACAAGCCTGAGCCGTTGTCCGTCGCTTCATTGACGGGTCCGACAAAGTATTCTGCGTTTGGCTCCCCTTCTTTCAAGGAAGGGAAGTTAATGACGCCAACGGTGAATTTCTTCGCAGCCTGCTGGAAGAGGTTTTCCGCTTCCCAGGCACCGGTAGGCATCATCGCGGCTCTTCCCTGGATAAACGCAAATACCGCAGACTGACGGTCGCGTGCCAGGTATCCTTTACCAAACGTGCGTGTCAGTTCAGCCATGGTCTCCCAATAAGCCCGCACTTCAGGCAGGTCCATGGTGAATTTGCCCATCTTCATGGCTGTGAACGCTTCGATGTCGTCAATGCGTCCGTCCAGATTAAGGTCAATCTTCTTATCCCATTCCATGTGAGCCATGAACGAGGTGCGATACTTGTTGACAAACCAGTCGGTCGCCCCGTACCCGCTGCCTGCGATGGGCACGATATTCCGTCCGCTTGAATGTTCAATCGTGGCAAGCTGGTCACAGATGGCAATCATTTCGCCAAAACTGCGAGGGCCCTCATCGCTGGTGAACCACTCTGAGTAATACTCGGGATCGTTTTGATATTTCTTGACGATCCACTCGGGGGCCTGCCTTTCTTTGGGCAGTTCGTCGGCTTTGCCTGCTAGATCAGCTTCAATCCCTTCCTTCAACAGAGCTTTGCCCTGGTTCACCAGTTCCACGTTGAAGTAGATGCGCAACGGGTAAATCGTGGTGGGCACACTCATGTATTCCTGAAGTTCAGGTTTGTATCCCCCCTGCATGCCATCGGTGAAGCTGTCTTTCCAGGGGACACCCTCCATCGGCGTCCCTTCGTTCCATGGGTTGGATTCAAGGGCGTGTTCAGTCAACGGCTGGAAGAAGCGCGAGACCAACTTGTGGCTTTTGGTCATGGTGGCCATGCCCATTTCGCAGATCGCCGCCGCTTCCTTGCTTGCCAGCCGCGTATTCAGCCATTGGCTGTAGACTTTTTCAGTCACAGGCATCTGCACGATGCGCACGGTCTTGCCGAATTTGAATGGGCCTGCATACTCCGCCTGCGCCAGGAAGTCCGCCTTGGCCAGCGTTTCGTGGGGGATTTGATCGGGATGGTCGTTGTACTTGGCATAGTCCCCGCCATAGGGGCCGTTGACCGCCAACTGGTATTTCTCAATCACGTCATTGAGCGCATCGCGATACCCCAACTCAAGCTGCCAGTGGGCGACGTTGACGCGAATTTCATTGGGGTTGTCAAGCTCTTGCTCAATAGAGTAAATGTTGAAAAGGCTCCAACCCAGGGAAATGACCAGGAGCGCAGCACCGATCAGGTTGAAATTCACCCACTCGGGCAGTTTACGAGGCTTCTCCTCGGGCGTGTGATGCTGATCGTTCATGGTGCCACCTCCTGCGCATGGTCTGGCAGTTCAGGCTCAACCGACTCGCCGGGCATATCGGGAATTTCCATTTCGAGTTGCTTTTTGCGCTCAAGTTCCTCGGCAAGTCTTTCCTGCTTGCCTTGTTCGACCATGTCCAGATAGTCGGGCACATCCACTTGGAACTCATCTTTTAATCTCAGCCAGGCGCGATAGCCTTTGCCGAATTTGGGCACGCGCTTGATCATGCGGGTGTAGTATTCGACAGCCACATTGCGGTAAAAATCCTTGCTGCGAAAGCCTTCGATATTCTGCAAGGTGTCAGCGTTCAGCCAGATACGGTGGGACATGATCGCCATACGCCAGTAAACCGGGCCCTCGCGACCTTTCTGAATCAAGTTGCCGATCTCAGGGGCATCCGCTTGCAGATAGGCATCAATCGCAGGGATGAAGTGGCTGTAATCGTCCGGATCTTCGTAGTTCTCAAATTGGTCGTACCACGTATCGCCAAGGTATTGCCACATGACTGAGGCAAAGGGGTCTTGCGGATTTTCCTTCAGCCAGGCTTCAAGCAGTTCAATGCCTTGCTTGACCTGTTCCTTGTCATAGGTCTGGATGTAGGTGCCTGCGATGCGAAGAACTGCTTCGCTGGCGTAGTCCGTGCCGGGGAATCGATCGAGCACGGCCTGGTAATACTCTCGCGCGACTTCAACCATGGGTTTACCCAGGTTTTCCGTGCCCTCGCCTGCAAAGTTCTCTCCCTGCAGACCGAAGTTGTCGTAACGGTAGTCGCGTAATTCTGCCAGTCTGCCCAGGTTAAGCATGGAACGGGCAGCATATGGGCCTTCGGGAGCCACTTCGATCAGCTTTTCCCAGTCTGCCTTGGCCTGCTGGATGTAGGCCTCGTCCGGGGGGTTGATCTGGTAGGCCGCGTTAGCGCGGGCGAAGATGGCGTGTTGCCAATCGTCGCTGCCTTCCTCGAGCATATTCACAGCCGCATCGTGGTAGGCATAGGCCCCATCAAAGTTGAAGTAGCTGTATTCCTGATCGCCTTCGCGGATGGCTTGCTCGGGCGATTCGACATTTGCCCCGCCACAGCCGACCATGACAGGCAACAGGCTGGCTGTCAGAAGCAGCAGTGTGAAGCGACGCTGGAACGAGTAAATTTGTGTCAGGCACATGGGCCGGAAAGTGTAGCATATTCAATCGCAAAAGGAGAAGGCTATACTGCCCCGGCAGACCAAGGCTTACGCAGCATGGCCTATGCTTCGCGCAGCAGTGACGCAAGGAGTCAATTTCCATGATTGAGAGACGAAAAACGCGACAGGTGTCCATCGGCGATGACCGAGTCGGGGTGGTCAAGGTGGGCGGGGACGCTCCGGTCTCGGTGCAGACCATGACCGCTGGCTACACCTATGAAGTGGACAAGTGCGTGGCCGAGATCAACAAACTGGCGGCTGCGGGTGCGGATATCGTTCGCGTGGCTGTGCCGGAAAAGAAAGACACCGAGGCCTTACGCGAGATCATCCCGCAGGTGCGTGTGCCGATCGTCGCAGATGTGCATTTTCACTTTCAACGAGCCCTTGAAGCCGTCGAAGCAGGCGTCCACAAGATTCGCCTGAACCCGGGCAATATCAGCGACCGCAAACAGGTTGAGGAAGTGATCGCGGTCTGTAAAGAAAAAGGTCTGCCCATTCGTGTCGGTGTTAACGAAGGTTCGATCATCGAACGCAAAGACAAGCAGAAGCGCTTGAAGGAACTGGGGGGCGTGTTCAGTGACCACCGTCATGGCCACTTCCTGGCGATCATGATCGCCAAGCTTGAGGAATATCTCGACATCTTTTACGAGAGCGACTTTTATGACATTGTGATCAGCGCGAAATCGCCCGACCCCACGCTGTGCATCGCGGCCTACACGGAAATCAGTAAGCGCTTTGACCATCCTTTGCACTTGGGTGTGACCCATGCTGGGCCTAGAGAGACGGGAACGATTCGCAGCGTTGTGCCTTTGGGGCACCTGCTTGCAGAGGGAATCGGTGACACCGTGCGTATCAGCTACGCCAGCGATCCGGTGTATGAGGTAGAGGATGCGCTGGAAATGCTTTACTGCCTCGAACTGCGCGAGCGGAAAGGCGTCGATTTAATTGCCTGCCCGACCTGTGGGCGCATTCAGGTGGATCTGTTTACGCTGGTGCAGGATGTGCGCGACAAGTTGAAGACGGAGATTGAGTTGCCGATCAAGGTGGCAGTCATGGGTTGCATCGTCAACGGGCCTGGTGAGGCGGAAGGGGCGGATGTGGCCATCTTCGCGGGGGATCGGCGGGGCATCATTTATGTGCAAGGCGTCAAGGTCGCCAACGTACCTGAGGAGGAAATCCTTGAGGCTTTGCTCGTGGAATGCAAGAAATTTGAAGCCAAGGTCAAGGCAGGCGAAGCCAAACTGGGCGAGAAAGTCGTCGAGATCGCGCCACCTGATCCCATTGGTGAGTTAGGCAGCGGCTTTGACAAGATCGCAGCCGGTCAGGTTGAGCGTTCGCCGGGCGTGACCGACTTGACAGTTGGTCGCAGCGGTTGAGGCTTGCACTTGTAATTCGTCAGACTGTGCAGAAATGGCGCAGATTATCTATTGGCGATACCAGATCAATTGACTCCTTGTGATAATGAGTTTGATTGAAACAAACTCTCTGGAGCTTTGCCATGTCACGTTTTTATCTCATTACTTTTGTACTATTACTCAGTGTCAACGGGGTGCAGGCAGCGGACTGGCCGACGTTTCTGGGTGACGGTGACCGCACGCCTCCACACAACAAAGACATCGAACTGGTCGATGATCTTCAGGCCATGCGTCAGGTCTGGCATACCGATCATCACATGGGGGTAGGCAAGGGGCTCTATCCGGGGCCACTCCGTAAGGTGCGCGAAGAATACAAAGTTAAAGAACCTTTCCTGGGTGGGGCGAGCAGCCCCATCGTGGCGGATGGTATGGTCTATGTCAGCTACTACAAGCCGGATGGCAAGCATCCTGCCAATCGCGAAGGCTGGCGCACCATGGACAAGGCCGAGAATCTGGCACTGCTGCCCGACTGGTTTTTCAGTGTGACTGCGACGGATCGGTTGGCAGCTTTTGATGCCAAGACTGGTGAGCTCAAATGGGAAGCTGTCGAAGAAGATAAGGGGCTTCATCGCGTCAGTCACAAGAGAAATCACTGGTGTGTTTCCCCGGCCTATGCTGATGGGCTGGTGTTCAACCGTGGTACGGCTGGTTACGTCTATGCCTATGACGCGAAGACTGGCAAGCAGAAATGGGAAACGCTGGCCTTTGCTCATGAGCAGACGGCCCGAGAGCAGGCCATCAAGGATGGCAAGCTGTATTGGGATGCACAGAAGGCCTCATCACTGGTGGTGGTCAATGGTTTGGTCATCGTGGCGGATGGCAATCTTGTCGCCCTTGATCAGAAAACCGGCGAAATCAAATGGCGAACCAAGGAGAAGGGGGGCGTCCTTGGAAAATATGCCACACCTGTCCCCTGGGAGCATGAAGATAAACATTTTCTCCTGGTGAATGCTGGCGATGATCCCGGCCAATCATCCGTGCGGCTGATCGATGCGGACAACGGCAACATCGTGTGGACAAAGAATGGACTTTGGCCTGAGTTGGGCACCCTGACGGTGACCGATGACATCGTCATCCTGAACGTGGGGACGAAGAAGTCGGACATCAAACGACGCGATGGTCTGGCTGGGGCATTTCGCCTGACCCCCAAAGGCTTGGAGCATTTGTGGACGCTGCCTGATGAGAAGAAGTATTGGCATGAGTGGGGGTTGGACCGCGGACCTGAAAAACGCGTCGCAGCTCGCGATGGCATGCTGCTGTTATCTACCGGTATCGAAAAGGGCAACTATCTGGTGATGGTTGAACTTGAGACAGGGAAAATTCTCATCGAACAATACATTCCAAATAGCACGGCTGCACCATACATCATCGAAGACAAGATGCTGCTTTACCATGACCGTGCTCACAGCGACCCAACGGTGCTCTCCTACTGGACTTGGGAAAAGAAGCCCAGGCGATTGAATCCGACAATGGGCTTCAACCACGGCGACATCAGTGCCTACGAAGTGCCTTTTGAGATTCCTTATGTGGACGGCTACATCTATATGCGCACCCTGCGCGGTATCACGTGTTACGACTTAAGAAAACCAGCCGACGATACTGGCGCATTTAGAATTGAATTTGATGTGCCAAACGAAATTTCTGGGCGGGGTGATCTGGAAATGATTCTCTATGGTCAGGGCAACAAGTTGACGCATGGCGGGTATCGCGGTGCCCCGGAGTTGCATGGTGTGGAGATTGACGCTTTGAAACTCAGTGAAGATGGCACGCATCTGACAGGAAAAATGAAGGTGGATCTGTTCGGCTTTCGCGAACCTGACATGATTGATGTCAACTTGAAGAATAAGGATGGGAAGTGGCAGGGAACAGTCGGCGTGTCTGTGCCTGCCTGGGATCAGCCGCGTCAAGTTGAAGACAAGGTCGAGATCATCAAACATGATCCTGCCTGGATGCCTGCTGCGGATTATGCGATCCAATTGAATAGCGCCAACTTTAACCAACCGGGAGAACCCAAGCGGTTAATACTCTTGCCAAGGATCAAAGAAGGCAAAGTTGTGGCACTCAATGCCTGGGCTGACCATACAACGCGAACCCCACCCGCTGTGGCAGATTACGACCTGAAAGTGACAGAGGATGGCCGTTTGATTGGCACAGTGGCTGTCCGCTATCGACCTGACAAATGGGCGACGCCTTTGGTCGAGGAAGGCAAAGGCAAGCACGTCGGGGCGACGTATCAGATCAATTTGAAGTTGCAGAATAAGCCTGGCGAGGTTGGTGAGTACTCAGGGACCTATGGTGTTGCTGTAAATGCAACCGCAATCATCAAGTGAGTATTTTTAAAACAGTCGATTGGGCTCAGGCTGCGGCTTTTGTCTGACCGTTCCCGCTGACCCACTTATCAACATATTGCACCAGGTCAGGCAGTTGAGGCTTGGCAATCTGTTCATCGGCTCTGACCTGTTTGCCTTTGTGGATCGTGTCCTCAGTAATCAACGAACTGAAGAGCAGCACGGGCAAGTGGCTGAGTGAATTGTCATTCTTAATGTTCTTGGTCAGCGCCAAACCATCCATAAGGGGCATTTCAATGTCAGTGACGACAACAGACGCGGCAATGTCTTCCAAGGCCACCTGCTGCTGGAGATACTGCCAGGCATGCAGGCCGTTGTTGAATTCCTTGGTGTTGGTGTAGCCAGATTGCGTCAGGACACGCATCATGATCCCGCGGATGAAATTGGAATCCTCCGCGATGATCACCTGATGGCTGGCCCGATCCACCCCCAGAGTATTTTCAACTGAATCAATGTGATACTCATCGGTGTAGTTGATGTGATCCACGATGGATTCAAAGTCGAGCATGAGAATCAGGCGGTCGTCAATCTCAGTGATGCCTGTGATGCAGAAAGGTTGCTTGCCACCTGAATCGGGCACGCTCTTCATGTCAGACCAACTCATACGATGGATGCGCTCAACGGTATCCACCTGGAAGGCAGACTGCTGGCCGTTGAATTCCATCACGATGATGCGACGATTTTTTACATCATCATCGCGTGGGGCAAAGTCCAGATAATGATGTAGATCAATCAAGGGCAGCATTCTTCCTCGCAGGTTGAACATGCCCGTGACGGCTTCGGGTTGATCGGGGGCGGCAGACACGGCTGTGGGCATGATGACCTCGCGCACCTTGGCGACGTTGACACCAAAGGTGCCGCTGCCCAAACCGAATACCAGGACTTCCAGTTCATTGGTCCCGGATTCAAGAAGGATATCTGTCTGCTCGCTGGGATTCTTTTTGCTGATTGCCATGTCCGACTCCACCTTGTTGTTGGATACACACCTGCAATCACATCGACAAGAGACTACGCACAATTGACATCAAATCATGCAGATGGCAACCGGATTCGAATGATTCCTGTCTTCACATCAGCAGTTATCAGACATTCGCAGAATCGGGTTGGGGTAGGTTCCTCAGGCTGGAGGCGGGACGGAACATCGTACATCCGGTAACAAAGGAGAAGCCCGTGTAATCACTACAGGCGGATTAAGTGCGCCAGACAACCCGACGATAGCGAAACAGCAGCCCTACGGAAGGTGGGGCTTGAAAGGTGTGTGCATGACAGCATTGAACCACAATCTGATGGAGACTCCGGTTCTGAATAGACCCGGATTCTCCTACCGAATCCTGAAAAGGATGACGGATATTGTGTTGTCGCTGGCATCACTTCTTCTTTTTTCACCCATCCTGCTCATTGCCATCGCTCAGATATATCTGCGAGACGGCAGGCCGATCTTCTACCGACAATGGCGTGTCGGACAGGATGGCTGGCTTTTTGAGATCATCAAGTTGCGCACGATGCGCCACGATGCCGAACGTGTCGGCGAAGCGCAATTCGCCGAGAAATATGATCCGCGCATCATTCCCGGTTGTCAGTGGATTCGTCAGAGTCATGTCGATGAATTGCCACAGCTTTGGAACATCCTGGTCGGGCACATGAGTCTGGTCGGCCCACGACCTGAAAGGCCGGAGATGATGTCCGTCCTGCAGAAGGATGTCGAGGGGATGGACTTGCGATTGCTGGCTCCGCCTGGATTGACCGGGCTGGCGCAGATACGCAACGGCTACACCAATGATGTCGAGGGCGCAAGGCGAAAACTCGCCTGGGACCTTGAATATATCAAGAACCGTTCGTTCCTCGGAGAGTGCTTTCTGTTGTTGCGCACACTCCCCAAGTTCTGGGACCGAAGTGCCAACTGAGATGGAAGGAATTGACATGCAGAACAATTCATGGATGACACGTTTGCTGACTTTGCTGGTGCTGGCTGTGACTGCGGTGAGCTTCACCGGCTGTCAGGCACCCGTGTATAACGACACCGAAGCTTTTCTCGTCACACCTCGCCCGTTGGTGACCAGCACAGAGTATCGCCTGGCTCCACCCGACGTGGTCATGCTCACGTCGAAGCGCGTGTCGGAATTGCATGGCCAGAAGATTCAACTCAGGCCCGATGGTCGGATTAACCTGCCCTTGATCGGCACGATCATGGCTGCCGGCCGAACGCCGGAAGAGTTGTCGAAAGAGATCGAAGCGTTGGCTCGCGAGTTTTACAACGATGCCGAGGTCAACCTTCGTGTTGTCGGTTTCAACAGCAAGAAGATTTATGTTTTCGGTGAAGTCGGCATGGCAGGGGCTTTTCCCTACAACGGCACCAACACGGTGCTGGACACCATGGCCCGTGCCCAACCCAGCCGACTGGCAGACCCTTCGCGGGTTCAGGTGCTTCGTCCCAACGAGCAAGGCCAACTGGTCCGCCGCATGACGGTTGATCTGAACAAGATGGTGCGTGAAGGCGACACCTCCCGAAACGCAGTGCTGGAAGAAGGCGACGTTCTCTTCGTGCCAGCCAATCCTTTGGCCAAGGTCGGCCTGACTGTCCAGCAGGTTCTCTTCCCGATAGCCCCGGCGACCCGCGTTGCTGAGGGTGCAGAGACCCTGACAGGAGCCACCGTACTGCCATAGCCTGCAAGACGAGATTGACGTGTGTGAAACGGATTTGAAATCAGGCAGAAGGATCTGCCAACCCCAATGAAAGCGGAAACGCGATGAGCACGAAACATTCCCAACCTGAAGCGCTGATCGAGATGTGGTCCATCCTCATCCGGCACCGATGGCGATTTATTCTGCCAGCCTTCCTGATTTCAGCCATCATGCTCGGGGCCAGCTTGTTCCTGCCTCGACGATATGAGTCCAAGGCTGTCTTCGAGCGCCAGACAGACATGGTGTTGACAGAGATGCTCTCACGCGGTGCCTCGCGTAACTTTGTTGATCCTGTCGGCTCATTGAGCAGTCAGATTGCAGATACCCAGGCATTGGAAGAGCTGGTTGAAGTCTTCCGCCAGTCTCCTGAAGTCATGGCTGCCCTGGAAGCGGATGGCAAGACGCTGGAAACTTTCAGAGAAGAAATAGCTCACAAGATCAATATTCACAAGCAGTTGTTCGGTTCTGACCGCGCTCAGTTTGAGGTATCTCTGATTTCCAGCGATCCATTATTGAGCGAACGAGCCGTGAATACGCTGGTTGATCTGTATATCCGTCGAACGCGCGTTGCGATGGAAAGCAAGCTTCGTGAATCAGCCGGATTCTTTGATCAGCGGATGCAGGAAAACCAAAAGCAAATTGATGAACTCGAGAATCGCAAGCTGGCGTTTGAAATCGAACACGCTGATTTACTGCCTGACAATCCTGCAGGAATTACTCAGAACCTGGAGTCTGTCGAGAAAGAATTATTCGAAACCAAGCGACTTTATGAAATGGCAGTGACCCGTGAACAGGCTTTGAGTAAGCAGATCAGTGAAACAGAGGAAACGATTCCTGTTCTGGTCCAGGAGAAGAATCCTGAACTGACGCGACTTGAAGATCGCCTGCGCGAAACAATGGACAAGATTCGCCATCATCGCAATGTCCTGAAGATGACGGAGAAGCATCCGGACATGATCGACCTGATGCAGGTCCAGGCTGACATCGAAGAGAAACTCAGCAGCATTGAGAAAGAAGTTGTGACTCAGAAACGGATCGAGGTAAATCCGAAACTGGCTGAGCTACAACTCATGCACACGCAGGCTGTGGCAGAGTGCGATTCCTTAATGAGCAAGACGGAAGCGCTGACAGCGAATTATGCCGACCTGCAAGAGGAAGCCGAACGCGTCTTCCCAGTACGTGCTGCATATCGTGAGATCGTTCGTGATGTGGAAGCTGCCCAATCCCAACTGCATTTCTGGGAAGGCAACAAGCGACGCGTTACCCTGGCTTTGGATGCTGAATCAGGCAATCGAGGCATTCAACTCGACCTGATCAAGCCTGCCGCATTGCAACAGCGCCCGGTCTCACCACACCTGACGCAGATCATTGTTGCAGCGATCGGCCTGGGTCTGACCGGTGGAGCACTGAGCGTGTTCCTGGCTCATCGCGCCGACGATACGTTTGCCTCGGCAGAGCAGTTGGGTTCGACGATGGAATTGCCCATTATCGGATCGGTCAGTGAGATCATTGCTCAACGCCGTCGTCGTGTCAGGCAAATGAGACGCATGGTGATGTATCCAGTCGCTGTTGCGGCGATGGGCACAACGCTGCTGGCTCTCATCGGCCTGCTTTATGTCTCGCTGGAACGACCTGACATCATGGTGCAATTGAAGAATCAGCCAGGTTCGGTTCTTAAGAGTCAACTTGGTTCGCAATGGTCCGCCAACCTGCCAGACAGGACGGAGTAAGTCATGTATCAAGCCTATTACAACATGGAGGTTCTGCCGTTCGAGAACACTCCTGATCCGCGATTCTTTTACGCCAGCGAGCAGCATCGCGAAGCTTTGGCTGCAATTGAATACACCATTCGCATGCGCAAAGGATTCGTACTTGTCACCGGCGAGATCGGCTCAGGCAAGACGACCGTCGGGCACACCATGTGTGAACGGTGCGCCAACGATGCGGTGATCGTTCAGATTCTGCACGGCCATCGCACGCCGGGAGAACTTGTCCGTCAACTCTGCCGTCGCTTGCGTATCGACGTTCAACCGAACGATGACCATGCCCAACTGCTTGAGAAGTTGCAGATGGTGCTGGTGGATCAGATTCGAGAGGAGAGGCCGGTGGTGATCTTTGTCGATGAGGCACAGACACTGTCCGACGAAGCATTGGAAGAGCTTCGTTTGCTGTCGAACTTTGATACCAATCATGAGCGGGTCGTGCAGGTGGTGCTGGTGGGTCAGCCGGAACTTCGTCAACGCATTCAGGGGCCGATTCACCGAGCGTTACGTCAACGCATCAGCATGGCGAAGCAGCTTTGGCCTTTGAATCTTGAAGAAGTCGGGCAATATGTGAAGTATCGCATTGCAGCGGCGAGTCTGGATCGTGATCAGTCCGGTGTTTCGTTTACGGACGACGCCTTGGCCGGCATCTATGAGGCCAGTCGAGGCATCCCGCGCCTGATCAACGTGATCTGCGATAACTGCCTGCTGCTGGGTATGGTGCGGGAGACACGCGAGATTGATGCTGAGATCGTCAGTCGGGTCATTGATGACATGGTGCCTCAGTTTGATGAGGTGTCTTATGACCAGGAACCGTTTGAATTTGATTCTACACCGTTGAGTCTGGCGGGATAAAGGAACAGACCATGGGTTACATATTTGATGCTATGTCAAAGTCGGATGATGAATCCGCCAAGTCGAGTCGCAAACCCTACGGGCCCAAACAGCCTGTTGCGGATGAAGAAGGCTTGCCGAAAAGCTCTGTCCCTGAACCTACAGGAACCAGTGTCCACAAGGACATTGAAGAGCCGGCTTTCCTGTCACGGACGGATTCAATGAATCGAGCCGACAAGGTCGATGACCGAATCGTCGCGTTGACCGAGTCCACCTCCGTGATGACCGAGGAATACCGATCCATCCGGACGAGTATCCTCGCTCGCTGGGAGAATCGCCGGCACCTGGTCCACACGATTACCAGTGCCACGCCTCAAGAAGGCAAGACCATCACAAGTCTGAACCTTGGCCTGGCTTTCGCGGAACTGCGTAATCGTCGGACCGTGGTGGTCGAAGCCGACCTTCGCCTGCCTCAGTTCCACAAGATGTTGCATCTGAAGGAAACGCCGGGTGTGATCAATATTCTGCGCGGTGAAGCCACGCTGGATGAAGCGGTTCAGGCAGTTGGTGAAAATGCATTGCATGTCATTCCTGCGGGGGGCAAGGCATCGCGCGATGCCGTCCAACTCCTGGCCAGCTCGAATATGACCACTCTGGTGAAACAGCTTCGCCGTTACTACGACCATGTGATCATCGACACGCCGCCTGTGGTGGAGCTTGCTGATGCGGGCATCATTGGTGGCATGAGTGATGATGTTTACCTGATCGCTCGAATGCAGCGGACGCCACAATCTTTGGTGCAGCAGGCTGTGCGCACGCTGGCTTCATACAACGCGCCAGTGGCAGGTTTGATCGCGACGGATCACCAGAGAGCCAAGCGTCGTTACTACTACCGTTACGGTCAGTACCGCTATCGTTACGCCTATGCCAAGGCTGCGTAAGAGTCTGAAGTGATTTGATGGGGCGGAGCAGGGAGAATGCTCTTTCGCCCGACAGGCCCAAGTGGAGCTGGTCATGCAGCGAATGATTGAACACCAGGCAGAACCCGAGAAAAAGCGCATGCTCTTTCTCTCACACGTGCTACCTGATCCGACAGGAAATTGGCATGAAGCCAGAACCTGGCAATGGCTCAAAGTGGCATCAACCGTTCATGACATCGACCTGTTCTGCATGGTCAAGGGCAATACTCATTACCAGCAGTGGCTGCGCGTCAACCAGTTGGCAACACCTGTCCTTGTCACCAAACGTCGATTCTTTGGCAAAGCCACCCCGCACCAGCTCATCGCTGCCAGCGATGCGTATGACCTTTGCTTCGCTTCCCATGTCGATCTGATCACCTGGATGGAGCGCACGCAATCAGCCAGGCGAGTGGTAGATATCGCCACATCGACAGCCATGCTTCAAACCGCTGCACAAAGCCGAAACCGAAAAACACATCGAGCCATTGAGCTACTGAGAAATGAAGTTGATCTTATTGCCACTGACCATCGAGGTGAACAAAGCCTGCCAAAATCCGCACTCAGCAGATTGGCTGTCGTGCCTACTTGCATCGACTTCACGGGCATGACACACGAAGCAGGCAATGCGAGCAACGATCAGACCCTTATCCATCAGAATCCACCGCGTTTGTATGTCGATGCGAACTCCGTCGAAGGCAGGCGATGGTTCAAGCACCGTGTCCTGCCAGTCATCCGGCAAATGGTGCCAGACTGTGTCGTCGAGGCTGGCAGTCCGCAGCGATCTTTCGCGGGTCGATCAACGCGTCCCAATGCTGGGGACGTCGTGGTGGCGATACCCGACCGTGACTCGCGAGAAGGAGTCTGGTCAGCCTACCGTGCCCTGGCGCAGGAACAGGCCTTGGTCGCCGATGCCAAGACACTGACCAGCACGTCAGCCAGGCATGGCGAACACCTGCTGCTCTCGCGATCCATCGAAGAATGGGCTGGCAACTGCGTTCAGGCATTACAATCCACCACCTTACGTATGGGCCTGGCATTGCGGGGCAGGCAGTGGATTGAACAGGCACGCAACCTGGCGCGTACCAGCGACCGGGTCATCGAAGCGCTGACAGGCAGGCCTTTGGCGCTGAATGTCGGGATGAGAACGGCTGCCTGATCTACAATACAGCCATGCCTCCCAAACCACCCTTTGGGCCACGAACTTCACAAGTCATAGTGACCATGCTGATGGTATTGCTGTTCGCTGGATCTTTGGGGGCGATCTACCTGCACTCGCTTTGGTTTGAGCCAAGAGGCTTTTCTGCGCTGAATCTTCCGCTAAGGCCCAACTGGGATGTGAAATCCACCCCCAGAAACATGTGGATGGCCGTGAATTCAAATGGTCAGGAGCAAAGCATCATCACGGTTTATCAGATTCCCGAAAGGATTTCTCGTGAGGGCGATGACCTGGCCGAGGAATTCCTGTATCAGAAGTTACAAGCTGTGGACTTATCCAAGGTTCAATGGCAGGAGCCTGAGTATCCGTTAACTGGCGATGTCGATTGTGTCCTGATTCAGGGAACAACCAGTCACGATGTGCATACCTTATGTGTCCTTGCCCGGGAAGACCAGACCTTGTGGGTGATTCATCTGCACCACGCATTTACTGGTGAAAATCCCCCCAGCCAGAAAACCCTTCAGGAAGCTTTAGAGCAGGATTATCATGTTGTGGTTGGGTATGCCCTCAAGGGGCGTTAAGATAGCAGGCTTGGACACAGCCACCCCGCAGTCGGAATCAAACCCATGAATGCCAAGATTCACACCGGCCAACTTTTTCTATTTGCTCTGATATTGATCAGCGCGGTCTGCCTGTCCATATCCATGGCTCAGACGGTGGACCCCTTGGAACAATTTCGACAGAAAGAAAAGGAAGATGAGCAGGCCAGGCTGGAAGCCGAGAAAGCCATGGATCGCTTGCTCGTCAAGGAGCGTTGGCAAGAGGAAAGCTTCGGCTTGTCATTTCGACCACCCAAGGATGCCAAGTTGATTAACTCCCCCCGTGACAATGCAATCGTGCGCATGGAGATCAAGGTGCAGGAACTGGCCGCTTCGCAGGCGGAGACAGGCATGGCTCAGTTACGCATTGTTCAATCCGAGGATGAACTGGATATTTACAAGATGGGGGACATCTCCATTCAGGAGCTAGGCATCCTCCAGCCCAGTACCATCACGCTGGACACCAAGCGGATGAAGATGGGGAAGAATCTGGAACGACCCGGCCTGATCATTTACTACCGCATCCGCAACAAAACCAAGCCCGACGTACTGCTTGCTCATGCCTTCATGACACTCGATCCGCATACTTATGCCATGATGGAACTGGAAATGACTTACGAGGTCGGCCATCATGAGAAAGTGGTGGAGCGATTCGAAACCATGTTCCAATCTTTGCAGATTGCCAGCCCCAAAGAACTGGAAGAACAGCGGAAAAATCTGCTTGAGCGGGGTGAAGTCTGGAAGCAGAGCACGACGATTCGTCGTTTACGCGAGGTCATGCCTGACAAGGAACAGTTCTACCGTCTGACAGAGGATGGCAAGGATGTGGGCTATGTCCGCTTGTGGTTTGATACGAATGCAAAAGAGAGAAAGTGGACAGGCGTGCGCATCATTCGGCAGATGCGTTTTTTCGACGCCAAACGGGAGAGAGTGATTGACTATCAGTTGAACGCTTTTCTCTCTAGTGACCGCAAGCATGAAGTCTGGCAGATTCTTTCGACTTTGCGCCCTTACAGCCCGGATGGCAAGAAAGTGCCCGGCGAGGTGACGGGTTACAGTGAACTCGGTCTCAGTTCCCCCACTAGCGTTTCTGTTGTCAGACATGCTGCAGGGGAGAATGATGATCTGCAAAGGTCGATCCGTGTCCTGCGTGATGGCAAAGGGGCGAAACTGGAATCCATCAAGATGACAGGCAAGCCCCTGGCTGTGAACTGGACCAAGCCTGACCTGGGCTATCTTTCCATCATTGAGCGCGACCTGCTGCCTTATCTGATCCCTCATGAGCGTGGTTTCAAGTATGCTTTCTACAGCTACCTGCCCGGTGAGCAGAAGATCGCCTTTCGTACCGCCCGTGTTGAAAATCTGGATTCTGGAGGCTATCTCGTTTACAGTCGGCTGGCTCCTGACCTGCCCGAAGAACAGACGCACATTTCCCGCGATGGGATCATGGTGCAGCATACCTTTTCCGATGGCGTGGTCATGACGCCAGCTTCACGCGAACAACTTGTCGAAATCTGGGAAAAGGAACTGGGCGAAAGCCCATGATGCTTGGCCTGACTGTTCATCAACGCGCGTCATTAGAGCAGGATGAGTTCAATCGTCGCGTTTTGGGTGCCACGCCTTGACGACACACGAGCTTGCGAGAGTGGCGCAAGGTGTGTTGATACGGTAAGGTGGGGTGTATGCCGAGAGTTGGGGTGGCTGTGGATACGCGAGGAGTGAAGCGACTTAGCGTAACCACAGATTATTTTCACGTTTTCAGCTTTCAATCGTCAGCACAGCTTGCCGCGTTTTTCCTTCGCTTTGCTCAGAAAAACTTGGTCAAGCCGTGGCACCCCACGATGAATGACCTGGTACGCTCTAACGAGCGCAATCTGCTTCCTCTTCCAATTCATCGTCCAAGGCCGCGGCAAGATCTGCCAGATCGCCTGCGATATCGCCGCTGGCTGAAGCTTCGACATCCACTTCCTGTTCGGCTGACTGATCCAACTTGCCTTCCTGCAAGGGTGGGGCATTGTCATTGAACTGGTCAAACAACCCGCCAAAAGCCTTGGCCTTGTACCACTTTTTCAAGTCACCCCGCCGAACCGGTGTGTCCGCGTCGATCCTGCCTTCCATGGCCATGCGCTTCAAGTCCGCGCTTTTGACCGGGCCGAAATTCTGCCCCTTGATTCTGACGAAATAATCTCGCCCCACGGCTGACTCCTTTATGTTCGATCAAAATATCATCGTCGCTTACGCTTTTTGAATTTGCTGCGTTTCTGCTTGGTTGAGCCTTTGGTATTGGGCATGCCTCCCGCGCCCATCAACGCCGCAGCCATGTCCTTGCCGCCACCACCCATCATGGCCTTCATCCGCTGCATCATGCCCAGGCCGGACATCTGCTTGGTCAGGCTGGAAACCATATTGAAGCCTTTGACCAATTGGCTGATATCCTGGGCCGAGGTGCCTGACCCTTTCGAGATTCGTCTTCGGCGGGAGTTGTTCAGCAGGTTGACATCGCGTCTTTCATCAGCCGTCATGGACTGGATCATCGCTTCCGTCCGCTTGATCTGCCGGTCATCGATGTCCAGGTCCTTGATCTGCGATCCCACGCCGGGCAGCATACCCATCAGAGATTTCATCGACCCCATCTTCTGGATCGAGCGCAACTGACTAAGGAAGTCATCCATCGTCAGCTTGCCCTTGGCCATCTTCTCCTGCAACGCCAGGGCTTCTTCCTCGCTGACCTGTTCCTGAGCTTTCTCGACCAGCGAGACGACGTCCCCCATGCCCAGGATTCGGCCGGCCACGCGTTCGGGATGGAATTCTTCCAAAGCGTCTATCTTTTCGCCGATCCCCAGGAATTTGATGGGTTTGCCTGTCACGTGCTTGACGGTCAAGGCCGCGCCACCTCGGGTGTCGGAATCGAACTTGGTGAGGATCACGCCGTCCAGTTCAAGCTGTTCATTAAAAGCTTTGGCGCTGTTGACCGCGTCCTGTCCGGTCATGACATCAATCACGAGGAAAATATGCTGAGGCGTCAAGGCACGCTCAATCCGCTTGAGCTCACCCATCAGATCGTCGTTGATGTGCAGTCGCCCGGCAGTATCCAGAACCAACACATCGCACTTCTGCTGCTGGGCAGCTTTGAACGCGTTCTGACAAACCTTGACAGCCACCCCGACCGCTTTGCCATACTCGGCGCACTTGTCAGGTTCCGCGTAGAACATGACCTGCCCGTCCCCGGGCACATCCTCCGAGCCCACCTGTTGGCTGAGCACTTCAAGTTGGCGTACCGCAGCCGGCCGTTGAAGGTCAGCGGCACAAAGCATGACCCGCTTGCCTTTCTTCTTGAGGTAAGCAGCCAGCTTGCCACAGGTGGTAGTCTTGCCCGAGCCTTGCAGGCCGGACATCATGACGATGGTCGGGCCCGGCGAGATATACATCAGCGGATCGCCCGGTTCTTCAGTTTCTTCATCGCCCTCGGCCCCCTGAATGCGGCCACGCATCAGATCGACCAATTCGTCATGGACGATCTTGATCATGAGCTGCCCGGGCTTGATGCTCTCCAGCACCTTTTCACCCAGAGCCTTCTCACGGCAGCCATCGACAAACTGGCTGGCGACTTCATAGTGAACGTCAGCTTCAAGCAGGGCAGCACGGACTTCGTCCAATGCTTCACTGACGTTGGATTCAGTAATCTTGCCCCGGCCTGAGATGTTTCTCAGAGCGGAATTGAAGCGATCTTGCAGATTTTCAAACATACCTGTCCTCGTGTGCGGGGCAGGCCTTGACCTTGTGATATGTTAGCATGAAATGGCAGCTAATACCGGAGATACTGATGCAACTGGTCAATGCAAGAGTCTTAGGGGTATATGGTGATCCGATTCTATGGGTTGGGTGCCTGATACCTGGTTTTCTTGGTTTGGTTTTTGCCCTAGTCGTCTACTTCGCAGGTGCCTCAGTACTCATCGATTTTCCTGCGATCTGGGCAATTCCAATAATGATGTTTTTGTGTTTCTATTTGCTGTCTATCTGGGTAGTGAGAGAAGTCACGCTTTCAGAAGTAATTGAGATTCGTAAGCTATTCACAAAGAAAATAGTAGATGCTGGTGATATTGAGAAAATAGCGTTTACCAAACCAAAAGGAAACATTATTGTATACCTTATTTACATACTACTTATTCCTATATTGATCGGTCTGATCCTTATTCTCATGGCTGGCCGAGGTGGTGATGAATGGTTTATATGCTCCGTGAAACTAAAGAATGGAGGAAAACATTATTTTCGCTGTTTTCCGCAACACGCCAAGGCAATTATCCAATGGGCACATGATTCAAAAATTGATTATGTCTTACCTGAGATGAGGTAAAGACACAATACGATGAGTTGTGTGCATTCAGTTGGACAGAAAATGCAACTTCATCGATCCATACTTTCTTAAATCCACCAGTTCCAGGCCGGGTAGTTCTTCAGGCAGGTCCACTTTTGCAGGCGTGCGAAACATCATCAAGCCATCGTCCGTCAGGTGTTTTGCAACGGTGGATAGCTGATTGATCACCCGGCTCATGCCCTTGGCTTCCTCGACCAGTTTGTAAGGCGGGTCGCAGAAAACCAGACGAATCGGCGTCTGCTGCACCAGCATGTGCCAATCCACACCCAGCGCATCGATCTGCTTGACCTTGGTCTCACTCTCCAGGCCAAGCGTTTGGATATTCTGCTGAAGCAGCTTGGCGATGCTGCGGTCACGCTCGATGAACGTGCATTGATCGCAGCCTCGCGACAAAGCTTCCAGGCCGATGCAGCCGGTGCCTGCAAAGACATCCAGCACTTGGCCTCCGTCGGTCAGGCCGAGCGAATCCAGCTTGCTGAAGAGTGCTTCGCGCACGCGGTCGGTGATGGGGCGGGTGGTCGCCTTGTCAGGCGGGGTGGCAAGACGACGGGAACGATGTTGGCCGGCGATGATACGCATGACGGGCAATTCTAACGGCCTGATTGTTGTCTTTGCATCTGCACCCTATATTCCCTGCTGACTTAAGGAGCTTTCATGTCCAAAAAGAAGCATGTAAAGAAGCAGAAGAAAGACGGCAAACCCATTGCCGAGACGGTCGATCGCTACACGCTTTACCTCGCCAGCGTGCAGGAACCAGAAGCAGAAGTCCGCTTCTTTCCCAAGGCCTACCGGCAGGCGTATGGCAAGGACACCAACCCCACGATTCTGCGTGAGGATTTTTGTGGCACCGCAGCGATCTGTTACGAGTGGACCAAGAAGAAGGATCGTCATGCCATCGGCGTGGACATCGACCCGGAGCCACTGGCCTGGGGCAAGGATCATCTGACAGCCGATCTGCCCAGTCAGCAGTTGGAACGCGTCAAGCTGGTGCATGGGGATGTGCGGCGAGTCCATGAAACCAAGGCAGACATCGTCGCCGCGCAGAACTTCTCCTTCTGGTACTTCAAGACGCGCGATGAAGTCCGCAAGTACTTTGAAATCGTCCGGCAGAACTTGAAAGACCAGGGGGTGGTCGTACTGGACATGATGGGTGGGCCTGAGAGCATCACGGAAGACCTGGAAGATGTGCGTGAAGTCGAGACCGACGATGGCTTCAAATTTGAATATGTCTGGGAACAGGAACGATTTGACCCGGTGACACACGATTGCCGCTACCACATCTCATTCCGCTTCAAGGATAAGAGCGAGTGGTACCGCGCGTTTACTTACGAATGGCGGTTCTGGTCCATCCCCGAAGTGCGCGAACTGCTAAAAGAAGCAGGATTCAAACATAGCGTCGTCTATTGGGAACAATCGGATGAAGATGGTGAAGGCAACGGCATTTACAAGCCTGTCGACTCGGCGGCGCACGATCCAAGTTGGGTGACGTATGTGGTGGGGGTGAAGTGAAGCAGGGCACGTGAATTGACATTGTCCGCGCATAAGTCTGCGGGTTAAAGTTCTTGTGATGATATGAAGTGCGGTTTTAACCCCGGTGCCTGCACCGGGATTGTGCGTAAGGCGAATGGCATGGTGACTCGCGAAGCGATAACCATGATATTCTCAGCTACTAAGTTCGTGGTCATGGCTGCGCCAGTGACCACGGCATCCGGCATTGCGTGTAACTCCTGTGATGGGTTACGCTTCGCCAATCGGCTCCGCTAACCCATCCTACCGCTGAGCACGATACAATTCCGCTCTTTGATTTAGACAGCGTGTTGCAGCAGGGCTGAAAACGTACAAGATGATTGACCAGAAAGGAAGGGCATGGCCAAACTGATCCAGCCACCAAAAGGAACCCGCGACTTCTATCCGCAAGAGATGGCCTGGCATCAGCATCTGCAGGATACCTGGCGCGCGGTCTCGCAAAGGCATGGCTTCGAACAGGTGGACGGCCCGATCTTCGAAACCCTTGAACTCTACAAAGTGAAGTCCGGCGAAGGTATCGTCAACGAGCTGTTCAGCTTCAAACGTGCCAACGGTAAGATTGATTACGCCATCCGCCCCGAGTTCACGCCGACGCTGGTGCGCATGGTCGCGGCCCGCGCCAACAGCCTGCCCAAGCCGATCAAGTGGTACTGCATGAGCAACTTCTGTCGGGCAGAAAGGCCGCAGCGCGGCCGGTTACGCGAGTTCTGGCAATGGAACGTGGACATGCTTGGTCTGGAAGGCCCACAGGCAGATGCGGAAGTCATCGCGGCAGCGGCGGATTGCCTGGCCACGCTTGGGCTGAACCAAAGCCAAATGCGCATCAAGATCAGCCATCGAGAAACCGTTCGCCAGATCCTGCTCAAGCTGGGTGTGCCTGAAGAACGCATGCTGGAGGCTTTCAACTTACTCGACCGCCGGGACAAACTGGACGAAGCGGAGTTCGGCCAGGAGGTGACCAAGCTTGGGCTGGATGTCAGCACGGCCCAGCGGTTCGACGAAGTTTGTCGAATGAAGTACCGAACGGGCAGTGTGGACAAGATGGCTGAGTCGTTGGCGCTTGGAGATGAAGTCGCGGAACTGCGCGAACTGGACAAGCAATTGCATGATTTCGGCATAGCCGACTGGTGCGAATATGACCTGGGCATCGTGCGCGGCTTGGCTTATTACACGGGCACGGTGTTTGAGGTACACGAAACGACCGGCGCGATGCGAGCCGTGGCTGGGGGCGGGCGGTATGACAAGCTGGTGGAGTTGTTTGGTGGTCCTGCGACGCCGGCTGTTGGCTTTGCGATGGGGGATGTGGTGATCGCGGATGTATTGACGGATAAGGGGTTGATGCCTGCGGATGTGGCCCCTGTGCCTCAGGTTTATGTCGTGGCTGCGAGCGATGCTGGCGCGGCGCGGTTGACGAGTGTGACAGCTCAGTTACGCCGGGCCGGGGTACATGCCCGGTTCAGTTACAAGTCCACCCGCAACCTTGGCAAGCTGCTCAAGGAAGCGACCAACGCACGAGCACTGCGGACGTTGATCCTTGATGATGGGGTCAGTGAAGGCAAAGCATCACTCAAGGATATGAGTAGTGGGGAGCAGCAGGAAGTGTCGTTGGATGCGTTGGTGGAATTGTTTTGATGTCACGAGATTGAAGTGAATTTGTTGTGTTCCACACGAGCCACGCCCGCGGGGTTCAGAAAAAAGATTGATTCGAGATGTCCGTCGATGATGGGTGATGTATCACTGCCATCACCCATTTGCTGACGCAATCATATCTCTGACCTGCTGACGGGTGGTGTCCGTCACCGTTTGCCCAGCCAGCATTTCCGCCAACTCATCGATTCGGTGATCGCCTTCGATTACCTCGACGGTGGTGCGCGTTTCACCTTCGTTTGCCCCCTTGGCTTCTACCGCCTTGCGGATGCGAATGTGTCGATCCGCATACGCAGCAATCTGAGGCAGGTGGGTGATGCAGAGAATCTGATGGTCTGACCCGGCCTGATCCTTCGCTTTCTTTGACCGAGTCATGCGAGCAGGGGGGCTGGCCAGTTCGCGCAGTTTTTGGCCGATGACGTTGCCCAGCCTGCCGCCGATGTTGGCATCGATCTCATCGAACACCAGCACACTGATGCGGTCGCTCTCCGCGAGGATGGATTTGATCGCCAGCATGATGCGAGACAGTTCCCCGCCTGACGCGATTTTTCTCAAAGGCCGGGCAGGTTGGCCCGGGTTCGGGCGGATCATGAATTCGATCTGGTCGAATCCTGTCGGGCCGAACGCATCTTCATGCGGGTCAGCGACGGTGATCGCGATGGTCAGTTGAGCCTCAGGCATGCCCAGCTCTGAAAGTTGGGCATCGACCAGAGGCTGGAGTGATTCCGCCGCGTCGCGCCGGCTTTTGGTCAGTTGGTCGCCGAGTTTGATCAACTCCTCTTCGATGAGCTTGATCTGCTTGTCGATGCCTTCAAGGTCAGCGGTGTCTGCGACCAATGAGTCGATTTCCTCGCCAATCTGTTGACGGTAATCCAGCACCGGTTGAAGTGGGTCGTCCACTGCTTTCCCGTCACGGGCGTATTTGCTGATCAGGCGATTGAGCGCGTTCATGCGATCTTCCACCTCAGCCAGTTCCTCGGGGTCCAGGTCAAGCCTTTGGCTGTGCCGACTGAGATCGAACGCGGCATCCTGAAGCGAAAGTGTCGCGGCACGCACCTGCTCCGCGATCGGGGCCAGGCTTTCATCCAATTCCGCCAGGTCGAGCAGCACCTGCGTGACGGCCTGGAGTCGATCGACGCAGGAACCTTCGTTGTCATACAAGGCCGCATAAGCGTGGCCTGCTTTTTCCTTGATCTCTTTCAAGTTGGCCAAGAGCTTCTGCCGTGATTTCAGTTCGGGAAACTCGCCAGCGGTGGGGTTGGCAGCATCGATTTCATCGGCCTGAAATTCGTAAAGCTCCAACTGCTGCGAGCGCAGCTTGCTGCCTGCCACCAGTTCCTTGCGTCGCTCATGCAGTGAATGAAGCTGTTGATACAGGCGGGAGAATTTCGTACGCGTTTCAGACAGGCTGGCGAAATCATCGAGGATAGTGAGTTGATTGCTTGGCTTGAGTAGGTATTGGTGTTCGTGCTGGCCGTGCACATCGACCAGACGCTGGCCGACGCGTTGGATCATGGGAGCGGTGGCGGGTTGGCCGTTGATGGAGAAGCTGCTTCGCCCGGAGCTGAAGATTTTGCGGGTGATGAGCAAAGGTTCGCCGGGCTGAAGTTCGACATCGAGAATATCCGCGATCTCGTTGCAGACGGCCTGGTCATACAACTCGAAGATGCCTGAGACGCGAGCTTCCTCGCAGCCGGCTCGGATGACATCGCTCATGTTGCCTGTGCGCAGGCCCAGAAGCATTTCGAAGGCCCCGAGGACGAGGCTTTTGCCAGCACCGGTCTGGCCTGTGAAGCAGTTGAGTCCTTCGGCCAGTTCGATTCGGGCTTCTTCGATGACGGCAAGATTTCGGATGTCCAGTTCGCGTAGCATCAGCATCCTTGCTCATGTTGGCTTGACGGGTGGCCAGCCTGTCGATCTATGTTGACTCAGAATACCTTTTTCGTTTGGGGACAGAAAGAGCAAAGCCCCGCGACAAAGGATTGTCCGGGGCTATTTTGAATGCGCCCGAAAGGAGTCGAACCTTCACGGGATTTTACTCCCACAGCGACCTCAACGCTGCGCGTCTGCCAATTCCGCCACGGGCGCTATTCTTATATTTTCAAGCACTTACGTCGGTTTTATCAAAAGTGCTGCATGTCCAGTGTGCCCATGATCAGCCTTGCTGTACCCACTCTGAAATAGCTGCAAACCCATAGTGGGTACATCTGGGTACAACCTTAACAGAGCTTGATATGGAGACTCACTTGGCATGGCTCACAGTGTACTTAGCTTGCTTTATGTTTGCCAGCGAAGCGCAAGGTGAAGACATTTGTTCGGCTCTCTTGGCGTGGGTGGCGGGAATGGGCCGATGTTTCATCGAACTGACCGAGCAATTGGCCGAGGCCGCGCAAGGCCGATTGTTCGCCATCGATGGCAAGACGCTTCGCCGATCATTCGATCAGGCCCATCGCCAACTGCCGATCCACATGGTGCATGCATGGGACCAGGCCAACGGGCTGATGCTGGGGCAGTTGGCCGTGGAAGCGAAGTCCAACGAGATCACCGCCGTGCCCGCGCTGCTGGAACTGTTGGATGTGCAAAGCGCGGTGGTCAGCCTGGATGCCATGCATTGTCAGAAGGACACCGCTCAAGCGATTCGCGCTGCGGGAGCCGATTATCTGCTGGCGCTCAAGGGCAATCAGAAGACCTTGCATGAAGATGTGAAGTTGTTCTTTGACGATGCGCTGGAGCAAGGTGAGCCATTGCTTGAGCATGTCATGGACCCGAAGGAAGTTGGGGCGGCGCGGCTGGGCGAACTGATTCGTGGGCATTGGTCGATTGAGAATGCGCAGCACTGGCAGTTGGATGTGAGCTTTGGTGATGACACCAGCCGAGTGCGCAAAGACCATGGCCCAGCGAACCTGGCGGCGATCAAGCGACACGTGCTGGGCTTGGTCAAACGCTCGACGCCCAAAGCCAGCACGAAGCTGAAAGCCAAACGGACGAGTCTGAAAACCCGTCGCTTCCTGTGCAGCCTCGATGACGACTACCTCGTCCGTACCCTTACCAGCGGGAATGAAGGGTAAATGTCTTCACCCTTACAGCCACCCGTTACGTTTCACTTTCCATCGACAGCACAGTTTGCCTCGCGGACTCGGTCAAACTGTGGCACCCCGGATACGAATGACTTGGGTACGCCCTTGGCCACGAATCCTTTTGCTGCTTCAAGCCTGAACCAAATCATACGTTAGGATGTTTTGAAGAAAGGACTTGTCATGTTCACCCCACAGATTGAAGCCGTGATTAAGAAGGTGGATCAACTCCGCCAGACCACCGACGACCATTGGCAGGTCCCAGCCCACGAAGCGCGGCTGCTTGCGCAACTCGTCCTCGCCGGGCGCTGCGAAAGCCTTTGCGAGATCGGGCATTCGTATGGCTTTTCGACGCTGCATCTTGCTGCCGCTGCCCAACAAACCGCAGGCCAGCTTCACAGCTTCGACATGAGCGAGAAGAAACACCGGGCTGCGGGGGAACATCTGCGCGAAGCCGGACTGGACAGCATCGCGACGTTGCACCTGGGCGATGCCCGTGAGCAGGTGGCAGGATTCAAGCCGGACAGGCCTTACGACTTTGTGTTCATCGATGCGGAGAAGGAGCAGAGCGATGGCTATTTGGACGCGGTTTTGCCACACTTGGGAGAGCAGTTCATGCTGGTGACGGACAACACAGACACCCATGCCGAGGAATTGGCTTCGTTTGTGGCCCGGCTGCGTCAACTGCCCGGCGTGATCAGTTGCAATGTGTCGGTCGGCAACGGGTTTGAACTGACGGTGAAGAGGTGAGTGGCAGATGATCAGCGGAGCGCGGCGTGGCCATCGTGGGTGGCATGATTACTCGCGAAGCGATAACCATGATATTCTTGCATATGACGTTGTGGTCATACTTTCGGCAGTGACGTGAAAGCCACCCGCTGTAGGATGGGTTAGGTGAGTCTTCGAGCCGTAACCCATCACCAAACTGAAAATCAATTTTAAACTTGTATAAGGGTGATGAGAGTCGTAAACTGCTTATGTGCTGCCGGGAATGTTTCCGGCGGATTGAGCACACTCCGGTGTAAGTATCATAAGTAATCGGGGAATTTCAAGTTTTTCTTTAGCAATGGTTTGATAGTCATGGCAACGAAATCTGCCTTGAATGCCGGTTCCCAGTTCTGTCGCGATTGTGGAGGACCAACTAAGAAACGCGAAGGTTATTGTTGGTGCGAAAACACTACGAAAACCGGTGAACAGAAAACTCCACAGGATGTCAGTGAGAATTTGAACCGAACGAAACGTCTATATTGTGAGCATTGTGGAAAGAAAGCTACAGGGGCGGCTAGATGTCAAGCCTGCGGCCAAGCCGCCACTGTGCCTTGACTTCACTTGACTACCACAAGCAGGTGACCGGCAGTGCATGAGATACGCAAAGGTGACTATTTAAAAGTATGCTCTTGCATATTGCCAGCAACTGACAAGAGCTACGTTAGCTGACATACAATCCGCATACGGGGGGTTCGGTCGTATACATAGCTACATGACATGTTGGTCTAAAAGAAAGAATGATTATCTTGCTAGATGACAATAGTGTAAAACGGGCTGAGATTAACAGGCAGTTCCAAGAGTCTTGGCGTGGCATGTTGGAAGAGCTTTTTCCTCAGGGATTACCGCAAACGTGTCGATGGGTCAGCCTTGACAGTATTGTCCAAGTGCTGAATCTTGTTGGATCAAAGCAGAATGCAAATCACATGTTCTTCCCCGATGGCGGTGGAGTAGACCTATTAGGTGCCATTCGCTCGCACGAGTTGGATGCCATTGAGCTTCAGGCTGGGTTCACAACCATCGTCAAACCGAATGAACTAGTGTTCAACTCTTATCACAACTGCACACCGGATTGGGCATATTTCCGCCTCGAATGCTCCGGGCTTCAACCTAGTGGTGTATACGAACAGAATGATTCCTTCATTAGCGAATGGGTTACCGAAGTTGAGCACGGCCAGTATGTCGAGAGGAGCGTGTGGGACGCAGGTTTTTACGGTTATGATGAGGACGGTCTCGAGGTGCCGTTGCCATAGAGCGCTCGTGCGATTAAGCGTTTCAACGGCGGTTCGTTCGTCGTCTGCTGTAAGGGATCGATCTACAATCAGATGACTGAAACCTACGATGGCCGTCATGCGAAGATGACGGCATTTCAGTTCCGTGATTACATCGGAAATCTGGCAAAGAGAACGGAATGACTTCTCGCTGCCTGCCGTGGTCAATGGCTCAGCCATGACCACGAATGAAGGGATTCAAAGAATCCACTCCCTCACGGTCGCCCTTCGACAAGCTTAGGACTCGGTCGGCTCGTTGGGAGACGACATAAGATTCCGTTTCCCTCCTGCCGAAGACTCCGCTCGTGTCCCGTCCATTGGGAGAAGCGGATCGCATCCCGAGCTTGGTAAACCCTCTGGATCATCCGGTATACCGGCTGGAAAAATCCCGGTGCAGGCACCGGGGCTAATCGGGGATTCGTTCATGTTGAGTCCAAGGCATCATTCGCCAATCTTCTCGGCCAGGAATGCTTCGACCTTGTCGATACTGATCCGCTCCTGACTTTGCGTGTTGCGCTCGCGGACGGTGACGCAGTTGTCGTTCAGCGAGTCGCCATCGACGGTGAAACAGTAGGGCGTGCCTGCTTCATCCATGCGGGCATAACGCTTGCCGATGTTCTGCTTGACATCCAATTGCACGACGAAGCGTTTGCGCAGGTCGCGATAAAGGGCTTCCGCTTTTTCGGGCATGCCGTCCTTGTTGACCAGCGGGAAGATGGCTGCCTTGATCGGGGCCATGCGCGGGGTGAAGTTCATATAGACCTTGCTGGCGCGTGAGTCGTCGGGCGTATAAGCTTCGCAGAGCAGGGCGAGTGTGCCTCGGTCTGCCCCGGCACTGGGCTCGATGACATGCGGGAAGTAGTGGGCATTATGTTCCTGGTCGAAGTAGCGCATCTTGTCGCCCTTGCCACAGTGTTCGGCGTGTTGGCGGAGGTCGAAGTTCGTGCGGTGGGCGACGCCTTCGAGTTCGCCGAAGCCGGGGGCGGTGAACGGGAATCGATATTCGACATCGCTGGTGCCTGCCCCGTCCTTGGCGTAGTGGGCCAATTCGTCGCGGTCGTGCTCGCGGAGGATAAGGTTTTCGCCAGCCAGGCCGACCTTCTGCCACCAGTTGAAGCGGTAGTCGCGCCACCACGCATACCACGCGCGGCTTTGGGCGACTTCCTCGCCGACGACATCGGGGTCGGGAATGAAGAACTCGATCTCCATCTGCTCAAACTCGCGCGAGCGGAAGGTGAAGTTGCGCGGCGTGACTTCGTTGCGAAAGCTTTTGCCCATCTGGGCGATGCCGAAGGGGGTCTTGACGCGCGAGGTGTCCACGACGTTCCAGAACTGGGTGAAGATGCCTTGGGCAGTTTCGGGGCGGAGGTAGACTTTGTTGGCATCATCTTTGATTGGCCCTGCATGGGAATCAAACATGAGGCTGAATTGCCTTGGCTCCATTAACGTGCCGACTTCTGTTGCATCAGGTGCCACGATTCGATGGTATTCGGATACGGGAATTTCTGGCAGTGGCTTTACATGATGATTCGGCAACGGTAAATCTATTTTCTCGAATTTCGAGAGTAATTTGTGGGCTCGTTGCTCACTCTTTTCATCGACTCCAACAAAAGCGAACATTCGATTCGCGCCCGAATCCACACGGTTCTTCACGACGTATAGGTGATCCTCTCGATAGCGGAAATGCGTCTCTTTGCATTCCACCATCGGATCATTAAACCCCGCAACATGGCCGGACGCTTCCCACACTTTGGGATGCATGATGATCGTCGTTTCGACAGGCACCATGTGCAGCGGCTTGCCATCCGGGCCATCGGGCGGGCTGACGATGGTGTCATTCCACCAGGCATCCTTGAGGTTTTTTTTGATGGCGGCACCGAGTGGGCCGTAGTCCCAGAAGCCATTGATGCCGCCATAGATTTCCGAGGACTGCCAGATAAATCCTCGACGTCGGCACAGGGCGACGATATCATCCATACTTTTGTTGGTGTTGCTGCTCATGTTTGGTCTCCTTCCGCCGACACGGGGAGCGGCGGTTGCGGGTCGTCACCATCTTCGATCTGCGCATCGGCGCAGCGATGGGAAAGACGAGCATGATAACGTGTCACCCGAAGATCAGTTTATGCGAGGTGTGAGCCTTATCGCGCCACGGGCAGCTTGCGCCAGCCGGTGGTTTCGGTGAACTCCCGCGCGGCGAAGACCCACACCACGACTTTCTTGCCTTTGAGCGCATCGCGGTCGCGATACAGCCTCATGCGCACGGGCGTGGCCCCGCTGCCTCGCACCGCGATCTGACTGACTCGCAGACCTGTCTCCTCCCAGACCGCTTCTGCCAGGCCTGCGCGGGTCGCATGCATGTCGCCCCCGGCATGAAAGACCAACAAGTGACTATCTCCCATAAAGAGCGCCGGGCTTTGATCATCGGTGGTGGGTTGATCGCCTGTAATCTGTGTCACAAGCACGCGTTCTTTCATCTCAAGCTGCTCGCGTTGTGATTCACTGAGCAGGTCGCCGGTGATATCCAATGCCACTTTCTCTTGTTGTGTATCCTCAACAGGCTGCCTCTTCACTTCACTAAACCAGTCTTCGTCTTCGATGATCTTGCTGATCTGTTTCGCAGCCAGCTCGATGCCAGCTGGTGACCAATGCGTGTCTGTTCTCAGGTAGGGGGCAATGTTCTCTTGACGCAGTTGGATGAAACTTGGCAACAGGTCAATGGTTGAGATGCCTTCGGCCTGCAACTTTTCAAGAAAGGATTTGTGAGAAGCATCATAGCGCTGCTTCATGGGGTTGAACGCGCCATTGTCTTCAGCCTCTGCATCGTCAGGCAGTCTGTCCGCATAGACCAAGGCTTTCGGCGGCACGGATACGACAATCAGCTTGATGCCTCGCTTCTTGAGTTGCTCATGGACATCGAGAATCACAGGCAGCGGATCGCGCCAATCCGGATTGCTGGCCTGCGAGACTTTCTGCGCTTCTTCGCCCCAGAACTTGCCTGCAGCGACGTGACGAAGTTCTGCGCGAAGAAACAGCCAGCCGTCCTTGCCTTCAATGGCTAAGTCGGTTTCATGTTCCTTGGCCAGTTTTGCGCAGGCTGCCTGCAACTGCTCGACTTCCTTACCCTCGGCAACCGGTAAAGCGTCAGGTTCCGCCTCCACTGTTGTGTGCTCTGTATCTTTGGTTGGCTGGGGATCAGCGCCAAAGAGAAGCGCAGCCGAGACACCAAATGCCATCAGTAATATCAAGCCCGACCAAGGCAGTAACTGTTTCATTCGATCAATTCTCCATAATTCAGCGGGGCCAGCAGCAGGCGGTCATCAGATAGATCAGAGGGTTGCACGCTTTCCATGTCCGGGCGGTCTTCTGCATGATAAAGCCTGATGCGAACGGTCTGCCCTTCACGTAGGTCGGCTGCGCTGGTCCACTGCTTGTTACGCATGCCATACACATAAACCAGAACTTCGCCCGGTTGTTCGATCTTATGCGCGGCAGATGTCGCATCCACCAGATGCACCGCGATCAACTGGTCTGCATACACCACTTGTTTGGGATCGGGCAAGCTGGCGACGGCAGCCACCGTACCAGTCACTTCCATGGGTTGGCCGGGCTGGGCACTGATGAACACATCGTCATCGGGTGGTTCTCCTACCGTCAAGTCCATCGGCTGCCAATTGCCAAAGGACAATTCGCGCGTGGCGAAAGTCCAGATGACGACCTTCACCCCAGCGAGTCGATCGCGACCGGCTGCGAGATCGCGCGCGAGTCGCGACCGGCTGGTGTAGGCTCCGCCATCGTTGACCGCGATGCGATCAATCGGTTCACCAAGTCGATAACTGAGTTGCTCCGCCAGACCTGCGGAGGAGCCAAACGTCATGCCGGGCATGGAATAGATATTGGTGTAGCTGTCGCCGAGCAGCAGCACGCGGCTGTTTCGTGTCGGGCGCCAAAGCTCGCCACGCTTGCCGACCACCTGATTGATCTCAACGGTGCGATTGTTCAGGCCGACGACGATCGCTGCCTCTTCGAGCATGCCATACAAGTCGAATTGCGGCTGGATGATGCTGACTCGCTGAATCGACCACGTGTTTTCTGTTCGCTCTGGTGCATCTAAGTGTTCGCGCACTGCCGCGGCCAAGACATCGGCTGCCAGGTTCAAGCCAAGAGGCGACCAATGCGTATCCCAGTTGAGATAAAGCGATGCACGATCCTGCTCCTGCGTGAAGCGATCTGAAAAATCCACGACGGGGAGGTGTTCATCTTGCAGTGCCTTCAAGAACGGCTGCATGGAAACATTGGTCAAGGCTGGGCCATGCGCTGGCACGGAGCCAGACAACGAAGCGGGATGTATCTGCGTCTTGTTGGGGATGGGGACGATGATGAGCTTGATGTTTCGCTGTTTGAGTTGATCGCGTAAATCTTTGATGCAGGCCAAGGGGTCAGGCCAGACTTTTTCTGCCGCGTCTATTTCGCGTTGTCGCTGGACTTTTGGATCAAGAAAACCCGGGCCGAGGATGTGATTCACATCTGGCGAATAGTGGAGCCAGCCGTCGCGACCGACGATGGCATCGCCGACGCCTGATCCATACGCAGCCTGCAGCATGTTGGGGTAGGGGCGCATTTGGCCTGCGAGCCAGGACTCTTCTTCCAGTGCTGTCTCGAAAGCCTTGAGGGATTGAGCGGTCGGCCAGTCATGGACTAATGCTGTGGCTGGATGTTGTACGGGCGCGTCGCCATTTAAGAAAAACTGTATTAAATCTATCGCAGGTACCAACGCGATGCTGATAAGAAAAGCAAACACAGTCAGCCAGGCAGTGGGGCGGGAGACCATTGTCTGCCCAAGTTCGGCATGAGCCTGTTGCTCGCGTTCAAGATTCAGTCGGACGTCTGCCATCGCTTTCCTAGAAGATAAAGTAAATGAACGGGTTGTAAGCCTGCGCAAAGAGCATGGGAATGACCAGCCAAAGGATGAGCAGGACGATCAATACCCGCCACCAAGTCAGCTTGCGGGTGAAGTCCCACGATTGCACGCCCAGCCAGGTGATGGCCGCAGCCGCGATCATCGTCACGACATACATGGGCTGAAAGACCATGCCGTCTAACAGCAGCGCTTCGGTGCGTACCGTCGCCAGGCCGAACATGGCTGCGAGATAATCAGTCGCTGCGGTGAAGCCATCAGCGCGGAAGAACACCCAGGCCAGAACAACCGCGAGGAAGGTCAAAGGCATAGCCAATGTGCCTGGGAGTTTGACGCGATTGGGCCAACACTTGTGAACAGCGCGCTCGGAAATGAGCAGCAGGCCATGGATGCCGCCCCAGATGACGAAGTTCCAACTGGTGGCCCCGTGCCAGAGTCCTCCGAGCAGCATGACCAGCATGAGATTGATGTAAGTGCGCGATGCGCCTTTCTTGTTCCCGCCCAGCGGAATGTAAAGGTAATCGCGCAACCAGCTAGAGAGCGAGATATGCCATCGTCGCCAGAACTCGGTGATGGATCGGCTGCGGTAGGGGGAGTTGAAATTTTTCGGGAAGACGAAGCCCATCATCAATCCCAGGCCGATGGCCATGTCCGAGTAACCTGAGAAATCGAAGTAAATCTGGAAGCTGTAAGCCAGCGCTCCCCACCACGCTTGTAATGTTGTGATGGATTCTGCATTGAAACATTGATCCGCCACCCAGCCGCATGGGTTGGCCAAGAGCACTTTCTTGCCTAAGCCCAGGCTCAGCATGGCCGCGCCACGCGCAAACTTCTCTGATGTGTGGGTGCGGCTTTGCAGTTGATCCGCTACCTCCGAGAACCGCACGATCGGTCCGGCTACGAGCTGGGGGAACAGCGACACATAGCAGGCGAAGTCAATGAAATTCGAGACAGATCGCGCGTGGCCTCGGTACACATCAATGGTGTAACTCATCGACTGGAACGTATAGAAACTGATGCCCAGGGGAAGCGTGACGCGCAACACCTGCTCCAGCCCGGAGTCCACATCAAAGAATGATTGCGACAGCCAGTCATACGACCCGCCGAACAGGCCGGCATATTTGAAGTAACCCAAGAGTGAAAGATTGGTCACTACGGAGATCAACACATAGAGCGTGCCCGGCTTATTGACTTGGTCAATGCGAAACGGCGCATCGACTTTGCCTAGCGCCAGACCGCAAAAGTAATCCACGACGGTTGAAAACAGAAGAAGCGGAATGAACAGCGGGTTGGCCCAGCCGTAGAAAATGTAACTGACCAGCGTCAGGAGAAGATGGCGGATGACGCGGGGCGAAAGATAGTAAAGCACCAAGGCAATGGGAAGAAAGTAAAACAGAAACAGATGAGAACTGAAGACCAAGCACACGCTCCCAGCAAGGTGAATGAAAGCACATGGTAATGACTCACCCGTGCATGAGACTATCGTTGCGAGAGTGACGAGTGGGTCTGCGCAAGAAAAAACCTGCTCGGCGACTCGTTATGACCAAAAGGTTGCCTCAAGGGCGTCGGCGTAAGTGTTAGTTGCGAGCAGGTCAGATATAAGTATCGGTCAAGACCCTACTCTTGGGAATAGTTTTTTTAGTGTTTCCCTTGCAACTGAAGTAGGCACCCTAACTCGTCCAATAATCAGCTTGGTGATGTCATCTTAAGCCGTCTGCAAGGACCGAAATGAATTACATAAAAGCGCGCTTTCTGGCCGATCAATTCAAAGGCAGGCGCACCAGGCGATCCAAAAGGTCAGGCCAGGCGATACCCGCCTGCTTCGCAGCCTTGGGCAAAAGGGAATGACTGGTAAAGCCAGGCATGGTGTTGACTTCCAGACACCAAGGCCGATGCTCTTGGTCCACCATGAAATCCACGCGTGACAAATGCCTGCAACCTAAAGCATGGTGAGCTTCGAGCGCGAGCTCTTTCAATTGCTCCAAAGTCTGTGTGGGCAAGTCAATGTCAAAGAGGTAACGCGTCTGTTCGCTTTGATACTTGGCCTGATAGTCATAGAAAGTATCAGCGGGGACAATTTCAATCACAGGCAGGACTTCATACTGTCCCGGCTTGCCATCTCTCCCAGCCAATACACCGACGGTCAATTCCTTGCCCCGGATCATGCGTTCGACAAGGATCGAGTGGTAATGACTGCTCAGGTCTTGACGAGCCTGTTCGACTTCTTCCTGCGTGTGACACAAAGCCACGCCGACGCTGGAACCCTGGTTGTAAGGTTTAAAAACCACCGGCGGCTGCATGGAGATCTTCTCGCCGGAGCGCACAAACTCAAAGTCAGGTGTCGGCACGCCTTTCTGCTGAAAGACCAGCTTGCTCAGCTGCTTGTCCATCGCCAACTCACCGGCAGCCGACCCACAACCGACATAAGCAATCTCGCGATCATCCAGCAGACGTTGCAGTCGGCCACCTTCACCCCAAGGCCCATGCAGCGCAGGGAAAATGACATCGCCCGCCCAGTCCTGAAATTCCTGCAACGCGCGAAGGTCATCAGGCATGATGTCGCACAAGCGCACGTCGTGCCCCGCCTGCTCCAAGCCTGATGCCACGGCCTTGCCCGATTCCAGGCTGACCTCGCGCTCAGCATCCGGGCCACCGGCCAACACCATCACTTTCAATCTGTCCTGACCAGGCTTGTGATTCATCGCTACTTCCTATGTAAGCGGGTTGCACTTGATTTGAAAACGTGACTCGTGTGCATCACTATCGTCACGAACGGCATAACCCGCACAATCGTTACAGGCCGAACGTTCCGCATCATCCTACCAACCTGCACAATCGGGCGAGACTGTTGGGCACAGGCAGGTACTTGAGCTTGATGTCGCCAAGGCGCGGTTGGAAAAAGTCGATCTAACTGTCGGGTGGTCATCCACTCGTATGGAGGTAATCATGCGTAACGTCATCATCGCAGGTTTAGGCATCGGCTTCGTGTTGGCTGGCTGCACCAGCAGCCCAGGCTTGCAGCAGGAAACGGTGCAGGTATCCGTCACAGCCAGCGCAGCAGACCACGAGTTGGCCTCGGCCAGGCTTGGCGCGGGGGACACGCTGGGCGAAGTGGTCTTTGCTGAGCAATGGGCAGGGCTTTGGTCAACCCAACCGCAAGGCCCACGTTATGCCACGGGTGATGACCCGCCGACGCTGCAGTTGAATCCAGCCGGCGACGCCATCGTAATTACGCCTGACGAATAATCGCAGAAATTGACCAAACCATCGCAGCCGCACGTCTCTGGTGCGGCTGTTATCATTTCGGCCCAAGCAAAGTTGAGAATGATGTATTGGTAGGATGGGTTAGGCGAGACTTCGAGCCGTAACCCATCAATGGTGAGTACAGGTCGTTGCTGATTGTTGAAGATCTGGTCATGCCTGCGCCCCCATCAGAAAAACTCAGGACGTCGCTTTGACAGGTTCAGGATGATGCGTTTGATCGCGGCACCATCTCTCCATTTGTCTTGATGGGTTACGCTTCGCCAGGAGGCTCCGCTAACCCATCCTACTTCGTCTTCCCTGAATAAGTATTCGATCACGCGGCTAAGTTGACCGTGCGCGGTTGATCTTGAACAAACCAAAGCG
>CAZJJN010000005.1:0-126527 GCA_964546335.1 uncultured Phycisphaeraceae bacterium
ACTTGGCCAGTAGAGACTCTCATTCATCTTGGATCAAGTTTCCCAAGGCAGGCCAGTGAGTCTTCACCACCAATGAATCGTAGATGTACCCAATCACTGAGTCCTGGTAAAAGCTCGTTCCGCATTTCCTGCGGCATTCAAGGGCATTCAGCATCAAGGAATCTCACGCCAAGGCGCCAAGGCGCGAAGAACGCGAAGGGGGATGAGTGGAATAAAATGCCAATGTGTTGTGCTCTGTGCTTAAGAACACTTTCAACTTGCATTTTGATTGCATGAGTCTGTGCCGATTCTGTTACATCACCCGATGGCCGATGTCTTTGCGATACCACGCGCCCTCGAAGCTGATCTTCTCGCAGGCTGCATTCGCCCGGTCGCGTGCTTCACGCAAATCACTTCCCAACGCCACCACGTTCAATACACGCCCGCCAGCCGTGATCGCGCCACCCTTGCCATCCTCTTTTGTCCCGGCATGAAACACATAGACTCCGTCCATCGCCTCGGCCTCGGCAATCCCCGTGATGGGCTTACCTTTTTCATACTCGCCGGGATACCCGCCGCTGGCCAGAACTACGCAACAGCAGGAACGCTTATCCCAGTCGAGGTTGACCTTGTGCAGTTCGCCGTTGGCTGTGGCGAGCATGATCTCGACCAGATCGCCTTTCAAACGGGGCATCAGGGCCTGCACTTCCGGGTCGCCGAACCGGCAGTTGAACTCGACCACCTTAGGCCCGCCGGGTGTGAGCATAAGCCCGGCATAGAGCACGCCTTGATATTTCACATCATCGCGTTTGAGCACATCAACGATGGGCACGAGGATGTCGCGATCGACCCGGCTCATCAGTTTGTCCGTCATCAAAGGCGTCGGGCAATATGCCCCCATGCCCCCGGTGTTCGGGCCTGTGTCCCCTTCGTGGGCCTGCTTGTGATCCTGGGTCGTGTCGAGGACGAGAATGTTGCTGCCATCGACCAGCGCGAGGACGGACACTTCCTGGCCGGTCATGCATTCCTCGATGACGACGGTGTTGCCTGCATCGCCGAACTCGCGCGCGACCATGATCTGATTGATCGCGTCGAAGGCCTGCTGCTTGTTTTTCGTGACGATCGCGCCCTTGCCCTTGGCCAGGCCGGCAGCCTTGACAACGACATTGCCTTCGTAGTTCTCCACGTACTTTCTTGCTGCGTCAGCATCCTGAAAGATGCGGGCCTCGGCGGTGGGGACATTGACCGCACGCATGAGCTGCTTGGCCCAGGCTTTGTCGCCTTCGAGTCGGGCGGCGGCAGCGATTGGCCCGAACACGACGCGGTCTTTGCTTTGCAGGCGGTCAGCCAGCCCCCCCGCGAGCGGGTCTTCCGGGCCGATGACCACCAGGCCGATCTTGTTCTGCTTGCAGAAATAGTCGATGGCGTCGGCGGTCTTGGTACTGACCGGGGCGATGTCCAGCTTGACGTTTTGGCCCAGTTTGGCGGTACCTGCGTTGCCTGGGGCGAAAAACAGCTTGTCACAGCGTTTGGACTGCTTGAGTTTCCAGCCGAGCGCATGCTCGCGCCCGCCACTACCGAGGATGAGAATGTTCATGGCGAGGATGATAGTGGAACTGCCCCCAAGACGGGGCGAACATCACATCCCCTTCATGCCTGGGTCATGGAGGACGAAATCCGTCATCCTTTTTGCGTTCTAAATTCTCTGAACTTCTGCCCAAAAATCATTGTCTGAGGCAGAAGTGTGTGGTATCTTGTGACCGGAGCGGGCCGGAACCTTTTGCTGTCTTGCTTGGATTGCCACGACTTGGGGTTGTGGTTTTATCCCCAAGGACTTGCAGGCAAAAGGGCTGGCAAGAGGCAGACCTGCTTCGAAAACCCAGAGCAATCAGGGACAGGAGAAGATACATGGGACTCGCAGAAAAAGTTATGGCTGCTGTTGCAGCAATGGGCATTAGCGCTGGCGCAAATGCGGCTACTATTACACCAAAGGCACAATGGAGCCTGAATCGCGGCGGCATTGGTGTAGCAGCACAAGATGATGGTACTGATGTTGGGTATTTTGACGTGGGTACAATCGCAAAGTATGATTCTAATGGAAATAGTCTTGGTGGACTAGGAAGTATTGGAAATGGACCTCTTGGATACAGTACATTGACTCTTCTGACTGAAGGAAACAGCACTGGCACTCAAACATATATCGATAATGGAAAGGGAATTCTTAGCACATCCCTCCCCTCACCCCTTGACATCGCTGTTGCAGGTGATAAGATCTACTCAGCAAACGGATCTACAACTATCACCATCGCAGACGCACTCAACGGTAGCACACTGGGAACAATTAGCGCATCAGCTATCTTTCCAGGCGGCGTTGTAGGTATTGGAGCAAACGAAGATGGTCAGTACACGATCACCGACGGAGGCAACAAAGTCAATATCGGAACATTTACACCAAACGGTCTTGCCTTCGGTACAAACCAAACCTATGACGTACAAAGTGGAGATATTTTGCTTGGTGCAGGCATGAACCGAGACACAATCTATTTGAATGATGGTCAAAGCACTGCCATGTCTCTTGACAATCCAATCGCTGTCCCTGCACCCTCAGCCCTTGGCATGGGTGCACTAGGCCTCGGTCTGATCGCAGCTCGAAGACGAGGAAAATGACATGCCGGCATGATCCGCCGGGGTGGTGTGGCCATCGAAGGATTTCGGGAGAGAAGTAGGATGGGTTAGCGGAGCCTCTGGGCGAAGCGTAACCCATCAATTGAATTGGTGACCACACACAATCTGCTGATGGGTTACGGCTCGAAGACTCGCCTAATCTATCCTACGCGCGACAGGATGGGTGGCATGGTTATAGCCGCAGGCATAACCATGAAAGGTGTGATGGTTATCATGGCCATGCTACCAGCCGAAGAGTCCGCTTACTCACGTGCGCGGCTCGTGGGGAGAGGGAATTGCTCCACACCCCATGTTCATGGTTATCGCCGCAGGCATAACCATGAAAGGTGTGATGCATATCATGGCCATGCTGAAGCGATGGCCATGCCACCCGGGTCGGGATAAGTGGTCGGGAGTCATTATCGTTTGCTTCCCAGAGTTTACTGGCATGCTCCCCAACGTCGCATCCATTTACCCCTGCTATCATCCCCACATGGGCGCGAGCCGTAACAAAAAAGTCCTCCTGGCGATGAGTGGCGGGGTCGATTCCTCCGTCGCGGCAGTGCTCCTGCGCGAGCAAGGCTACGACGTCATCGGCGTGTTCATGCGGCTGGGGAGTGATGACTCAGTCGAAGCAGCGGACGGCGTCGATGAACTGCTCTGCGATCCTGCCCTGATGCATGAAACCAGCCAGGGGGGTAAGACCAAACTCCACCATCAAGGCTGCTGCTCGCTGAATGATGCAGCCGACGCCAGGCTGGTCGCTGCCACGCTGGACATCCCGCTTTACATCATGAACTTCAAGCAGGATTTCGGCAGGATCATTGATTACTTCGTGGATGAGTACAACCGTGGGCGGACGCCTAACCCGTGTATCCGCTGCAATCAATGGCTGAAGTTCGGCAAGCTGCTGGATTACGCCCGGTCGATTGATGCGGATTACGTCGCGACAGGCCATTATGCCCGGTTGGGTGAGCATCACGGTAAGCGTCTGATTCGTCAGGCGGTGAGCAGTGCGAAAGATCAAAGCTATGTGCTGTTTGGCATTGAGCCTGCTGTTCTGGACGCGATGTTGCTGCCCATTGGTGAGTATGAGAAACATGAGACGCGGGCGATTGCGGAAGCGCACAAGCTGCCTGTGTTCGACAAGCCTGACAGTCAGGAGATTTGCTTCGTGCCTGACAACGATTATTTCAGACTGGTGCAGAAGCGAACTCCTGAGGCGGTTGAGCCGGGGCGGATCGTTGATAAGCAGGGCAACGATCTGGGGGAACACGACGGCCAGCAACGGTACACCATCGGGCAACGTCGCGGCTTGTCGATTTCGCTGGGGCATCCCATTTATGTCGTGGGTAAGGATGCTCAGGCGAATACGATTACGGTCGGCGAAAAGGAAGACACCTTGGCGCGAGGCCTGCGTGCGAACGAAGTGAACTGGTTTGTGGATCGAGTTGATGGGGCGCGCGATTGTTTGGTGAAGATTCGATCCAATGGCGAACCCGTGCCGGGCCGTGTGAGCTTGAGCGACGATGATGAGTTAGTCGTTGAGTTTGATGAGCCTGTGAGCGCGGTGAGTCCGGGCCAGGCTGTGGTGTGCTATGACGGGGAGTATGTGATTGGTGGCGGGTGGATCAAGCAAGCGGTGGAGTGATATTTGATATTGCTCGTAGAGCGGTTCGGTGAGTCTGCGAGTCGTAAACCATATAAGTATTGATTGCCGCGAGCGATTATTCCGAAGCAGTGTTTTCTGGTGGTTGTGTTGAAGTGAATGTCGGGACATACATCAGAATGGCGTTGCCTCTTTCGGGGAAGTATTGGCCCGGCCAGTTCGGCAGTCCTTCGGGGGGGGCGATCCAAGGCCGAACCAGGTTGGCCAGTTGTTCATCAGTCACGCTGGGGGCATAAATCGGCTGGAAGTTAGCGGGATCGCGCAGCCTTGACCATTCGCTCTGGCTGAACCAGATGGCATCGATATTTTGCGTGCGAAGCAGCAGGGCGAACTCCAATGGATTGCCTGACTTGGCTACCCACTCCTCAAGCGGGTTGGCATCCCACACCGTGTGGTAAAGCATGGGTCGATTCAGATATAGCAGCGATTGATTGTCCGCGATCAGAAATACGCGTTTGCCTGGCAGCAGGCGGGTGTTGATCGGATGCAGATAAAGGATGTCCATCTGGCCGATGACTTCGCGGGGCAGTTGATGTACCAGATTGCCCGTGACGTGATCTCTCAGCTTGCGTGTCTGCGTGAAAAACACATCAAAGCAGTTGGCTGTAAGGATCACCATGACGCCTGCCATGGATACGGGCAAGATCATGCGTGAAGCGCGGATCATTTCGACGCGCTGCAGATTCTCAAAGAGCAGGCAGATCAGCAGAACGCCCGGGATGAGTGAAGGCAACATGAACCGTGCCTGCTGATGTGTCAGCAGCAACCAGCCGAGGACTTGCACCGCGAGGAAAGTTGCGAGCATCAGGCCAACTTTACGGGTGGATTGCCGCCAAAGTGAGAGCACCAGCCCAGCCAAGGCCAGCAGCCAGAACAGGGGCAGGCCGAACTCTCTCGGGAAGCGCGCCATTTCGGTGCCCTGATGCTCAAATCCACCAACGCCACCGAAGCCTGTATTGAAAAACCATTGACGACCCAGCGCGATCAAGGCATGCAGATTCAGGCCAGGCGAATGATGGCCATGGTTCCATCGCTCGACTTGAATAGTTGTCCAATGGCCGCGCCCCAACCAGTCGGCTGCGAAAGGAAAGACCGGATTGCCAGTCCAGATCGCATTGCGAACCAGATAAGGCGAAATGGTCAGCAACGCGGTAGCCACGATGACAAGCGCGACAAGCCAGGCCTTTTGCGCTTGTTTAATCAGTGATTTGGATGTGATCTCTTCATCAGTTTCTATGACCAGCAGCCAAGGCTTGAAGAAGCAGACGGCCAGCATCGGCAGAACGATCATGAACCCGCCGGTGGGCTTAGCCAGGATTGCCGGGCCGCAAAGCAGGCCGACCGTAATCCCCCGACGAAGCATCGGCACCTTCGGTTGAACAAGCGCAAACAAACCCGCTGCCCCAAAAGCAATCATCACCATCTCGTTGTAAGCCAGCGATCCGGTGATGATGACCCAGGGCAAACCCAGGCATAAAGGCAAAGCCAATCCAGCGGGGATAGCTGAGACGAATCTTCGCGCCACCGCAAAGAGCAACAAACCTGAAAGAAGGGCGAAGCTGGCGTGATACACCTGTGCGGTATAAATCATCCTGCCCACGTTGGCTTCGAGCATGAGGATGTTGAAGTAGCCCGCCTCAACCAGGTTGGGCAGGTAGCTGTAAACGTTGTGTTCAAGCCCGGTGATGTGACCCATGTTGGCCCATTCGCGTGGCAGTTGCAGGTGATAGAGCAGGACGTCGTAGCCGAAGGCTTCTGTTCGCCACATCTGCCCAGCGGGGATGGTGACAGCAACCAGCAGCAGTCCGAGTAAAGGTAAAGCCAGCAGCATTGTCCAGGGCGGGGCTGGCCAAGTTGCGGGATCGGTTGCCTTTCTGGCACGCGGGTCAGTGGCTTTGCGAACGAGCAGGATCAGGCCCATGCCATAAATCACCCACGCAGTAGTCGGGCTGAGGAATGCAAAATGGCCAAGGAGCCAGGCCACGAGTAGCACGGCAAACTGCCCCAGCGCGAGCGAGAGTATCCAGCCGGGTTCCGCTTCAGGCATGAGATAGTGTCGCATTACCGACCCGATGCCGATGGCCGAGAGCCAAAGCATCGCCATGACCAGAACCGTGCCTGACAGCACACTCAAACTCGTGGCAAAAGCTTCGGGGTAGATCGGCCAGAATGGATACTGCGAGGCGATCCACATGCCAAGTAATGGCAAAAGAATGACCCCCGTGGCAATCAGCAACTGCACACCACCAAGGCGGGGCGGACGCAAGGAGGGCAATCGGGTTGGCCGATGATGGCTCATGGTATGGTTACTTTAATCGGTTACTGTCTTTCGCGCAGATTGAGGTAGATCAGTTGGCCGCGCATGTAGGAGTTGATGATGAAACGCGTTCTTTTTCTCTGCACCGGGAATTACTATCGCAGCCGATTCGCTGAGGAGCTGTTCAACCACCTGGCAGAGCAGAAGAAACTGGATTGGCGCGCCGACTCATCTGGCCTGGCAGTTGAGACAGGTATCAAGAATGTCGGGCCGATCTCGCATGACACCATCGCGGGTCTGCTGCGCATGCAAGTCATCCCCAAGCATGCCGAGCGCTCGCCCAGGCAGGTGACCCACGAAGAACTCAAGGCTGCGGATCTGGTGTTTGCCGTCAAGGAAGCTGAGCATCGCCCATTGCTCGCCAGTCGATATGCCGGTTGGGAAGACCGCGTCACGTATTGGCATGTACATGATCTGGATGGGTACGGCGTCGCGGAAGCGCTGGCTGAACTGACCAGCCATGTGCAGGAGTTGATTGAGTCTTTGAGGACAGCACCTGACGCAGTTGGGTCAGATGCCAAAGAATAAAGCGATTTCAGTGGGCTGGCTCTATTCCGCTTCTTTGAGTCGTTTCCAGAAGGTGGCCTCGGTTTCCTTGTATTTCTCGAACAGACGATTGAGTTCTTCGAGTTTGACTTTGATCAGTGCTTCATCATCAGGACGGGCCTTGGAAACCGACTCCAGACTGCCTGCTGCTGATTGGAGCGCCCCCGCAGCCAAAGCAAAGGAACGGGCCGCGTCATACAGGTTGTCGGTTTCCAGTTCCTTGTCGCTGGGATCATAGAGCAAACGCCAGGGCGAACGCCTGACTTCGATGGAGGCTAACTTGAGTTGGTCGGCAGTCAGTTGCAGACTGGCCAGGGTTCGCTCAATGACCGGCGTCTGGCTGGCGAGGATGCCATTGACGCGGTCGGCTGCTTCGTTGAATGAGATCACGCCTTCTCGCGCCAGCTTCAACGTCTTGTTCACTTCCTCAATGGTGATCTCGTCGATCTTGGCAAAAGTGGACTTGGCATGGTCAACAATTTTCTGCAGATTCGGGTCATTGCGCTTGAGGAATGCATTGACTGTGGTGGTCGCTTCATCCACGCTGACCAGCACACTGTCAATCTGCTTGAACCAGGCTTCACGTTTTTCCTTGGCTTTGGCCAGGATTTCGCTCATGTCCGCCGTTGCACTGCGCAGGTTGCCCGTCGTGGCGGTGATGTCGCCAGCAATTTTCTCAGCATGGGGAGGGAACTGGCTGGTCAGGCTTTCCACATCTTCCAGCACATTGTTGGCTCGGGTGATAATGCTTTCGATCTCGGTTTTCTTCGTTTCAAGCGAGTCCGTCATGTTGGCCACGTTGCGGATGATGCGTTGGATCTCAGCCCGTTGGACATCACCGATGCCCAGTTGTTCGACCGCATCTTCCACCAGCGCACTGTCAGCAATATCGCCGGGGATCGCTCCTTGAGGCGCATCAGTAACAATCTCTTGAATCAAACTGTCAGGCAACATGCGCTGCTGCAATGAATCGGCATCCACTTTCTGCTCAGGGTCGTAAGGAGCAGCCCGGCCGGTGTTGTTGATGTTTAACGTCGAGCCTTTGCCGATCGGTGGTTGCACGATGTGCAGCTCAGCGTCCCATGCCAGCTTGATCCAGTCGGGAATCACAACCGTGACCACTTTGCCCACGATGCGGTCTGAGCCGTCAGCACTCTTGACATCATCAATCGCGGTCACGCTACCGATGCTTTGTCCCCCCAACGTTACCTCGCTGCCTTCGCTGAGTCCCTTCACACCATCCGAAAGCTGGAAGTAAACTTTGACTTTCTGCGTGCCTTCAAACCAGGTGCTGAAATCAGACAGAAGAAAAGTCACCGCCAGAGCGATGATGATTCCCGCCAGGACAAACAGGCCGGCCTTGATATTGTCGTTGCTGCTCATAAGCGTTTCATTTCCTTCACATTTTGCCTCGGGTTGGCAAGACTGCCGGGATATCACTCGTCGTCATGGTGCTGCCCAGCAGGTCTTCTTCGTATCCAGTCGATTGCTTGCGTGCCGTGATCGGGCCCTCCGGATCACCGCGCAGGAATTGGCGGATCAAGGCTTCATGCTCGGGCAGTTCACCTTGAGCATCACGCAATTGTTCGAAAGCCTCGCGCTTGTCCACGCGCATCATCACACCTTTATCGAGCATGGCCATGCGATCCGCAATCGTGAAAGCCGAGTCCATTTCGTGCGTGACCACCACGCTTGTCACGCCTAACTGCTTGGACAGATTCATGATGAGCTGATCGATCTCCGCACTGGTGACAGGGTCCAATCCTGCGGAAGGCTCATCATAAAAAAGAATGTCAGGGTCAAGCGACAGTGCCCGCGCCAGGCCAGCCCGCTTTTTCATCCCGCCGGATATCTGGGCCGGATATTTTTCTGCATGTTCGCGCAGGCCGACCAGTTCCAGCTTGATTTTGACCATGATCTCAATGGTCTCCTGAGGCAGCGTCGTGTGCTCCTGCAAGGGCAGGGCCACGTTCTCCCGCAGGGTCATGGAGTTGAACAAGGCCCCGGATTGGAACAGAATGCCAAACCGCTTACGGACTTCATTCAAGCCTTGCTCAGACAGTTTCGACACTTGCTGGCCGAACATTTCGACGGTGCCTTCCTCAGGCTTCAAACTGCCGATGATGCAGCGCAACAAGGTGCTCTTGCCTGAACCTGAGCCACCCATGATGACCATGGTTTCGCCACGCTTGATATCGAGGTTGATGCCTTGCAGCACCGCCTTGCCGGAGAAACGCTTCACCAGTTCACTGATGCGGATGATGTAGTCCGGCTGATGAGTTGTCGTATCATTCGACATGTGGCAAACCACCCCAACAAATTCTGCAACAAGACATCGCTTGTCCTCGGCCAGTTGGCCGATACCCTGCAAGTAGTGTATCACGTTGCCAGTTAAAGGATACCGTCCATGGACGAACCCATCCGCATCGCTGTCATCGGGGCCGGTGGTATTTTCCGAACCCGGCATCTGCCCAATATGAAAGATCGCGACGATATCGAGCTTGCCGTCGTCTGCAACCGCTCGCAGGAGAGTAGTCAGGCGGTAGCTCAGGAGTTTGGATTCCGTGAGATTGACACGGATTGGCAGGCTGTGATGCAGCGCAAGGATATTGACGCGGTGATGATCGGCACTTGGCCTTACAAACACTGCAAAATGTCCGTCGCTGCGCTCCAGGCAGGAAAGCATGTGTTTTGTCAGGCGCGGATGGCCATGAATCTCAAGGAAGCGCTCGACATGCTCGACGCAGCGGAGCAGGCTTCCCAACGCGTATCGATGATCTGCCCACCGCCGCACCGTATGCCTTGGGAACCTTACATTCGCCAGGTCCTCAGCGAAGGGAGATTGGGTGATTTGCTGGAGGTGCGGGTGATCTCTTCTTCGGACGCGAATCTCGGGCCAATCACTTGGCGCGAGCAGGTGCAATATTCAGGCCAGCAGATACTGCAGATGGGCATCATCGCGGAGACTCTAAACGCCTGGGTTGGGCCTTATCGTTCGTTGCGTGCGTTTACATCAACCCCCATTGCCTGCAAGACAACAGAAGATGGCAGCAATATTGAAGTGTGCATTCCGCAAGTGGTCAGCATTGCGGGATTGCTTGAGAATGGCACACCCATCTACGAGCACCACTCGGGCGTGGCTGCTCACGATCCGGTCAACGCCGTCTGGTTCTTTGGCAGCGAAGCAACCCTTCGCGTCGATTTCATGAACAGCATCTCGCTGGGTAGGACTGGTGAACAAATTGAGCCCGTTGACGTGCCTGCGGATATGCAGAACCCCTGGCAGGTGGAGGAAGAATTCATCGCAGCGGTCAAGTCTGCGCAGCGTGATGAGCCTTTCCATGTTTCACCTGACTTTCATGAAGGGCTGCGGTACATGCAGAAAGTCGCGGCTGTGCATGAATCAGCCGAGACGGGCAGGGAAATCACGTTGGCGGAGTTGGAAAGATGACTGAGTCGCAGAACGTGAATCATGAACGCGGGGAAGATCGTATTGACGCGCGGAAGATGACATGGGCGGTCTTGCTGGGGCGGTGGGTCGAGTATGCCCGCAGCAGCGTGGCATTGCCTGCGGAAGGGCCCTTGGGCAAATTGAAGGAATCGGTTGCTGACCTGATCACGTTGCAGGCGGTGATCGCGGCTTTGAGTGAGTTGGATCAATTGCCTGCCGAAGAGCAGGCTTTGGGTTTGGATCGCGCGGAAGTGTTGGTTGAGACCCACAGCCTGGCTGTGAAAGAGCGGTTTGAAAGGGCAGGTGGCGAATTGCCCGGTCAGATCAGGCAGATGATTGATGAGGCGCATGAAGCGATTCAGAAAGCGAAGTGCAACTCGAATCATTCAGGATCAGACACAGAGGCGCCGAGTCACAGAGTTGAATGATTTTCGCCTACGAGCCTGCTCGTAGTAGAAAATTGATCAAACACCGAATTCACAAAGACAAAGCCCACGCATACTTGCATGGGATGATTTCGCGAACACATCAAGCACAGATTTCACAAAGTGAGATTCCCAACTCCCAGTGGCGTGTGGCGGGAATAACTTTCCCCTGGAAAATGCAATGGAGGGATTCACGAAACCGAATCAAGCCCATGTAGACGGCGGATCAGGCCGATCTGCCCGGCATGCAGTGATTCATGTCGCGCGATCCACATCAGCGAGTCCATGCCTGTTTTGTTGATTCGATGTTTGATCCGCAATGGCTGATGCAGCAGTTGCGGATTGATCTTGGGAATCTCATCCAGAACATACGCATGCACCTTGGCCAGTCGATCAAGTAAATCGTCGGGGGCAGGATACTCGGTTGCATTTCCGGGCTTGGTGCCAGCGCGGAAAGGCGCGATGAAATCGTCGGGCAACACGGCAAGGTCAGTCTCGGTTGGCTCGCGAAAGTAGGCGATACCCAGGCGAAACTCAGCCATAGCCAGATGTCCCAACTGCCAGCCGATATGCGTGGGGCAGCCTTGGGGTTTCTCGTACCAAAAGTCCTGCGGAATCTGAGCCAACAGGTTCAAGGTGTATGTACGTGCGGCTTGAATCTGATCCGTGACGAGTTGAAAGATATCGAACTGCATGTCATCAGTATTCTTACGTAATGCTGGTTTCAATAACTATGTTCGCCTAACTGCACCTTGCCTCGGAATGTCCAGTAGATGGCGACGGTGTAGGCCAGCACGAAAGGCAGGCCGATGATCACCACCAGCAAGCCGATGGACATCGTTTTGGCTGATGACGATGCGAAGTCGATGCTCAGTGAATTCGCTGCCAGTGAGTCGGTCACCAGATTCGGATACAGTGCGACACAAAACAGGAACACGAAAGCTGCGATGCTGCATGCCGAACTGATGAACGCGTAGGCCGCCATCTTCTTGTGAATCGCGCGGGGGATGTTAGCGATGGCCAGTACGTTCAACACAGGCACGATCCACAGGTACGGGTAATCGTTGAGGTTCTGGATGGCTTGGGGGTGGGCGACCAGCGTCCAGCCGGTGATGACCAGATACAAAGCGAGAAACAGGAAGAAAGTGCGCCACATCCATTGCCCGACGCGTTGCTGAAACTCACCTTCCGTTTTGAGATACAGATAAAGCGTGCCATGCATGGCAAAGAGGGCGACCGCCATGATGCCCACGACCAGTGGGAACGGCCTAAGCAGGCCAAACAACCCACCTCGATACAGATACTCGTCGTCGAGTGGGATACCCATCAGCACGTTGCCAACCGCCACACCGAACAGCAGTGTTGCTACGAGTGAGCTGAAACAGAAGCCTGCATCCCAGAAGCGTTTCCATGTTTTGCCGGGCATTTTGGAGCGGAACTCCATCGACACTGCGCGCATGATCAAAGCGAACAGCAGCAGAAAGAACGCCACATAAAAGCCGGAGAAGATCGTGGCATAGGCGATGGGGAACATGGCAAACAGCGCTCCGCCAAAGGTAATCAGCCAGACTTCGTTGCCGTCCCACAACGGGCCGATGGAGTTCATGCTCAGTCGGCGTTCGGTTTCCGTGCGCGGGATGATCAGGTGCATGATGCCCACCCCCAGGTCGAAGCCATCAAGGATGGCATAGCCTGCCAGCAAAACTGACAGCAGCAGGAACCAGATTTGAGCCAGTGTTTCTGCGCCAAGCATTTCAAACATCACTTGTCCTCCCCTTGGTCAGGAGTTTCAGATGAGTTGGGGTCGGTAAGGTGACTCTCGTGGCCGGTGCGTTCAGCCGCGATATCAAAGAATGACGTTCGTTTGTCCTCGCCCGGCTTGGTATCGTCCTCGCCCACCGGCTGCGGACCGTGCTGAATCTTGTTGTTCAGCACCACCAACCAGACCGCGCCGAGTAGCAGGTAGATCAAGCCGAACAGGACGATTGAGAACCATACCTGCCCCGCGGTGACAGCCTTACTGACCGCGTCATTCGTGCGCAAGCCAGCTTCGATCATAGTGGGTTCAATCACCTCGCCCTCCACGGTAGTCAGTTCAGGCGTCTGCACTTTCTCCCATTGAATCTTGCCTTCTGCATCGAGGATGGGTTCGCCTTGGGCGTCTTTAACGATGTCCGCCTGTACGATCCAAGGCTGCCTGCCGACCTCGGCAGCAATCCAGCCGATCTGATTGGCGATCACTGCGGGAACGACTGAGATGACAAAGATCCAGAGCAGCCAGCGGTGGTTCCAGAGCGTGCCCCGCCAAAGCAGGAAGCAGCCGAGTAAGGTCAGAAAGATGAAGAAGATGCCGATGCCGATCATCACGCGCCAGGAGATGAAGGGGATCCAGATTGGTGGTCGATCTTCTTCGCGCACGCGATCCAAACCCAGCACCGGCTCACTGAAAGTCAGATCGTCGTACATCAGGAAACTCAAGCCGCCGGGGATGGCGATCTTGTAATCAATGCGGTCTTCCGCGGTGTTGGGGATACCAAAGATGCATAGGTCTGCTGGCCCTTCGCTGTTGTAGTGAGCTTCAAAGGCAGCCATCTTGACTGGTTGGTACTCGCCGACGTTCTGAGCTTGCATGTGTCCGCTGAAAGCGATGGCAATGCTGGCCACGGTCGCAAGGATCAATGCCCCGCTGAAGCTATGCCTTGCAAAGAGTTCATGCTTGCGTCTGAGCAGGTACCACGCGGAAATACTCATGATAAAGAACGCCCCCATGATGAAACAACCCAGCAGCACATGGGTTAAGCGATGCACGCTTGAGGGGTTAAACACGAGGGCCCAGAAGTCGGTGATCTCCGCACGCATCATCGGGATGCCATCCACGATCCAGGCTTGCTCGACGATTTCGCCAGTCTCGGGGTGCTTGACCTTTTCCATGATGGGCACGATGTGGTGCCCGGTGGGTGTCTGCTGCCAACTGTTGGCCACGACGATCCAGACTGCAGAGAACATTGATCCGAGCGCGACCATGCATGTGGCGAGGAAGTGGAATCCTTTGGAGACCCGGTCCCAGCCAAAGACAAGGACCGCCAGGAAGCCTGACTCAAGAAAGAAGGCAAAGATGGCTTCAAAGGCTAAGGGTGATCCAAACACGTCGCCGACGAACTTGGAGTAGGTGGCCCAGTTGGTACCAAACTCGAACTCCATGACGATGCCGCTGGCCACGCCGATGGCGAAGTTGAGGGCGAAGATTTTCGTCCAGAACTTGGCAGCCCGTTCATAGATGGGTTGCCCGGTTCGCCAATACATCCCGTCGAGATAGACCAGCACGATGCCCATGCCGATGGTCAAAGGCGGGAAAAGATAGTGAAACATGATAGTCAGTGCGAACTGGATTCGCGACAGCATGACGACGTCTAACCATTCCATAACATGCCTCTTGCCGTAAAAGAGATGTTCCGATCTGGCAATCAAATGTACCGATTTCGTTCTAAACGGGCAACTGCAAGCATGATTCGTGTGATCGGGTTCTCCTTTTGGTCAATTTCAGCAGATTGTGAGCTTTCAGGGACTTGACGGGCGTCCGTTCAAGGCTGAAAGCAATCAACTGGCGGCTGCAAGCCAATTTTGCCTTGATTTGCACGAAACTCAGGCTGGGAAATCGCGCAGGATGCAACATCAGGCCCGTTGGTGCGTTTCATCTTGGAGTAGCTTGTATGCAAGGTCGGCCACGCGCCCGGCAGGTCGCACACGGACGTGCGACATGGGCAACCCGGCCAAGATGTGGATTCAGGAGTATGACTGTGAATCATCAAATGACACTGGGTGATCCCGCCCGGTTGCCAAAGACCCTGAGCCGAGGCAGGCAAAGGGTTGGCCGGGGCTTTACGCTGATTGAGTTGCTGGTGGTCATCAGCATCATTGCGCTGTTGATTGGCATGTTGTTGCCAGCGCTGGGGGCCGCGATGGAAGCAGCCAACCGCATCAAGTGCGGTGCGAATGTACGCAGCGTCGTGCAGGGGTTGGTGGCCTTCGAACAGGACTATGGCAAGCTGCCCCGGCGGTTTGGTTACTCCTTCGATAAGGATCAAGGCAAGCCGAATCCTGGCGAAAACTGGGGATACGACGATGAGTTGATCGAGTTCAACTCGTCCGACCCGCAAATTTACGTCTGCCCTTCACACCCTAACCCCGGTTATGAGACCGAACTGAAAAGCCAACCGAGTTACGGCTTCAATCTGTATTACGATCTGACGCCTTTGTCGGCCATCACTCGGGACGTCATCCTGATCGCTGAGACGGATGGGGATGAGAACAACGGTTCGCCCGGTTCACACCAGGCCAACGTCGATGAGCCACAGTTTCACAAATTGGCCAAGGACAGACATGCTGGCAAAGCAAACTATGGCTTTTCCGATGGCAGTGTTCGATTCGGGACTTTTGATGACATTTCAGGTTCGGAAGCGGATGGCCGACCGAACTGGGGCGAGGATCAGGGCAATCACGAGAACTACATCAAATAACGCCGAGACTTTGAAGGCGAATTCTTTTTACCTGCGTTTGGGCGCATGACAGTCGAAATCTCGACATCAACAGGATGACTTTTCCATGAAGCATTTCAAGATCAGTGACGGATTCGGTCTCATCACGCTTGCTCTCATAGCGGGCTTGTTTGTTTTTCAGTTGCCTGGGCAGGTCCTCGCAGAGCAGGAAGGTGAGAAGCCGCAAGTCAGGCCTCAGACGAACGAGAACCCCGAAGGCGAACTTGAGTGGATCATGCGCACCAAGGGCAAGTCTCTGAAAGAGATTCGCCAGATGGCAGAAGAAGCCCGCGCGGAGGAGAAGAAAAAGTGGGAAACGGCTGGGCCGATGATCACCAACTACGAAAACACCAAGGATGCATACGAGAAGGCCAAGAACGAACGCGAACGAACCGAGCGCGAAGTGCGGAATAAGGATCGTGAGTTGGATCGGCGTTCGGCCGACTTCAACAATGCCAACCATGACCTGAAAAGTGCCCTGAACGAACTTAAAAAGCAGCAGAATTACCTTGACCGCGCTAAACAGCAATTTGAGCAGTCTCAGAATCCTGTGAAAGAGGCTGAACAAGCTTTCCAGACTCTTAAGGATGAACTGGCAAAACTCAGGCAGCAGGAAAATGCCCTGAAAGAGAAGTTGCAGCAGAAGGACATCTCGGAAGAAGCCAAAGCGCAGATCAGTAAAGACTTGGAGACACAGCAAAAAGCTGTGGCGGAAAAGCTTGCTGAAACAGAGAAGGCAGAAGATCACGTCACCAGAGTGATGGGGGAGCAACAGAATGTAGAAAAATATGTTGATGAGATTCAACGCGATGTGGAGAATCACGAACGTCAAGTCGAGCGTGAAAAGCAGCAGGTTGAGCAGGCGACCGAACGACTTGAAAAAGCCAAGGCCGAACGCGATCAGGCTCATAAGGAATTGCAGGAAATTCGCGAAGCCGAGAAGAAATATCACGATCAGTACCGCCAACTGGAAGAAGAAACTTTCAAAGCTCGTCGTGCCTGGCAGCATGCCGACGGCCTGGCGGATCATCTCGAATCCGTGGCCGTGCGTCTCGCAGCCGAGGCAGGGGAGAATCCCAAACCCCAGTCAGCCGATGAAGCACCTGATGCCAATGCTGAGAACTCCGAGGTTAATGCCTCAAATGCCATCGTGGTGACCCCGCACCGCATCACCATCAACAAAGTCTCGCAGGTTCCGATTGGTATCTTCGGCCTGCACGCTTCGCGTCTGTCACCCGAACTCATCGAAGACTGGGGCGTTGAAGCCTTCCGTCAGATTTATCAGTTTCCCGACGGACAGCCCATATTGCCCGGACATTATGGCACGCCCGGCCATCCGCATTACACCATTGCTGAAAATACCAGCATGATTCTGGAAACCTGGTACGACCGGTATCAACCAGCGTGGGTGGTCAGTGAGCCTGAAAACTGGAAGAAACGCTTTCATGACTTGGCGCAGGAGTATGGCAAGAATGCTGCCAAGACTGGCCGAACCCATCATGTGCAGTTCTGGAACGAACCTTTCGTGAACTGGTCACGCGGGCCGGGTGTGAACTTTGATGGCGACTATTACAAGAAGGACAACACCGAGAAGGGGCAGCCCATGACCATCAAGGGAGATGATGAACCTGTCCCTCATGCAGAATGGAAAGAGCCTCAGCTACGGGCCATCAATGTTGAGAAGAAAGCGGTGGATTATCTGGCGACACGGTACGGCCCGAAGCGCATCAAGGATGAAGAGACAGGCAAGGATCGCGATGCGAAGGACGGGGACACCTTTACCTGGCGCGACACGGAATATGTCTGGCAGCTCATGCCTTGGGGCCACGACCCCAGCGAACGCGAAGTGGGCAGGCCGGGCAAAGCCAGTGCGGGTTTCTACGCCGAGATGGCCGGTGAATTTTCCAAGCAGATGAAAGAAGCCAACCCGGATGTGAAGGTCGTACTCGGTTGGGGGTATGGCATCTTCTCCAAAGGTTGGCAGGCGTGGGAGCACATGAACAAGCCGGTGATTGATTCGTCCTGGCAGTACATGGATGCGCTCAGTGAACATCATTATGGCTACAACCCCTGGCTGACCGTTACCAGTTATGAAGTGGCATTGGGTTATGCCATGAGTAAGTACAATAAGTGGATTATTTTCTATAACACCGAGTGTGGCATTACAGCAGGTCGTCCTCCTCAGCCCCGAGAAGGGCAGGACTTTGCCCCGGTCGCTTTCAGCTACGGCAAGCGGTGGATGGATTACATGATGCGCGATGTCAGCATGATCATGTCGCACTGCCCAGACAAGCTGGTTATGCGTATGGAACATGAACCCCACAACAACACGGGTTCCCGCCATGTCTATCGCCTTTTCAAACAATTCCGAGGCGATCTGGTTTATGCCACGAGCTATGATCCGATGATCTGGGTCAGTGCGGCTGTGAATGAGACGGAGGACGGGGCGACATTATGTGTCGTGGTGTACAACGACAACAACGGCCCGCGTGATGTCCCCCTGCTGATCGAGCCCCCGACAGGATATGAATTCGACACAGCTTATCGTGATTATCTGCAAAGCGAACATATCTACCACACGCTCATGGCTGAGCCTGTTTATATCGATAATAAAGAACGATTCGCTGACACGGTTAAGATTGAAAAGAAAGAAGGCACCAAGTTCCTGTTTCATCTGAAAGGCAAGGGCAAAGGTGCGACGCGTGTGGTCAGCAACCAATACTTTGGCGATCCGATTCTTGAAAACATTGAGCCTGAGAAACCGATCGAAACCGTCATCACCATTCCTCAAGAGGACATCAAGAACATCGCCAGCGCTAAAGTACGCATCGGCCTGGAAGGCTGGTCACAGGATGAATGCGAACTGCTGATCAACGGCAAGGATTCGGGCATCGATCCCAAGTACAACTGGATGAACGACTGCGAGATCGATCCTGCTCTGCTTCAGACTGGTGAAAACAAGCTGATGCTTCGTACAAAAGCAGATAAAGGGCGAAAGTGGACAGTGCAGTTCGTCAGCATCTATACACGGTCGAAACCGGCTGAGCAGAAGTGATCAGGCAGCGCAACGGTCTGCTGAAGATTGTCCGTGCAACTCGTGCAAGGTGACATCGCGCGCTGGTATTTGCAGCAACTTGTGCAATCTTGGCAGAGCGCTTTGCAAGCCGGTGTAAGTGCGGATGCGATTCTTCAAAGTGAGAGGCAGTCGAGGCCAGTCTGCATCAAACTCCCATGGATGGAAGTAAAGCACGGCAGGGCGCTTCTGATCCTGAGCTTGTTGCATTGCGGCTTTCATCATCGCACGGGGCAATAAACGGAAATATCCACCTCCTGCAGCAGGTAGTGTCCCCACCGATGTTTGCCAGACCAGCGCGGGATAGGTGGCGATACTTCTACCGCTAGGGGCCAGCAAGGCATGTGGTGTGATCGGGGCATCGGGCATGCCATACCCTTGACGGCGAATGGGGAAGATCGAGGCGTCATACGTAAAGCCTGCGTCAATAATCGCGTCGATGGCCCAGCGTGTGTCGGGCGTCAGGCTGTAACAGGGGGCGCGGTATCCCTCAACAGGCTGTCCTGAGAGATCCTGAAGGATGGACCGGCTGTCGGTCAGATCACTTGCCAGCGACTTGGGCGTCATGCGATGCAGCCGCGCATGATTGCAGCCATGCGAGGCAATTTCATGCCCCGCATCGCCAATCTGCCGTACGACCTGTGGCGTCCGCCTGGCGACATCTCCCAGCACGAAGAACGTGGCCCGAATATGCAAAGTTCCGAATAACTCAAGCAATTTTTCAACCTGCAGGCTGATGCGACTGGGCCAATCCCACCAATCAGCGGGATCGACTCGGCCATGGGCAGCCTCGATGTGGTAGTACTCCTCCACATCGATGGTGACACAGCGCGTCAGCACAGGCTGGCTGATGTGCCCGCTCTTTTCCTGCTTGGTCATAGCTTTCTTATCGGCTGATTAGGCTTTCGATTTGGAACGGGCCCCTATTTGAGTCCGCGGACGTTACAATTGGAATTGGAGTTGGTCGGAGTACGCGATCCGGCTGCTGACACGGACGAGTTGGCCGCGTGGGGTGTACAAGGATGAAAAATGATTTGCCCAAGGTTTTGCCCAAGATCATCGCTACGCTGGGGCCTGCCTCCAGCGCGCCGGAGCAGGTTGAAAGACTGATTGAAGAGGGGGCCAGCGTCTTTCGCATCAACTTTTCGCATGGCAATTTTGATCAGTTTGCCCAAGCGCTGAATACAGTTCGAGCCGTCTCGGAAAAGCTGAATCTGCCCATCGCAGTGCTGGGTGATTTGCCCGGCCCGAAGATCAGACTCACTGAAGTCGAAGGCGATGGTTTTGATTTACGCGTCGGGGATCGGGTGGAGTTTCAAGGCAGGCCTGACGCGATCGGTAAGCCTCGTCGGGATGGCAACGGCGTGTGCACCGTCGTCCTCAGCAGTAACTACGCACCTTTGGTCAATGAAGTGAAGAGTGGCCAGCGCTTGTTGATCGACGATGGCAACGTTCGTCTCCTGGCTGTGGACAAGACTGACGATACACATGACCCCCGCATCATCTGCACGGTTACGACGGGTGGGCGCATCAGATCTCACAAGGGTTTGAACCTGCCTGATACGGAATTGAGCGTGCCTTCCATCACGGAGCGCGATTGGCAGTTGATTGACTGGGCAATCGAGCATGACCTGGACTATCTCGCGCTGTCCTTTGTCCGACGGGCGGACGACATGGTGGAGTTGCAGAGTTACCTCAAGTCCAAAGGCCGAAAGGGCAAACTGCAACTGCCCGTCATCGCCAAGATTGAGAAGCCCGAGGCCATCGACGATCTGGATCGAATCGCCAGCGTGGCGGATGTCATCATGGTGGCGCGTGGCGATCTGGGCGTGGAAATGGAATTGACTCAGGTACCTGCGATCCAGAAGCAAATCATCAAGGTGGCTCATGACCATGGCAAGCCAGTCATCGTGGCGACGCAGATGCTCCAGAGCATGATCGAATCGACTGTGCCCACGCGAGCGGAAGTCAGTGATGTCGCCAACGCGATTTTTGACGGGGCCGATGTCGTGATGCTCAGTGGTGAGACAGCGGTAGGCAAAGCACCAGCCCAGGCGGTGCATGTGATGAGCAACATCGCGCGGGAATCGCAGCGTCATCTTGGTGGGCCACTGGCTCGTCAGGATTTGGAGCCCGGCCAACTGGCGGAAGGGCGATACCGAACCGCCGCATTAGCCAAGGGGGTGGGGGCCGTGGTGCGTCGGCTGGAAGCCAAGCTGGTCGTGACATGGTCACAGTTGGGGGGCACGGCGAGATATCTATCCAAAAATCGTTTTCTGGTGCCTTGCATCGCTTTCAGTTCCAGTGCGCGGGCGCTAAGAAGAATGTCTTTGCTCTTCGGGGTCACGCCTGTGTTCGCAGAGCAGCCTGAAAGCGTGGATACGTTCATTCATACAGCCGACCGCTGGATTCTGGAGCATGAACTGGCCGAGGCAGGCGACCCCATTGTGTTCTGTGCGGGTGAGCCGATCGGGACGCCCGGCGTGACCAACTCCATCCGCATCCATTATCTTGGCGATGTCGTTCGTGTGCGATGGAAGGTGAAGGATGACTAGCCCGATGCTGCCAAAGTCGATCCGCTTCTCGCTCATCATGGCCACGAAAGGGCGCGTCGAGGAGATCAGCCGATTCGTTGATGCATTGGATGACTTTGCCTGTCGCCGGGCTGAGTTAATCATCGTTGATCAGAATGAAGATGAACGCCTGGCCGATGTGATCGCTGAGGCTAAAAAGAAATTGATCGTGCAGCACGTAAGAAGTCAGCCGGGCTTAAGCCATGCGCGCAATGTCGGTGCCCGGCAGGCAACAGGTGATATCCTCGCGTTTCCCGATGATGATTGCTGGTATCCAGCCACTTTATTGCAGCAGGTGGAACTGCTTTTCAATCAGCACCGAGACTGGCCAGGGGTGACACTGCGGCTGGTCGGCCCACCGGGTGAACTGAACCGTCACACGCGCTTTGACAAGACAGCGGGGCCGGTGACCTTGGCCAAGGCATGGGTGCGCACCTGTTCAGCCACGATGTTTCTCCGCCGGGATGATTTTCTGTTGGCCGGTGGCTTTGATGAATCGCTTGGGTTGGGGGCGCAGACAGACTGGCAAGCCGCAGAAGACATTGAACTGGCCGTGCGATTTGCCAGGCAGGGCAATCCCTTGTGGTACAGGCCCGGCCTGGTGGTGCATCACCCGGTGCTGGATGATCAGCCTTGGCCTGTGATGGCCGAGCGCGCGGAAAAGTATGGCCAAGCCATCGGCCGAGTCTGGCGAATTCATGACTTTCCCCGGTCACTCGTCGGTTATTATCTTGCCCGGCCTTTGATCGGAGTCTTGCTTTCCTTTCTCACCGGACGGTTGGCTAAAGCGCGATATCATCTTGCTGCACTTAAAGGGCGCTGGGCTGGCTGGCGAAGTCAAATCCAACCGACGTTAAACTAAACCCATGTCTCACGGACGAGTCTTACAGATCATTGCAGATGGTAAACCGGGCGGCGGTACCACGCACGTACTTCAACTCATGGCCGGGCTTAAAGCAGACTTTGACTTCGGACTGATCACCGAGCCGGACTCATTCCTCAAACGACAAGCTCGCGAACTGCGCATCCCTGCGTTTGCTTTAGACTTTTTCCGCAAAGGGCAAACCCCATCGTTGGCGTTCAAGCTGCGGCGGCTGATTCACATGTTTCGGCCCAACCTGGTGCATGTCCATGGCAGTCGGGCAGCGTTCTGGTTGGCTGCCAGCCGGGCTCGTGTTCCCTGGCTTTTTACTGTGCATGGCTTGCACTACCAGAAGCGCTCTAGGCCGATCGCGTGGGTGACAAGGCATATGCACCAGTTTGCCGAGGCCCGGGCTTCGACGGTGATATTCGTCGCCGACGGCGATGCCAGACAATCCCAACGCGATGGCGGACGATCCCGCGACGCCCGTGTGATCTACAACGGCATCGACATTGAAGCCATCCCCAATGCCAGCGCTGCCGACCCGAAGCACGTCGGCTTCATCGGCCGGTTGGATCGCGAGCAGAAAGACCCGTTGCTGTTTCTCGATTGCATGGAAAGACTGCCTGATCTTCGAGCCACGATGGTCGGGGGTGGCGCTCTTGAGCCAACCGTGCGTCAGGCGATCCACGACCGAGGCTTGAGCGACCGGGTCATTCTCACTGGTGAATTGGAAAGGCAGGCCACGCTCGATCATCTCAGCCGGTTTGGTGTGTTGCTGATGACTTCGCGCTGGGAAGGCTTGCCTCTGGTCGCGTTGGAGGCCATGGCTGCGGGGGTGCCCATCGTCGGGCCAAGCGTTCGGGGGATCAGTGAAGTGGTCGAGCATGGCCTGACCGGTCTGCTTGTTGCGGATCGTTCGGGTGATGCCCTGGCTGCGGAAGTCGCACGCCTGGTGCAGAATCCGCAATTGCGGGCGCGAATCATCGAGCAGGCCAGCGCTCGGGTACGCGAAAAGTTCGATCAGCAACTGATGCTGCGTCTGGTCAGCGATCTCTATCAACAGTGGTGTTGAGTTGCATGGAATCTCCAATCAACGCGCAATCTAGCGCAATGCTAACCATCTTCTTGCTTATTTCTCATGGCTCCGTCCGATAGCGCTTTATATTTCATCCAGTTATGTTTTTGGGCATGCGTAACGCCCTGTTGAGCCAGCCGCATGAAACTGAAGTACCGCACCATCTTCATCAGCGATACACACTTGGGGAGTAAGGGCACGCGGGCGGCTGAGCTTTCCCAGTTTCTCAAGCACGTCCGCTGCGAGAAGCTGTATCTCGTGGGCGACATCATCGATATGTGGCGGCTGAAGTCGCGCTGGTACTGGCCAAAGAAACACAACGATGTTGTCCGCCGTATCCTCAAACATGCCAAGCGGAAGAAGACACAGGTCATCTATATCCCCGGTAACCATGATGATGGTGCCCGTCAGTTCGTCAGTCTCAACTTTGGTGGCATCGACATCAAAATGCACGATGTCCACGAAACCATCGATGGCCGAAAGCTGCTGATCACGCATGGCGACCAGTTTGACCTTGTCGTGAAACACTCGCCGTTGCTCAGTGCCCTGGGAGGCATGGCTTACGAATGGCTGCTGCGTGTGAATCGCTGGTACAACTGGGGCCGCGAGAGGATGGGTTTACCATACGCCTCTCTCTCGCAGGCGATCAAAGCCAAGGTGAAGTCGGCCTGTACTTTCATCAGCAACTTTGAAGAAGCCCTCAGTCACGAGGCCAGGAAGTACAAGCTGGATGGTGTGGTGTGTGGGCACATCCATAAAGCCGAGATTCGCCAGGAAGAAGGGCAGGTTCAGTATTTCAATTGCGGCGACTGGGTCGAGAGTTGCACCGCTCTGGCGGAAACATTCGATGGCACCATCGAGCTATTGGACGGCCTGCAGGTGATCGAACGTATCCGGGCCATGAACCAATTGGAAGAAGGCGTCGCCGACGATGCGGACGACCTTGAAGGCGATGAACTTGCCTTGGGAATCCCCGGCCGACTTGATCCCGCCATGCTCACTCGCCAAGATGCACCTTTGCCGATGCCAGCCGGTCGATAACTCCAGCAGGCAATCGGCTGAAGACGGAGCCACAGCATCTCGAATTTGCCTGATAAAAAATTGAAAATTGCCCTGGTCAGTGATGCCTGGCTGCCTCAGGTCAACGGCGTGGTGCGCACCTGGACGAACGTGAAGCGTGAAGTGGAGCTGATGGGCCACGAGTTTCATGTCATCCACCCCGGCCAGTTCAAGACCTTCAGTGCCCCGCGTTATCCCGAGCTCAAGATGGCTTGGTTTCCAGGCAAGCAGATTTTCCAGACGCTGGATGAGATTCAGCCGGACGCGATTCACATTCCTGCCGAGGGCACCATCGGCGTTGCGGGGCGGCGCTACTGCCACAAGCGGAGTTACCCATACACCACCAGCTATCACACGCAGTATCCGCATTACCTCTGGCAGTATTTTTGCATTCCGGTGGGCGTGACCTATCGCCTGATGCGCTGGTTTCATGGCAAAGCCAAGGCGACACTCGTGCCGACCAAAACGGTGGGCACTGAACTCGAAGCGCGAGGCTTTGACAACATCGTCGTCTGGTCGCGAGGTGTGGATACCAGCATCTTCAAGCCTTGGGAAAATGTGGCCCATTTGTATGAAGGTCTGCAGCGACCAATCTGGGTCTATGCCGGACGCGTGTCCATCGAAAAGAATCTCGAAGCCTTTCTCAAGCTGGAGTTGCCCGGCACGAAAGTCATCGTTGGTGATGGACCTGCCCGGGAAATGCTCAAGCAGAAGTATCCCAGGACACACTTTGCCGGCTACCAGTTCGGCGAAGATTTGGGCAAGCATTATGCCGCGGCCGATGTGTTTGTCTTCCCCAGCCTGACCGATACGTACGGCGTGGTGATGATCGAAGCGATGGCGTGCGGCTTACCCGTCGCAGCGTACCCCGTGACCGGGCCGATTGATGTCGTGCAAGATGGCAAGACGGGCGCGCTCGATGAGGACTTGCAGAAGGCTTGTGAACGGGCGATTCAGCTTGATCCGAAACAGGCCATGCAGTTCGGGCAGAACCAGACCTGGCGCCGCTGCGCCGAGATCGTGCTGGATAATCTGGCAATGATTGAGCGGTGAGGTTGTGATTCAAAGCTCAATTGTCGTGATATGCGTATTGGTATAGATGCACAATTCACCCGCGACATGCATCGCTTTTTCGACCACTTCACGAGCCGGGTATTCGGTGTGTTGCATCAGGGCGCGGGCGGCAGCGGTCGCGTACGAACCGCCTGACCCGATGCCAACAATGCCATCCGTCGGCTCAATGACATCCCCCGTGCCGGAGATGATGAGGCTGCTGGCCTGATCGGCGACAGCAAGCAGGCTTTCGAGTCGGCGGAGCATGCGGTCGGTCCGCCAGAGTTTTGCCAGTTCGACAGCCGCCTTCTTCAGGTTCTCGGGTGATTCTTTGAGTTTCTCCTCAAATTTATCGCGCAGTGCGAAGGCATCAGCAGCCGCCCCGGCAAAGCCGACCAGCACGCCGGCTGCGTTTTTGCCCACGCCGGTCATCTTCTGCACTTTGGTGGCATCCCCCTTGGCGACAATGTGTTGCATGGTGACCTGCCCGTCCCCGGCCATGGCAACTTGCTCGCCTCGGCGGACAGACAGAATGGTGGTGGCATGAAAAGTGGGTTGTGTCATGGCAGCATGATAAGGGATGTCGGGTTGGGAGGAGAAAGGTCACACATGCGCGAAGCGCGACGGTAAGATGCCTGCATCGATTCACTTTCAGCAAAGGCTTCGTCATCAACGCACCCTTCACTCACATCCCCGTTCTGTTGCAGCCCGTGCTGGACTTACTCGCGCCAAAGCCGGGCGAAATCTATCTCGATGGCACGTTGGGACTGGCTGGTCATGCCTGTGAGGTGGGGGAGTTGCTGGGGGAGCAAGGCCGGGTCATCGGGCTGGATGTGGATGAGAACAATCTTCAGCGTGCGGCAGCTTCCCTTGGTAGCCTGACCTGTAAAGTCACGACTCAGCACGCTAACTTCCGTCATGCCCGCGCGGTGCTGAATGAACTGAACATCGAAGGTGTGGACATGTTGCTGGCTGACCTTGGCTTTGCCAGCACGCAGATGGATGATCCGCAGCGTGGCTTTTCCTTTCAGCAGGATGGGCCGTTGGACATGCGGATGGACAGTCGCTTGTCCACCTCGGCTGCACAGTTGGTCAACGAACTTCCTGAGCGGGAGTTGGCTGACTTGATTTACCAGTTCGGTGAGGAAAGGCAGTCTCGTCGTATCGCTCGAAAAATTACGGAATTACGTGAAGATAAGCCGATAGCAACCACAATGGCGCTGGCCGAAGCTGTGCGCCAGGCTTGCCGACCAAGTGGTGGCAAGGGGCGGAACAGGCGGGGCAAGGCAGGTCGATCAGCCGGACGCAGTATCGACCCAGCCACGCGCACGTTTATGGCGCTGCGGATTGCCGTCAATGGCGAGCTCGATGCGCTCGAAGAACTCTTAGCCGACCTGTCAACGCTTCTCAAACCCGGCGGACGAGCTGCGATCATCAGCTTTCACTCGTTGGAAGACCGGATGGTCAAGCACAGCTTCCATGCGATGGAAAAGCAGGAGCTCGGGCGTCGATTGACGCGCAAACCCATCGTGGCTGACGAAAGTGAAGCGGCTGCGAATCCTCGAAGTCGCAGTGCAAAACTTCGTGGATTTGTGAAAGATGCCAGTGGCGGTAAAGTATGACGACAGGCTGATCTCGTGAGCCTGAAGAAAAAGTTCAAGGGTACGGGTCGCATGGCGGCGACCTCAGGAAAAGTTCAAGGACGGACGGCATGAAACGGGAAACCAAGATCGGGCTATTGATCGGGTTGGCGATCATCATTCTATTCGGCGTGCTGATTACGGAGTTTGTCAGTAAGCCGACGGATATTGCCGGGACAGATGGCAACCAGCCACGCATCACCGACGCGGGAACGAACCATGCCAACGACCATGGCCCGATCCCTCCGCCCCAAGGCCAGTCTTATTACGACCCGCAACCCGCCCAGCATGTGACTGAGCGTGGCAATCAAGTCGTCCCCGCGCCCGGCCAGCAGGAACAGCAGGTTCAGCGCGAGGCTGTCCAGCAAGAACAACAACAAACAACGCAGCCTCGTACGGTGACCGTCCGCACTGAGGAAGGGGACAATGTCTGGAAGCTGGCTCAAAAATATCTGGGCGATGGCAACCGCTGGCAGGAGATTCGAGCAGCCAACTCGGATCGCGTCGGGCCCAACGGCGAAATCTCGCCCAACATTACCCTGACCATCCCACTCGATGGTTCAAGTCAATCAGCCACCATTGAGCAGCGTGTGCAGCGCTCGCCGCGCGAGGCAACCCCTCAGGCTTCTTCAGCAGCGCGCACAGCAACCGTGAAAGAAGGCGACACACTCTGGCGCATCGCTGCCCGTGAACTGGGGGATGGCAATCGCTATCTGGAAATCTACAAGCTCAATCGTGACCGTTTGGCCAATGAAGATGATTTGAAGATCGGCCAGACGCTGCGCTTGCCTGCTCGATAACGTCAAGCGAGAGAGTGATTCATGCGGCTATACGTTCTGGTGATCTGCATCGCGCTCACGGGGTTAGGCCTGCTGGCATTGCGCAACGAGAAGCATCGGTTGGCGGGTCTTTGCGTGCAGTATCGTCAGGAAATCGCCAAGGTGCGTAAGGAGATCTGGCAGGTTCAGCCTGCTGTGACGCAGGAAATCGCCCGTCAGTATGGGCAAGTCATCAGCAGTGAAGGCGACCCCTTGTTGCAACCGATTCCGATCCTGCCGCAGCGCGAGCCACAGCCGCGGGATGAGACGCGTTACCACTAACCAGTCTGGAGTTCACCTTGGCTGACTCTCTTTCCAAGCCTTTATCCATCGGCCCGAATGATGTGGCTTTGGATCGCCCGAGGCTGAAGCCCAAGCCAGCGCGTGAGCACCACCACAACGGGCGATTCATCACGGTGATGCTGCTTTTTGCGGTGGGAAGTCTGGCATGTTTCGCAGCCGTGGCTTATCGCGTCCACAGCCTGCAGACATCGCCACCCGAACCCATCGCCAAACTGACGGGCACGCAGTACTCCGCTCAAGCCTTGCAGGCCAGACGCGGGGCGATACTGGATCGGCATGGCGCTGTCCTTGCTTTCTCGCGACCTCGACATGTGCTCTTCATCGATCCCGGCGTCATTCCAGATGCCAAGGAATTTGCCCGTCAGTTGCATCAACAATTGGGTTACGACCCGTTGCAAACCTGGCAGCTACTCAACGACAATACGAAGAAGCGTTACGTCGTGCTTGATCGTGATCTGAATGAGCAACGGCGTGTGATGCTGGAACATTGGAAGCCGCGAGGCTTGGGGACGCATTATGCCTTTGACCGTGAGTATCCCAACGGTTCGACAGCGGGGCAGTTGATCGGTTTTGTGGGCACGGATGGCCGAGGACTGGAAGGGCTTGAACTGCTTCTGGATAGTGAACTGTCAGGTGAAGATGGCTTGATGCAATATCGCCGGGATGCGGCGCGCAGGCCTGTTGAGTTGAAGGCCGAGACGTATCGCGCGCCAAGCGATGGCATGGATCGACAACTGAGTATTGACTTGACGTTACAGAGGATCGCTGAGCGCGCCTTGGCTGAACAATGCGAGCAGTACAACGCCAAGGCTGGTCAGGTCGTGGTCATGGCTCCGGAGACGGGAGAAATCCTGGCCATGGCGAACTGGCCCGCGATGAACCCGAATCACTTTGCCGACGTTGAACCTGCTCTTTGGCGGAACCAAAGTGTCGAGGCTGTCTTTGAGCCGGGCAGCATATTCAAGCCTTTGATCTGGTCATTACTCACGGAGGATGGCCACGCCCGCGCTGAAGAAACTATCTTCTGTCAAAACGGAGCCTGGCGCACGCCCTTTGGGCGAACGCTGCATGATTCGCATGGGTATGGTGATCTCACTTGGCGGCGCGTGCTGGTTAAATCCAGCAATATCGGCATGGGTAAAGTGGCGATGCGTGCAGGAGTCGATTGGCTGCAGGATGCCGTCAACCGCATGGGCTTTGGTCGCCCGACCGACAGCCGACTGCCCGGCGAAGTGGGGGGGCTGGTGACTTCTGCGCGGGATTGGACGTTGTACTCGCAGACGAGCGTGCCGATGGGCCAGGAGGTGGCCGTCACGCCTTTGCAGATCACGCGTGCTTACTGTGCGCTGGCCAACGGCGGTTGGTTGGTGACGCCGACCATCTACCCGCGCGACACGCGATATGAAATCGCCCGGTATGGCCGACGCGTCCTCAGCCCACAGACCAGCGAGTTGACCCGCCGGATCATGCGCGAGGTGGTGCTCGAAGGTACCGGCCGACGCATTAAGGACTGCAAATACGACATCTTCGGCAAGACAGGCACCGCCCAGATCGCTCGTGCCGACGGGCCCGGCTTCCGTGACGATGCCAACGTGACTTCTTTCGTTGGCGGCGCACCCCTGGATAAGCCAGCCCTGATCGTCGGTTGCTTCATTCATGAGCCAAAGGATGAGTCAGGCAGTGTATCTGGAGGCAAGATCGCAGCCCCGGTGGTGAAGCGCATCGTCGAGGAATCGCTGGATCATCTGGGATATCAGCCCAATGTCGAAAGGTGAGATGCCAGCGATCGACAGGCCGTTGCTCATGTCTGGTCATGGGTAATCCGAGAATAACCAAGGCAAGACGCTGTTTCATATTTGATTTTGCTGCGCGTTTTACGCCTGCATGCAAGAGATATCACCTTGCCCAAAGCCTTTATCAGGCTATGCTTACCTATCCAAATTTATCAGAATGAAGCTATGTCTGACGCACCGAAACAATCCGACCCCTCTCAGCCGGGCCAACCGGAATCGGCTGGTGATGCTTCGACGCCCAAGCGGTCGATCCGAGTCGGGGATCGGCTGGGTCGATTTGAAGTGGTCAAAGCTTTGGGGCGAGGTGCGATGGGGGCTGTGCTGCTGGCCCGCGATGTCACTCTGCATCGCGAGGTCGCGCTGAAACTCCTGGCCCGCAAGACGGATGATGATGATGATGAAGCACGCAAGGGTGCTGAGCGATTTATCGCTGAAGCGCGGGCGGCTGCGAAACTGGTGCATCCGCACATCGTGCAGATCTTTGAAGTCGGCGTGTCTGGTGACAACTACTTCATCGCGATGGAAGTGGTCCGTCAGGGCACGGTCGAAGACCTTGTCAAGCAGCAGGGGCCTATGGATTATCGCAAGGCTTGCGAACTGGCAGCCCAAGCAGCCGAGGCATTGGCCTATGCGCATGAGAGTGACATGATCCATCGCGACATCAAGCCTGCGAATCTGCTGCTGACTGACAAAGGGCATGTCAAGATTGCGGACTTTGGTTTGGTTCGCGCGATGTCTGGCGAGGACACCGAGAAGAAAGTGGTGGGCACGCCTTATTACATGTCGCCGGAGATGGCCAAGGCCAAGTCCAGCCCGCAGAGTGACATCTTTGCCTTGGGCGCGGTGCTCTGGTTCATGCTGACGGGCAAGCCGCCGTTTGCTTTGAACAAGCCGACGGACGTGGTGCGCATTCATCATGACATTCCCTTGCCTGATCTGCGTGACTTTCAGCCCAATGCCCCGTCAGCATTGATTGACTTGCTGCATCGGGCCTTGGCATACAGGCCTGAGGATCGGTTTGAATCTGCTGAAGACATGGCGGCTGAATTGCGGACGCTGGCGATCGGCGCGCCTAATCTGGAAGTCACTGAAGAGTTGGCTTCGCTTACTGCTGCGGCTGCTGCCAATGCAACGCCTGCGAAAAAAGAAGTCGCTGCGTCAGATCGAGCGGAACCGGCCGATCAATCAAAATCCATGTTGATGATCCTGGCTGGTGGCGGGGTGCTGGGACTCTTGATCATAGGGGTGGTGGCGTATGTTATTTTCAGTACGTTGACTTCGAATTCACCCTCGGCCCAGACTGCGGAGAACCCATCCAAGGCCCCGCCTTCTCGCATCATGCTTCCTGAAGAAACCACGCCCCCGGCAATACCCGAGAATCCGGAGGATACTCAAGCCAAGAGCGAGAATACCGAGCCAGAGAAAGCCGAACCCAAGAACGAGGAAGCCGCGAAAGACCCATTTGAAGGTTTGCCTCGGGCTGGAGCGGAGATTGATGAGTATGAAGTTGAGTTGCTCAATCAGATTGCCGCGGTGAATTCGTCTGAACTGAGAGCAGGTCGTGACGGTCGCGTGTATTCCGTGCTCGGCACGGCAAGAAATGTGAGCAACGGCAACGGGCAGATGGCAACCTTCGGCGAAGGCAATAAGGACTCCACAGGACTTGGCGATTTCTACTTTACCGTTTCAGGCAAAGCCCATGTTGATTTCCAGCAAAAGTTCAATCTGAACAACTCGGACAAGCGTGATGTCAACATGATCCTCCACGCAAAGAATAAAAAATTCAAAGTCACCGGCGTCATTCGTAAAGGTCGCTTCGGCCCGACCATCTCCGTTAATGATGTCAGTCAGGTTGTCTTGCTCGATCCACCCAAACCGATTGCAACAAACAACGACAACAATAACCAGACTGACGATAAATCAAATCAGAACAACACGAACGTGCAACCCAAAGAAGAAAAGCCTGCTGCAGACACCAAGCCGGTGCTGATCTTTGCAGGCTCGGGTTATGACGACATCTATCGTGCTGCGAAGAACAAGGAAAAGAAAACTTTTGAAGTGACAGGTTATGTCATCGCGGCCCGCAAAGGTGGCAACTGGTATGAACTCCAATTGGCGCCCAGTGAAGATGCGACAGACCATGTCCGCATCACCTTTGGCAGCAGCACATGGGATGCACTGACGGACAAGTGGAATATCTCGGATATCAATGAAATGGTCGGGCAGGCCATCACCGCCAGCGGAGTTCCTCAACTGAATAACGACCAACCCTGGCTGCGCGAGTTGGATGTGGCAGACCTTAAGAAAATCAACCTGAATGACCTGCCACTCGACGAAAGGCCGGCCCCGCTGGTCGATGCAGCGGACATAGAAGCCATGCGCAAAGCCTTGAGCGAAAAGCCCAATCAACCTCACCGGCTGACAGGCAAGATCGTTAAGACAATCTCACTCAGTGATGGGGCGCTGGCGCTCAGCTTCGACTCCAAGGCTCATACGCTGATTCGTGTGTCCGCGGAGGATCGCAAGGCCTTTGAGGAAGTGCATGGCAAGGGAGGTTCGGACTTGATGAATAAGAACGTCGAAGCTCTGGGCATCCTCAATCCGCTCAACCCGAACAGCAGCGTGCCCGTGCTGGACGTGACGAACCCTGAGTATGTTGAAGTGTCGCCTTGATCCCCGACCACTCGACGCATTCATCCAAGCTACCCATAGAATGTTATTTACCGATGGCCAACCTGTCATCTCATGCTGATCTTCTCGCCCAACTGAGCCGTTGCTCGCCAACGGATCGTAAGCGATTCGAGCGCAAACTCTTGCAGATTGATGAACGCCAGAAAGAAGGCAAACCCGTTGATCGCATGTTGAACAAGCTGGCTGAGGACATCGCAAGCGCAACAGGCAGCAGCAGGCATAAACGCCAGCCGCGCAATATTCAAATGCCAAAGATTGCCTATGACGACTCGCTGCCGATCTGTGCCCGTCGAGAGGAAATCACCGAAGCGCTGGCTCAGCATCAGACACTGGTGATCTGTGGCGAGACCGGCTCGGGTAAATCCACACAACTACCCAAAATCTGCCTCGATGCCGGTCGCGGGCGTATGGGGATGATCGGCCACACCCAACCCCGACGCATTGCCGCCCGGTCCATTGCTTCACGTCTGCGTGAAGAAATGCAGACCAACAGCAAGCAGGTCAGCTACAAAGTCCGCTTTGCGGATGACACCTCGCCTGACACGTTGATCAAAGTTATGACCGATGGCATCCTGCTCAATGAACTGCAGCGCGATCGGAACCTCAACCAGTACGACACCATCATCATTGATGAAGCCCACGAGCGCAGCCTGAACATCGACTTCCTGCTGGGTTACCTCAAACGTTTGCAGTCTAAACGCGATGACCTGAAGTTGATCATCACTTCAGCCACGATCGACCCCCAGCGATTCAGCGATCACTTTGACCAGGCTCCGATCATTGAAGTCACCGGGCGAACCTATCCTGTTGAAGTGCGCTATCACGCGCCTCAAACCGAAGCGGAAGATGATGATGAACCTGAACTGGTGGAAATGGTTGGACAAGCTGTGCAGGAACTGCTGCGCGAGTCGCGCGGCAGAGCGGGGGACATTCTCATCTTCTTCAGCGGTGAACGCGAAATCCGCGAAGCGTCCAAGTACCTGTCAAGGCAACTGCCGTCGAGCATTGAGCTGCTTCCACTCATGGCTCGCTTGTCTCCTGCGGAACAGATGCGCGTCTTTGAATCCCATCGCAATCAGCGCATCGTGCTGGCAACGAACGTGGCGGAAACTTCCATCACCGTGCCGGGCATTCGCTATGTGATCGACACAGGCCTGGCCCGGATCAGCCGATACAGCGCGCGAGCTGGGGTGCAGCGACTGCCCATTGAGCCTATCTCGCAGGCCTCAGCCAATCAGCGTAAAGGGCGCTGTGGTCGCGTTGCCGAGGGTATCTGCATTCGTCTGTATAGCGAGGAAAGCTATGAATCGCGCGAGGCTTTTACGCAGCCTGAGATTCAGCGGACGAATCTTGCCTCGGTGATTCTGCAGATGGAGTCGATGCGTCTCGGCCACGTCGATGACTTTCCCTTTGTCGATCCACCCAAGCCGGGCATGGTACGTGACGGCTACAAGACACTCTTTGAGCTTGGTGCCATTGATGCCGATCGCAAGATTACCCAACTGGGCAGGCAGATGAGTCGTTTGCCTGTCGATCCACGATTAGCTCGCATGCTTTTCGCTGCAGATCGTGAGGGGGCTTTGCGCGAATTGCTCGTACTGACCGCAGCCATGTCTGTGCAGGATCCCAGGCTTCGGCCGATGGACGCTGAAAACAAAGCCGACGCTGCCCATGAGCAGTTCCGCGATGAAACCTCAGACTATTTGACATTGCTCAATGTCTGGAAATTTACCCAGACCAGTCTGCGTAAATTGTCTCACAGCAAGTTTCGCAAAGCCTGCGCGACGAACTTTCTGTCGCATGTGCGATTACGCGAGTGGATGGATGTTCATCGTCAACTTAGCGAGTTGGTCAAAGAGCAGAAGCTGCGGCTGAACGATACGGAGGCGAAGCCGGATCAGATTCACCAGGCTTTACTGGCTGGCCTGATCACCAACGTCGGCAACCTGAATGATGGATACGAATACGAAGGCGTCGGCGGGACGAAGTTTCATCTGTTCCCCGGCTCGGTACTGTTTGGTGCCAAGCCAAAGTGGGTCATGGCAGGGGAGTTGGTTGAGACAGGCAGACTTTATGCCCGCATGAATGCGCCGATTCAGCCGCAGTGGATCGAAAGACTGGCCCCGCACATGGTGCGACTGACCCACAGCAACCCGCGCTGGCAGCGTGAATCTGCCCGTGCCCTGACTGACGAAAAAGTCTCGTTGGGCGGGTTGACGCTGGTCAATCGACGCACCATCCCCTTGGCCAAGGTCAACACCACCCAGGCACGCGAGTTATTCATTCAGCACGCACTGGTGGAGCAGGATTACGACACGCAGGCTCCCTTCTTCAAGCACAATCGTGACTTACAGGAGCAGGTGGAAAAGCTGGAATCCAAAGTGCGCAGGCGAGACTTGCTGGTAGAACAGCGTGCTCGCTTTCACTTTTACGATCAGCGCATCCCAGCAGGGATTACCGATGGGCCGACGTTTGAAAAGTGGAGGCAGGAGGCCGAGCGCAGCAACGCCCGTCTGCTTTACATGACCCAAGCTCACTTACTGGGTGGCGACACTTCGGAAATTACCAAGGAGCGTTACCCGGATCATCTCACCGTTGCCGGTCGGGATTTGGCGCTGGCCTACCACTTCGATGAATCCCATGAAGCGGATGGCATCACGCTGACAGTCCCGCTTGAAATGCTGCATCAATTGGATGAAAGACAGTTGAGCTGGCTGGTGCCTGGGATGTGGCCTCGCAAGATCGAAGCGTTGATCCGTTCGCTGCCCAAGTCCTTGCGTAAGGCGTTCGTCCCTGCACCGGATTGGGCCCGTCGTTGCGCTGAAGACCTGGTGCAGACAGCGCAGACGATGGAACAAGTCATTGCGGAACGATTGGGCAAGCTGGCTGCTGTGCCAGTGCGCGTCAGTGATTTCAATCGTGATGAATTGCCTGAGTATTTGAAGATCAGCATTCGGCTGCTCGATGAGCAAGGCAAGCAGATTGATTTATGTCGCGATCTGTCCGAGTTGCGCGAGCGCTGGCTGACCAAGGAGGAGTTGGCCATTCCTTCTTTGCCTGAGCATCCACTGCATCAGGATGGCTTGAAGAAATGGACGTTCGGCCAACTGCCAGAGCAGGTGGAAATTGAAAGGACGGGGGGAAACGTTGCAGGTTACCCCGCTGTGATTGACAGAGGCCAGCATGTGGATGTGCGTATTCTCCATGACCGGCATACTGCGGACATGATGACGCGACGAGGCCTGCGAAGACTCGCCCGGCTGGAGCTTTCCGAAGCCATCGGCTACCAGTGGAAGCTCTTTGAAAATGTGGATACATTGGCTCAACAGTTCCAGCCTTTGGGGAAGAAGGCGGAGTTGAAGGAACAGTTGCTTGATCTGTTGGCCGACCGCGCAGTCGTCGGCGATGACGTCAAACATCTGCGTGATGCCAACGCGTTTGAGTCGGCTTTGAATCGCGGGTGGAATCGGCTGGATGCCTGCAGGAGCCAGATCAATCAACTGGCTGCAACGATATTGTCTCGCTTTGCCCGACTGATGCATTTTTTCAAACAGAAGCACCCGCCGGGTTGGGCTCGTGCGGTGGAAGATGCGCGTGGCCAGTTTGCTTTGCTCATGCAGAAAGACCTGTTCGTGTCGGTTCCTTATGCCTGGCTGGGGCAGTACCCCCGTTACCTCCAAGGCATCGAAAAACGCTTTGAAAAAATACGATCGGTTGGCATCGAGCGCGATCAGGCCAACTTGAAACTCATCCAACGACACTGGACTCGCTATCTGGAACATCGCATGCGATATGAGAAGACCCCGGCAGTGGACCCTTACTTCGAGCAGTTCCGCTGGTCACTGGAAGAGTTTCGCATTGCCTGCTTCGCTCAGGAATTGGGGACAGCCATCCGCGTCAGTGAGAAAAGGCTCGAAGAGTTATGGGAGAACGTCAGGCGGTAGGTTGTGTTGAACTTGTTGTATCTGGTTTTGGTATAATGTGAAGTCCACAAGTATGCATGCGGGTGTAACTCAATGGTAGAGTGTCAGCTTCCCAAGCTGAATGTTGAGGGTTCGAGTCCCTTCGCCCGCTTTGAAGAACCAATCTTTACCTGCCTTATCCTTCTGATGGATAGGACAGCTTCAATGCATCATTGAGATATCAATTAACAGTCGCGTCGCCCGCCTCGGCCAGGACACGTTCAGCCGCGTCAATTGCAGCACAGCCAGCCTGTGCGGTGACGATTGGTTCGCTGCCTGTCGCAGCCGCATCAAGAAACGCGCTCAGTTCAGCCGTCAGCGGGTCCTGCTGATCGTCAGGCAGGTCCATGCCAAGTTTCCCGACGTTGACCAGTTCCGTGTAGTTCAGTGAAGACAGGTCAGCCCCGGCTGCAAGACTGGTACGCACCTTTTGCAATGCTTCATCGTTTTCCGCTTTGTTGATGACTACGCCAGTGCGTTTCTGGTAATCAACACTGACAAACGCATCCTCTGAAAAAATGCGCAGTCGGCGGGTGGTCTCGAAGGCAAGGCGGCTGGCGGTGACATTGGCAACGCAGCCGTTGTCGAAGGTGAGTCTGGCGTTGGCGATGTCGCAGGCCTTGCCCATGATGGCCACGCCCGTGGCATCAACGCGACTGATGGGTGAGCCGGCCAGCATAAGCACGATATCCAGGTCATGGATCATCATGTCCATGACGACGCTGACATCCAGTGAGCGGAACGTCATCGGGCTGATGCGATGCACTTCCAGAAAGCGTGGCTTAAGGTTGAGATCAAGCAGGGCGCGCACGGCCGGGTTGAATCGTTCGGTGTGGCCGACCTGCAACGTCGCGCCATGTTGCTCAGCCAGTGCGGCAATCTGCTTGGCTTCGCTGGATGTTTGAGCCAATGGCTTTTCGACCAGGCACGCGATCTTTTTTTCAAGCAACGGTTTCGCGGCGGCGAGGTGGTAGATGGTCGGCACGGCAATGCTGACAGCCTGCACCTGCGGGTATTGCTTGAGCAACTCCTCGGTCGAACTGGCGTAGCCACAGTCGTATTGGTCAGCCACGGTGGCAGCGCGTTCCTCATCTGCATCGACGACAGCGAGAAGGTTGGCGTACGGGATATTCTCTGCATAGGTTCGGGCGTGATGACGACCCATTCGGCCGACGCCGACCACAGCTACATTGATCGAATCTGGCGTTTCACTCATGGCCTCATGATATCGGTTTGCGGCTTCGACTTCTGGCTGAGATTGGCGCTTTTCTGCACAACCGGCCTTGCGGGGGATACACTTTGGGGAATGAGTCGTTCATCGCAACAACCCGAACCTGCGTCACAGCATGCTGCTGGCGATCCGCGGCCACGCATCGGCATCACCATGGGGGAGCCTGCGGGAATTGGGCCTGAGGTGATTGTCAAAGCCTTGGCTGACCCTGAGATTCGTCGGCTGGCGCGGTTTCAGATCTATGGCATGAATGAACTTCTCAGTTATGCCGCGGACTTGTCCGAGATCAACCCCTTCTGGTGGCGGGTGCAGCATGAATCATTTCTGGCTGGTGGCGAGCATGATCGCGATGTCACCGTGCTGGATTACGACGAGTTTTCACTCCTGGGCCAGTCCGTGGCAAGGCCCACCAAGCAGGGGGGGCAGGCTTCGCTGCGGTTTCTGGATGATGCGATCTCGGCTGCGACGAAGCCGGAAGGTTATCCCGGTCGGCTTGATGCGATTGTGACGGCTCCGATCTGTAAGGAGAGTTGGCATATGACGGGGGCCAAGTATGCCGGTCACACTGAACTGCTCAAGCAGCGGACACGCAGCAAGCGAGCGGTGATGGCGTTCATCTCGCCGAAGGTGAATGTCGCACTGGCAACGGTGCATGTGGCGCTGAACGACATCCGCAATGTGCTGACGATCGGAGCGGTGTATGACCCGATTGACCTTGGGCACGAGGCGTTGCAGCGGATGGGGATTGATCGGCCTCGCATCGCGGTGTGTGGCCTGAACCCGCATGCTTCGGAGAATGGTGCCTTTGGGGATGAAGAAGCACGCATCATCACCCCCGCGATTGAGACAGCCCGGTCGAACGGCATTGATGTACATGGGCCTTTCCCCGGGGACACGATTTTCATCGATGCCGTGGCAGGGCGATACGATCTGGTGGTGGCGATGTACCACGACCAAGGCTTGATCCCCATTAAACTGCTGAACTTTGACCAGGCGGTGAATGTCACACTGGGCTTGCCTATCGTGCGGACGAGCCCGGACCATGGGACAGCGTTTGACATCGTGGGGAAGAACAAGGCTGATCCATCTTCCTTCAAGCAGGCGGTGCGGGTGGCAGCGAAAATGGCATTAAAACGCCAGCCAGCGCGTTAAAATAGGGAATATTCAGGGAGATAGGATATGTTGTGCCCGGTTTTTGCGCAATGAAGTATCGTAACATTACGAGTAGAAGCAGATTACTCTGGCGTTGGTTGCTTTCGGGCTTTACGCTATGTGGCAACGGTGAGGAGTCATCCGGGGCCGTTGTGTGTTGGGGCATGTCTTTTCGTCCCTGACCTGTGGAAGATTGCTTTGGACAAGGATGACCAGGCAAGGAGCCGGCGATAGCCGGGAGAGAGATGAAGGTGAGTTTCAGATATTGGTTATGCGCGGTGCTGGTCGGTCTGGCTGGCTCTGTCGTCTGCGCGGGGATCATTGATGAGCCGGAAAATCTGATTGTCAACGGCAGCTTTGAGTCACCCGACATTGCTGATGGCACCTGGCAGTCGTACATCCGGGCTGTGGATGGGTGGAAACTGGTCAACGGTTCCACATCTCAGGGGTTTGAAATCTGGGACTCACTCTTCAGTTGGGAAAGCGACACAGGCGATCAGCATCTTGAACTGGATGATGACATCATCCAGCAGGCGATCTCCACCAAACTAGGCCAAAAGTATCAACTGAGTTTTGCTTTTGCCCCGCGTCCCACGGTACCCGACAACGAGTTCTTCATTGAGTGGAACGGCGAAGAAATTTTTCGCTTCAGTGGATCGGGTGCGGGCGACACCAAAATCGAATGGCGGCATGAAACACTCGAAGTCGTTGCAACCAGTGACACCAGTATCCTGCGGTTGACCGCGATCGTATACAACCCGGACTTCGGCTCCATGATCGATTCATTTCAACTGTTTGAAGTGCCTGAACCTGCGAGTTTTGCACTGGTTGGGTTGGTGATGATGCCTTTGTTCGCCAGACGGCGTTGAGCAATCTCCCCTCCAGAATTACGGCCTTGGTAAGTGATTATTTTCGAGCAGGCTGAGTTCAATCGTCGCGTTCTGGGTGCCACGCCTTGACGACACTCGAGCGGAGCGAGAGAGGCGCAAGTTGTGTGGATGACTCTGCATTGCGGCCTTCCATCGTCAGCACAGCTTGCCGCGTTTCCCCTCGCTTTGCTCAGTAAAACTCGGTCAAACTGTGGCACCCCGCTACGAATGGTTTGGGTACGCTCTAGCGTTGATTTTCTGTTCGGCGAAGGATGTACTTATCCTCGTTGGTGTGATAGCGGATTCGGTCGCCGTATTGGTCAATGCCTTCCCGTCGGAAGGTGATGGTGGTTTCCTGAATGACAGGCTGTGTGCCGGAGATGGTGGTGCGCTGTCTATCGCGCCAGTTGGCATACCAGGGCAGACCTTGCACGGGTTGACGAGTGAGCTGCGGTTGCGTGGCCAGTGATCGGCCGGTGTATGCATAGTTATTTGTCTGGCTGTCGGGCAGACGTTGCAGACGATGCTCGACGGATCGATGCGTGACGGACTGCGTCGAGGTGCAGCCAGCGATGCTCAGACCCAAAGCCAGGCCCCCCAACGCGATGATGTGTCTTTGCAGTTTCATGGGAGTGTTTCTTGCAGAGGGCATGCCGGGAGAGTGGGAAGCGGAAAGCTTGAATGTCGAATATGTAAGTATTTAATAATAAGAAACTAACGACACATCCTTTTTGTCGAGCATCGGTGGGGGTCATGCTGGATTTTCCGCATGTTGCCGTAAATCAACAGGGGTTGCGGCATTCGATGCACAAGGCCCTTTGGCTTGGTTACACTGGCTGGTGGAAGGAGTTTTGCCATGCCGATCCGCGTCGGTCTGCCCGTACCTGACTTTTCCGCCAAGGCGTACCTGGCCAGTGAAGATGAGTTCAAGCAGGTCAGTCTGTCTGACTTTTCTGGCCGTTGGCTATGCCTGTTCTTTTATCCGATGGACTTTTCGTTTGTGTGTCCGACGGAACTGACGGCATTTGCGGAATCGGCAAAGGGATTCGAGGATCGCAATTGTGACGTCGTGGGTTGCTCAGGCGACACCCATCTGGTGCACAAAGCCTGGTGCGACAATACCCGTGAACTGGCCGGTCTGAACTTCCCGCTATTGGCCGATGTGACCAAACGCATCGGCTTGAATTTTGGCGTGCTCTCCACCGAGCAAGGCATTTTTCTGCGAGGCACATTCTTGATCGATCCGCATGGCGTGCTCCGCTGGATGTGCGTCAATGACCTTTACGTCGGGCGAAGTGTGGATGAGGTGCTGCGTAATCTTGATGCACTGCAAACCAATGAACTTTGCCCCTGTAACTGGAAAAAGGGTGAGCAAACGATGACTCCCTGATGATACAGTCGCAGGTAACCACCCCAAACAAATCACGCAAGAAGGAAAGTCGATGAGTACGATCGAACGGGATGACAAACTATACATCGGGGCCAGTTGGTATCCGGAAATGTGGCCTGAGCAGGAATGGCCAAAGGATATCGCGCGGATGCAGGAACTTGGCTTCAACATCGTGCGCGTGTTTGAATTTGCCTGGCATAAGATGGAACCCAGCGAGGGGAATTATCATTTCGACTGGGCGCAACGGCTGCTTGATCTTTGCCATGAAGGCGGCATCGCTGTCATGCTGGGGACACCCACGGCTGCACCACCTGCGTGGCTGACCAGCCAGTATCCCGAGGTGTTGCAGGTCAACGCGCAAGGCAATCGCCGCAAGCATGGCCAGCGTAAGCATGGCTCACATGTCAGCTCGCGCTACCGTGACTTCTGCAAACGTATCACGCACAAAATGGTCGAACAGCTTGGTACCCACCCGGCTGTCCAAAGCTGGCAGATCGACAATGAAATGTCAGGAAGCGACTACAGCGAGGAAGCTCATGCTGCATTTCATCACCGGCTGAAAGATCGGTATGGGAGCATCGAACGCCTGAATGAGATGTGGGGTCTGAACTTCTGGTCGCAGGCTTACAGTGCGTTTGAACAGGTGCCGATGCCAACCGCAAGCGTAGGCAGCATCGAAGTGCCCGAACGGCATCACCCGTCGCTCATCATGGCAGTCGCTCGATTCAACAATGACCAATGGACGGGTTACATCAAAGATCAGTGCGATGAAATCCGCGCGACCGAATCAAGCAAATTGCCTATCACAAGCAACATGACCAGCGGGTATGGCATGCACTGGTACCAGCACAACAAACTACTCGACCGCGTCGGCCACAGCGTTTACAAGGATGTCGAACATTACCAGTGGAATGTGCAGACGTATGACCGCATGCGTGGCGAAAAGCCTGGCCGACCTTATTGGCTGCTGGAGACCGCGCCGAACTGGTCGGGTGGTGGCAGGTTGTGGAACATCCATCATGATGAGGTCGGCCTGAAGAACATGACCTGGACTAGCGTGCTGCTGGGTGGTTCGATGGTGCTGTATTGGCAATGGCGCCAGCATTGGGCCGGTCAGGAGATGCAGCATGGCACGTGTGTCACTGCGACGGGCAAGTGGAGGCCTAACAAAGCAGCATGGACGGAGCTGGCAGCACAATTCAAGGAACATGGAGACTGGTTACTCAACCATCCCCCAAAACAGGCAGAGATCGCGCTGGTGAACAGCAATGAGGCTGCGTGGGGCTTGAGCATCGATCCCATCGATGAAGGCATGAACTACGGCGAGCGCTTCCGCGATGACTTTCACCTGCCTGTGGTGCGCAAACACTATTGGCGCGACATCATCAATGAGACCGCTGACTTCTCGCCCTACAAGGTGTTGTTGATGCCTATGCTGCCCATCGTTACGCCAGAGGCGCGAAAGCGATTGACCCAATGGGTGGAGCAGGGGGGACGACTGTTGCTTGGACCTTACACGGGATACCGCTCGGAAGAGTTCACCTGTTTCAAAGATCATGAATTTGGGGGATTGGAAGGATTGATCGGGGCACGCAGCGCGCTGCGGTTCACGCCGATGTGGGTGGAAGACACGATCTGCATGCGCTTTGATGATGGGTTGGTCAGTTCTGTGAAGACCTGGTGTGAAGCCTACGAGCCGACCACAGGCAAGGCGATTGCTCATTACGATCAACCTGCTCGCGAGGATGTGGGCAGACCTGCTGGCTACGGGCATGGACAGGTTGCTGCGGTTTACCATCAGGTCGGGCAAGGAGCGGTGATTACGCTGGGTAGTCGCGTTGATGCTGAGATTTACCTGGCGATGGTGAAACGGCTGGCTGATGAAGTGGGTATCTATCCGTTGGCGACTGGCGGGGAAGATGTGGTGGTCATTCCGCGAGCCGATGTACAAGGCAACCTGGCTGGCTGGGGTGTGATTAACACGTCGCAGCAACGGTCGCGTGTGACAATCCCGCAATGCCAGGGCAAGGATGTGCTATCAGGTGAGTCCTGCGCACAGGATGTTGAATTGGCTGCGTTGCAGGTGAGATTGATCCAGCTCGATCAAGGATTTGATTAACCGACCAAACAGCAGCGCTACAGTCGCAGTGGCGGGTGGCTTTGTAAACTCTTGACGAATCCTGAGCTTGTCGAAGGGCGAGGCAGAGAGTTAACACAGATATGTTTATACCGCCTTGCCGAATATCATGGCCATGCTTCGCGATGGCCACGCCACCCATGTAACGATCCCAACTCTGCGTTCTTCGCGTCTTAGCGCCTTGGCGTGATGCGCCTTCTTCCCACCCCACCTCATGTGAGCCACATCTTGCGCCACGATGGGATTCAGTCTGCACTAGTGTGTTGCCATACAACACCGTGGCGGATGGGAACATGCCCGGTGAATCACCCCTCAAGGCACGGGTACGGGGATCACATCTGGATCGTTTGGCGTGGGTTCGCCGCGGCGAAGGGCTGATGGATCATCCATCGCCTGTTTGCCTTGGGCCAGCAGCACCAGCATCTCATGAAGACGGCGGGTGTAGGGCGATTCATCCGCAGTGGTACGAAAGACATGCTGCTTGCCCTGGGCCTGGATCAGGACGCGGTAGATCGCTGTCGGCATTCGTCCGGTGCGTGGATCAACGCCTGCTTCTGCTCCGGGGCTGGTCGGCTCGATCATGAGCTTTCCTCGGGCAATCTGTTCATAGAGTGCAGCATAATCGCGCGAGCTGATCCAGCGCGAGCGGTCAGGCAGGTAGTCTTCTGTCGCACCCGGACCGACCGCGACGCGTAAGGCGCGATCAGGCTCGATGACATATTGACTGCTTCGCTGCATGATGTCGCGCACCCCGGGTTGGCCTTGCACGGTCAGTTCGATGGCCAAATCCGCAGGCGGAGTGATGGCACCCTCCGTAGTCGATGTGTCAACCGACGACGAAGCACATCCACTCAGGCTGATGCACAAAGTCGCGAGGGCGAGCAAAAGGTCAAAGCGAGCCTGACTGGTGAACGTCACAAAAGAAGATTTCGATGTGCTAACCCGCTTTGTCATCGCTCATCCTTTTCTGTTGTTTGGCATAGGCCTTGGCCCAGTTCTGCCCGAGTCTGGGCTTGTGTCTGCCAAGTATGACAATGATGAGCAGAATCGCCAGCACCCCGGCGGTGATACTCACCAGCGCGACCCCAGCACCATCCGATGGGGTACGGTCTCCGCCTGCTGAAGAACTGTCCAAAGCTGCCAGTAGCTTTAAGGAAAACAGGTGACCTACGGCCAAAGCGACCGCCACCATGGCGAGTTTCACCTGCAGCCAGCGCTGGGCCAGCAGAATTTTTGGGTGCTGAAGAAGTAGAGCAGCCCCGAATAATGCCGTGGCCAAACCTGAGGGAATGACGATCCAGTGGTAGATGAGCCTGATCTGCTCCAGTTTGACGGGAAATTCATCCTCGGGACTGTTCAACAGGGCAATTTGCAGCACCACCAGGCAGGCCAACCCGCCCACAAGCAGGCTGACGCTGAGTACTTTGGGGAGAAGAAGGTAGGGGCGCAGGCCTCGGCCGGGCTTGCGACCAAATCGGTTGCCGGTCGATTCTGCCATGCGCTTTAGTCTCAGGTTTACAACGCAGAAACGCAACCGCAGCAGTTGCCCGGTCACCTGAGCCTGTTAATCTTTCCATCCCATGAAAAGTAGCTTGAATTGGCTCAATCGTTACCTGGACAAACCAGCCTCCCGTGAGGCGATGGTCGAAGCGATGACACACGCGGGTTTCCCGATTGAAGAATGGGAAGCCGTGGCCATCTCGACCGGCGAGGATTGGCAACTGGATGTCGAAGTCACCAGCAATCGCAGCGACTGCCTCAGCCATCTCGGCCAGGCTCGCGAGTTTGCCGCGGCAACTGGCGCTCAATTGGTTCAACCCAGTTTTGACCTGCCTGAAGATGCTTCAGTCAAGGTGCATGAACTGACGAGCGTGGAAAACACTGCAACCGACTTATGCCCTGTTTACACCGCCCGTGTGATTCAAGGGGTGAAGGTCGGCCCAAGTCCACAATGGCTTGTCGATTGCATGGAAGCCGTTGGCCTGCGTTCCGTGAATAACGTCGTGGACATCACCAACTTCGTCCTGCTGGAGATGGGGCAACCCTTGCATGCGTTCGACATGAACCTGCTCAAGGAAAATCGCATCGTCGTGCGCAAGGCAAAGAAAGGTGAAGCCTTCGTTGCCATCGATGGCACGAAGCATGAATTGAGTGACAACATGCTGGTCATCGCCGACGCTGATAAGCCGGTCGCTGTGGCAGGTGTGATGGGGGGCCTAGACAGCGAGGTGAATGACCAGACGACGGATATCTTGCTGGAGTCGGCTGTGTTTGAGCCTTTGAATGTTCGCCGGACGAGTCGCACGTTGAAGTTGTCCAGCGATTCGAGTTATCGCTTTGAGCGTGGGGTCGATCCGCAAGGCATTGAGCGCGCCAGCCAACGGGCCGCCGCTTTGATTGTTGAATTGGCTGGGGGCAAACTCGCTCAAGGCGTGATCCGTGTTGGGGATGATCCTGCTTCGCCGAAGCAGATTGATCTGCGTGTCAGCCGGTGCCAATCACTATTGGGGATTGAACTGGATGCGAAACAGATCGCGGAATATCTCAACCGATTGATGCTTCAGCCGCAAGTCGTGGAAGACGGCCAACTCGTGCGATGCACCGTGCCGACGTATCGGCTGGATCTGTCGCGCGAGGTGGACTTGATCGAGGAAGTCGCCCGTGTACATGGCCTGGCCAACATCCCTGTGCGCGAGCGGATCGAGATTGTGGCTCGACCCAGGCAGGCTGTATTGAAAGCGCTCGATACGCTACGTGATATTCTCACAGGCCAGGGCTTCCATGAAGCCATGACCTTCAGTTTTGTTGGTGAGAAGGCTGGGAAAGCCTTCTTGCCGCGGGATCACGAGCCGGTGATGATCGGCGATGATCGTCGCAAGGCCGAACCCATGCTCCGTCCATCGGTGCTGCCCAGTCTGCTCACTTGTCGCAAGCTCAATCAGGATGCGGGTAATGAGCATGTGCGGCTGTTTGAAACCGCGTCTGTCTGGTCGGGTAACGGCCAAGGCATCGAAGAACACCGTGAGTTAGGCATGGTGTTGGATGCGGCAGATGCGCAGTCGGCTTTGCATGCTCTGCAACAGACGTTGCTCAACCTGGTTGGGCAATTGATGGGTAGGAAAGATGTTGCCATCGAACCTGCCGAACATGATTGGCTTGAACCGGCTGCCGTGGTCAAAGTCGATGGCCAACCCTTGGCCACGATGGGTATGATCAAGCCAGCGATTCAGAAGCAGTTTGACTTGCAGACGCCGGTCGCGGCTGCGATCGCGCCAGTTGAGAAACTGGTGGCCAACTATCCACCTAAGCGTACCGTGCAGGAGTTGCCACGCTTCCCGGGCATTGAGCGTGATCTATCGATCCTGGTTGATGAGGCGACTGCCTGGCGCGACATCGCTGCCCAAGTTGAACAGGCCAAGCCTGCCATGCTTGAGTGTGTGGATTTCCTTATGACATACCGAGGTAAGCCCATCGAGAAGGGGCGAAAAAGTGTGAGTTTGCGGATGTTGTTTCGTGATGCCAGCCGAACGCTGCGGCATGATGAAGTGGACCCGCAGATGCAGGAAGTCATCACCCAGTTGAAGAAAGCGCTGAATGCTGAGTTGCGCGCATGATCGCTGACATGGCATGGTTATAACCATGCGTCCGCGCAACGATGATCCAAAACGAACCAAAGGAATCGAAAGATGTCGCAAAAGAAGCCGTTTCGTGTGGTGCAGGTCGGGTGTGGCGGACGTGGCCAGGCGTGGATCAATGACACGATGCAGTTACCTGCGGATTATGAATACGTTGGGCTGGTCGATCTGAACCGCAAGGCAGCAGCAGATTCTGCAGCCAAGCGCGATCTGCCAGCCAGCATCGTCTATGACACTTTGGATCAGGCCCTGCGCGAAGCCAAGCCTGATGTGGTCTTTGATGTGACGGTGCCTGCGGTGCATAATGAAGTAGTCATCCCAGCTTTCGAGGCTGGCTGCGATGTGCTGGGCGAGAAGCCGATGAGTGATCGTCTGGATGTCGCCAAAACGATGGTGGAAGCAGCCCAGAAGCATGGCAAGATTTACGCAGTCACCCAGACCCAACGAAACACCCCCAACATCCAGACCTTTGCAGACTTCCTGCAAGGTGGAACGCTCGGCCCGATCGAGGAAGTGCATCTGGACTTTTTCATCGGTGCTCATTTCGGAGGCTTCCGTGATGCGATGGAGGATGTGCTGTTGGCTGACATGTCCATTCACCATTTCGATGCGATCCGCAAGGTCACCGGGGCAGACCCGGTTGCGGTTTACTGCCATTCTTTCAATCCCGGCCGTTCATGGTATCGAGGGGACGCCAACGCCATCGCGATTTTCGAGATGAGCAACGGCATCCGTGTCAGCTATCGCGGGTCATGGTGTGCCGAGGGGCTGAATACACGTTGGCATTGTGATTGGCGCGTCTGGTGCCGCAACGGAGCAGCCAGTTGGGATGGTGCGGAAGCTTACCAAGCAGAACGCGTGAAGGATGGGGCGGAAGGCTTCATCCGTGAGACCGAAGTGGTCGAAGTGCCACTCGCGGAAGATAAGCCTGCGAATCAGATGGGTTATCTCATTGAGTTTGCCCGCTGTCTGCGCGAGGGAACCAAACCCGAAACGGACTGCACGGACAACATCAAGAGCCTGGCTATGGTCATGGCTGCGATTGAAAGTGCCAGGTCAGGCCTGCGCGTTGAGGTGGTTTGCTAAGAGATTTGGGGAGATCCCTAAGGCACTCGGGCATGGTGTACGAAGAATAAGTAGCAGTCCAAGATGCGCTGGTGTCGTTTTGTGTCAAGAACACGTCATAGTTCATGCATACAAAGACGTGGGCTTTATTCCAACGTTTCAAAGCTGAGTGGTTACCTCCTGGCTGCTGTGAAACTCATGCTCATCACTATTGAAATATGTACAACAGTAGGTAAGCAAGCGTGACATCGGCTAAAGTCGCGGCATCTGATGGATAGGCAATCTTCTCAGGAGTCGCAGGATGCCCAGTTATTCACCCTCCCAAGTGCATCAGCCGATGACGCGTCAGTCACCTTTGACTCTGGCGTATCAACCCGGCTGTGATTTCAAAGCCTGGCAACAGAAGCTGAGAATGAAGGTGAACGCCTTGACCGGGTTGGACCGCCTGATGAAGCGTGATCGGCCTGCGCTCAAACCGCAGACACTTTGGCAGCGTGAGCATGAACTAGGCACGATTGAGAAGATCGTGATCCGCAGCGAGTCGGGGGCAGACATACCGATGTATTGGTGCGTTCCCAAGGGAGTGGATCAACCGCTGGGGACATTCATCTGTCTGCAGGGGCATTCATCCGGTGCGCACAACTCTGTCGCACTAGATTTTGAAACGAACAGCCGGCCGATTCAAGTCAATGGGGATCGCGACTTTGGCATCAATGCCATGCGCTATGGTTATGCCGCACTTTGTCTGGAGCAGCGCAGCTTTGGGGAACGTCAGGAGAAGAAACTTAAGAGTGTCTCGGGGTTCAACCGTTGCCATGATGCTGCAATGCATGCCTTGATGCTCGGACACACTTTGTTGGCTGAGCGGGTCTATGACGTAGATCGCGCTTTGGATTATCTCGCACAGCGCGGCGACATCGATATGAAACGCGTCGGCGTCATGGGCAATTCGGGTGGCGGGACGGTGTCCCTTTTTGCTGCGGCTCTCTTGCCTCGCGTGCGTTTTGCAATGCCTTCGTGTTACTTCTGTACCTTTGCTGATTCCATCATGTCGCTTTACCACTGCGGCTGTAACTTCGTACCGGGCCTGATGGAAGTTTGCGAGATGTCAGATATAGCCGCGTTGGCTTGCCCCAAGCCGATGGTCATGGTCGCGGGGAAGGAAGATGACATCTTTCCGATCAAAGCCACGCGACAGGCATTCAAAACTTTGCAGGCAATTTATGAAGAGCAGGGAGTGGCCCATCGTGTTGCGTTGAAGGTTGGCCCGGAAGGTCACCGGTTTTATGCAGACCTGGCTTGGCCTGTGATGAAAAAAGTCCTCGCTGAGTAGGATAAACAGGCTGATTTCAGGCGAGGCTTGTCGTTTTATCTTGATCCCTGATCGCTGAGGCTGTATCTTCACATACAGGTCTGGGCATTAATTCACTGCTGCCCCTTGGCGTTGTCGCCTGCGATTTCGTATTCATCTGGAAATTGGCCGATGTCACATCATGATGAAAAAGTTTCGATTCGTGTCTTGCCCTCTGGCTTCACGCTCATCGAATTGCTGGTGGTGATTTCGATCATCGCCTTGTTAATCGGCTTGTTACTGCCCGCTCTGGGGGCTGCCCATGAAGCGGCGCGTCGGCTGATCTGTCTGACCAATCACCGTGCTTTTGCCACGGCTGCGAATACTTACACCCTGGACTTTGATGAATACCTGCCCAACGCTGGTTATGACAACGGCAAGTTCCGGTCAAGCAATCCCGATGCTGTGACCTGGCTTTACGATCTGACCGATGGCAGCAGCTTGTGGGACATGACCGATGAGCAAAGGCGGGAGCGCGTGTTGACCGGCTCAGTTTGGCCTTACATTGAGAAGGAAGAAATCTATCGATGTCCTTCGGACACGGAGCCTTATCGTACCGAGCAGCAGAAGAGTAAGCCGAAAGAATACGCTGTTCGGGAAATGACGACCTACACGATGAACGGCTCGATCAGCGCGTTTGGAAGATTCACAACTGAAGCAACGTACCGCGAACATCCCGCAGCCAGGCTTCAGGAAATACCCGGCGGCGCCTGGTTGATGTGGGCTACCAGCACCAAGGGCGACAAGTGGTACTGGAACGATGGCTCGAATGATCCTCATGAAGCGTTGGACGATCGACACACTGGCGGAGCGACCGTCAGCAATGTGGATGGCTCATCGTTCTGGGTGACGACAGACGAGTTCGACCAGGAAGAAGCAAAGAAGCCTGGCCTGCTCTATTACAGTCCACTTCATGAAAAGGGTGGTTGAATTCCAGTCGAACGCGATGGGGACGTATTCTTCACGGGTTTTCTCCTATGAGGTTTGTCCGGATCTCGTCGCAGCGTTAGTGGGGGAACTCTTTTTCGGGTGATTTGCAAGAGATATTTTGCTCTGCTATAGTCCGGGTATTCACGAGACTCTAATGTCTTGTGAATGGTGTGGCACGCGGGGACGGGGAAAAATCGGTTTTTTTGAGTGCGAAATGTGAAGATGGGTTGGCAGATATACGAAAAACCGATAAGTTGATACGAAAGTCGAATTTAGGCAGGCGGGGCGTTCCGCCTGCAACTTTTGATAGCCATCTGAAAGACTGGAGCTGACAGATGACACCGAATGCGAAACTGAACCAATTCATCGAAACCGTCAAAGAACTGTGTACCCCTGACGACGTTTACCTGTGCGACGGCTCAACCGAAGAGTATCAGAAGATGCTCGATATCATGGTCGAAGGTGGCACCGCCCGCTGGTTGAACAAAGACAAGAAGCCCAACAGTGTCTTGATCTTCTCTGATCCAGCCGACGTCGCCCGTGTGGAAGACCGCACCTTCATCTGCTCAGCCAAGCAAGAAGATGCTGGCCCGACCAATCACTGGAAAGACCCCAAGGAAATGAAGGAAATCCTCATGCCCCTGTTCAAGGGTTGCATGAAAGGCCGTACCCTTTACGTCATTCCATTCAGTATGGGCCCGGTCGGCTCACCCATCGCTCACATCGGCATCGAACTGACCGACAGCCCGTATGTTGTCGCCAACATGCACATCATGACCCGCGTGGGCAAGAAGGTGCTGGATGTGCTGGGTGCCGATGGCGAGTTCGTGCCTTGTGTACACACCGTCGGTGCTCCGCTCGAGCCCGGTCAGAAGGATGTGCCCTGGCCTTGCAATGCGGATAACAAGTACATCACCCACTTCCCCGAAACCAAGGAAATCTGGTCGTTCGGCTCAGGCTACGGCGGCAACGCATTGCTGGGCAAGAAGTGCTTCGCCCTGCGTATCGCTTCGATCATGGCTCGCGAGCAAGGCTGGATGGCTGAGCACATGCTGATCCTCAAGCTGACCAGTCCGGAAGGTGTGGTCAAGTACGTCGCTGGCGCGTTCCCCTCAGCGTGTGGCAAGACCAACCTCGCCATGATGGAACCCACCCTCGAAGGCTGGAAGGTCGAGTGCATTGGTGACGATATCGCCTGGATGAAGTTTGGCGATGATGGTCGGCTTTACGCGATCAACCCCGAGGCGGGTTTCTTCGGCGTCGCACCCGGGACGAACTACGAAACCAACCCCAACGCGATGGAATCGCTTAAGGAAAACAGCATCTTCACCAACGTGGCGTTGACCGACGACGGCGATGTCTGGTGGGAAGATATTGATGGCCCAGTGCCCAGCCACCTGACCGACTGGAACGGCAACGACTGGACACCTGACAGTGACAAGAAAGCAGCCCACCCCAACGCTCGTTTTACCGCTCCCGCTCGCCAGTGCCCGGTGATCGCCCCTGAATGGGAAGACCCCGCAGGTGTGCCCATCGACGCGATTCTGTTCGGCGGTCGTCGCGCCACCACGGTGCCTTTGGTCATCGAAGCCCGCGACTGGAAGCATGGCACGTTCCTCGGCTCGATCATGGGTTCAGAAAAGACCGCGGCAGCGGCTGGCAAGGTCGGCGTGCTGCGTCGTGACCCAATGGCTATGCTGCCTTTCTGTGGGTACCACATGGGTGACTACTGGGCTCACTGGCTGGCGATGGGCGAAAAGGGTGGCGACAAAATGCCCAAGATCTTCTTCGTCAACTGGTTCCGCAAGAATCAGGAAGGCAAGTTCGTCTGGCCAGGCTTTGGCGAGAACAGCCGCGTGCTCAAGTGGATCTGCGAACGCGTGGAGGGCAAGGCCGACGCGACAGACACCGCCATCGGTAGTCTGCCAACGGAAGGCGCCATCGACGTGTCAGGCCTGGACCTGACAGACGATGACATGCAACTGCTGCTGTCCGTTGATGCTGAGGGCTGGTTGAATGAACTGCCTGACATTGATGAGCACTACGCCAAGTTTGGCGACAAACTGCCTGAAGGACTCAAGGATGAACTAGCAGCCTTGAAGTCAAGACTGGAAAGCGCCCAAGTCGGCGCCTGAGAGCCTTAAGGAAACTTCTCCTCCTCCGATCCGACCGATACTGATTTTCGGTCCAAGCAGCCCCGTGAAAGCGGGGCTGTCTTTATTTGTCCTTATCGGCTTTGGTGTACTGAATATCATCGAGATAGAAAGTCAAAGGCTTGCCTTGACCTGCCACAACCCACACAAAGCCAGTCTTGATGCGAGATAAATCGCGATCCGACAGATCAATGGTGTACTGCTTCCATTCCTTGGTCAGTGTGATGGTCGATTCCGCTTTGGCAGTGTCGTAGAACTTTTTATCTCTACCAAGGATACCCATGCTGAATTGCACTTTTTCGCCCCCGTCTTCGCCTCGAGCATAGAAACTGATTTGATTGGCTTTGCTGAGGTTGAAGCCTCCCGCGCGATCGCCCCAGTCACCCTCTGGGTGCTGCCAGACGACACCGCCCCAATCATTGCCTTTGGCATAGTGAATCTTGATGCAGGTCTTACCGGAGTGAGGATTGGTCTTCCAGTTTTGGATCATGGTGATGGCATCGGCGGCACCCATCCAGCCAGACGGCGCGAATGGACCTGTCTTATCCACCTCGGCGTAAATGGTGAAGGGTGTCTTGGCAAGAGCTGCGGCAGGAATCTTCTCCGGTGCATCAACATACAGCGGAATGTTCCCGACCGCAGCCCCGCCTTGACCATCACGGGCATACATGTAAACCCGATAGGCCCCTCCACCTTCGGGTAATTGAATCGTCGCTCCATCCTTGGATGCTTTCAGGATGCCATCTTTCACGATCGTCGGATCGTCCTGGGCATCGCCACCCGTGATGTAATTCTGATCATCCTTTTTCAGTAGCCACGTCACCTTGAGCGCATCTTTATCCGGATCCTTCAACTCGAGGGACACTTCGACCTTGCCTCCGGGCTTGACCGTGACGGGCGTCGTGGCCTCAAGTTTGAGAATCGCCGGGCATTGATTGTCCAACTGCTTGCCCGTCCAGAGTGCGCTGACGGTGTCCACGGCTGCAAGTCGCGACCCATCGGGCAGCAGCATGCCGTGCCAGGTGGCTGTGGCTTCCATTTTGTGCCCCCAGGCGAAGGCATACGATCCCAGGCAAAATGGGTCAGCATGTGCTGCCTGATAAGTCTTCTTGTACCACTGGGCTTTGTCAGTGCTGGTCATTTCTATGGCGGAGCCAAAGTCAGTCTTGCCGGATTCCCACTGGCCAAGTGTGCCGAACTCAGTGATGACAAAAGGTTTCTTGCCTCCCGTTTCGTGGTAGCGCTTCGCGACCGAAGGCCCACCGCCATAAGTATTGATCCCGATGATGTCGATGTCAGGGCAAAGGCGATGGATGGCTTTGATGTTCCTGCCGTTCTCGCCAAGCTCCGCAATGACGGTCATGGTGGGGTGGTCCGGATCAAGTTTCTTGGCTAACGCAGCCATGTTGTTGATGGCAGAGTAGATGGCCGCTGGTTTTTCCACCCCGGCTTCCATTTCGTTCCCAATGACCCAGCACAGTACCGCCGGATGGTCTTTGTATGTCTTTACAACCTGGGCAAACTTTTCGTATTGGCTGGCAACCTGCTCGACGTTGCCATAATCAAAACCGTGCCTTTCATGACCAACCCAGAATCCGACCGCCACTTTTAAACCCAGCTTATCTGCTTTATCAAGCAAGGCTTTTGTTTCTGCATCCACGCCCCAAGTGCGAAAGCTGTTGCCTCCCATCTTCTTGAGCAGTTCTTTCGAGCCATCGCCACCTGCCCCCTTGATCTCGAAGGGTTTGCCATCGACGATGAGCGTCCATTGATTGTCTTTCTCAGTGAGCTCGACTTTACCTGCTTGCAGTGTGCATGCGGGGATGAGCAAGCTCAGCATGAGTGATGCAAATGTAATCAGGTGCAATCTCTTCGTATTGTTCATGAGTCCTACCTGCTAAGTGTTTGATAGTTGAAAGATATTACAAACGTGTGATAAGTCACTGATTAATAACTTGTGGCCAGATTGCGTTGCAAGACTTCACCGATTCGGTCAGATTCGGCATGACCGTCAAGGTACGCACTGTTGGCAGTTTCGTTGCCACCATGGCGGAATCGCAGGTGGTAACCGTTGGTTGTAATGCCATCCTTATTGTTATCTTCGTTGATGGCCAGTGGTGTATCCGCCTGCGATCGGTTAAAGAAAGGCCCCATGAAAGGTCCACTGAAAGTCGGACCTGCTGTGCCAGCGCCACTGTTCTGAGAGGTATCTCCCATGAGGATGACTTGTGACGGACGTGAAGCCGTGTCTGCTCTCTTTCGCGACGCTTCTGTGAGCAGGTTGACCATCAGCAGGGGGTTGGCACTGTAAGACAGCAACTTTTGGCCATCCTGTGGCGCCAGACTGACCGACCTGCACATGTAGTAATCATCTTCTTGGTCGTCGATGTCACTCATGTAGTCTTCGAAGTAATCGCTGTAGTACTTCCCATCGCCGGTTTCACCACCGGGCAGGTTGGCCCCGATGTTGCCACCAAAGGCCGCGGGAAGGTATCCCTTGTTTTCAGCCGAGTACGCCACCGCAGCCGTGGCGCAGCTTCGCATCTTGGACAGGCAGTCGGCGGATTCAGCAACACTGCGCACCGAGCTCAAGGCTGGCAACAGCAATCCGATGAGTAAAGCGATGATGGAAATGACGACCAGCAACTCGATGAGGGTGAAGGCGTTGCTGGTACCCTTGCGACGGGTTCTTCTGAGATGCATGTTGGGGTGAACATTTGTCATGGCTGATCCAGGTTCATGGGGTGTGTGTGATGGGAACCTTACGACCGTATTGATACAGTTAATGAAACAGTTACACAGTAATGGTACGCATTTTTTTTATCCAGGCAAGTCTTTACTCGTAAAAATACCTGAAAAAGTGCGATTCCCATGGCAGTCTTTCTGTTTCAGGGAAACCTGCCAGAAGCCGTTAGGCTCCTGGCAGGGTGATCAGCTAATGGCTCTCTCTCATTCGCCGATTTGGTTTCTTATGCACGCCGACGCGCTCCGAGAACTAATCCGGAGATGGCCAGCAAAGCCAGCGAGGCAGGCTCTGGAACCTGGCCCAGATAAGCATTGTCCACGGACAGGCCGTTGACGATGCCTGGTACGGCGCCGGGTGATGCCTGGAAGCGAAGGATGTATGAATCAGCACCCGCAGGAACTTCAAGGTCATTGAAGATGAAGTTCTTGTACTCAGTACCGATTCCCAGGCCGACCAGTGAGATCAGTTCATTGCCAAGGAAGCCTGCACCACCTGGGCTCTGATCCAGCCACTGGAGTTCGACAAAGAAGTCGGTGCCTGTGAAGTCGAGTGAATCCACCTTGGCAGCAAAAGCCAGGTCATAGTTCACTGAGTCATCGATGGTTCCTGCACCGGGGTTTTGTTCAATGAAGTACGGCCCGGGGGCAGGCGTGTTGGTGTTGTCGAAACTCATGTAGGCATGATGCTCGCCTTCGTTAGGCATCAGATCGCTGCGCACAACCTGACCGTTTGCGCCCAATGCTAATTCTGTCCATGAGGCGGCATCGCCGTTGGTACCCAGTTCGAATCCCGGGTTCTCAAGGATGTTGACGCCGTTGGGGAATGCAGGGGGTGGAGGTGCACCGATGGCATCAAGCGTGATATCGTCAACGTACAGTCCGTTGGAGACACCACCCAACCCTCCGTGTGCGATCTGGAAACGTACCAGGTAGGAGTTGGCATTGTCAGGCACATCAATGTTGGTGGCACCAAACTGCTGATAGCTGGTGTTAATGCCGTCCGCAATCAAAGGCACTTCAATCTGCGATATGAAACCGCTGCCACCTGGGCTTTGATCCAGCCATTGCAACTGTGCGAAGATGTTGTGGTCCGTGAAGTCGGTGGAATCGACCTTGGCAAAGAAACCAAAGTCATAGTTCAGCAGGGGATCGGCAATCCCGCCGAAACCTGAGTTCTGCTGAATGAAGTGAGCACCACCAACGGGTGAACTGGTGTTGTCGAAGCCGATGAACGCACTGTAGGTGCCCGAATTGGGCATGGCAGTGCTTCGTTCGACAGTTCCGTTGGCACCGACGATTTCTTCCCAGAACGCGGCATCCGTGCCGGTCCCATCTTCAAAGCCGGGGTTAATCACGCCATGGGCCTGGCTGAAGCCAATCGCCCCGGTAGCCAATACCGTTAAACTCAATGTCCTTATCTCTCTCATCTTTACTCTCCCAAAGGTTAAAATAAACACGCACTGATACATACGCCTGCGACGTAGCGGGCGATAACAGCTAAATTACTTGTCGTTACTCTCAGACACTCTTCCAGTCTGAAGCAGTCACAGAATTCGCTTCAGTTGCCAAACCATTGGCAAATCCAACTTTCAAAATGCACGCCCTTAGACTGACGGGGGTGCAGTAGAATCATGCAACTCAAGCCAGCACTCAATTTCCTTCTGCTGAGGCATTGGCTTGTCATCATGCAACAGCTTCTCCAACATAGCGTAGGCCTCACCGCCTAACGCTTCCGTATTCTGGCACACAGAAGTCATGGCCGGGTAAACGCCAAGTCGTTGCTCGGTGTCATCGAAACCAATCACGGACAGTTTCTCCGGAATCTTAAAGTTGACGCGCAAGGCTTCATGCATCAACCCGACAGCGACATGCGGGTCGGTCACGAACACAGCCGTGGGTGGGTCCATCATCGTAGTGATCTGCTTCAGTAATGACGCGCCAGCTTGTCGATAAGCAGGCACACGCAGCAATAGATCGTCCGAGACTTCCAGGCCTTCATTGAACATCGCCTGCCGATACGCCATGAGTCGTTCCTGGTGGTCCCGGTCGTCCACGATGTTCAGCGTGACTGCGATGCGCCGATGCCCAAGACGGAGCAGGTGATGGATCGCATCCATTGTTGCAGTGGTTGCATTGGAGCGTACCCAACTGCCCCGTGCACTACTCAGGCGGTCAGCCAGTGTGACGGCAGGGAAGCCTTCTTCCGCAATCATTTCTGCAATGTAGCGGGTCTTATCCGTGCAGCGGACAAATGCACCGCGCACGCCCCGCGACTGGAACAGTTGAGTATAGGTTTCGCGATCCTTCAGCCGTGAAGGGGGGCGAAGAATCAGCAGATCAAGATCATCATTTTGTAAACCTCGACTTATGCGTTCGAGAAGGGTCGCATCAAATGGTGAACCCAGCGAGAAATCCTCTGCAAAAACGTAGGCAATGTTAGTCGTTGAGCGCCTGCCCACCTGAGCGGTGTAACGTTTGCTGTTGATGACATCAAGCACTTTGCGTCGCGCCTCGGCACTGACGCGAGGGTGATTGTTGAGAACCCGCGAGACGGTTGCGATGGACACGTTGGCGGATTCGGCAATTTCTCTAACGCTGGACATTCCTGTTCTCTCTCACTCTCTGTGACAGTTCATGAAACTGTTACACCTATACCATAAAGCATGGCCAAGTGGAATGCAAGGGGTAGTGGAGAAAAAAATGAAAATTACGTTTGGTGCCTGGAGAGGTCCCCCATAGCAACGCAAGAAGAGATCCTGTGCTTCACGGATATGCATTTGGTGGTCTATAATTTCTGTCCATGAGCATCCAAGTCCCAATGAAATGCCACACGTCACTGCACGGATGAACAAGCAATGATCACGCTAGAATGCGAGAAATGAATGCTCAACCACCTGAAATCAATCCAAAGAAAGGCGGAGCCTGGTTGGCGTGGGTGCTGCCCGTGTTGGCCTGGCCTGCGATGCTTGGGGTTGGCTTTTTCGTGACCATGGCAACCAGTGATAGGCCTCCTGCATCATCCGAAGCAAGGGAGTTCGGCCGGGCATTGGCTCATGTTGGTATGACCGCTGGCGTCTTTCTCACTTTGCATATCGTCGCGCTGGTCATTGCCTGCCGGTCAGCGAAGACAGATCGCATGCATGCCGCCACCGGCTTTGCGACGGTCATCTTCTCGCTCGCTTGCATGGCGTATGCAATTGCCGTGGTCATTTCCACAGCGGCTGAACTGGCGTGAAGGCAATAGAAAAGTTGCTGGCGAAATCATCAATGACAAATCACCATAGGGCTCTCCTACGCAGGTGAGTGATTCCTATAGGGTGGATGAAACCAGAACCGCGACCGATGCTCAATCAATTGGCAAGTTGAGCAACGATCACCGGGTATCCATTTACCTGCCGGCTGTAGTCAAACCCGGGGCAGGCAGTTCACTTTTACCCATCAGGAAAGTATCGACCGAACGAGCCGCACCGCGACCTTCCGCGATGGCCCAGACGATCAGGCTTTGACCCCGTCGGCAATCGCCGGCGACGAACACGCCTTCCACATTGGTGGCGAAACTGCCATAGTCAGCCTTGAAGTTGCTGCGTGAGTCCGTTTCCAGCCCGAACTTCTCAGCAATCGTCTGCTCGGGGCCGAGGAAGCCCATGGCCAGCAGCACCAGGTCTGCCTCAAACATCTGCTCACTGCCTTCGATTTCGCTCATCTGCCATCGGCCCGCGTCATCCTTCTGCCAATCGACGCGGACAGTCTTGATCCCCGCGACATTCCCGTTGCCATTGTCGATGAACTCTTTCGACAGCACGCAGAATTCTCGCGGGTCACTGCCAAATACGGCATCGGATTCCTGATGGCCGTAGTCGGAACGCAAGATGCGAGGCCACTCCGGCCAGGGATTGTCCGGGGCGCGTTCAGCCGGTGGCTTGGGCAGCAGTTCAAAGTTCACCAGGCTCTTGCAGCCGTGACGGATGGAGGTGCCGATGCAGTCGTTGCCTGTGTCACCACCACCGATGACAACCACGCGTTTATCCTTGGCGCTGATGTATTGGCCATCCTCAAGCTTGCTGTCCAGCAGGCTCTTCGTGTTGGCGTGCAGAAAATCCATCGCCGGATAAATCCCCTTGAGATATCTGCCGGGGATTTCAAGATCGCGTGGCTTGGTTGCACCTGTCGCAATGATGATGGCATCAACTTCGTTACGCAGTTCGTTGATGTCGATGTACTGTGTTTTTTCATCAACCGGATAGGCTGCGGCATCATCGCCGGGCTTGGCACCGACAAAAGCATTGGTGACAAACTTAACGCCTTCTTCGCGCACCAGATTCACGCGACGCTCGACATATTGTTTATCCAGTTTCATGTTGGGGATGCCGTACATCAGCAATCCCCCAATGCGATCGGCCCGTTCATACACCGTGACTTCATGCCCCGCCGAATTCAGTTGATCGGCCGCAGCCAGACCTGCCGGACCCGATCCGATCACAGCGATTTTCTTGCCAGTTCGTCGCACGGGAGGTTCTGGCTTGATCCAACCCTCTGCAAAACCACGATCCACAATCGCACATTCGATGTTCTTGATCGTCACCGGCGGGTCAATCACACCCAGGCAGCAGGCCCCCTCGCAGGGCGCCGGGCAAACGCGACCGGTGAACTCCGGGAAGTTGTTGGTCTTGTGTAAACGGTTCAATGCTTCGCGCCATTTGCCGCGATACACCAGGTCGTTCCACTCGGGGATCAGGTTATCGATGGGGCAGCCGGTCCCTGACTGGCAGAACGGAATGCCACAGTCCATGCAGCGAGCGCCTTGCGTGGCCAGGTGTTGCTCATCAACAGGCTCAAGAAACTCATCAAAATGATTGATGCGCAATTCAGGATCCGAGTAGGGGATCGTATTTCGCTTGAATTCTTTAAAACCGGTGGGCTTGCCCATGGCTTATGCTCCGTTTTTCTCGTTCTATGGTCAGCGGGTGGGGTACCCGCAATGCATTATTCAAATCTTTCAGACACCCGCAGGTTCCTGCTCCTGCTCTTGCTTCTTCTCCAGCAACACGCGCTTGTAATCGACAGGCATCACCTTCTTGAACTGGTCAAGGATTTCCTCCCATTGAGCCAGCACTTGCGCGCCAACCGTGGAACCGGTGTATTTCACGTGCAACTCAATCAACTCACGCAGTTCCGCGATGTCTTGCGGATCAGCGACAGGTTCAAGCTCGACCAATTCAAGGTTGCAGCGTTCGAGGAATCGCCCATCGCGATCCCACACGTAAGCCACACCGCCTGACATGCCCGCTGCAAAGTTACGACCCGTCGGGCCGAGAATCACCGCACGTCCGCCGGTCATGTACTCCAAGCCGTGGTCACCCACGCCTTCAACGACTGCCGATGCACCGGAATTACGCACGCAGAAGCGTTCTGCTGCAATGCCTCTGAAGAAGGCCATGCCACTGGTCGCGCCATACAAAGCCACGTTGCCCAGCAGGATGTTTTCTTCGGGGACGAAGCTCGAGTTCTTTGGCGGGTAGATGGCGATCCGTCCGCCACACAATCCCTTGCCGACGTAGTCGTTGGCATCGCCTTCCAGTTCGATGGTGATGCCGCGTTGCATCCAAGCGCCAAGAGACTGGCCAGCCGAACCGGTCAGCTTGATGTGGATGGTTTCATCGGGCAGGCCAAACTCGCCATGGGCTTTACTGACTTCGTGGCTGAGAATGGTGCCCACCACACGGTCGGTATTTTCAACTGGCAAGTCGATCTTCACCTTTTGGCCATGCAGCAGTGCAGGTTGGGCCAGCTCCACCAGCTTGTGGTCGAGTGCCTCGGCGATGCCATGATCCTGCTCAATCTGCTTATACACGCCGACCTCAGGTCGAGGCTTTCTGGCCGGGGCGAGGATGGCAGACAAGTCCAGGCCATGACTCTTCCAGTGTTTGACCGCCTCATCCACTTCCAGGCAATCGACGCGACCGATCAATTCATTGATGCTTCGCACCCCCAACTCAGCCATGAGCTGACGGGCATGTTCCGCCACCATGAAAAGATAATTGACGACATGCTCAGGCTTGCCTTTGAATTTCTTGCGAAGTTCTGGGTCTTGCGTAGCCACACCCACCGGGCAGGTGTTCAGATGGCACTTACGCATCATGATGCAGCCGAGGGTGATCAGCGGAGCCGTGGCAAAGCCGAACTCCTCCGCACCGAGGCAGGCAGCTATGAGGATATCGCGGCCAGTCTTGAGTTGGCCATCAGTTTCCAGTCTCACGCGGCTGCGCAAGTCGTTCATGACCAGTGTCTGATGCGTTTCCGCCACACCAAGTTCCCAAGGCAGGCCAGCATGTTTGATGCTGGTCAAAGGCGATGCCCCCGTGCCACCATCATGTCCGCTGACAAGGATGTGATCCGCATGGGCCTTGGACACACCAGCCGCGACAGTGCCAACGCCGACTTCCGACACCAGCTTGACGCTGACGTTGGCTGACGGGTTACTGTTCTTCAGGTCATGGATGAGTTGGGCCAGGTCTTCAATCGAGTAAATATCGTGGTGGGGGGGTGGCGAGATCAGGCCGACGCCGGGCGTCGAATGCCTGGTCTTGGCAATAATCTCATTCACCTTATACCCAGGCAGTTCACCACCTTCGCCGGGCTTGGCGCCTTGCACGATTTTGATCTGCAACTCGTCCGCATTCGTCAGGTACCAACTGGTCACGCCAAATCGGCCTGAGGCAATCTGCTTGATGGAAGATCGCTTGCTGTCGCCGTTGGGCAAGGGGTTGAATCGCACGGAGTCTTCGCCGCCTTCGCCGGTGTTGCTCTTGCCACCCAGTCGGTTCATCGCGATGGCCAGCGATTCATGAGCTTCCGCTGAGATGGAGCCATAACTCATCGCTCCAGTGCGGAAACGCTTGACGATTTCCTTGGCAGGTTCCACTTCCTCAATGGGAATGGATTGGCCGGGTTTGAACTTGAGCAAGCCACGCAGCGTGCAACGATTCCGGGCATCTGCATCGGCCAACTTGGCAAACTTCCAGTAGGCATCGCGACTGTTGGTTCGCGCTGCGACTTGAAGGTTAGCCACGGTTTCAGGATTGAACATGTGGTTTTCACCACCCGAACGCCAGTGGAATTGCCCATCGTTTGGCAACACCGGCAGGCGAACTTCTTCCTGCCTCGACGGGTAGCCGATCTCATGTCTGCGGATCAGTTCTTCCGCGAGCACATCCAGCCCGGCCCCCTTGATGCGGCTGGCGGTGCCGATGAAGGCACGGTCAATCACATCGCTGTTCAGGCCGACCGCTTCGAAAATTTGCGCCCCCTTATAGGAGTGCAACGTGCTGATGCCCATCTTGGCCATCACCTTGAGCATGCCCTTGGCAACACCTTTGCGATAAGCGGCAACGATCTTATTGTCATCAGACAAACTCTCTTTGAGCATGCCATCCCGCTGCATCTGCCAGAGCGCTTCAAAAGCCAGATAAGGATTGATGGCATCCGCACCGTACCCGACCAGCAGGCAATGATGATGGACTTCGCGCGCCTCGCCTGTTTCCAGCACGATGCCGATGCGCGTACGCTTCTCACTGTTCACCAGGTGATGGTGTACCGTGCCACTGGCCAACAAAGCACTGACAGCCACGCGGTCGGGACCGACGGCTCGGTCGCTGAGAATGACCAGCTTGTCATTATCTTCAATGGCCTGATCGACTTCGCTGCAAATGCGATCCAGCGTTTTGGCCAGACCTTCCTTGCCTTGCGACTTTTCCCAGGTGATATCAATGGTCTTGGCACGCCAGCCGCGATGGTCCATGTGCTTCAACGCAGCCAATTCTTCATTGGTCAGAATCGGGTGAGGCACACGCAGGCGGTGAGCGTGTTCCTCGGTCGTTTCCAGCAGGTTGCCTTCCGGGCCGATGTAGCACTCGAGACTCATCACCACTTCCTCGCGGATCGAGTCGATCGGCGGGTTGGTCACCTGAGCAAAAAGCTGCTTGAAGTAGTCATACAGCATGCGAGGCTTGTCGCTGAGTACAGCCAATGCAGCATCGTTGCCCATCGAGCCGATGGGGTCTTTCTTGGACTCGACCAAACCCTTGAGCATGAATTGCAGTGTTTCGGTGGTGTAGCCGAATGCCTGCATGCGAGGCAGCAGCGACTCAGGTTCGAAGCCGTGCGATTCATGTTCGCAGTCCAATTCCGCCAACTCAATGCGCTGATTCTGCAACCATTCTGAATAAGGTCTGGCCTTAGCGAACTCGCTCTTGAGTTCGTCATCCGCGACGATGCGTCCCTGCTCGAAGTTGACCAGGAACATGCGACCGGGTTGAAGCCGTCCCTTGTATTTCACATTGCTGGGATCAACGGGGAGCACGCCGACTTCGCTGGCCATGATGACCATGTCGTCATGGGTGACGTAGTAGCGGCTGGGGCGCAGGCCGTTGCGGTCAAGCACTGCGCCGATGTACTTGCCATCGGTAAACGCGATCGAGGCCGGGCCGTCCCAAGGCTCCTGCAGCGTGGAGTGGTACTCGTAAAACGCACGCTTGGCCACCGACATGGACTCATGATTTTGCCAGGCTTCCGGCACCATCATCATGACGGCTTCCTGCAGCGATCGCCCGGTCATCAAGTAAAATTCCAGCACGTTGTCGAAAGTACCTGAGTCTGAGCAGTCAGGCTCGACGACGGGGAAGAGCTTGCGCAGTTCTTTGCCAAAGCCATCGGGTCGTTTGTCGTCGCAGACACCTTGCCGGGCAAACATCCAGTTCTTGTTGCCTCGCAGGGTGTTGATTTCGCCGTTGTGACTCATGAATCGCAAAGGCTGAGCGCGATCCCAACTGGGGAAGGTGTTCGTGGAGAATCGTGAGTGCACCATGGCCAGGTGTGTCGTGAAACTTTCGTCCGTCAGATCAGTGAAGTAAGGCAACACCTGGTCAGGCGTAAGCATGCCTTTGTAGATCATCACTTTGGTGGACAGCGAGCAGAAGTAGAATATCTTGGCCTGCTTCATGTCACTGTTGCGCAGTTTGTTGCTGGCCTGTTTGCGGATCAGGTATAGCTTGCGTTCAAAAAGATCGCCTTCGATGCCTTCTGCCGCACCAACGAAAAGCTGCTCGATCACCGGTTCGCTGGCACGAGCCGTCGGGCCGATGTCGGCTGCGTCGGTCTGGACTGGCACCTTGCGCCAACCCAGCATGACCTGACCAGCCTGTTCGACCAATTTTTCCACTTCCTGCTTGCAACGCGTACGCTCTTCTTCGATCTGTGGCAGAAACACATTACCCGCAGCAAATTTCCCCGGAGCAGGCAGGTCAACCCCCATGTCGCTCTTGGCCACTTTGGTGAGAAATTCATGTGGCAGGGCAGTGAGGATGCCGGCCCCGTCGCCCGTGTTGGCTTCGCAGCCACAGGCACCGCGGTGAGTCATGCGACGCAGCACTTCATCCGCATCGAGAATGATCTTGTGAGACCGCTTACCTTTGATATGGGCAACAAAACCAACACCGCAGGCATCATGTTCAAACTGCGGGTCGTACAGGCCGTATTGACCAGGTCGGTCATAGCCGTTGGGCTGGTTGCAGACGGAGTTGTCACGTTCGGGCATCGGGGATGTCCTCCACAATTCATGACACGGCCAGCACAGTGTCGGGTGCCTTGCCGTGCCGGGGTGTTCAAGCTGTAGTGCCAGCCGATTCAGCAGCCGCTTCCACGGCTCCGTTCGGCGAGCGTTTTAACAGGTCGTCCATGAACGCCTGCATCAGAGGCGTGATCTGGCGCTTTCGATCAACGACAATCGCCAAGGGACGAACCAGAGTGGGTACCAAGGTAATGGCTGTCAACAATCCTGCATCCACGTCCGGCTTCACCGTGAACGCTGGCAGGATGGCGACTTCCCGGCTGTGGGCCAGGTAAGACTTGATGGTGTCGATGTTATCAAAGCGGTGCCTGATCTTGGCAGCGACCTGATGCTTGCGCAGGTAATGGTCAATGTGCTGGCTGATGGGCAGGTCAGCGTCGAACTGGACTAGATGAAACTCCGGCAGTTCGCTGGCGCGGATGTTATCCCGCGCTGCCAGATCATGGGAAGGATGGCAGACGACACACATTTCCTCATTGCGAAGAATTTGTGAACTCAAGCCTTGCCAACGGTCAGGAAAGCTGAGGATGCCCAAGTCAACTCGGCCGTCCATTACGCGGTCATATACCCCGTCCGGCCGGCGGTATTCGATCTCAATCTTGGCGTCGTTGAACTGATTTTCAAAGACGTCGGCTGCCTGGTCAATCAGGCCGATGCCAGCCGAGTAGATGGCTGCAACGCGTAAAACCCCTTCGACGGGCAAATGGTCGCTGAGGACCTGCCGTTTGAGCATTTCATATTGATGAATGATCCGCCTGCAGCCGTCGTGGTAAATCTGACCCTTGGCAGTCAGGTGCAAAGGGCGCTTGGAGCGGTCGATGAGCTGGACTTTGAGCTCGCGCTCCAAAGCCATGATCCGCTGGGAGGCAGCGGATTGGGTCACGCCATGCAGTTTCGCAGCCTTGGAAACGCTGCGAAGATGGGCGACGTCGCAAAAGAGTTTGATGGCGTCCAGTTGCATCGGAGACGAATGATATCATTAGACAACGTTATGTCAATCCGTGAACGTCATTAGTTGTTATTGCTTTTGATGCAAGTAAATGAAGCACCTGCCTGATGCCAAGGCAAGGCTGTACGATGAGTTTTGAAGTAAATCTCAGGTAAGGATGAATGGGCGCAATAATCTGTTATTCATGCGCTTAGATGAATTTTTGGCTTAGGCCTGCGTGGCACGAAGAAGGGGGCTCGGCCAGCCTGTATCGCGCCTTCCGGGCAGACGCGCACACATTGGGCACAATGCGAACATGAGCTGGCATCATGAACAGCAACATGCTGGCTGCTCAGTGACCATGAACCCGTTGGACATTCGAGAACGCACTCACCACAACCCGAACAGAGATTGGTCTTGATCCAAGGCATGGCGACTCCTTTCAATGCAGCCGGTGGACGGGTGAGAGATGATGTCGTCTTCGACCGCGAGATGAGATGCTAAGAAATGCCTGACTCTATTAGATAGATTACTCTCGCGCTCGATCAAAGTAAAGAAAAAACTGAACTGTATTCATGTTGTTTCGCAGCCAATCCGTCGCTTACCTCCTTCGCTTTCTGCAACTGAACCCATAATTCAAGGTTCATATACCATGTCATGGTTGTTGTTTGACTTTGAAGGATGCCCGTATGTCGCACGCGGCATATCCCAAATTGAAAAACCACTGCACATTTTTGTTTGCAGCCGCGCTGTTTCTGGTTGCGATTGCCGGTTGCAGCCGACCATTGCTGGATGCCCAGACCATGTATCGCAACGGGCAGGTCGAGTCAGCGGTCGCGGCCATGACGACCTATTCGGAGCGTAAGGGTGACTCTGGCCATGCCGTGGTGGTCTGGCTGGAGTATGGCGGGATGCTGCGAGCGTTAGGTCAATACGACAAGAGCAATCAGATCCTCGGGCAGGCTGAGCAAGCCATCGCTGAGCAGGATCGCCAGGCCGAGGTGCGCATCACCGAGCAGGCCGGGGCTTTACTGACCAATCAGACAGCCATTGACTATCGCGCCCAGCATTACGATCGGATCATGCTGCATGTCTATCGTGCGTTGAATGCGATGACATTGAATGATCGCGATCTGTTGCGCAATGAAATGTTTCGCATCTATCAGCAGCAGAAAAATGCGGTGGCTGAAAACGAAAAACGCATTGCGAAGGCCAAGGAAGAGTTGGAAGAGCGGGGAAAGAACGTGCAAGGCTACAACCTGGCGCGAAGTTTTGAAAGCGATCAGATGCAGGCCGTGCTGGCGGAACGTTATGCCCAGGTGAAAGAATTGGCCGGGTATGCTGACTTTGTGAATCCTTTTGCTGAGTACCTGCAGGGGATTTACTTCATGCATGATCAAAACAGCGATGGCAGCGACTGGGAGCGTGCCCGACTTGCACTGACCCGAGCCGCAGCCATGGTGCCAGCCAATCCTTATCTTCAGGCCGACCTGCGAACCATTGAAGAGCAGCAGGCGACTGGCAAAACACCTGCGTTGACCTATGTCATTTTCGAAACGGGGACGGCAGCCTATCGCAGCGAGTTCCGTGTTGATCTGCCATTGTTCTTGCTGAATGACAAGGTTGATTATGTCGGTGTTGCTTTGCCGACGCTGGCATACAACGAGCGATTTGTCAGGTCACTGACGGTTCGGGCGGAGGGCAAGTCATACGAAAGTGATCTGGTCGCCAGTATGGATCGCGTGATTGCGAGCGAGTTTGATCATGACCTGCCAGCCATCATCGCGCGGACGCTGCTTTCCAGTGCGACCAAGGCAGCCATGGCCTATGCAGCCAATCGGGCGACGGCTGATGATGAGACCCTCAACGCACTCGTGCGCATTGGCACATCCCTGTATCAGGCAGCCTACAACCAGGCTGACTTGCGTTGCTGGGCATCGCTGCCCAAGCAGTACCAGATCGTGCGGCTTGAATCGCCTGCAGATCGAAAAATTGACATTGTGCTGGCTGGGCAGGGCAGTCAGGTGGTGAATCTGCATCCCGGCCACATCAATGTGGTTATAGTAAAGAGTGTCATGCCTTCAAGGCAGGCATTGATTGAACAGTTCGTTCTAAAGAAATGAGGCAACGAATGAAACAGACGCTCCTTTCCACCGGCTTCGTTGTACTGGCTTTGTCCTTGTTCCTACTCGGCGGTTGTCAACGCTCGGTCAACACGGCTGAGCCAAGTGATCCGCGGATCAACCCTAACATCCTCGGCGATAAACGAATCATCACCGACCGAGGCTTGAAAGGAAAAGCGGAGGTGATGGATTTGCGCGAGCAGCGGATCGAGGGCGATCTTCTGCGTGTCCAGGTGCAACTGCTCAACAACACACGAAAAAGACAGAATGTGAATTATCAATTCCAGTGGTTTGATGGCGAAGGCATGAACGTGTCGACACTGATGGATAACTGGAAAAGACTCAGCCTGATGGGTGGCGAGAATGCATGGGTGACAGCCACGGCCCCAAACCCAAATGTCGCAACCTTCCAGTTCAAACTGGTTGAGGCGGATGATTAAGACTTCGATGCTTGATGCGATAGAATGAATACAAAGGTTGAACCACGAAGAAAGAGGTTAGCCATGAAAACAATTGCTGCAGTTTGTGTCACTGGTTTAGGTTTGGCCACACTTGGGTTCGTCGGCTGTGCCAACAACGGCGATGCACGACGCATTGACCCGCAAGGCATGGAAACCATCACCACGGTCGGCGAGTTGGATATCCAGGATGCTTTGGATGCATCAGGCACTTTGGCTGAATCCTTATTGAGATCGGGCAAACTCGGGCGGGATGATGGGTCGCCTTCAACGGTGGTGATTTCCAATTATCGCAACAACACCGGCCAACAGATTGATCGCGATGAAATCATGAAAAAGATTCGCGTCATCCTGAATCAGTCAGGCCAAGCCCAGTTCTTCACTGCGCTTGGGCCAGCTGGGACATTGGACGGAGCGGAAGATTCAGCCGCAGCCAACATCCGCGAAGCCCAAGGCGTGGAAACCAACCCGGCAGTCAATGCAGACTACACCATGACATACAAACTCATGCGTGAGCAGAAGCAGCGGGGCAAGACCTGGCAGGTGACTTATACCTTCCAGATGTCGCTGAATAACCCTCGCACCGGTCTGGCGATCTGGGAAGAAGAAACCATGGTCACCAAGCAAGGCAATAAGTCGCGACTCGGTTGGTAATTTCGTTAATTTGCGATTTTAGATACGTGCAGGAATTTCGTGATTGTCATGAAACGCTTGCGCGTTTGCTCCCCTATAATGTGGTTGTAGTTGCAATTTATTGACTTTTCAGTTTGATCTCTGTTTGGTCGATGAATGTTCAGGGAGTCACACATCATCAGCCGATTCCCTGTATCACCGAATAGCCAGATGATGGAGAAACTTTGACATGAACATGTCTTCAATCAGCCCACGAACTTTGCAGGTCTTATGCCTGTTAATCGCAACCGTGTTTTGCGTAGGTACCAGCTCACTGGTCAAGGCCGCTGAAAAGGACATGGTTTTTTATGTCGGCGGTGAAGGTGACCAGACATTTCATGATGTGCAGGCTTTATCCGATGGCACGTTTCTGATCTCAGGCAGTTGCACCAACCTGGACTGGTTGCCTGACGGGGCGAAGAAGATTGAGTTGGCTGGCCCGAAGCCAAACAGCGAAGCGACGGATCGCTACCCGATTCTGCTTCAGGTTTCCTCCGATCTGTCGAGTGTCTTGGCTGTGGCCTACATGCCCAAGGGATCAGCAGAGACGCTGACTTACATCCGCACGACTGAGGTGCCTGGCAAACCGACAGGGGACCTTTATTTCTCAGGCGACCGGAAGGGAACAGACCGACCCGGCTACTTCATCGCCAAACTGGATGGCAATTTCGTCGACAAGATGCCAAGCAAGTTGCTGTGGGTGGTCGATGCCCGAGCCGTGCGCTCGTTGGAGAAATTCACGCCTTGGGATGTGGGCGGCGATGGCAAAGTGGTTTATGCCGACGGCGAGTCGTACGGCTACAGTTGGTTGGCGGTTTATCGTTTAACACCCGATGGCAAGCAGGACATCGTGCCCAACTGGCGCACGCACTGGGGGGAAGACTCGGACGGCAAAGGCTTTGAGAAGTTCGGCGAACTGGGCGAGTCAGTGCCTGACACCATCACCCACAGCGGGATTGTGCTCAAGACCTGGGGGCGTGGTGATTTCCGCTCATGGAGCAAGGAAGACTTTCTACTCAAGACCAGTGATGGCAACGGGGGTGTGAAGCAGGGGAAATGGCCTTTCGATGCGATGTTCGATGGCTACTTCGATCCTGAAACGAAGAAGTCCGTGCGTATCAATGAGGATAAGAAGGGGTACTACGGCTACCGCTGGACGGGCGTGCCTTGTGCGCATGTCGGCGCGATTGCCATCGACCGTCGCAACAACCACATGTACATCGGTGGCAACAATCGTTCGCGATTGCCTGATGGTAACCCCGACTTTGAACCTTGGCTGGTCGCCATGGATCAGACTGGCAAGTTGAAGTGGTGGCAGCGGCTTTACAGTGAAGAAAAGGGTGTCTCTACGCCTGACCAGTACGTCGATGCCATTGCCATTGATTATTCGAAGCCTGTCGATGAAGCCAGCCTTGTTGTCGCGGCCCGGGCGCATGGCAACAATGTCAATAACTACTGGAATGGCGACAGCGTCCAACATAAAGACAATCCCGGGTTTGGCTTTCAAAATGGATTTACCGGCACGCATGGCAACATGCACTTTTCCTGGCTTGGTCGATTAAGTCTGGATAAAGGTACACTGCTCAATGCCAGCTATTTCGCGGAATATGCAGAAGGTGCCAAGCATGGCAAGAGTCGATTTAATCATCCGTTGCTGCGAGATTGGCCTGATTTCAAATCAGCCTGGGCTGACTTGAACAGTACGCGAGTCAAAGTCGGGTCACTTGAAATGGATCAATTTGGCAATCCTCATGTTCTGGCCCTTGGCCGACGCGTGATCACGACCAGCAATGCCTATCAGCAGATGCCAAGTCCAACCAAGGAGCCGGGCAGCATCGGTGTCTGGTCTGATTTTGTCCGGACGTACGAGCCGGATCTGACTTGGCCTAAGTACAGTTCGATCCTCACAGGTGTTTGGGATACACAGACTGGTAAGGATGGCAGTAAGGTTGTTTTGACTGGCCTGACGCCGACGAAGGATGGTGTGCTGGTCGTGGGCTACGCCCCGGTGGACAAAGATTCAGGCCTTCCTCAAGGCCAGAATATGCCACTGCACAAGCAGCCGAATTGGGGCACAAACAAGCGTCAGGGCAGTATGGCCGTAGTCGCATTGCTGCATTTCGACAAGCAGGACAAGAAATAACGAAAGTGGACGTTGCGCAGACGAATATCAAAATGCGCAATGATGTAAATATTCAGTGCGACTTCCTTTGCGAACGTGCAAATTTGAGTTGTTTATATTCTTTCCATAACATATATTTCATAGTTCACGTGCCGGTGGGAACGTTAATTGCGTGAAAAGAATAATTCATTACTTGCATTACTAAATTGAAGGAGCCGCCATGGCAGGTCTTGCAGATGCTCTGAAGTCGGAAATTGAACGTGTCGCAGAAAAACAAGTCAAAGGCCAATTGAAAGATTTGTCTTCGACTGTGAAGGATCAGGAAAGAGAGATCAAAAACCTGCAACGGCAGGTGGATCAACTTGAAAAAGAATTGGCCAAGGGTGGTTCTCGTCGTGCCGCCAAAGCGCCAAGTCGTTCCAGTGCGGTCATCCCCGGCCGGCGCTTCTCACCCAAGGGACTTTCCTCGCACCGTGACAAGCTTGGTCTGAGCGCCGCGGATTATGGCAAACTGGTTGGCGTTTCAGCTTTGAGTATCTACAACTGGGAGCAGGGCAAGACACGTCCTCGTGCTGCTCAGCTTGAGAAACTCATCGCTGTGCGCGATTACGGCAAGAAGGAAGCTTATGCTGCCCTCGGCTATGAGATGGAATAAGCCATCTTTTCTCTGTGCGGTTGATTAAACCGCACGCTTGCGGATATCCGCTTTCAAATCCTCGACAATTGAACTAAGGTCGGCCTCGTGCCGGCCTTGTTCTGTTGGGTAGCTCACACGCTCCCTCTGGCTGATCTGTCGCTTCAATCGCTTATCCGCAGTCACCACGGTCGAGTGACTCGTCCGGTGCATGGCGTGGCCGACCTCGGGATAACTCATGGAAGTCAGGTCACGAGACAAATGTGCAATCAAACCACGAGCCAGCACAATGTCCTGCTGGCGACTTCTGCCAAACACCTGCTCATGCCTGATGTTCAACTTCGAGCAGACGGCATCAAGAATGTCCTGGAAACGGATCGACCGACTGGCTGCCTGGTTCATGTCAAAGAGCCGGTTGATCAGGCGATGCCCGATGATCTGCTGACCGCTTTCTGTTTCGCCCTGAGACTCTGTTGTTTCTTCCAGACGGGCCAGGGCATGCAACTTGGTCAATGTCCCTTCCAGTTCGCGGACGGAGCCTCGGCAGCGTGACGCGACGACGGCGAGCACTGTCTCCAACAATGAGATGCCACGCTTGGCTGCCAGCTCACGCACGATCTGCACGCGCGTTTCCGTGTCAGGCTCATCGATACGAACCGTCATGCCACGCGAGAAGCGATTGACCAGTGATGGTTGTATGTTCTCCATCTCACGGGGCGCGACCGTAGCAGACAACACGACTCGGCCGCGCCCTACCTCAAGGGCGTCGAAGCAGTGCTGAAACTCTGATTGCGTTTTGTCTTTGCCAGCCAGGAAATGCACATCATCAATGGCCAGCAGGTCCAGGCTGCGCATCTTGCGACGGAAGCCGTCCAAACGCTTGTTGCGCACCGCCTGAATGTATTCGTTGGTGAACTGCTCGGCAGTCAGGTAACGCACATCGGCAGCAGGATTCACCTGCTGGAACTTTCGGCAAATGCCTTGCAACAGGTGCGTCTTGCCCAGACCACAGTCACTGACGATGAAGAGTGGATTGGTGACATGTTCGTTGGGTTCGATGGCGTATTGCGTCGCAGCAGCAAAGGCCAGTTTGTTGCTGGGGCCGACGATGAAATCATCCAGGCTGTAGCGCAGATTCAAGGCTGAAGTGTTTGGCCTCTTGTTGTTAAGGCGGGGTGTCGTGATGGCGGAGATGTCAGCCGTGGTGTTCGGCTTCGACGGGGCAGCGTCCTCCACCTTCACTTCAGAGGCGCTCTGGTCCATGCTGACTACGCGGTCGAATCGGCTGGGGTCAACGGTAATTTCCAATGATACAGGCTTGCCGATGGCGTCAGTCGCCGCCTGGTCAAGCTCGCGTTTGAAACTGCGATCCACACGATCCGCGATGAACTGGTTGGGGACAGCCACGCGCAGTGTGTCTGTGTGGTCTTCAAGCTCGAACATCGTGGTGGTACGGAACCACAGGTTGTAACGATGGGGGCCGACGGCTTTCTCCAATTGCCTGGCAACGCGCGAATGAACAGCTTCCGGTGCAGTGGTAATAGCCACGCCTGGTACCCCTTGTCGTTTCAGGATGCAGGATAGGTAGGACGGCTGGCCGTCATCCCGCATCGATGAATATTGATTTCCTGGATCCGTCCCCAACTCCGCCATCTGAATCGGGTCAACGTGGGCAACCTTTGAAATGGTCGCGTCCACGGCCTTGGCAGTGCGGTCGTCTGTGACCACCGCGTTGCCTGGACCGTGCGGCGATGTCCGTGCCGCTTCCTGTTGACCCGCGAGACTTAACTCGTCTGGCGGTTAGGCATTCCTTGCCTGTACCGAGACCACAATAGAGATGTGCGCCAACTCGTCAATGGGGGTGATCCCCTACGAACAGGACTTGACAACAGCAGTTGCAGAAAAAACAAATGGTTAGATCGCTGAAAGTTTTTTATACACCGTCGCGCAAGGTGATGTGTGAACGACTGTGGATAACGTTTGAAAACTGTTAAAGATGGCGTTTACGATCTGACAAACGCGTTTCCTGCATGTGGAAACTGTGAGTGAGTCCGAAAACGCGAAAATATTGTTAGCGCAGGCTGAGTCCAATCGTCGCGTCCTGGGTGCCACACCTTGACGACGCTAGAGCTCAGCGAGAGTGGCGCAAGGTGTGTGGATGCTTAATGGTGGTGTGGATGCAACAAGCTGGGGTGGGTGTGGATACGCGAAGGAGTGAAGCGACGCTGCGTCACCACAGATTATGTTTTTACGTGTTACAGCTTTTCATCGTCAGCACAGCTTGCCGCGTTTTTCCTTCGCTTTGCTCAGTAAAACTCGGTCAAGCCGTGGCACCCGACGAAGAATGACTTGGGCACGCTCTAATGCAAATCACGCTCAGTCAGCGCATCGAACGCACCAACGCCAGTCTTCGACTCACACTGGAAAATCCCAGCCGATCGTACAAGCGAATCGCTGGCTTGTTGCTGGCATCGACCGCCAGCGACATGCTGTCCAAAGCTTGTCGATGTCCCAGTCCCAACGCGTGCTTCAGCAGCAACTGGGCTAAGCCCTTGCCGCGTGCGGAGGGGGCCAGACCGAGATACACCAGTTCCAGGCTGCGTTGCTCGGGGATGTTGTTCAGCAGCATGACTCCGGCTGGTTGCTGATGCTGGAGGATGCAGAACCATTGGTCAGGTTTGAATTGCCCGGTGGCCATATGCCCGTCGATGATGTCGTCGATGTCACGCAAGCCCACCAGCTTCGGACAGTCGGCAGTCTGCTCATAGCTGGCCAGGATCGCCTGGGCGAACTGCGGACGATGCTGAGGCTTCCACTGGATCACGTCGAAATCTTCAGGCAGCGACAAGGCTGCGAACTCCGATGTGGTCGCTCGTTTCATGTTGATCAGTTCCGCCAGCGTGAAGAAACCGGCACCTTCCAGAGCCTGGATTTGTGCTGCTGCAGCAGGCTCGACCAAGGCCTGGATCAGATGCACCTTGCCCGGCGAAGCACTCTGACAGACCGCCTCTACGACCTGCGAGACAGGTTCCGGATCATCAGTCACCGGCGAGCAGAAAACCATTGCCGTCTTCCCCGCGCAGGGCAGCAGCATCGCCACGGCCTGAAGCTCTCGTCCCCGCCAGCATCCCCAAAGTCGATCGATGGACAATCTCTGCGAAGCGGCGAAACTGAGGAATTGATCCACTGCATGACTGGAAGAACCGACCTTGCCGGTGAGCAGCAGACTCAAGGCCTCGTGCTGCTCGCACCGGCTGATCCGGGCAATTCTCGTATCATGGGTAGCGTCTTTTTCCAAAGGTAGAGCCAATCCGTTCGCGTACTGGTGGAAGATCGGATAAAGCAATAGAATACGGTAGTTCCCATGTTGGTGTCGATGACCTCTGGATAGGAGCTTTGCCCATGCCATCTGTTCGACTGCCCCTCACCCTCGCTGCCTTGCTGTTTCTCGTCACTGCCATCGCAGGTTTCTGGCAAGCGCCTGCCAGCGCTGCGCCCAAACCCGCACTGGTTTCCAAGAGTTGGTCGCTGAATGTGACATACGAAACACCGCGGCCAATCGCGGTCAAAGGGCTGGATGGCGAGTACAAGTGGTGGTGGTACATGACCTACAAGGTGGTCAATGAAACGGATGAGGATCAGGTGTTTGTGCCTCGCTTCGAAATCCTCAACGACCAGGGCGACATCATCCAAGCCAACGACAATCTTCCTGCCTATGTCTTCGAAGCCATCAAGAAAAAAGAACGCAACGAATTGCTGGAAAAACCTGAGCGTGTCCTCGGCAAGCTGCTGCAAGGTGAGAACTATGCCAAGGAATCCGTCATCGTTTGGCCAGCCTCAGAAGAAAACCTCACAGAACTGACCATCTTCCTCGGCGGGTTCGATGGCGAAGTGCATACCGAAACGATCGAAGTCCCCGCAAGCGAAGGCAAGAAAGCGGAGAAGAAAGAATTCACCATGACCAAGCAGCTCATGTTGAAGTACCGCTTGCCCGGCAACCCGGAAACACCTCAGACCCAGGAAGTCATCTTCGAAGGCAAGGAATGGATCCTGCGATAACAACGCAAGTGAGGATTCCTTAACTCTGCAAGCCTAGAGTTGGCTGATTCAAGACCACAGGAGTCCAACCATGGCTGTCTTCGCACTCGTCATCAGTTTCTGTCTCATGATCCTCGGCTTCGGCGGTTACTTTGCAGCCGAGGCTGCTGAACGCTCCATGACCGCGTTCATTCCCACTGCTGTGGGCATTCTCATTGCCATCCCAGCCTTGATCGCATTGCGTGGCGGGGCAGCACGCAAGCATGGCATGCATGTGGTGGTCATCCTTGCCTTGCTTGGGGCCATTGCGCCACTTGGCCGATTGATTCCCAGTTTGATGAAGGGCGAAACGCCCGGCACGTTGGCGATGACTTCGCTGGTGACGATGCTGGTACTCTGCTCGATTCTGCTGGCCGGCTGCATCGCATCATTTATCGCAGCGAGGCAGGCCAGAGAGAGTGAAGGGGTATAGCTTACGATTAAGCGGCGGGTGGCTGTGTAAACTCGCGACGACTCCTGAGCGAAGCCAGACATAAAAATCCTGATCTTGTCGAGGGATATCTGGAGCGAGTTAACACAGCTATTCTCAAACCTTAATGCATGCAAAGTTACTTACTATTTCAACTTGCTCTTGCGTCGACTTTTCTTCTTGCCTTTTTGTCCCTTTGGCTTGCCTGCGTAAGTCATGAGCGCAGACAGATCAGGGGCTTCCTTGATCTCCTTGATTCGGTCACGCAGTTCCGCAGCCTTCTCAAATTCCAATGACTCAGCCGCAGCCAGCATCTGCTTCTCCAACTCGGTCAGCACTTCATCCTTATCAATGGTGGTTTCATCCACTTCCTCGTGCTTGCCGATGGCTGCCCGTGCGGTTTGTCTGGCGCGAAGTTCAAGTTCGATGCCCCGCCGGATTTCCTTCTTGATGGTCTGAGGCGTGATGTCATGCTCCTGGTTGTAGGCAAGCTGCTTTTCCCGCCTTCTGCTGGTTTCGTCAATTGCTTTCTGCATCGCTTCGGTGACGGTGTCGGCATACAGCAGCACATTGGCGTTGACATTACGGGCAGCCCGGCCGATCTGCTGGATCAGACTTGTCGCGCTGCGCAGAAAGCCTGTCTTGTCCGCGTCCATGATCGCCACCAGCGACACCTCAGGTAAATCAAGTCCCTCGCGCAGCAGGTTCACACCAACCAGCACATCAAACTCACCTTCACGCAACTCGCGAAGAATCTGCACACGCTCGAGCGTTTCGATATCCGAGTGCAGGTATCGGCAGCGAATGTCCTGCTCAGTCAGGTAGCGCGAAAGCTGCTCTGCCAGACGCTTGGTCAGTGTTGTTACCAAAGTGCGCTCGCCGACTTCAATACGTTCCTTCACGGCTTCAAGCAGGTCAGGTACCTGGCCTGATGCCGGCCGCACTTCGATTTGTGGATCAAGCAAACCTGTCGGGCGGATGATCTGCTCAATGACGTGGCCTTGCGTTTTTTCCAGCTCGTAAGGCCCGGGTGTCGCGGAAACGAACGTCACATTCGGCCATTGCTTTTCAATTTCTTCAAAGCGTAACGGGCGATTGTCCAAAGCACTGGGCAAGCGGAAGCCGTGATCGACGAGGACTTGCTTGCGAGCACGATCGCCGTTGTACATGGCCCGGAGTTGAGGAAGCGTAACATGGCTTTCATCGATCAGCAGCAGCCAGTCACCGGGATCGCGGATATCTGGAGCCGAGTCAAAATAATCCAGCAGCGTGTAAGGTTTCGCCCCGGGCGGCCTGCCGTCCAGATGTCGGCTGTAATTCTCGATCCCTGAGCAGAAGCCGACTTCCTGAATCATTTCAATGTCATACTTGGTGCGCGCCAGCAATCGCTGGGCTTCGAGTAGCTTGCCTTCGCTGCGGAGTTGCCCGACCCGCAGCTCAAGTTCTTCGGATATGGACTGGGCAGCCCGTTCGACCTGATCCGGAGGCATGACATAGTGCACAGCCGGGTAGATGAAGAGTTGCTTTTCGTCGGCCAGCAGTTCGCCGGTGGTGGGGTTGATGAATTGGATGGCCTCGACTTCATCGCCAAAGAGTTCGATCCGGTAGGCGTATTCTTCCTCGGCTGGGTGCACTTCGATCACATCGCCCCGCACGCGATAGCTGCCTCGCTTGAAATCGAAGTCGCCTCGCTGGTACTGCAAGTCGTTCAGCGCGGTAAGGAACTCGCGGCGATCCAGCGTCTGCCCCTGTGTGACGCTGACGACGGACTTTTTGTAAGCATCCGGCGAACCCAAACCGAAGATGCAGGAGACCGAAGCGACGACAATGACATCGTTACGGCTGATGAGGTTGGTCGTTGCTGCCAGCCTGAGTCGGTCCAGGTCATCATTTCGCGAGGCATCTTTTTCAATGTAGATGTCGCGCTGGGGGATGTAGGCTTCGGGCTGGTAGTAGTCGTAGTAACTGACGAAGTAGCAGACGGCATTGTCGGGAAAAAGCTCGTGGAATTCCTCGTAAAGTTGGGCGGCCAAGGTCTTGTTATGGCTGATGACAAGAGTCGGTTTGTTCAGCCGGGCGATGGTGTTGGCCATGGTAAAGGTCTTACCCGTGCCCGTCGCGCCCAAGAGGGTTTGAAAGCGCTGGCCTGACTCGTAGCCCTCGACCAGGGCGTCGATGGCGGTCGGCTGATCGCCGGTGGGGTTGAACTCACTGACAAGACGGAATTCCTGACTGGGCATAGGGGGATTGTACGCAGAGGTGAAGCTGGGTGAGATGGAATGCATTTACAGGCAACAGGATGTGACAGTCTGAAGCGGCGGGGGGCGTCTTAAGTAATGTAGTGTTTGCCCAGTATCGCGGGATGGGTTACAAATCCATTCTGTTTAGCAACTTATGACAAATGGAGACCGTCATGACCCAGGAAGTGCCCCAAGGCCAGACCGAGCTATCGCAAGAAGATGTCGCCCTGCTTCAGGAATTGAATCAGTCATTTGCCCAGATCAAGCAGCAGCTTGGCCGGGTGATTGTTGGTCAGGCTGAGGTGGTGGATCAGTTGCTCGTGGCCATCTTTTCGCAGGGTCACTGCCTGCTCGAAGGTGTGCCTGGGCTGGCCAAGACGTTGATGGTCAGTACGTTGGCGCAGACCCTGGACCTGGACTTCAAACGTATTCAGTTCACCCCTGACCTGATGCCTTCGGACATTACCGGCACGGAGGTGATTCAGGAAGACAAATCGACGGGCACGCGTCATTTCAAGTTCCTGCCCGGGCCGATCTTTTCCAACATCATTCTGGCGGACGAAATCAACCGTACCCCGCCCAAGACGCAGGCGGCCATGCTCGAAGCCATGCAGGAAAAGCACATCACAGTGGGTGGCACGATGCACAAGCTGGAGTTGCCTTTCTTCGTGTTGGCGACGCAGAACCCGATCGAGCAGGAAGGTACTTACCCGCTGCCTGAAGCGCAGCAGGACCGTTTCATGTTCAAGATCGAGGTGAAGTACCCCAGCTTTGAAGAGGAATACAAAATTGCTGAGGCAACGACTGCCAAGTTTGATACGAACGTGGACAGCGTGCTGTCGGCTGACAAGATCTTGCAGTTGCAGGACATTGTGCGTCGCGTGCCGGTGGCCAAGCATGTGATTGAATATGCCTTGCGTCTGGTGCGAGCCACGCGTGTATTGGAAGGGGATGTCCCCGAGTTTGTGAAGGAATGGGTCAGTTGGGGTGCCGGGCCTCGTGGTGTGCAGAACCTGCTGCTGGGTGGCAAAGCCAAGGCTGCATTGGATGGCCGGTACTTTGTCACGACCGAAGACATCAAGTCCGTGGCTCACCCGGTGCTGCGTCACCGTGTATTGACCAACTTCAACGCGGAATCAGAAGGCATCACCTCGGACAAGGTCATCGACAAGCTGATCGAGACCATTCATGCCAAGGGCGAGTCGGCAGATCTCGGTGCGACGGGCAAGGCCTTGGGTGCGTGAGCTGGCCGTTGAAGCATTGAAGTATTGAGTTGCATCCGAACTAGAAGCCTTGCGAGCGAGATGATTTATGGCCACGTTCCCCGGACAGCAGTACCTGGACCCGAAAGTCCTTGAAAAAATCAAACGGCTGGATGTGCGCGCCCGCCAGGTGGTGGATGGTTACATCACCGGCATGCATAAAAGCCCGTATCACGGCTTCGCGGTGGAGTTCGCCTCGCACCGTGAGTATGTGCCGGGCGATGAGATCAAGCACGTGGACTGGAAAGTCTGGTCCAAGACCGACCGTTTCTATATCAAGGAATACGAAGAGGAAACCAACCTCAAGTGCACCATCATTCTCGACTGCTCCAAGTCCATGAACTATGGCGAGGATGGCAAGACTTACGCAGGAGGTTTGGGCAAGTTTAATTATGCAGCGACGATTGCTGCGTCCCTTTCGGTGTTGCTGCAAAGGCAGCAGGACCAGGTCGGGCTGGTGATGTTTGATACCGCCATCCGCCGAAACCTGCCAGCGTCGAGCCACCCGGGTCATCTCAAGCTGATTCTGCACGAACTGGACCAGGCTGAGCCTGACAATCAGACTGATGTGGGTGACACGTTCCACCTGCTGGCTGAGCAAGTGGGTAAACGCGGGTTGGTGGTGATTATCTCCGACTTCTTTGTCGCTGCGGAGACGTTAAGCGAATCGCTCAAGCACTTTCGGCATCGCAAGCATGATGTGGCTTTGTTCCAGATCATGCACGAGGACGAAGAGACGTTTCCTTTTCAGGACAACACGCTTTTCAAAGGTTTGGAAGTTCAGCAGGAATTGATGACTGAACCAAGGGCACTGAGGCAGAGTTATCTGGAAGCCGTGGAAAGACATCGCAGTGCGTTACGCAAGGTCTGCTCCGTGACTGGGATTGACTTCGTGCCGATGAGTACAGCCACGCCTTTGGATGCGGCATTGAGTGGATATCTCGCTTTCAGACAGAGAAGTGTGTCGCGCGGCCAGCGCCGACGTTAGAAAACGATTGCCGGCGTATGACGCGTCGGCTGAATACAGGAGTTTGTGTTGAGCTTCTTCTTGAACCCATGGTTACTGCTCGGAGCGGGTGCCGTCGCCTCGCCGATCATCATCCATCTGCTGGCCAAGCGACGTTTCCGCGTTGTGTATTGGGCCGCGATGGACTTTCTGTTCGATGCGGACAAGCGCAACCGTCGTCGCGTGCAGTTGGAACACCTGATCCTGCTTCTGCTGCGATGCCTGGCGATGTTGCTGATTGCGTTTCTGCTGGCCAGGCCTTTCCTGAGTACGGGCAATCTGCCTGTGGTCACCAATGCAGGAACGGTGTTTGAGCATATTTTCGTGTTGGATGATTCAGCCAGCATGAACGCCAGTTACGAGACGCGCACTTCCTGGCGGGTGGCGAAAGAACAACTTCTGCAGGCGATGGAAGAAATCGCGGGGGAAAGGCCCGGCGACCGGATCACCGTGTTTCTCGCGTCCAAGCCGAGTACGCCAATCATCCAGGATCGCGTGCTGAGCCAAAAGACACGCGAGGAAATCCGCCTGAGGTTTGAGGGTGAACAGGGCGAAGATACCGGCTTACAGCCTTCGGATGAACCTGTGGATTGGGTTGCGACTGTCGAGGGACTGCAAGCCTATGTCGGCAGCAACGAGGAATCGCTGAATCGTTCGATTTACCTCGTATCGGATATGAGGCAGGAAGATTGGAGGCCTTCACTTTCGGATGAGAAGGCCAATCCATTGATCGGGGCGATCCAGGGCTTGAGCGAAACCGACAGTGTGGAAGATGTGGTGGTGGTTGATGTCGGTGGCGAGGAATCGCAGAACCTGGCGATCGTCGGTGTTGAACTGGATGAAAAGGCCTTGATCGCAGGTACCCAGCCTCGCTTTAAGGTTCTGGTCAGAAACTCAGGCCAGCAGGAAGCACGCGATGTCAAAGTGAAAGCCACGACTGGTTTGACTTCGGTCAACGCGACGATTCCTTCGATTGAGCCCGGCCAGACCGAGCCTGTGATCCTGCGACCAAGCATCATGACGGTCGGGCCGGTGAAGCTGACCTGCGAGATTGAATCCAGCGATGTCATGCCCTTGGATAACACCTACTTCTATGCTGGACAGGCGAGGCAGGGCGTGCGCGTCATGGTGGTCGATGGTGATCCCGCCAGCGGAATGGATCGGCCTTATGAAGCGGAGAGTTACTACATCGCGCGAGGTTTGGAACAGGGTGATCGAGCTACGGGCGTGGAGATGTGGGTGACGGACGTGGATGGCTTCGAGTTGCTGACCGAAGATCGCATCCGTGATGCCCAGTTGATTTACCTGTTGAATGTGTACAGCCTGACTCCCGCTCGCATGACTCTGCTGAGCAACTGGGTGGAGAATGGTGGCGGCCTGATGATTTACTTAGGTGATCGCGTTTTCCCGGATCAGTTCAATGAACAGTTCTGGCAGGACGGCAAAGGCTTATCTCCCGCAGCCATTGGTGAGTTGCGAGGCGATCCAAACCGCAACCGCTCGGTGAAATTTGTGCCCAAGGCTCTGGAACACCCAGTCTTGAATCTCATGTTTTCGGGCGAGACAGGCATCTTCATGAGCCGGGTCAAAGTCTTCCAGTATTTCCAGCTTTTGCTCGATGCTTCGCAGGTCGGTGCTGGGGATGTGCGTGTGCTCTTTGGTTTTGATGACACCGATGGCTCGCCTGCCATGGTCGAGCGCACCGTGGGCAAGGGGCGCGTGGTGCTGGTCGCTACGACGGCGGATGTGGACTGGAACAACTGGGCTGAGGTGCTGGATTACAGTTTCCCGATTCTCAACTTTGAGTTGGTGAATTATGCAGCCAGGCGTTTTGAAGAGAAACAAAATCAGTTGGCGGGGCAGCCAATCCGCCAGTGGTTGAATCCTTCGCAGTTCAAGAATCCGGAAGCCAAGTTCATTCCACCCAAGGGTGAGCCGGTCAGTCGCCTGGCTGTTCGCGATGAAAGTGATCAGGTGCCAGCCGGCCGCAGCTTGAAGTTGGAATTGACGGATAAGGATTTGATTCGTTATCGCGGCTTCTACACGATTGAACTGACTCGGGCCGGTGATGAAAAAGCTGAGTTCGTTTATGCCTCGAACTTTGATCCTGCAGAAAGCGAACTTGTCCGGGTGAATGAGGAAGAATTGAAACAGAAGCTGGGCGAGGACGTCCAGGTCATTCGGGCCGGGGCAGGTGTCGAGGCCGACGTCTCCGGCGGGCGCGTGGAAATCTGGCATTGGCTGCTGGCATTTCTCGTGCTGGCGCTGGCGGCAGAATCCTTCCTGGCCTGGCGTTTCGGGCGTGGTCGATGATGAAGGTCAATTTATCGACGGGAGTCTATCGGTTGAACATGAGGTGATCCGATGAAACAGAGTAAGCAACAACAAATCGACTCGACACATCTGCACTCAGTCTGGCTGAACCCGGTTGGTTTCGTCGGCAGGATGCTGGTCTGTTGTCTGCTGCTTATCACGGTTCTCTGGGTGCAGCCTGTGATTGGTGAAGAGCAACCGCCAGAGGAAGATGGGCCACAGATCCCCAACCTGGCGGACTACAACTTATCGCTGAATGTTGACCCGGACATGGACTCGAAGCTTCGCAAAGCGATCTCCTATGCAGCAGAAGAACGCTACCAGGATGCTTCGCTGCTGTTTCAGGAGTTGATCGATCAGGCTTCGCAGCGACGTTTGCTGAGTAAAGTCAGTGAAGGAAACTATCGTCCTTTCCGTGTTGCCGTGGAACGAGCGCTGCTGGACTTACCCAAAGAAGCACGCGAGGCCTATGCGCGGTTGGGTGAAGGCGAAGCCAAGGGACTGATGGATCGTGCTGTCGGTGAGGCTGAAGAGCGGCTGTTGACCCGCGTGGTGAATCGGTTGTTTTTAACTTCGCTGGGCGATGATGCGGCTTATCGACTGGGCTGCCTGTTTCTGGATCGTGGCCAGTACCCGGCTGCGTATCGTTATTTCACCCGTACACTCGATCACCCCGACCTGAACGTCCCCAAGGAACAGATATGGCTTCGTTTGGCCTTTGCCAGCAGTCGGATGGGTTACGCCAGCAATCAGCGGAAGGAAGCTGAGAAATGGCTGGATCGTATCACCAGGCAGGGCAATGCCAATGCCGTCGATGCTGAAGTCTTGACCTTTGTCAGGCAGGCCATCCGGGAATCGACCACGGCTGCCCAGCAGGCGCAGGCCAGGCCTGAATGGCGCATGCGCCTTGGCAATGAAACGCGTAAGGGGCAGATGCAGCCCATTGATGATGCGTATTTCAACTCAGGTCAGGCCTGGACAGTACTTTGGGATGTGACCGATGATTTTCAAGCACCGCAAGTGCAGTCGAAGAACATTAACCGCTACAACAATCGTAACCAGGTATCTTTGAGTCGGTTCCAGATGCTGTCGCGATGGCGCGAGTTGGACTGGGCACCCGCAGGAGAAGTGTTAATCAAGGATGGCTTGGCTATCTACCGTGTGCATAATCGCAAGCGGGATGGCATCGGCATGCCTCATATCGTTGCCGTGGATACGCAGACGGGTCGGCTGGTTTGGGAAAAACCGGAGATGCAGCCACGCGAGTTGTCAGGTGATTACATGCAGGGGGGGTACTACTACCCTTACAACAACAATTCCAACCCGAACTATCCTGTCAATCAGGATGAGATCGCCAACTTCGGTGATAGACTGGCCAAGGACACTGCCGTCATCGATGGCTACGTGCATTACGTCGCCCGGCAAGCCTGGTCCACCGGCATCATTGCTCGTGTTCGTGGCATCGGCGGTCAGAGTTTCATCGAGTTCAGCAATGCCCTTGTCACTTTGGAACTTTCGACAGGTAAGCTGGCCTGGTCGCCGATTGATCGAGACACGATTGGGGCTGCGGAAAGCGAGCCGGTGCGTTTCCTGTGTGCACCGGTGCGGCTGGATGAGAATCTGATCGCGGTATTACTCCAGCAAGGGGACAGCATCTACCTCGTGGCTTTGGATACCAATGTGTCCTGGCCTCAGAGGACACCTCGCGTCGTCTGGAAGACGCCGTTGTGTTCGGCCAATGACAAGGCCGCTTCTGACTGGACATCGTTAGGGGTTGCGATCGAAGGCAGTGATGTCTTCGTCTCGACCGGGCGAGGCGTGGTCTTTTCCATTGGCCTGGTCGATGGAGACGTCCGCTGGGCACAGGAATATGACCGCTCGGTCAATGACAATCAGAATTATTATGGCTACCGGCCTGTCCCTTCCTACATTCAAGGTTGGCAGGATGAAGCCATCTTTACCAGTGGGAATGACCTGGTCGTGACGCCTTCGGATACGCGGACAATCCTCGTCTTTGACCGGATCACAGGCAAGATTACTGACCGTCGCTCTGAGACTCAGGCGGGTTATGTCATCGGTGCAGAAGAGGGTGGTCTTTATGTCGGCGGTAAGACAGTCGCACGCAAGTACACCATCGACAACGGCAAGGTGAAGTTGGCCTGGGAGCGCAGCTTGAAGCCGATGCTTGGTCGCGGCGCTCTGACCACCTCAGGTGTGCTGCTGCCGGTGGATGACCGCATCGTTCGGTTGAATACGGACACGGGTCAGGTTGCGGGTGAAATTCCGGTGTCAACGGTGGACATCATGCGTGAAGGTTTGCGTCCGCCTTTGGGCAATCTGACTGTCGCGGAGGGGCAGGTCTTCGTGCAGGGATTGTCTCGCGTTTACAGCCTGGTCAACGTGGATCGTCGGCTTGAGCTGTTGGCCAGCCTGATCGAAAAGGGTGATCTGGCTGCGCTCGAAAAACGGGCGTTGCTCTATCGTTTCGACAGCAAGTTTGCTCTGGCTGCGAAAGACATGCGCGAGATTGTCAAGCAATCCAAAGATCAGAAGCAGATCAAGCGTGTCAAGGGCGAGCTCTTCCATGTGCTTTTGAATCTGGCTGACAAATCGCCTGATGAGGCATTGGCTTTGCTGGATGAAGCCAAGGGTCTGACGACCAACGCGAAGCAGGAAACACTGATTGCTCTTTCCATGGCTCGATATCACGAACAGCGCCAGGACATGGTCAAAGCCTTTGAGCAATACCTGAAAGTGGCTGCGGATTCCGGCGGCGCCACCGTTGAACTGAATGAGGATGGTCAGGAACGACAGGTGCAGGCTTCGCTCATGGCGCGGAGAGCGATCAGCGACATTCTTCAGTCAAATCCTGAACTGAAAGTTACCCTTGCAGAACAGGCTCAGGCTGCATTGAATGAAGCCGTCGCCCAGAATGGGTACATGCGTTTGATTGGTGTTGGCCGAGCATTCATTGGTTCTGAAGTATCTACCAAGGCGTTACTGACCGCAGCCGAAAGAGCTGAAGCAGAGAAGCGCGTTGATGTGGCGGAAGGCATTCTCAAAGACATGATCCGTGACAAAGACGCGTCCAAGGTTTCCATGCAGGGCTCGTTGGCGCTGGCAGCCATCTATGAACGTCAGGGCTGGAAGCATGATGCCATCAAAGTGCTTAAGAAACTGCAACGCGATCATGCGCAGGTCACCATGGATCAGGATGGCACGCAGGTGACGGTTGCGACATTGGTGCAGGCTGAAATTGATCGGTTGGCGAAAGACTTGCAGCCGGTGAATGTGATGCCTGAGCCGGAATGGGAAATCGCCTGGCGGGAGAACAACATCGACCTGCGACAGAACGGGATCAACATTGAGGATGATCGCCAAAGCGAATTCATGCAGCAGCACATGTATATATTGCAAGGCAATAATGAAATTGTGGCCAGGCAATGCTTTGGCAAGGGTGAACGTGCGTGGTCGATTAAACTGCCTTCAAACAACGGGCCGACCACAACAACACCCACAGGCTTGCGCATTATGGGCGGCAATCTGTTCACCACGCCGAATGCGGATCTGATCCGCGATGGTCACATTTTCGTGGTGGCAGAGAACAACAAGCTTTACGCCTACAGCTTGATGGATGGCAGCAAACTCTGGGAAGAACAGATGCCCAATGGTGCCGAGATATTCTCGGTGCAGAATACCGGTCGATACTACTACTCCTCGCAGGGCATGATGCGCAGCCCCTTGAATACAGTTGTCGCAGGCGAGGGAGTCGTGGCGGTTGAGTTTGATGAGCCAACGACAGGATTGCCCATCATTCAGGTGCATGAAAGTTACACCGGCCATCTGCTCTGGCAGTTGCGTCTCGAAAAAGGTGGCGTCGAAGGCATCATCACAGTCGCCGGCCATGTCGTTGTGGTTCGCAACGATGGCAAGATGACTTTCCACGACACGCGTAGTGGTGAGCAGACGGGCCAAGGTGAACTGCCACGCTTTAATCCGAATCTGCCTTTGTACCCACTGGAAAACGGGTTGGCTTATTACGATGCCCAGCGGGATCGCCTGATGTTCATCTCCGTGCCTGATGCCCGAATCTGGGGGGCAGTGACGCAGGCATCGCGAGGCATTCGCCGGATCGGCGTGTTCGACAACGGCTGGGTGTATGCCATCACCTTTGGCAGAAAGTTGATCGTCTCTGACTTCTCCGAGCAGACCCAAGGCAAACTCATGGCTGACGAAGATTGGAAAGGTATTTCCAACATTAACTCCGTCGCCATGGGCAATGACAACAAGCTATATCTGGTCGGTCAGAACGGGAACAACCGTGTACTGGTCATTGGTGATCTGAAATCAGGCGAACAGAAATCGATCAGCCTGGGATCAACGCAGGATGTCTTTGAACAGTTCCTGTCAGCTGAGACTTTCTCTCGAACGTCGAAGTATCTGCCCATGGTGACGCGCGAAATTGAGAATCAGGGCAACATCCGGCGAAACATATTCAGATTTGCTTTTATTGATCGTGAGACAGGCAAGAAATTGGAGAAGCTTGATTTGCCGGGCTATCAGAAATCGCAAAGTGTCACCTACGCACCACCGTTGATCCGTGGCAACATGCTGATTGTCAACATGGCCAACCGTGAATTGCGAGCGTACCGAACGAAATAGGCTGGGCCAATGCAAGGGCCCATTGGGAGTTAAAAAGTTTTGGAATCTTTCTTGAAGACAATGCTTGGCTTCGGCGACCGTGTGATCCCCGAGAATGCGGAGATGAGTTTTGATTGGGGTACCCAACTCGGTGGGCTTTGGCTGTTTGTATTCATCGGCGGCGTGGCGTTTCTCGTCTGGGGCGTGTTTTGGCTGTACCGTCGGGAGATTCAGTCCTCGCCGCGCCCGTTGCGCATCGCGCTGGCGGTGGTGCGGTCGCTGGTGATCGTCTTGCTCGCGGTTGTGCTGATGCAGCCACTGTTGAACATCACGGAGAAGATTGAGTTGCCTCCCACCGTCGTGCTGCTGGTGGATGATTCCGCTTCCATTGCGGTACAGAATTCTTACCTCGAAGAAGATGCAGCAATCAGGCTGACCCGTTTTCTCAATACCAACGTCGCAGACATTCGTTCGATGCGTCCCAGCGGCGCCCAGATCATCGAAGAATTGGCCAGCAAGGAAGACAAGAAATTTCTACGTGACTTGGCAGCCAAAGGGAATGTCGTCGTCCGCACGTTTGCCAGCCGATCCAGCCGTTATCCGCTGGCCATGCCACAACCTGTTTCAGAAGAAGATGGCGCTGCCGACGAAGTGGCCGCTGAACCTGAGAATGATGGCGAGATCGATCCCGACCTCAACAAAGAACTGAAGATTGTCGGCGGTGGCACAAGTACCAACCTGGCTCGTGCCATACGCGATGTCCTGAATGACCCTGAAACCCAACGCCTGCAGGCCATCATCGTGTTGTCGGACGGCCAGCGTACGGAAGGTGAAGACCCACGCGGTGTGGCGGAAGAGGCCGGCCAGCGCGGCGTGCCCATCTATACCATCGGGGTGGGTGACCCCAGCCAGCCACAGAACATTCGCGTGGCTGATGTTTCCTCCCGCGAACGCGTCTGGAAGGATGATCCTTTCGAGATCAAGGCCAGAATCGCTTCGTCAGGTATTACCGACGCACAGGTGCGCGTGAGCCTGGAAGTGTTGCCTCAAGGGTCGGACTCAGGCCGAGTCGTCGAAAGGCGTAACGTCACCATCCGTGGCGATTCTGGTGAAACCACCATCTCATTCTCGCAGCAACCCCAGGAAAAAGGTGAGTTCCGTTATGTCGTCACGGCTGAACGCGCCGACGGCCAACCTGACTCACTGCCCGAAGACAACTCAGGCTCAGCGAACGTCGAAGTGATCGACAAGAAGATTCGCGTACTTCTGCTCGCCGGCTCGCCATCTTTTGAATATCGCAGCTTGCGTATGTTGCTGCAGCGCGACCAGACCATCGATCTCAGCAGTTGGTTGCAGACGATGGACCCCAAGATGAATCAGGAAGGCAACACGGTCATCGACACCTTGCCGATGACTTACGAGCCTCAGGCGAAAGGCGATCTGGATGCAGGCGAACGCAAGCCTTCGGGGCTTTCTGACTTTGATGTCATCATCATGATTGACCCGAACCCCGAGCCTGGCGATCCGCGGAATGAGTTCATCTTTCCTCGCTGGAATGAATCCATCGAGCGATTTGTCTCGGAAGGGGGAGGCCTGATTTACATGGCCGGCCCGAAGTACACCGCCAGTTTCCTGACCGACCAGCGGACGAATGGCATCCTGCCCATCCTGCCGGTCAACATTGATGACCCCAAGGCCGAAGAACGCAAGTTCGTCAGCATGGACATTGCCCGCGAGTTTGAAACGGAATGGCCTTTGGATCTGACAGCCGACGGCGCAGACCATCCCATCAGCCGCTTCCACAGTGACCCGAACGAAAACCGCGCGATCTGGGGACTTTTGCCCGGCGTGTACTGGTCTTTTCCCGGCGACCGAACCAAGCCCGGCTTTACCACCCTCATCGAACATTCCGACCCACGTTATCGCGATCAGCGTGGCGGTCGGCCACTATTGGTGGCAGGTCGCTACCGCAACGGTCGCACAATTTACATGGGTATTCACAGCACCGTGCGCTGGCGTGCGCTTGGACCCAAGGCTATGCTCTATGACAAGTTCTGGGTGCAGTCCATCCGCTATGTCATGGAAGGCAAACTGAGCGGTGGCGACAAACGCGGGCGAATCATGCTCGATCGTAAAAAATACAACCTGGGGCAACGCGTTCAGATCAAAGCGGAACTCAAACAGGATGACCGCGTGTCCCCTTTGACCACGCCTGAAGTGACAGGCATGATTTCGGTCGAACACAACGGTCAGGTTCAAAGCTTCCCCGTCACGCTCAAGTCATTGGCATCGCAGCAAACCGACCCGAAAATTCGAGAGCAATTCGAAGGTCAATATGAAGGCAGTGTCAATGCTCAGTTCATCGGGCTCAATACGTTGACCATCAACCTCGATGGCTTCGGCGGCAAGGCTGAAGTCGAAGCCCAGTTCGATGTGGAGATTCCGCAAGTCGAAATCGCCAATCCGCGATTGGACAAGACTCAGTTGACTCAAATCAGTAACGCATCGGGCGGGATGTATTTTGAAATCGACGATGCCATGAACGTGTTTGGCGATCTGGCGACATCCATTGAAATTCGCGCCAACCCGCTTAACCCCGTGCCCTTGTGGGACAGCCCGTTGGTGTTGATCCTGCTGGTGATGCTGTTAACGGTGGAATGGGCGCTGCGCAAGGCTTATCGACTGCTATAGGAAAACAATAGAACGATATGAGTACACTCAAGATCAATCCCGTTATCGCCAACCGCCTGGGCAGTCTTCGCCGAGGCATGATGCGATGGATCTTTGCCGACACGTTAAGCAAGGTATTGTTGGTCGTGCTGGGCTACGTGATTTTCACCGCAGGCACCGACTGGTACTTCCGCTTTGACCAGGCTCAGCGCGGCGGCCTGATGGTGCTTTGCCTGGCAGGCATCGGTTTTGTGATTTATCGCTGGATGATGAAGCCCTTGGCGCAACAGATTGCTGATGAACAACTGATCCTGCGCGTGGAAGATCGCCATCCGGAATTGGGCGAAAGCGTGATCTCGGCTGTGTATTTTTCCAACGTGGAGAATCCTGCAGAACACGGTGCTTCGCCTGAGTTGATGCAGACAGCAATTCAGTCAGGCTTCGAAAAAGCAGGCACGATCAACTTCGCGGATATTGTCGACGCACCCGGGCGCAATCGTCGGCTGGGGATTTCAGGTGGGATTACCGGGTCGCTTTTGCTCACCACAATCCTGATGTATTTCCTGGCACCCCAACCCCTGCAAATCTGGGCCAACCGTAACCTGATGATTGGCAGCATGGAGTGGCCCAAGCAGACGACTCTCATCATCGACGGCTTGCGTGATGGCAAATTGGTGGTGCCGCGCGGTGATGACTGGTCGCCCACGATCAAAGTCGAAGGCATCGAGCCGACGGTCATTCAGCTTGACTATGTTCCCGAGGATGGTCGAGGCCGAGTCACGGAAACGCTTCGCAAGGTGGAGGATCGTTGGACAACGACTTTCAAGAACGTGCGTCAGCCGTTCGAGTTTCGCGTGCGGGGTGGCGATGATCGCACGCAGTGGATTCAGGCGGAACTGGTTGATCGTCCGTCGGTCGAACAGATCACACTGACCGTCACACCTCCAGCCTATACGGGCTTGTCCCGGTACCAGACCGACGCGAGGCAGAAGACCGAGGCTGTGTATCCGGGCAGTGAAGTTGAGATCGAAGCTTACAGCAACAAGCCGCTGGATTGGGCTAACCTGGCATTGGGTGGTGAGTCCATCGGCTCGATGAAACTGGAGGGGACGCAAACCATCATCCTGGCCAACGAAGATGGCAGCCAAAGGCAGGTGGAGCTTTACAAAATGACAGCCAGCCTGCCAGCCGGCAAGCTCAAGAGCGGGGCTTATGAGATCTCCCTGATGGGAAGTGAAGGGCTTAAGTCCAAGCGACCCGAGCGATTCAGCCTGCGTCTGCAGCGCGACCGCAGCCCCATTGTCCGGGCCGAAATGGAAAGCATCAGTGGCATGGCGGTACCCGGCGCAAGCATTCCCGTGCGCATGACGGTCAGCGATGACTTTGCCTTGAATGAAGTCGGGCTGCGCTACGTGGTGCGATCTGCACTGTCCCCCGCAGGTGAGGACGACACTGCCGACGATCAGGAGCAGGGCGAACTGACATTACGCAGGCAGGGCGATCAGTGGATCGTTGCTCAATCGTTACCGGCTGGCTTGCTGGATGCCGGCCGCGAAATGGAAGACGGGCCTGTGATGGAAGAAGGGCCGGCCATGGAAGATGTCGAACCGGAACCGGTGCCTGCTGTTGAGCCTGTCGTACCTGAAGGCCCAGCCTATGTGCCGGTGACCATCGCATCAGCGACCAGACTGGAAGGCAAAAAGGAAGTCACACTTGAGTACGTGCTTGAACTCAGTGCACTGAACCTGAAGGAAAATGATTCCGTTCAGTTCCATATTTATGCCTTGGACAATGACGACATCAACGGACCGAACGAGGGTAAGTCCAGCGACTTCTACCTGCGTATTGTGAGCGTTGAAGTGTTGCAGGAAGAACTGTCGCGCAGAGAAGGCGAGCAACGCCGAGAACTGGAAAGGCTTTACGCAGACCAGGCTCGGTTGGAGACGACCGTCGCCTCCATCCGTGCGACTTATCAGGCAGTGAATAAACAGCCGCTCCCCGCTGATGACAAGTCGCAGCTTAAAAACACGGAGAAGTTGCAGAGGTTGGCTGCGGGTCGGTGCAAGTCAATTGCCAATCAGTTGGAGTTGATCCTGCGTGAAATGGTCAACAACGACTTGCCTGATGAGTTGGGCGACCGCGACCGGTTGTCCAAGGGCATCATCGGGCCTCTGCTGATTCTCTCTGAAGGCACCGAAGAATTTACTGGCTCGATTCCCAAAGCCGCCAACATGATCGAATATGCCCAGACCACCAACTTGTCTTTCGATGATCGGATGCAGGTCTTTAACGACACCTCCGCCCAGCAGAACTTCATCCTTCAGAAGATGGCTGGCGTGTTGGAACTCATGGCCAAGCGAGCGGAACTGGAGGCCATCGTGCGGTTGATTTCCGCCACGGCCAAGACGCAGGAAGAACTGAACGAACGGACGAGAAAAGCCATCCAGGACTATAAAGACAGCGTGCTCAAGGACATTTTTGATTGATTTGGCACCGCGAAAGGTTGTTACACAAGCAAAGACAGGCAATTGAGCGCCCCGGCTTGTTGGCAGCGTCTTACCTGTGTGGCCGGGGTCGTGACAACCGGGCTGAGTGACTAGGAAACGTAGCCGAACTGAAAATGAGGGCTTGATGATGAACAGAACCATGGCAATTTTCGGACTCATGCTGGCAGTGATCGCGCTGGTCAGTTTCCATGCTTCCGCACAGACGGAAGGCATCGGCAAGCAGACGGAAGCCATCGTCGTGCAACAGCAGCGCATTGAGCAGTCGTTGGCCAAGTTGGAAGCGACCATGGCCGAGTTGGCTGAATCCATGAAGGAAAGTAACCCCGAGCAGGCCGCACGTCTGCAACGGGCTTACGACCGTGCCCGCGAGTATGACATCCGAGGCAAGATGGCCAAGGTCAATGAACTGCTGCGTCAGCGCAAGCTGGATGAAGTCGAAAAGCAGCAGGAAGTCATCCTCACGGAACTGCGCGAGTTGATTGATGTGCTGGTGCGCCAGACCGATGAACTCGATGCCAAGCTTGAGCGCATCCGCCAACTGAAGAAATGGCAGCAGGAACTTCAGGAATTGATCGACAAGCAGCAGGCTGAACTGCGCGAAGCAGGCAAGCTGTCTGACAAGGATAAGGCCCTGGCTGACCTGGATGCGGCGATCAAGGAAGCAGAGCGCTTGGCTCAGAAGCAGCGTGATGTGAACAAGCAAATTGATGACAGCCGAACCGAAGGCTACCAGGCGATGGGCAAAGCTTCAGACGCTCAACGCGAAGGCCGCATGGATACCGAGAAACTGGCCAAGGAAATTTCTGGCCAGCGGGACGGCGACCAGAACGGCCAACAAGGCGGCCAACAAGGCGGTCAACAAGGTGGCCAGCAAGGCGGCCAACAAGGCGGCCAACAAGGCGGCCAACAGGGCGGCCAACAAGGCGGTCAACAAGGTGGCCAGCAAGGCGGCCAACAAGGTGGACAGCAGGGCGGCCAACAAGGCGGCCAACAGGGCGGTCAGCAAGGTGGTCAACAAGGCGGTCAGCAAGGTGGTCAACAAGGTGGACAGCAGGGCGGTCAACAAGGTGGTCAACAAGGCGGCCAGCCAGGTGGACAGCAGGGCGGCCAACAAGGCGGCCAACAAGGCGGTCAGCAAGGCGGCCAACAAGGTGGACAGCAAGGTGGTCAACAAGGCGGTCAGCAAGGCGGCCAGCAGGATCAGCAGCAAGGCCCACCGCAGCCGGGTGAACCTCAGTTGAAGAAGGCCATCGAAGCCCAGAAGAAAGCTGAAGAAGACTTGACCAAGGGCAAAGCCCGTGATGCTTCTGAACAAGGAAAAGTGGCTTTGCGTGAACTGGAAGATGCTGTCGAACAGTTGAAGAAAGAGCGCGACCGCATCGCCAGCCTGCCTGATGATCACAACGAGAAACTGGCCAAGAAACAAGGCGACCTTGGCGATGAAGCTGGCAACCTTGACAAGCAGATGGAAGAAGCCAGCCAGAGTGGTGGCAGTCAAGGCAGTGGTCAGCAAGGCGAACAAGGACAGCCAGGTCAGCAAGGCCAACAGGGCGAACAGCAGCCAGGCCAGCAGAATGTCCAGCAGGCGCAGCAGAAGATGCAGCAGGCCCAGCAGAAACTTGATGGTGACAAGCCCGGGGACGCGACCAAAGATCAGAAAGAAGCCATCGACAGCCTGAAGAAGGCTCAGGAAGAAATCGAAAAGAAACTGGCTCAGCTTCGTGATGAAATGAAAGATGAACTGCTGGCCAATCTCGAATCACGCTTCCGCCAGATGCTGTCTTATCAGATCAAGATCAATCGCCAGACCACGCTGTTGGATGGCATTGACCGGACGGACAAGAAGATGTGGACGCGTCGCGAAGACAATTCCGTCATCGGCCTGGCCAACGACCAGCGTGCCATCGCCACCATGTGTCAGCGTGCTTTGGAGATCATCGAAGAGGAAGGCTCCACCGTGATCTTCCCGCGGATCGTCTCCACGCTTCGTGAAGACATGTTTACGGCGGCAGAAATGCTCGAAAGGCGCGACCCGGACACTGGCGAGTTCATTCGCCAGAACACCGGCCAGGACACGCAATTCCTGCAGGAAGAAATCGTGATGACGCTCGAAGAACTGATCGAAGCGCTTCAGAAGGCACAGGAACAGCAGGAACAGCAGCAGCAACCACCACAGCAAAGTGAGCAAAGTCCTCAGCAGGAAAAGAAGCCACCCCTGTTCCCCAATTCTGCCGAGTTGAAGCTGCTCAAGAGCCAGCAGGTGCGGGTCAATCGTCGAACCATCGCGTTTGATAAGGGCAAACCGGCCCAAATGACGGACTTTGCCAGGAAACAACTCGACCGCATCGCCAAGATGCAGGCAGACGTGTCAGAGATGGCTCAGGAAATGGTCGAACGCTCAGAGTGGTAAGATAATTCACGTCGAATGGTCGGGTGATCCCTACTCGCCCGGCCGGTAGACTGAAAGGATGAATCATGCATTGGAATCCGCGAACCATGAAACATTGCCTGGCAGCCCTGGCTTTAGGCACCAGCCTGACATTCAGCGCCAGCCTGCTGAACGCAGAAGCGCCTCAGGATGAGCCAGCCCAACTGCCCGAGGGCATGAAAAAGCTGATCGAGAAAATGCAGGACACCCCCAAGCCGAAGAAGATCATCCCGCCTCAGGCAGAGTTGGCCTTCTCCGATCCGACGGTGATTCCTGATGCATTTCTCAAGCACGTGGAATCGTTGCAGACGATCACCGAGAAGCAGCGCAAGGAAGCGGTCAGCATTCTCAAGGAAGACATCGAAGACCCCGAAAGCCGACTCGACGCGATGATGGATGCCTTGGCTGAAGTCGAGCCTAAGCTGGGCGATGTCCTCGATGATCTTTTTGATGAGAAATACGACAAGGCCGAGAAATCGCTGAAGGAACTGCTGGATCATAACGACCCTTACGTGGCTGCCAACGCTCGCTTCCTGCTGGCCCGGGCGTATGTGAATCAGCAGAACTTTGAGCAGGCTTTGGAGGTGGTGGATCCGCTGACTCTGGCGGGCAATGACATGCACAAGTATGTGTGCTATGGCGGGGAAGCCTTGTTCCTGAAAGGTGTCGCCCAGGCGGAACTGCTTCAACGCGAATATGCGATCGACACGCTTAATACCTTCATGAAAAACTATCCGCAGGCCCCTGAGCGGATGGTGGAGGGTGCGTACTACATCGTGACCGACCTGATCTACACACCTGAGGGAAGCCTGGCTGACGTGCAACAGCGCATGGAATACGCCGGCCGCAAGTTGGCTTTGAAAGATTCAGGCGATCCGACCCAGAAGCAGCATAAGACCATTGTGAAGATGCTGGACAAGCTGATCGAAGAAGCTGAAGAAAAAGAGAAAGGCGGCGGTGGCGGTGGCGGGGGCGGCGGTGGCGGTGGCGGGGGCGGCAACAAGCAGGGACAGGGCGGCCAAGCTGCCGGTGACCCGACCAGCCCCGCTTCAGTCTCTCAGGCTCCCGAAGGCCAAGGCAAGTATGGCGAACTGAAGAAGAAACCACCCGAGAAGGGCGAATCCTGGGGCGACTTGAACCAGCGCGAACGCGAGAAAGTACTCGCCGCACTCAAGGAACGATTCCCCGAGCGTTACCAGGAACTGGTCAAGGGTTACTCTGAGTCCATTGCGAACCCTGAAGAAGGCGGCACTGACAAGAACAAGACTGACTGGAATGCCGACTGAGTATTTACGTTAATCAGGCGGAGACCGCGAGCGATATGCCTATGCGAAGAAGTGACTTTGAGCGTTCCGCTTTCACTCATCCGAAGATCAGCCAATCGCGACATCACGTGCGTTGGCTGGTGGCGGTAGTTGTGCTGTTCCTCTGTTGTGGCCCAGCGATATCCATCGCCAAGGCAGAAACAACCGATCGCATTGTCCTGCTCAGTGGTAAGGAACATACGGGCAAGCTCATGGCCATCAACGATGGCAAGGTGACTTTCCAATTCGATGGTGAAGACAAACAGTCCATGACGTTCGACCTGCAATCCATCCGCCAGATCATTCGGTCCGAGATCAAGCCCCGTCAGGCCATGGGCGAAGCAACAGCTTACCTGATGAATGGCTCAAAATTCCGCGTTGATAAGGCACGTACTGATGGGGAAAGCTTCACTTGCACCTACATGGGACAGGAGATGAAGCTGCCCGTCAGCGCGGTGGCCGGGTTCGTGATGGTGGATCTTGGCCCAGCCAATCCTGACCAGCAATTTATGAACAGCCTGTCTGATACTGAGGAAGAGCAGGATCGCCTGTTTGTTGAAAAGGATGGGCAACTGCTGGCCATCGAAGGTTTGATCAAATCCCTCAGTCGCGATGAGATGTCGTTCGACTTTGCCGGCGAAACCCGTCAGATCAAACGCAACCGCATCTATGCTGCAACATTCGGCCATCCCGGACGCAAAATCGCCGATTCCACCTTTGCAATCCGTCTGGCAGACAATGCCATCGTGCAGGGAAGCGACATTGCACTCTCAGGAGATCATCTGTCAGTGACTTTGGTTGAGAACATCAAAGTGAAGCTGCCTTTGGATGCAGTCACATCCATCACGGTCAAGAGCGACCGCGTGGTGTACCTGAGCAAGCTGGAGCCGACAGCCTACGAGCAGGACAGCGGGTTGGATCGGCCACGTCCATGGCAGCGGAATCGCTCAGTCATGGGCAAGCCTTTGACTCTCGATGGCCGGGTCTATGAAACCGGCATCGGCATGAAGTCACGCAGTAAATTGACCTACACCCTCAAGGATGACTACGAATTTTTCTCTGCCACCGTTGGCATCGATGATTCGACGTATGGCAAAGGGCATTGCGTCTTCATCGTCATGGGTGATGGCAAAGAGCTCAAGAAACTGGAAATGAGTGGCACAGACGATCCGGTCACCCTCGTGGTGCCAGTCGAAGGTGTGAGCGAACTGTCTCTGATCGTTGACTTCGGCAAGGAGTTGTCAATCAGTGACCATGCCGACTGGGCCGACGCCCGATTGCTCAAGCCCGAGTAAACCCACACCTTGCTGAGGCGATGTCTTTGAAAGGTTCATTGATGCAGATGATGTTGAAACCTGCCCAGTGTTGTCTCGCAGCCATGCTTTTCAGCCTGGCTTTGTTTGGTTTGATAGGCCCAGCCAATGCGGAGTTGACCGCAGAGCAGAAAGCATTGGTGCATGAAGCCGAACAAGCCCGGATCGACGCGATCAACAAAGTCATTGGCTCCGTCGTCGCGATCTATGGCAACGACCGGCAGGGCGGTGGCTCAGGCGTGATCTTCGACCCGCGCGGCTACGCCTTGACCAACTTCCACGTCGTCCGCGCCGCAGGGAAGAACGGCAAGGCCGGCCTGGCGGATGGCAAACTCTACGACTGGGAACTGGTCGGCATCGACCCTGGCGGCGACATCGCCATGATCAAACTCAAAGGCAAGAAGGCCTTCCCTTACTCTAAATTCGGCAACTCCGACTATGTGCGCATCGGCGATTGGGTCATGGCCATGGGCAACCCCTTTACCCTGACCGAGGATGAAAAACCGACCGTCACGCTGGGGATTGTCAGTGGTGTCAATCGCTACCAGCCCGGCACCGGGCCTAACGGCAACCTGCTGGAATACGGCAACTGTATCCAGTTCGATTCCTCCATCAATCCCGGCAACTCGGGAGGCCCACTCTTCAACATGCTGGGTGAAGTGGTCGGCATCAACGGGCGTGGCTCGTTTGAAGAACGCGGTCGGGTGAACGTCGGCGTCGGTTATGCCATCAGCATGGAACAGGTCAAAAACTTCATCCCCGATCTCATGGCAACGCGCACGACTTTCCACGGCACGCTCGAAGCGGTCTTCAAAGATACGACCGAAGGCATCGTCATCTGCCAGTCTGTCAATCTCGATGCCCCCATCGGTGAAGCTGGCCTGAAACCCGGCGATGTGCTGGTGTCCTTCGCTGGCCAGAAAATCAAAAGCGCTAACCAGTACAAGAACGTCATCAGCACCTTTCCCGCCAATTGGCCAGTGACCGTGGTCTGGCGGCGAGGCGACAAGGTGCACCAGGCGACCGTGCGATTGACGGAATGGCCTTACAAGCCAAGACCTGTCAAAACCACGCGCGAAGCCCCCAAGCAACAGCCCAACGATGGCAAAAAGCAACTCATCCAGCAGCAGGACAAAGTCAACGCCGAGGAAGGTGCGATCCGCGATCCCAAAATGGCGCAGAAGCATGGCAAGATGATCATGCAGGACTTCGTCAACTGGCGGGGCAAGGCCAGCAATCTGTCACTACGCGAGCATCTGTTCATCGACAGGCAGAAGACAGGTTCAATTGCGATTGCCATCAGCCCGGATAACAAAGTCATACGTATTGCTGAGGACGAATCATCCACTCTGAAAAACTTCAAAGCAGTCGATGATGCCTTAGCCAGCGCATGGCAGACCTATGCTCATGACATCAAGTCTTACAAGAGTATTCAACTGCTGGGTGGTGACCTGGCCGACGGCAAACGCTGTTTCCGCGTGCTGGTGGAAGATCAGGCTGGCCAGCGTTTTATTCTTTGGATGAGCCTGCTTGCAGAGGATGGCTGCCAACTCGAACAACGACTGGTCAAAGTCATGCCTTATGAAGAAGGCGACAATCTTGCCGTGGGTGCGATGGATGACAAAGCCGCGGCCATCTTCAGTGATTACCGCGAAGTGAAGGGCATCATGGTGCCACATCTGCGCAAGATCGTGCGAGGTATTGATGAGGCTGAAGTCGCGCGATATGAGATCGGCGATGTCAACGTGAACAGCAAAGTCGAAGAGAATGCCAAGGCCGAGGAGGTGCAGCCATGAGTCCATGTTCGCATCGCAAAATATTGACTTGTCTGCTCGCCGTTATCGCTGGGTTGACTTTTCTCATGCCTGCTGATGCAGAAAACGCACGAGCTGGCAAAGACCAAGCCAAGGCTTCAATTCTCCAGAACAACGCTGAGATAGAAGTCAAGCTTGACCAACCCGCTCCACAGCAAGAAGCACCTGCTGGCGTTGAAGAAGCCGTTGATCAGGATGAGCCTGACGAGGCCGATCAACCTGCTCTCACAGCAATCAAAGCATCTGACGATAAGCCTTTGGTCAATCCCAACATCTTTGGCAAAGCCATCGACTACGCCCAACGCCGTTGCGTGAAAATCTACGGGGCAGGTATCGCGCTTGAGCATGGCTACGCGACAGGCATCATCGTCTCTGACGATGGCCTGATCCTCACTGCGTTCGGCCTGTATGTCTCAGGCGAGAAGCCCACCCGTGTCGTCCTGCCCGATGGCCGGGAGTATGAGGCTGAGATCCTTCGACGCAGCGAGCGCATCCAGACCGTCCTGCTCAAGCTCAAGTCCGACAACGAAGGCGTCCCCATTCGCACGACCGATTACTTCGACGTGTCCAGCGAGGAAGACATCGCCAAGCGAGGCGATTGGGTGCTGGCCATCGGAAACCCTTACAAAGTTGCGACGAATCAGGAGCCTTTGTCTGCCAACCTCGGCGTGGTTTCCATGCGGGCTGATGTGGATACCAAGAAGAAGGCCCAGGAGCAGGACATCGGAGCCGACATCCTGCTGATTGATGCCATCACCAGCAACCCCGGCGCGCCCGGCGGCGCCCTCGTCACCGTCGATGGCAAATTGGCAGGCATGGTCGGCAAAGTGGTTGAAAGCTCGAGCACCAACACGCGCATCAATTATGCCATCCCTTCTGACATCCTCCGCAAGTTCCTGGACGATGAGTTGCTTGAAGAACCGATCAACCCGACCGAAGTCGCCGGCAAGGCGACAGTCGGCATCCGCCTGTTTGATCTCGCAGGTGATCGTGCCCAGGCGTATATCGACCGCGTCCGCCGACGCTCTCCTGCGGATAAGGCTGGCCTGAAGCGAGACGACCTGATCCTCGCCATCGGCGATTATGTGATCTACGACATCCGCGATTATGAAGATGCCTTGGCCAAGCTCGTCCCCGGCAGTGAAGTGCCTTTTGTCATCAAACGCAAGGATGAAATTCTTGTGGTGAATATCACTCCGGACAAGGAGGAAGAAGATGAATAATTTCCGCGTAATCTTTAATCAATTCGCGCCCCTATATTTCATCGCTTTCATACTGCTGTCACTGATGTTTTTCTCCTCGCCGTTGCAGGCTGAAGATGACGCGGCTGGCGAACGCTTAAAGAAACTGCAGGAAGTCCAACTCGGACATTACCTCACGCCAGCAGCTTTCCGCGATGCAGCCTCCAAGGCGCAGGAAACCTTGGTCACGATCGAAACCTATGGCGGGATCATCAAGTCCTCCTCCGCTCTGAAACAGCCCGGCCAACGCAAAAAACAACAAGTCGCTGGCATCAGCAAACCGGGCGAAGGACCAACCACCGGCGTCCTTATCTCTAAGGATGGCTACATCCTCACCAGCACCTACAACTTCTTCAAAAAACCCTCACACATCATCGTCACCCTCCCCGACGACTCGCAGTACGTCGCGGAATTGCTCGGGCGCGATGAAACACGCAAGCTCTGCGTGCTCAAGATCAAGACCAACCGCGAACTGAAACCAGCCGAGTTTGTCGATCCCGGCAAACTCCGCGTCGGCCAATGGGCCATCTCCGTAGGCGTGGGCTACGGCGGGGACGAGCCAGCTATCTCGTCAGGCATCATCTCCGCGACCAATCGCGTGTTCGGTAAAGCCATCCAGACTGACGCCAACATCAGCCCGGCGAACTATGGCGGGCCTTTGATTGACATTGATGGCAACCTCATCGGCATCTGTGTGCCTCTTTCACCGCGGCAGCCGGGCGTCGCGGCGGGTGTCGAGTGGTACGACTCAGGCATCGGCTTTGCCATCCCCGTTGCGGAAATCAAAGACATTGTCGAACGCATGAAGAAGGGTGAAGTGATCGTGCCCGGCATCATGGGCATTCGTACATCACCAGATGGCAAAGGCGCGATTAAGGTGATTCAGGTGGTACCCAAGTCTGCTGCAGCCGAGGCAGGTCTGAAGAAGGATGACAAGATTTTGCAGATCAATGGGCAGGAAATCAAGGACATGATGCAACTGCGCCAAGTCGCTGGCCGATTCCATTCGGGGGACAACATCGCAGTACTGGTTGAGACCGATGGCAAAAAACGCCTGGTGCAGATGACGCTGAAGTCGGCTGAGGAGATGAAGGAAGCGGGGAATAACTCAGGCCCGGGCAACAACAATAAGCCTGACCAGCCGAATGACAATGCTATACCGGCTGAGGGTGACAAGGACAAAGAGCCGGATGCCCAACCCAAACCTGAACCTGAAAAGGAAGACGTGCCCGGTGAAGTGGGGGATTGAATCAGTGAAGGGGAGTCGATGAATTTGTTTCCAATTGCTATTCTGTGATTAAGGGAACAGTACATTGGGCGTGTTCATCTTCAAATTAGGTTTATTTCAAATTGTATATCCACTCCTTGCAGTAGGTTTGTTTTTCGGCTTAGCCTTTTGCTATGTATTCGGTCAGGCATTGGCCTTAGCGGATGAAGAGGGGAATGTGGATGAAGAGGCGTTGGATGATGCTTCAGAATCAGGCTTGTCGCCATTCTGGGCAGTCCTTTTCTTTGCCTTGACCATTATTCTTCAGGCATTGATCGTGGCTGGAGCCGTGAACCAGACCATGGCCAATGGAAACGTTGGTCCGAACTGGGTCATTATTCTGACCGGGGCTTTTGCGACTGTTCCATACATTTATGCATTCATTGTCTCGCAGATTGATGACGAAGGAACCGCCGAGAATATGGACAATGAAGAAGGTGGAAGTGTCATCGTGCAGATTATCATGACCATCCTGGCGGAGATAACCTATGGCCTGGGTTTAGTCTTCCCTTTTCTGGTCTTCACCCCTCTCAATTATGTGTCCGGTTTGCTGGCGGTATGAAAGTAGATTGACCGTCAATCACTGGCCTTGTCAATTAAAATGATTACGCGCCTTTGTCGCGACGCCATATGACTGCGCTCAGGACTTGTTCGAGTGTCGTCAAGGTATGGCCCCAAGACGCTACGATTGGACTCATCCTGCTCTAAGTTTCAATCTCTTTGCCTAAGTCGCTTTGTGGTGAAAAAACTATCCGCTTCCTCAAAACGATATCGGCAAGCAATTAAAAAATGAGTAATAGGTATGATTATGGAAAAACCTTAACTCGCCGAGAATAATCACAAATAATGTTGCAGTTTCAGGCCTGAGCAGGTTAAAATGGAAAAGGCTCGTTCGGGACGATGGAGTTTCAGCCATCGAGTGGGCGGCTTGGGCGCCCGGTCTGCATTGTTTGTCACAGTGTCTGACTCGGAATGAAGCAAGGAAGTCTGCCGCGTGGCAGGCGTATCGTGGACCTGTGGTGCAGCAATGCGGCTGGAAAACAAGGCTAAGCCGGCTCACCCTCTCGGAGTGCTATCGCTATGAAAATCTATGTGGGTAACCTGAACTATCGTACGCAGGAAGATGCGCTCGAAGCGCTCTTCAGCAACTTTGGTCAGGTCGATGAGGTGGTCATTCTCAATGACCGTGAAACCGGCCGATCCCGTGGCTTCGGTTTTGTGACCATGCCGAACGACGACGAAGCTCGTGAAGCCATCGAGAAAACCAACAACACCGAATTCGAAGACCGCACATTGAAGGTCAACGAAGCTCGTCCACGCGAAGGTGGTGGCGGCGGTGGCGGTGGCGGTGGTGGTCATCGCGGTGGTGGTGGCGGCGGTGGATACCGTGGCGGTGGCGGTGGTCGTCGCTAAGATCGACCCATGCCTGATGTCACATCAGGCGACCGGACAAAGACAACTTGAAAGAGAAAACGCCTCGCGGATTGCGGGGCGTTTTCGTTGGCATGAAGCGTGTGCGAAGAAATGAAAAGGGTGTGTGCGTGAATGGTCGCCGACTTTGTCAGGCAGCATCTCCCCTCAATGCTGCGAGAGCAGAATCGGCTTGGAGCGTGTTCGCCACCTCGTGAGGCTCAAACGGTGACGTGTTTTGATTTGCTTGTAAAGACGATGCGGGTGCGGGTGATGCGATGGCATACCCCTGCCCGAAGTCGGCATCCATGGCCTGAACCTGGGCAATCTCGCAAGGCTTCTCCAATTCGTTGATATAAACCTTCAAGCCCAAGTTGTGGGCTGCGGTGATCGTGGCTTGCAGGATGGCAGCCAGGGGCCGATGTTTGGGTGAATTGCCCACCAGTTCCTGATCGATCTTCACCGAGTGGATCGGCACATCAACCAAGTGCTTCAGCGAAGAAGCGCCAAAGCCAAATTTATCCATCGCCAAATTGAAACCGGCGTTGGAAAGTGTGAACAATATCTCACGGTAGTCATGGCGGGTATCCGCGAGCACTGCTTCAGAGATTTCCAGCGAAATTTGGGCAGGCGCGATCTCGTAGTTTTCGCAGAGATCAAGTAGCCGTTTCACATCGCAATGAAGAAGCCAGACCCCACTGATATTGATGCCCAAGTTGAGCTGTGTAGCCCGTTTGCCCAGGTATTGGCGAAACAGTGCCATTGATTTTTCGACCACCCACTGGTCAATTTCAACGATCTTGCTTGTGCAGACGGCTGCATCGAGAAAGCGATCAGCTTCAAGTAAGCCAAGTCGCGGATGCCGCCAACGCATCAAGGCTTCGTAGCCATGCAACGTGGAGTCGCTGAGTGAAATCTGTGGCTGAAACCATATCTCAATGCTTTCGTGATCAAACTCAGAGAGCAGGTCCTTCTGCAATTGGCGGTTTTCGACATAACGCGCATGCAGTTCATTGCTGTAAACGTACCAGCCGTTCCTGCCCCGTGCCTTGACGTCATAAAGTGCAGCGTCGGCGCGTTGCAGCAGTTCCTCAGAGCAGCAGTTGGCTTCCAATTCGGTCAGACCGAGGCTGATGGTTTCACTGAGGCTGATGCCACGGATGGTCTGAGACTCGGTCAAGTGCTTATAGCATAGTTCCGCCACTTTGGTCGGCGTCGGCTTTTCCGCTTCACCTGCGATCAGGATCAGGAATTCATCTCCACCAGCCCTGGCTGGGAGCACGCTGACGGCCTGTTCCAGGTTGCAGATGCATCTTGTTTCGAGTTGACGAAGTTGCCTGCCATACCAGGCGAGCAAGGCGTCGCCGGTCTGGTGGCCTCGACAGTCGTTGACCATTTTGAAATGGTCCAGGTCGAACGCAACCAGCATGGCCCAAGTGTTCTGGCTGGAACCGGAATCATGATGATTTAAGCGATTGATGGCATTGAGGATGGCGGGTTTGCCAACCAGTCCTGTCAGAGCGTCGAGCGGATAAGCCGCCCCCGATTCGGCTGATGGTGTGGTCAGGCCGAACGCGCAAGTCGATACTAATGCCCCCTTTGCGGAGGTGCCTTGTGCATTCATTCAAATATCCCCAACTGCATAATTCTTTACTGAAGCAGTTTCCAGAGGTTATTTCGGACGGCAAGGCTGGGTACTTTACCCCCATCTTCCGGCAAACTGAGAAATTCACCCCAAGGAAATCTGGGCTGGGCAGCCGATAAAACATGCAGGGCGAACGCATGTAGGGAACTCAGGATCGCAGATCGCGCTGAGCATCGGAGGTAGGATGGGTTAGCGGAGCCACTTGGCGGAGCGTAACCCATCAATGAGGCCTTTGACCAAGCATGCGCCGGTGATGGGTTACGGCTCGAAGACTCGCCTAACCCATCCTACAAGCCAAATGCGTTTGCCCTGATAAAACATGTTGCAGGATTGCGATAAAGCCGCAGTTGGCCTAATATAAGGTACCCGTGGGAAACGGTACTCACAGATTCAAATTTGACAGTTTCGGGGATAACGTCGAGAAGGAACGATGGCGAAGTTCAAAATTTTCGTCGGAAACATTAACAAGACAACCTCAGCAGAACGGCTGCGCACCCTCTTCGAGAAGTTTGGCAAGGTGGATGATGTGGCGCTTGCGGAAGACAAGCAGACCGGCAAACGCCGTGGCTTTGCCTTTGTCTTCATGGAAAGCAGCGATGCTGGCGAGTTGGCGATCGCCACGTTGAATCACCACAAGCTGGATGGTTTCCGTCTGGCGGTGGCAGCTGGCGACAAGAAACACAAACCGACCGCCAAGCAGCAGCAGGTGAAGACGCCGGATCGTCCGCGTCGTCGCCGGCGTCTGCATGGCCGCGGTGCTTCACGAGCCGGGTCAGACCAGATTCGGGTCTATCGCCCCAGCAATGACAGGCCGGCTCCGTTCTAAGTATTCACTTACCATGGGGCTGTTGCCAGTGAAACCCTAATAACGTGAGGATTGGTATGGATCTGGGTATGTCGAATATTTTCCTTCCTCTTTTACTCATTTTCCTGCTGTTGGCATTACCCGCGAATCTACAGGCCAAGAACGAACCGGGTGAATTTGAGATACCCACCACGTTGCCACTCAATCAGCAGCAGCGTGAAGTGCTTCGCCAATTGGTCAAAGAAGATCAGGAAGCTGCTGTACTTGCAGAGAAGATCAAGCAGGAAGCCACGACTTTGCTTGATAAGAAGCCACAGCCGGTGGAAGTCATTCATTATGCAGGTTTGGTCAATACGGATCCCAAACGCATTGCCTGTGTGAAAAAGCTTTCAGATATGGCAGATGTGGCGCATTTGCTCAACTATTGGTTGATCACAGGCGATGACAAAGCAGCCAGCACATTGCAGACTTACATCCTTGCGTGGAGTTCGACGTACAAAGTCACAGGCAATGATGTGAACGAGAACAAGTTCTTCCCGCTGCTCTGTGCATACCTTGTGTTGCGTGACCAGATGGACCCGGAGCAGCAGAAGCAGGTTGACGCCTGGGTGCGAAAGATGGGTCAAGCCCATCTCAAGGCCGTGCAGAAATCCGATCACTTCACCAACCGTTATGGCAAGTCATTACGCATTCTTGGCCAGGCTGGTCTGATTCTTCAAGAGGAAAAGTGGATTGAAGAAGCCCGTCAGGGGGTCAAGCGATTTGTCAGCGAAAGTCTTTATGCGGATGGCACAAGCCGAGACCTGAAAAGGCGCGATACTCTGACGTACCACGGCAGTTCACTGAAGGAACCCATTGATTTAGCCATCATGCTTGCAGAGCATGGCCGAGACCTTTACGCGTGGGAGAATGAAGAGGGTGGTTCGATCAAGAAGTCGGTCGATTATGTTGTGCCATATGCCTTGGGTGAGAAAACACGTAAAGAATGGACAAACAGCCAGGTTGACTTGGATAAGAAGCGGGCGGAAGCGGGTCTTGAGAAATACCAGCCGGGCAAGGCATATGAACCGAAGCAGGCTTTGGAATTGATGGAGAAAGCCAGCTACTTTGACCCGGAACTGATTAAAGTGGTCTTGCATCTGTCCGAAAACAAAGCCAAACGCTTCCCGACATGGCGGATATTACTTAATGAAGCGGCTAGGCCGGTCAGTCAAGACGCTGCTACTGATTAGAGCATGCCCAAGTCATTCATAGCAGGATGCCACAGTTTGACCGAGTCCGCGAGGCAAACTGTGTTGTGGGAAGGAAAGCCCAAAAGCGATGTCATCCAAACACCTTGCGCCACTCTCGCAAGCTCGTGTGTCGTCAAGGCGTGGCACCCAAGACGCGACAATTGGATTCATCCTGCTCTAAAAAAAGCGGCTCGCGAAATGCGGGCCGCTCTTTGCGTGGGTTGATAAGGTTTATGTGATGCGCGAAGCGCATTGAACTCTGATTAATAAAGCAAGTGAATCTGTAAACGACCGACGATTTGGCCGTCCTGCCCGGGGGCATCCGTGCGCCAACCCAGATCACCACTGCTCCATGTCGCGCTGACGGGATTGATCGCATAACCGATATCCGCAGAAATTTTCAACTTATGGCCTTTGATGAAGTAGTTGGTACCCAGAGTCACGATCATCAGATCGTGTTCACCAGCAACGTCAGACTCACCCCATTCAAATCGGCCGATCAGTTCAAGTTGCTCGGTTACGAAATAGCCTGACTGAGCCACCGCACCAAGTTGCTGGCGATTGGATGTGCTGTTGCCATCCATCGTTTCGCCAACCAGAGCCAGGAAGATGTTGGCCCCACCCAGATGCAGAGTGCCATCCACCGTCCAGTGCAGTTCATTGATCTCATCTGAGGCAAAGCCTGACTCGTCGAGTTGGTAATGGGCTGCCGCACCGATGACCAGCATCTTGTCGCTGCCTCGGAAGGATTCATGTACAGCGTATTGCTTCCAGTCGCCACCAAAGAGGCGGAATTCGATACGGGCAGTAGCGCCCAGGTCAGTATCTGCAACATCCCAGTCGCTATTGAGTGAGCTCTTGCCATCGTTAATCGAAGCGAACAAACGGACATGGCTGGTGGTGTAGGTCAGCATGATGCCCTGCGTGTAGGTGTCGGACATGCTGCCTGAGACCAGCGAGCGATCTACGAATTGAAGGGCAGTTTCAGAGACCAGGTATTCCTTGAGGAAAGGGGTCTTGAATTGACCGACGGTGATGGACAGGCCGGTGTCGCCAATGCTTTTGCGGATGTAGGCATCCAGCAGCGTTGCTGATCCCATACGGTTGTAACCAGCCCAAAGCATGTACTCCCAGCTTGGGTCGAAGACATGGCCGGTGAAAGCAAAACGGGTGCGCGCCAGGCCGAAGCCGGAGCGGAAGTTGTCACCATCGTCTGCACCGGCTGCGACGGGATCATCCCGTAAGTTCGCCGTGTAGCGGATCTGCAGCAAGCCCTTGACACGCAGCAGGAAGTTGCCATCGGCAGAGCGGACATAAAAGCTGCCATCATGGCCAGCCAGTATTCGGGTATCAATCGCATCCACGCGCGTCTGCGCGTCTTTCATCATTTCGGAAACGAGCAGGCGGACATCTTCCGCTTCCTGGCTTTTGGACCAGTCTTTGCTTTTCTGGTTGCGCAGCTCATTGATCGTCTGCTGTTGTTCCTGCACCTGCTGCTGAAGCTTCTGCACTTCAGACCGGATGGATGACAGGTCATCATCTGCCCATGCTGTGTTTGTATAAGGCAGCATGGTCAGGGCTAACACAAATAACAAGAGTGGCAACGTTCTGACTTGATTCAACATGGTGTCTCTCCAAATTGTTGGAAAACCAAACCGTGGGGACAGAAAAAAGTCCACGCTGTCCCCTTGTACGAAGTTGGTATCGGGTGAGAGCATGACCACGGTTAGGTCATCTGGATGAGATCAATACTTGTTTCGAAGTGGCAGCCGATAACTGCTGAGGTGTTGACCCCAGAATCGGATATTTATCGACTGTGCATGCCCGGATAACTTGGCTGGTCACTGAGGATTCGGGCTTCTGCCTGTAGCATTTCCTGCCAGCGCTTCTCGACAGTCTGTTGATCGAATAACTCTCGAGCCAATTGCAGGAACACGCGATAATGCCCAGCCTCGCTGGCCCACAAGCCTCGATAAAGCTTGGATAGTTCTTCATCTTTGCCTTGACACGCCTGACCCAGGCAGGCAAAGCGCTCGCAGGAACGGGCTTCGATCAATGCGCTGATCATCAGGCGATCCATCAGTTCCGCAGGCCCGGCCCCCGCGCGCACCAGATCGCGCAAATCCTTGGCATACGGATTCCGATGGGTGCGCGTGAGTCTGCCACCACGGCGGGAGATCAGGCGAGTGACCACAGCCAGGTGTTCGACTTCATCGCGTGCGACGGCGGTCATCGTCTGAACCCAGTTCTCAGGAGGCACAGGGTCAGGCCAACGATTAAGCAACTCCAACGCATTCGAGGCAGCCTTCTTCTCCAGATGAGCATGGTCATTCAATAACGCCAACGGGCGCTGCAATACGCGTGGCCCCCACATGTCATCCGTGCGATAAAGAAGGGGCAGGTCATCGATGGTCATTTCTTTCGTTGGCATGACGTCATCATACTATTCCTGAAATCAACTCATTGATGCACCGGAGAGAATGCTGTTCAGTGAATCATCATGCGTTCAGTTGCTTGCGCACCTATGTAAGTATGCATCTCGTGACGCAAGTGTTTTGCCCCGATGATAGACCCCAAACTCAGATACAAATACAAGAGAATTCAACCATTTGACCGAGCCAGACCGATAATTGGTGTGTCACGAACTCCATTTCGAGGACGGCCATGCAGGAATGGATGGATGCAGAAATGTTTGCTGAACGTGCCGCTGAACGGTACGAACAAGGTGACTTCGCCGGGGCCTTGAAAGATATCGACGCGGCCTTGCGAATTCAGCCCGACCAGTCGGACTGGCTGCACAACAAAGCCACCGCGCTGGAAGCGATCGGTGAGTTTCGGTTGGCTGCGGACTGTTATGAATCTTTGCTGCAGATCGAAGAGAACAACCTTGACGTGATCCTTCGATTGGCAGCGCTCTATAACAGGCTGGTCGTTCCCGAGCGTGCCTTGCATTGGCTTGAGATCGCTCGCGATCAGGCCCCGCGACATGAAAGCTGTTACTGCCACGCCATTGCTTCGCACACTTTGCTTGGTGAACACGACCTGGCTGAGCAGGCTTTTTATATGGCCAGGCAACTCAAGGATGAGTGCCCGACCTGTTATGACCACTTGGCTGAAAGCCTGGCTATGCGTGGTGATCTCACACGAGCCATCTGGTGTTGGGAGCAGACGCTTCGGCTTGATCCATCCCATACGGATGTGCGCGCGAAATTAGCCAACGCTCATTGGCGCCTTGGCCGAGTCAAACTGGCTCGTCAGCAATTCATCGATCAGCTTCGGCTTGACCCGGGTGATATGGAGGCTTTCATTGATCTGGCCAAGCTTGACTTCGAGCTGAAGGATCATGATGCAGCCATCGCCCGTTTGAATTATGCCCTGGAGCTTGAGCCGGACCATCTGGATGCCCAGCTTGCCCTGGTGGATATGTTGCTGGAGTGTGAACAATTCACTCAATGTGGCAAGGTGCTTTCTGCGACAGCCAGGCAACATCGAGGCCAGGCTGAGGTGCTGCTGCGTGTTGCACAACTGGCTTATCAGGAAGATCGTTTGCAGGACAGCCGACGGGCGGCTCGATTGGCGATGCGCGACGCGGCTTTGCCTTCGCCTCAGATGCTCATATTGGCGAACCTGCTGCTTGATCTGAAACTGCCGCGACATGCCTTGAAACTTTTTGATCGTGTGCTGATCCGCCAATATCTTGAGCCAGCCCATCAGCATGGGTTGTTTCAGTCGCTCATGGGGCGTGGCCGGGCTCATATGATGCTGCGTGAATATGACGCAGCTATCACCAGTCTGCGCCGGGCGGTACGGACGGAGCCAAGAAATCTATCGGCCTTGCAGGCACTTCACGATTGCCTGATCAACGCTGGCCAAATGAAACGTGCTGCGACGATTCTGCGAAGCTGTCAGCGCATGGATCCTCTGCATCCAGCCACACGTTTGATGCAGTGGAAGCACCGCCAGGGTCTTGTCTCTTCATGGATGACACGTCTATCAACAATGTTGGCGTGGTAAAAAACCATAATCTGAACATTAGGATCACGGCCCAACTGATCTGACATTTATTCCGCTTCGGGAGTCACGGGAACATCAATGACGATGCTGGTCATGTTGATGCCAAAGCCGTCGGCTTGTGGGCCTGTCGCACCGATGACGATCGCATTTTGCTTTTTCAGCCAATCGGGGTTGATGGGGATGAGTTGAATGTGACTGCCTGCGGGGAGATCAATCTTTTGGCCATTGATTGAAGCCACGCCTTCACGCCAGCCCAAACCGTGAACCGCGAGCTTAAGGTACGCAGTTTTGACCTTTTCAGGTTTGTAATCGTCTCCAAGATCAATTGATGTTCGTAAGGTCTGCTGCTTGCCCAGATAGCGGAGGATATCCTTGGAAAAGTATTGGGTGCGATTGATGGTTTGCACGACTGCCTTCTGCGTTTTTGCATTCTGCGTGGGTAATAATTTGAAGGTGTAAACCACAGCTTCGCGTGGGCCGACGGTGTCATCCAAGGCGATAGCCTGTGTTTGTCCTGCTTTTAACTGTGGCTTGGTCGCGGTTATTTCGAGCGTCAGTTTCTTGTCTTCTTTATCGATACTAACCTGCCGTTTTTCATGACCTTCACCCCATGTCTTTCCTGTCGGTGGCATCATTGAAAGTTTGATCGCGCGCGGCTTGTTGCTTTCGTTATAGAGCGCGACAGCCATTTCATTCTTCTCTTCCTGATACGAAGCCACTGCCCAGACACCGTTGGGGTCATTGTTTTCAATGTACATCAGTTTGCCGCGCACGGGTTTGAGCAGTTTGAAGTAGAACTCATCGCCACCTGCACCCCACTCGGGATTCTCGGGCATGTGTGTGGTGCGGCTCATGGCTTTGTCTGGACAGTGATACAGCATGTACATGATGTCGCGCACGCCGTACGAATAAGCGGACGCGGCACGATGGCTTCGACTTTGCTTGTCGAGATTATCCTTGCCATGCACGGCTGGATCGAGCTTGCCACCCGTCTCCGTGTTGTAGCAGTGAATCCACTTGCCATGCTTGGTCATGGTGTAGGCCAAGGCGACTTCATAACTGGCTGCGGTGGCCAGCGGATCGCTGCCGTAGTGGTGCTCGCTGATGCCGTCGATGTGGTCGATCAGGGCGTCGATGGTGGGGGCGTGAAGAACACGGAAAGCATCCCACCGCATCTGGTAAAAATGGAAATCCCAGCCGACGATGAGTTTGGCTTTGTTCGGATCAGCCTTGCGAAAGGCTTCGGCGAAAGGCTTGGCCATCTCCAGATAGAGATGCAGATTGCCCTTGCCTGAATACATGCCGACCTGGGTGGGGTCATATACTTCCAGGCCTTCGACGACCGTGTAAGTGGTGGTCTTGCCTTTTCGTGTGACGGTGAAAGTGTCGCCCGGCTTCTTGCCTGCTGGGATATCCCTTTCAGATATGTTGCCGTTATTGTCCTTGGCCAGCAGTGCTTTGCGCCAGGTAAAGTGGGGGACAACTTCACCAGTTGCTTTGACCTTGACCGGGCCACCTTCTTTCGCGGAGTCCGTGTCGAAGAATTTTCGGTCGTAATTGATGCGGCTGCGGTCAGCCCAGTTCAGATAAGGCTCATTCCAAAACTCGATGTAACTGATTTGTTCACTGGCGGCTGTACGCTCGCCCAGTTTTTTCCCGGCGTCGGACATGACCTGGGCGTAATCCTTGCGATACAGAGGCCAGGCCGGTTGGTAGCGGTCGCCCTGGCAGTCGATGACCATGGACAGGCCTTTAAGGTTTTTGGTTTGATCGGGATTGGTTGGGCCGCCGGGAATGTTGTGGTGAATTTGGCGGACAAGTTCGATTCCCCATTCCTCGATTTTCTGCGGGTTGATGCCATACATCGCATGCACGCCGAACAGGCCTCGCGGGATTTCATCGTGGCCGTTGACATCAAGAAACTGGCCTGTCACGGCAATTTTCGTTGGAGCTGCGTGGGTGGTTTGCATACCCAAGCTGCAGACGACAGCGATCAGGCAGAAGACAACAGTGCGGAGGACAAAAAGATGTGGCGACATGGACTGGCCTCAACAAGGACAAGGTGATTCAGGGCTGTCGCATTTTAGCGGTCAATTTGTCGTTATGAGCGGGATTGAGGCTTTGGTTTGATAAATTGCACCTTCAGGGGTTAATTCGCTGGTCAGCAGTTCAACCTGATTGACTGAAAAATCTGCTGCCTCGTCGGCCACGGCCTGTCTCTGGTTGACCCAGTTGAGCAAAGCAGGGGGTGGCTTGCGCTTTACCCGGGCTAACGTGACATGCGGTTGAAAGGGTTTGTCCTGCTCATCAGCAGGTATCCATGGCAGGCACTTCTGCTTCGTGGCATCAGCCAAGGCTTGCCAGTGATCTTCCGGTGTGACCGCCAGCCAGATGACTTTGAGTGGTCCCTGCTCAGGGAAGCGGCCAAGTCCGCCGAAGCCAGCTTGAAATGGGTTGATCTCGTCAGTCAATCCCTGCAAAGCATCTGCAATGGCTTGCAGTTGAGACGGGTCCACATCGCCCAGGAATCGCAACGTGATGTGCAGTTGCTCGGGGCTGACGGTCTTGGCGGTATTGCCAGCCATACGCGAGATATCTTTCAGCAGGCGTGTGGTCGCGGGGTCAGGTCGGCATCGCACTGCGACAAACGCCCGGCAGGTCCCTGTGTCGATTTGCTCATCTCCCATCAGCCACCTCACGTTTCAGGATCAATGCAGTTAGATCGTCAGCCTGGGGTTGATCCGAAAACCGGCCGATCTCCGAAAGCACGGCTTGAATGATGCGGTCAGGGGAAGCCTCTGCATATTGTTCAATGATGCTGGCTACGCGATCGCTGCCAAACAATTCATCCTCCGCATTCTGATACTCAAAAAACCCATCGGTCATGAGGATGAACATGTCGCCCGGTTCGAAGCGAATTTCGACAGCCGGTTCCTGATCTTCCACTTCCATGATGCCCAGCGGGAAAGAAGTGGCTTCATAGATTCTGACCTGTTTTTGACTGGCAACGTAATGTAAAAGCGGTGCTTGCCCCGGCGAGTGGTACCTGAGCAGGTGTTGGCTGGGATCAAAGTCGCCAAGGAATGCGGTGACGAATCTCTCGCTGCTCAGGTCGGTGACGAGTTGGCTGTTGATGTGGTTGGTCAGTCGCGCCAGGTCGCCTCCGAGTCTGACACCCATGCGTACCATGGCCCGGACTTGCGTGACGGAGATGGCAGGCCCGACGCCGTGGCCGGTGGCATCAGCCAGCAGGAGGAGCAGGCGGTTGGGATCGCCTGCGATGCCGGGCACGACATCAAAGATATCGCCTCCAGTGGCATCAGCAGGTCGAACAAAGCTGGCCAACTTGTATCCCTCGGGTTGTGCCAGTCGCTCGGGCATGACCCCCATCTGGATTTGTCTTGCCAGGTCCATGTCTCGCTCGAGTTTGAGTTTGACGAGTCTTTCATCAAGTAAACGAGCCCGTTGGATCGCCACCGCTGCCTGGGAGGCGAGGATGTGAGCCAGTTCCTGATCCGCTTCCGAAAAGTGACCCTTGGCCGGGTTGAGCATGGTGAGCAGGCCGACCAATTTGTCCTCAAGACCGATCAAAGGCACCGCCAGCAGCACACGGGTGGTGTAGCCTGTCTTGAGATCGACGGCATTGTTGAAGCGCGGATCGGTCTGACAGTCTGGGACATAAACGATTTTCTTTTCTCGGGCTGCTTCGCCGGAGATGCCGGTCTCGATGCTGAATCGTACTTCCACCGGCCCGCCGACGGAGTAAAGCTCTCGCGTTTTCTCATCGTAAAGCAGAACCGAGCCTCGATCCGCGTTGAAGGCTGTCCGTCCTGCAGTCCCGACCTGATCAAGCAGTTCCAGCAGGTCGCAGGGCACGGCCATCTGCCGGACCAGTTCCAGCACATGCAGCAAGGCATCGGAGTCAAATTGCATCTCAGTTGAAGGCGTCACGAAAACGAGTATCGGGTTTTGCCTGCGTCCGGTCAATGTATTCGTAAGGATTGCATCGGTTGTGATGGTTGTGCGGTTTGTATCGGTTGCAACGACTGGCCTGTCGGTAGGTGGCCCAAATGCAGGTTCTGGCCGGTTTGTCTTCAGCGGGGCAATGTGCTTCCTGCGTCTGCCCGATAAGTCTGGCAGACATGTGGCTATAGATGGGAGCCTTTCTTTGTTCTGGATGGGATTGATCATCGGCCTGGTGGGTGGGCTTACACTGCCTGTGATTTTTTGGCTGCGCAGACGTCTATCTAAGGGTCTTGCAACGCCAATCACAGACCGCGACGCGACTGATGAATCGGAAACTGAAAACGTGGGCGATCGTGTGTCCGGTTGCTTCGCTGGCAGACATATCTTGATCGCGACGGCTGACGATCTGACAACCGAAACCTTAGCCGGCAGCTTTAACTCTTTGGGTGCTGAAGTCACGCTTTGCCAACACAGCAAGGCCATGCAGGAGCAGGTGTTAGGCTCAGTCTTCAATCGACGCGCGTCAGACCCGACGCATTTGTTTGATCTGGTGGTGATCGTTCCACCATTACCCGGGCCGGGGCTGGATGAAGTCTTGCTGAGTTTTTACCGCAAGGGACTGCGTGTGCCGGTGATGGTGTTATTGCAGCCGGGCGTGACAGCGGCGCTACCTGAAGGAAACTGGCCTCACCTGCTGGTTCTGGAAGAGGATATCAGCCGGGATGTGGATGGATTATCGCGCGTCGCTCAGGAACTGATTGATGGTTGCGAGGGTTGCGATCCGGTGCCCGGGCCTTACGAGCGAACTTTGCTGGAGCCTTTACTCAGTCGATTTGCTGACGAGCAGGCGATGGTGGAAGTGACGGATGCGTTTGTTGAAGAGTTGGAGTCGCGCGTGCAGTCGATCAGAAGGGCAGCCATGAAACAGGACATGGATGCCTTGGAGAACATCGTGCATCATTTGCGTGATGCAGCAGGGAGCTATGGCTTCAATGTGATTACCGATGCAGCAGGTCAGGTGGAATCGCAGGTGTCAGCCGGGGCGGAGCTGGAGCGGGTGAAAGCCAGTACGGAAAGGTTGTTATCATTGTGTCGTCGTGCCATGGCAGGGCGAGTCACCCCGCTGGAAAGCAGGCAGAAATCGCAGCCTTGTCGCGATTAGTCGCGTCTTGTGTTAAATTTTGTGCACCTGACAAAAAGGGGTTTGGTTATGACCGACAAGGAAGTCATCGACGAATCAATTCGACTGATCACGCAGCATTATGTGGGGCTGTTGACCACAGTTGATGCCAATGGCGTTCCGGTCTCACGCTGGATGGGGTCATCGCTGGCAGCGGACGGCATCCGCACGCTTTACACCTTGTGTGGCAAGGGGACGCGAAAGACTCAGCATCTGGCCAAGAATCCTGCGGTCTGCTGGGCCTTCTCCTCTGAAGATGCGATGGATGTCGTGACATTGTTTGGTGAAGCCAGAGTCATGGAATCGCCAGCGGTAGCTCAGGCTGTGTGGGATCGTCTGATGGAATGCGCACGGATTTACGTGGCGAATCCATTGACGGAAAACAACAACATCGAGTTCGTGACGATTGAAACCACCGTCACCCGGCTGGAGTATCTCAGCCCGCGCTTGAAAATCTACCAGCCGATCTCAGTTGATCTAAGCTGATTGCATCATCGCTGACATTTGAGTTTTTCGGCTATTCCCGACTTTGCACAGTCGCTACGGGGGTTTGTATGTCGTCACGTTTTGGCCATTGCACGACGATGACGATGGCAATGATGCCCATCAACAGAAAAATCTGACTCGCGCTGAAGTCTTCCAGACCGAGCCAGCCCCAGACCACTGCCCCCAAAGGCACGATGTAAGTCACCATGCCTGCATACAAAGGCCCGCGCTTTTGAATCAGGCGATAGAAAAAGAGTGTGGCCAAACCCGTGGCGATGGCACCAAGATAGACCAGCAACAGGATGGCAACGACCAACTGCAATGTATCGTTGTGCCGGAGCACTTCCGACATGGGGAACTGCGTGATGTTTGCAGCCTTGTCACTCAATGCCTGTTGATCGAGTTGTGATTGGCCGACGACGGCAGCGATGAAACTGGTGGGCACCAGAATCATGGAAGCGAACGAGGTAACCGCAGCGACGACGACCACAGCAGGGAGCTTGGAAAGACGCTTTTTGACCAGTGTGTTGCTGCACGCATAGGCGAAGGGGGTCGATGCTCCCGGGGCCACAGCCGCCCAGGTAATACTTAGCCGATGGTTGGATTCGACGAACAGAAAGGTCATGAGGCCGAGGCCGATGAGGATGCCGATCAGTTGCCTTCGAGTCGGTTTTATCCCAAGCAGCGGGATCGATACCAGAATGGTGAATAGGGGAACGAGCGACACGATCATGCCAAAGAACATGCTGTGGTCGTAGGAGCCGATCAGGTAAGGTTGTACCGTGAAAGGCCAAAGGTAACCCAGCAGTACCACGAGCAGCACGACAGGGACATCGCGCCATCGCATGGGAAAGTTTCTGCGGTAGATCCAGAGGAAGGGGATCAGCACGCAGGCAGCGAAGAAGACCCGGCCAGCAGCAATGGAAATCGGGCCAAACACATGAGATGCAAAGCGCATCACGATGAAACTGCTGCTCCAGACCAGGCAGATCATGGCAAAGATGAGATGATCCATCAGCAGAGTGTAGCTTTGAGATGTAACTGACGATTATCTGCCCGGCGGTCGCATCGGACTGAGTCCAAGCAGTTGGCGGTTCTTTTGGAGATTGGACCAGGCAGCTTTATCGCGATGTAGTAACTTCAAGAGTTGAGAAACGCTGACTTTCAACACCGCAGCAGCCGGCTTCGGTTCCCAGTGATGAGCTGAGATCATGTCCATGGCCTCGGCGATCAGCAAGGGGAAATCATGGTGTTTGTCATTGCAGACGATCTTTCCTGACTGCGACCTTTGCAGCCAGAGTTCACTTGGCTGATAGTCCAGTACGGTTTCGCTGCCAGTCCATGAACGGCGGAACTCGGCGGCCAGCTTGTGCCTGAGCCGGGTGATGGCGTGTTTACGATTTTCCTCCTGGCTTCGGCGTTCATCGGCTGATGCGGAAATGCCGGTGGGTGTGTGTGTGATGACAACCGCTGTTTCCACTTTGTTGCGGTGCTGTCCGCCTGGGCCTCCGGATCGGCCCCTTCTGATTTCGCAGTCTTTGAGCAGGTCGGTTGTTTCAAGGCAGGCGTAATGGATGGGGGGTGTGAACATGGGATGTTTCATCAATTGGCCAGCGTCTGCTATAACACCGGCCCGGTTCTAGCCGATCTTGACTGTCTGCGACCGCGTGATTTGACGCGATCCAGCAAACAATAGCCAATCCTGAGGATTGAACTGAATGGCCCATGATAATCCCGGACAGACAAACGAGCAGCGACAGGCTGGTGCTGATTCATCCGAGGAGAAGTCGGCTCGTGCATTGCGTCAATCAGCAGTTGATGGCGCAGTTCAACAGACTGGCGGGAAATTGGAACAGCTCGACCGCTGGTGTGAAGTTCATCCCTGGCATCCTCGGGTTGCGCCCTGGCTGGCGTACATGGTGTTGCTGACGCTGGCTTTCACTGTGCATGAATTTCTGCCACAGGGGTATGGCGTCGCCAAGGTGATTCAACTCTGTGCGACGGTTTGGCTGTGCTGGCGGTACCGCAAACTCGTGCCTGAGTTGAACTGGAAATTTCACTGGCTGGTGATTCCCAGCGCGATTTTGCTCACTTTGGCTTGGGTCGGGGCCAGGCAATTGACTGAAATGTCGATGGGGGCTTTGCCGGGGATAGGGGATTACTTCAAGGTTGATCCGGAGAATGCCAAGAAGTTCTGGTTTGATATGGCTCTCGATCCGCAGCAAAGCACCATCGGCCCGGTGGTCTGGTTTGGCCTGGTGACACATCTCTTGGCCATGACCATTGCAGTGCCGATGATCGAGGAAGTCTTCAACCGATCTGTGCTGCTACGCAGTTTTCACCGGTTCCGCCAGACGATGGTGGCAGGTTTTCAGTTTCTGGTGGATTTGCCGATCCTTGGTGATTGGCTGATTCACACGAAGTGGGGCGAGAAAGCCTCGCGACGTGATCCCATCCTGGGCAATGAATTCAAACGGCTGGAGTTGGGACAACTGACCACCTTTGGCGTGATCTTTTCTTCGCTGGTCTTTGCTCTGGTCCACCACCCAGCGGATTGGTTGGGGTCAGTGATCTGTGGCGTGGTCTGGTGCCTGATGCTGGCAGTCACACGCAAGCAAGGCCTGGGGCCGATCATCTGGTCCCATGCCCTGACCAACCTTTTCCTCTGGATTTATGTTGTGGTGTATGGCCAATGGCAGTTTGTGTGATTGGCTAGACCAGGCTGTTTCAATCCTAGCGTCATGGGTGCCACGCCTTGACGCCGTTCGAGCGTGGCGAGAAGGGCGCAAGGTGTGCTGATGCGGTCGCTGTGCGGTTTCTGATGTCAGCACAGTTTGCCTCGCGGACTCGGTCAAACTGTGGCACCCCACGACGAATACCTTGGGCACGCGTTTAGAGATCATTCCTCATCAAACTTGCGATTGACCAATTCCGTCAAGGCCGCAATCGCCTGGTCCGCATCACCCCCAGTAGCTTTGATCTTAAGCGTGGTGCCTTGCGTGGCAGCGAGCATCATCATCTGCATGATGGATTTGCCATCGACCTGTTGGCTGCCTTTATGCACGGTGACATCTGCAGCAAACTGGTTGGCTGTATCGACAAAGACCATGGCCGGCCTGGCATGCAACCCAAGCCGATTGATGATCTTCACTTCAGTTTCGACGGTCGTGTCCGCCACGTTGGTTAGTGTCCCTGGCATCACGTGAGTTGTACGATAATCAGCCTTTCACGGTTCACGCTTATCCCGCAACAAGCCTGGATCAACTGAGCTTTTTCAGTTCTGAATCTGCTGGGCGTCTGCTTCCTTGATCAGGTCAATCACCTCGGCTGCGGTGGTGGACTGACGCAGGAATCGCCGAAACGTTTCATTCTGCAGGTGTGAGAAAATGATCTCCATGCCTTGCAGGTGATCATCGGGAACGCTTTCAGGCGACAGAAGCAGAAAGATGGAATACACCGGGGACTTGTCCAATGCGTTGAAGTCCACGCCGTCCTGGCTGATGCCGATCGCCGCAGCCATCTTCTTCACCTTGTCGTGCTTGACGTGCGGGACCGCGACCCCTTTGCCAAAGCCGGTTGACCCTTTCTTCTCTCGGTCAATGATGCGTTTGAGCAGTTCGTCACGCAGATTCTTGGGACAGCAGCCTGCTCCAATCAGCGCATCGACCAGTTCCGTGATGACTGCATCACGTTCGGTCGATTGTAATTGAGCGATAATCGCGTCCTCGGCCACAAAGTCTTGTAGTTTCATGCCGTCAATTCCTCACCTTGCTATGTGTCGATCACGACTTGGGATGCTTACGATTGCGCAGCTTCTCTTTGTGATCGGTTAGTTGGCGTTCCATCTTGTCCGTCGCGCTGTCAATGCAACCGTACAGGTCGGTTCCGGTTGACTTGGCGACGAACGAATCATGTCCTTCGACGTCGGCAATGATCTCGATTTCGAAATCGGCGCCGGGCTTGTCTGTCATTTTGCCAAGAATCACCTCCAACTGCGTGACCCGATCATAATAACGCGGCAATTTGGCGGTTTTATCCTGCGCGTATGCTCGGATCGGATCAGTGATCTCGACGTGCTTTCCTGAGACTTTAATCTGCATGGTTCTCCTTCGAAGCAGTTGAGTGGTGGGTTGTCGGCTGCGGTTGGGTGGTCAGCACCGCCGCTGCGTTGCTTGAGTTGCCATCCACGGGGCCGACCGGCAGGTCTACCCGTTCATTGGGAGGCACCAGCACGCCACCACTGATTGTAAACTTCAACGCCTCTTCCAGCGTCACCGGCAGGTCAATCGTATCTTTTCTGGGCACAGTTATCACGTAGCCGGTGAAAGGCGTCGGCGAACTGGGCACAAAAACCGTCAGACAGTCAGCATCGGCTGCCTGCTGGATCGTGCGCATGGTGGTGCCTGTCAGCAGGCCGACCGACCACAACCCCTTGCGGGGATATTCCACCGCAACCACCCGGCTGAACTGCATTTTGTTTTTCCCATCGCTGTCAAAAAAGAAATCCGTGACCTGTTTCACGGAAGGATACACCCGGCTGATCAAAGGCACGCGTGCGATCAAATTCTCCGCTTTGCGGTGTGCCCGGTTGCCGATGTAACTGCCCACCACAGCACCGAGGATATAGACCGCGATGATGGCGATGATGATGCCGATCAGATCGAACACATACCAGTAGTCGCCCCAGAAGGCATCCAGCCGGTCCCGGCGGCTCCAACGTATTAACAGTTTCTGCTTGGCTTCCCCACTGAGATTCTGAAACCGGCTTCGCTCTGAGGAAGTCATCTCAGCAAGCACATCCCGACTCAACTGATCTAGGTCATAAGTCTTGAGCATTTCTAGCCTGGTTTTGACATCAGCAGCTTCAAACTGCTGTTTCCATGCATCATCCATTTTCTGTAAGGCCTGCGCACGGACTTCTGCTTCATCAAACGTGGCTGCTGGCCAATCGGTGAAGTTGATGATGCCTTGCTTCACTCCTTCGTTGATGGGCTTGCCGATGTAATCGTGCACAAACTGGTAGGCGATGACCACCAGCCAGATCGTCAGGGCCGTGGGAAGCAGGATGCCCAGGCCTCGAAAAAAGAAGCGGCGGAAGCGGTTGGGCTTGCCGGTGGAGGCGGATTTGATGGTTTCTGTGAATTCTTCTTGCATGCGGCAGCACGAATAGTATATGTGAAACAGGCCCGGTTAGCCTGCCAGCAAAAAACAGACCAAATTCCGATCAAAGCCCAACCGTCTGCCAGAAGCTGTCATGCGGATCATCCAGTTTGTCGCGCCAATCTGTCAGTTGGCCACGCAGGCGAGTCAGGTTAGCCTGATGCTCAGGTTTTTCTGCCAGATTTTGCATCTCCCAAGGGTCTTCCTGAAGATCAAATAGCTGGGTGTGGTGGGCCCCGTTGACAGCGTATTCAATCAGCTTGTAGCGATCATCCCGTACTGCCCGGTGGATGTGCAGATAGGCGGTATGCAGATACTGGCGAGGCGACCAACTTCCAGCCGACGTGTCATCCGCGAATGCCGAGGTCAATGATTGCCCTTCAACAGTATCGGGCACCGCTGCACCAACGAGATCGCAAAGCGTGGGATAAATGTCGATCAGATAGGCAAAGGCATCGCACTGCCGATTCTGTGGGATGCCAGGACCGGCAAAGATGAGTGGAACGCGGGTGGAATGGTCATAAACATTCTGCTTGCCCATCAGGCCATGCTGCCCGCACGCCAGGCCGTTGTCGCCGGCGAAGACGATGATGGTGTCGTCGGTCAATCCCTTCTGATCGAGGGTGTCGAAGATTTTTCCGACCGCGTCATCCAGATGCGTGATCATGGCGTAATAGTCAGCGATGTGCTGGCGTGTTTCCTCCTCGGTGCGGGGGAAGCCAGCCAGTTCTTCATCACGCCCGCGCAGGTTGCCATGGTCGAAAGGATGCTCGTGCATGAAGTTGGGGGGCAACTCAATCTTGTCGGGCGGGTACATTTCAAGGTACTTCTCAGGCATGGTGCGCGGGTCATGAGGCGCGAGAAAAGCCACGTACGCAAGGAAAGGCTTGTCGCCAGTCTGTTCTTTGAGGAAGTCGCAGCAGGCATCGGTGAGGATGTCCGTTGAATGCTGGCCGTTGTGGACGTGGTCAGCGACAGCATGGATCACGCGGTTGCTATGGAAATAGTTGGGTGAGTGGTTGATTCGACTTTCATATTTTCCGGCAGGATCAAAACTGTGGGCCGGGACATTCCAGTGGTCACTCATGCCGCCAAAGAAGATTTCACCACCTGTGGTGAAACTGCGTGCGTAACTTTCGGGGCTGTTATGCCACTTGCCGAAGCCAGCGGTTGCGTAGCCGAGGCTTTGAAAGTGCTCACCCAGCATGACATGAGTGGGGTCAATGGTCTGCCCCTGTTCGTGGATGTGAAACAGAGTCCGGCCGGTGTGGACCATGGCCCGACTGGGCATGCAGACTGCTCCACTGGTGCCCCCCATGATGTGGGCAAGTGTGAAACTTGTGCCGCGCGCGACCAGCTTGTCGAGATTGGGCGTACGGATCGCGGTGTCGCTTAAAGCTGCGATCGTGTCGAAGCGTTGGTCATCGGTGAACAGGAAAACGATATTGGGTTGTTTGGCTGGCATGCAGCGAGTTTAGCGAAATCCGGGCAAGGCGAAGGCGACTAACAATCCAAGTGTGATTTATCGATGAATCATGACCGCATCAGTTTCCACAGCGCCTGCGAAAAGGTCATCATCCTGTGTACGGTTCCCGCCAATAGAGGTGACGTCGAGTTTTTGTGATTTTTCAAATGTGACATGGCCATCTCCCCAAACCACAAACCCTTGCCAAGGCTTGCCCCATAAGCTTCCTTGGCCTTCAATGAGTCGATCACTGATCCAAGGCGTCGCATGATGATTGTTCTTCCAACCATTGCTATGAGGATGCAGAAAGGCAAAGCTCAGATTGTCAATGGTGAAACTTCCAGAAGGTTTCTTTTTCCCGGGATCATCTGGGATGTAAAGTGTCTGAGCCAATACCCCTCTGCGATCATATTGATTGGCAAGATCGGTGAGCGATTCAAACTTTGGCATGCCATTGTGTTCAATGTTGATGATGGCCAACGTCTGGCCTGCTTGTTTGAGGTTGTTCTGAACGCGAAGCCGGTCACGTTGGCTGTACTGCTTCCCAAGAATGCCAAGATAGGTTGTTGGGGCGTTGATAGCGTCTTTCAGCATGCCATCCTGATTATCTTTTGGGGTATTTGTCGCCTGATTCATTGAATTTGTCGTGGAACTCGATGAACTCGTCGAAGACTGGTCACATGCCGGGATCACCAGCAACAGCAGCAAAGCAGCGCAAGCCAGCACAGCCAGTAAATCGGTGATCGAGAAGCCGCGGCAGGAAGAGTTTGAACAAGGGGAACAGGTGGACATGATACGTCTCCTTTCCACCACATTGTAACGGCAGAATCATCCGTTACGGCATGGCTGGTTCCGGTTGTTCCACCAACCTGCCGAAGAGAGTCAATGTCGCAGCTTTATAGATTTCCACTTCGACGATCTGCCCGACCAGATTTTCATCGCCATCCAGCATGACGATCAGGTCGCCATCGGTTCGCCCGGTCAGTTGCGTGACTTGGGCCTTCTTCTCCCAGCCGACCAACACCGCAGGATCGGCTGAGTTTCGGCTCATCTCCTCGCGATGACTGATGGACTCCACAAACACGCGCACACGCTTGCCCACCTGTACCTCGTGAATGGCTTTGCTGATTTCGTTCTGAATGGCCAGGAGCTCGTTATTGCGTCGGCGTTTGACTTCATCCGGCACATCATCTTCAAAGCGATCGATCGCTGCCGTGCCGGGCCTTGGGCTGTATTTGAAGATGAAGCAGTTCTTGTAGCGCACCTGCTTGAGCAACTCGACCGTGGCTTGATGGTCTTCGTCCGTTTCGCCGGGGAAGCCACAGATGATGTCGCCAGCCAGCATGGCATCGGGCAGCTTGGTCCGGATGCGCTGCACCAGTTCAAGATACTGCTCAACGGTGTAGCCTCGGTTCATCTTCTGCAGCATGGAATTGGAACCTGTCTGTGCTGGCAAATGCAGGTATCGACAGATGCGCGGACACTCGGCCATGACGTCAAGAATGTCATCACCAAAGTCGCGCGGGAAACTGGTGACGAATCGCAAACGCTGCAAGCCGGGCACCTGATCGTGGATGGCGCGCAGCAACTGTGCGAAGGTCGTGACGTCCCGGCCTGCATCTGCTTTGTGCGCACCGTTGAGCCCTTGTGCACTGGTGCCATCGTTGCGCACCACGGCCCCGATCTGAGGCTGGATGACGCCGTTGACTTCCAAGGCCTGCGCATGATCGAAGTGATAGTGATTGACTGTCTGACCCAGCAGTGTGATTTCAATGACGCCGGCATCGACCAGTCGCTTACATTCATCAATGATGGCTGAAGGGGGACGATGCACTTCGCGACCCCGCGTGTTGGGCACGACACAGTAAGTGCAGAATTTGTTGCAGCCGCGCGTGATGCGGACATAGGCACTGCCTTGATGTTCATCAGGCGAAAACGCACGGGCCAGATCGAGCATCTCAAGCTGATCTTCAGCCGCGGCAAAGGTGGCGCTTCGGCGGTGATTATTGCCCTGCAAAGCAGTCTGAGCCTTGCTGACACCACCGCGAAATTCAGGTTGTGTTTTGGCGATGTTGTCAATCAGCAGGGGGGTCTTGTCCAGTTCACCCGGGCCGACGAGAAAGTCGATCTGCGGGTAACGCTTGACCATGTCGATGCCTTCGCGCTCGGCCATGCAGCCGAGGACGCCGAGGATCAGGTCAGGCCTGTTCTTTTTGTGCTTGCCGACGATGCCGACGCGCGACCACACTTTATTCTCCGCCTGCTCACGCACGGAGCAGGTGTTGTAAAGCACGACATCCGCCTGCTGCCAGTCTTCGATGAATTCGTAACCCAAGGCCCGTAACTGAGTCTTGACCAGTTGCGAGTCCAGCACGTTCATCTGGCAGCCAAATGTTTCAAGATAGACCGTCCGTTTGGACATCGTTTCTCCGGCAATGAGCTTGAGTTTGACACATCGTCGCTGATGCGAATGGGCCATTGTAGCATAGTGCCATAGGCCTGTTGGTCGAATGTGTCAGCGAATCAGGCTGAATGCATTTGGCTGATTTCATGTACTGCACGGATCATGATGACCGGGTGCCATCTATGAGCAAGCGTTTGTCAAGCGGGAATGTATTCGGGATCGTCTCAACCATCTATCCGGCATCGTCACAAGAACGTGCCACTCATCTTATTGCGAAGCCAGCCTCATTCACACCTACGACGTCCTTCACGGCGTCATGGCACCCAGCGAGATCTGGCAGTTCGTCCCGTTTAACATTCACTTGTTCATCCGCAATGCACCCTTTTCATTCGTCATCTTTATTCACTTACGTTCCTATGCACGTATCTCATGCCACTTCAGCCTTCGGCCCCGCCGCCGCCACACCGGCCACCGGTGGCGGTGGGCCTTGCTTGGTGATGTGGCCCAGCCGATTCATCCCGCCCGAGGCATCCTGT
>CAZJJN010000006.1:0-96772 GCA_964546335.1 uncultured Phycisphaeraceae bacterium
ACTACCTCGTCCGCACCCTCACCGGCGGCGATGAACAGTAAATGTCTTCACCCTGGATTGGACGTGTGGCATGGTAACCGCTTAGAGTTCTCTGGATCAGGTATAATTCTGTTTTCGAGACCGACCAGAACAGGAGATCGATCATGGCTCTGACCCCTTCCACCATGCTGCCCCTCGGCACAACCGCCCCAGATTTCGTATTACCTGACACCGAAGGCAACACCGTGCAATTAGCGGACTTTGCTGACCAGAAAGCGCTGGTTGTCATGTTCATCTGCAATCATTGCCCGTTTGTGAAGCATGTCGCAGGTGAACTGAAAAAGCTCGCAGATGATTACGCAGACAAAGGGGTGGGCTTCGTGGCCATCAACAGCAATGATGCAGCCAACTATCCGGATGACAGCCCGGCGAAAATGAAAGAGGAAAAAGCCTCGCGCGGGTACGCCTTCCCGTATCTTTACGATGAAGATCAGTCTATCGCCAAGGCTTACGGCGCTGCCTGCACGCCTGACTTTTATGTCTTCGACCAGAACATGAAACTCGCTTATCGCGGGCAACTGGATGACAGTCGCCCAGACAGTGGCATCCCTGTCACCGGTAGCGACCTGCGAGCCGCACTTGATGCAGTGTTGGCTGGTTCAACTCCTTCCACTGAGCAGAAACCTTCGATGGGATGCAACATCAAGTGGAAGAAAGGCAGCGAGCCAGCGTATTTCAATGCGTAAGGTCAACCATACCCCAGCGCATCGAGATCATCTTCATCCAGGCCGAAGTGGTGACCAAGTTCATGCAGCACGGTGATGCGAATCTGCTCGCGCAGTTCGTGCGGGTTGATGCTTCCCCGTCCATCCCGGGCCATGCCCAGGATACCCCGGCGGTAGATGGTGATCTGGTCAGGCACGCGAAAGCCATCATGAGCCATGCCTTCGGTCAGGGGCACGCCATCATGCAGGCCGCACAAATCCCCCGGGCGCCGAATGCCCAGTTCTGCCATGAGTTCGTTGCTGGGTTGGTCTTCCACCACCAAAGGCACCTGCTCAAAATAAGCGGTAATCGCTGGAGGCAGGGCATCAAGCACATCTTCCAGCATGTTGTCGAAGGCATCACGTTGGGCAGGTGACAAAGGCATGGTCAAAGCTTAGGCCTTTACTTCTCGGTCAACTTGATCACGCCGTCGTACTCAGCCTGTTTCATCACCTCCAGCGACTCTTCGTAGAAGTGGATCAGCTTCTCCTGGCCGGGGATTTCTCGTAATTCATCCAACGCGCTCTGAACGGCTGCTTCATCTGCTTTGATCAGAGATTGGCTTAGTTTGCGGCCCAACTCAGCCAGCGCCTTCTGCTGCTCGGAGGCTTTGTCCTTGATGGCCAGCGGTTCATAGACATCGACGGGTTCGTTGCGACCGACGACGCGAATCCGCGCGACAGGCCGAAGCAGAAAGACGTTTTTCACTTGTTCCGCACAATGGCCATTAATCAGCGTCTGCGTGCCGGTTGTCTTGTTCGCACTTTCCAACCGAGCGGACAAATTCACGTTGTCACCCAGCACGGTGTAGTCGCAGGCATCACTCGGGCCTGAGTCGCCCACCACCATGTCGCCCGTCGCCACCCCGGCGCGCACTGACAGCGTGGGCAGGTCGCGCTCCGCCAGAGAGCGGTTGAACTCGACCATGGCGTCGTTCATGTCCAGAATCGTGGCGATGGCGTTGATGGCATGGTCATTGGTGGGGATCGGCGCTCCGTAAAAAAACATGATCCCATCGCCAAGAAACTTATTGACATATCCACCCCGGCCACGAATCCGTCCGACCATCGCAGCCAGGTACTCCGACAGCACGCCCACGGTTTTCTCGCCCAGCTTTTCCGTGAGCGGGGTGAAGCCTGCCAGGTCGGTGAAGACCACCGTCATCTGCCGACGTTCACCGTCCAACTTAGCCGTCGGATTTTCCAGCACATAATTGACCAGGGCAGGATCGACATAGCTGCGGAAGCGAGCGGTGATCTGCCTGCGCTCGGCCTGCTCGATACTCACGCGTGTGGCCACGGCTCCGATCCACACAGCCGGGATCACCACCACAGGCCCAGCCAATTCAAACACAAGATTGCTGTAATCAAAGAGGAAGTAACTGCCTCCTGCCACGAAAGCGACAAGCAGGATCAATGAGAACATACCACCCAGCGTGGGGGATAATCGCGTCATCATCAGCGTGGTCGCCAGACCCAGGCCAAGGATCATCAGCAAGTTCGCCCCGACGGAGACAGGCAGCCAGATTTCTGAAGTTTTGAGCGCGGTATAGACCAGGCCGTGGGCAATGACGCCCGGCGTCCGTGAATGCAGTGGGGTGGGCACGAAGTCTGCGATTGCTCCCGTGGCTGACCAACCGACCAGCATATCCTTGCTGTTGAGTTTGTGCTTCAGGTCTGCGCGGAGACTGGCCAGTTCATTCTCCCACTCATAGAGTTGCGCGACAGCCTGGCGGAAGCCGGCATCGCCTTCTTCGAGCCCCTCCAAACCTTCTTCTTGATAGGCCTGCCATTCCTCTTGCAGAAAGTCGATTTGCCTCGCCTTCTTACGGATGTCGTATGCTGCTACCTGGTCATTCTTTTGCATGGCCAGCTTCAACTGATCTGGTAGCGTCTGCTCTTGCTCATTCAGAAAAGGCGAGAGATAAGCGAGCAAGCGCCAGGCCTTCTCGTTGAGGCGATGTCGTTTGTCCGCAGCCTGGTAGATCAGACCGATGGCAAAAATCTGTTCATGCCCATTGCGGTTGAGCATAGCCGTCCAGTCACCGGTCGGGCCGTACCAGGGCAGCACCAGCGACTCAGGCAGATCACTCACCCCTGTTCCCGTCAGCACTGCGCCAAGATTGGGCGTGCCGTTGGCGCTTTCGCGGTCTATCCGCCTGAGCACGCCATCACTGTCGGATTCAAACTCGACGGAGCCCAAACCCGCGGCAGCCTGCTTGAGCACGTCAATCGGCTGGACTTTTTCATCCACAGCCAGATAGACCTGCCCATGCTCGGAAATGGATCGCGCCAGGTTGGCATCATGATTGACGATCATGACAGATTCACCATCCAGCCAGCGTACCAACTCCGGCTCAGTGGATTCAGCGAAAAGAATATCAAGCCCGATTCGGTTGACCCCGGCCAGCCTTAACTCATCAATGCACCATGCCAGTTTCGTGCGAGGCCAGGGCCACTTGCCGATGGCCTGCAGGTCTTCATCGTCGATGTTGAGATGCATCAGTGAAGCAGGTGGCTCAGGTGTGAAAAACTGAAACCACGCCACCTGCTGGTCAAATAGAAATCGGTCAAGAGTGGTCAATGCACCGAGACGCCAGCACAGAATCACCAGCAATGTGATGGCAATCCCCAAAAGAGAAATCCGCCGACGAATAACGCGTTCGATGCGTGTCATGTCGCTATTGCACCCGACCCGGCATCTCTGTGCAAGCAAACCATGCCGACAAGCTTATTCTGCGGGGGCCTCGTTGGCAGCGTTTTCTTCTTCCGCTGACTCATCCTTGTCGAAGTTTTCCAGCTTGTCATCGACGGTTTTCTTGGACTCGATGCCTTCGAGATAATCTTCCGCCTTGCCGATCACACCGAGAAACTCCCGACCTGAGAACGTCTGGTGTGGGCTGCTCATCGGGAACAGTCCTTCATAGATCATTTCCCGCGTGGCGTAGCGTTCGGAATAGGGGCTGATGTGCAGGATCAGGCCACCCTTGATTTTCAGCTCACGCGTTAATGCCACGGCAACCGTGCCCCGGCGTACAGCTTCATTGGCTTTGCCATCAAAACCCTTGGCGAGCAAGCCTCGCTCTTTCAGGAAAGTGACGCGATCTTCATAACTGGTGGTGACCGGCTCTTGCGCGACGAACAGGATCAAGCCATGAAAGGCTTCATCATTGCTGGTCACCGGCCGGTCTGCCAGTGTATGCCAGAAGTTAAGCTGCGAATCGATGTCCGCCCCGGCAGTGGACTCAGTCAAAGGCTCAGCGACCTGGGCAGATTGGCAGCCGGGCAAGCCTATCGCACAAACCGTCAACAGGAGGATCATTCCCGCCAGGCTGATTGAGTTGGTTCGCAAATGTTTCAACATGCGTCAGGCTCCATCTTGCATGACTTAGAAAGATATCGTGACCGCCGAGTAGAAGAAGTGTCTGACCTCGGAACTGCCAAAGGCATCACTCGGGAAAAACACACCATATCGGGCGATGAAAGAAACATCACTGGTCACCTGCCAGTTCATCAGCAGGTCCAGTTCCGTGCCAAGGAAGTTCTGGCTGGTGGTTGGTTCATCAATCGGTGCCGCTGCATCCAGCTTGCCGAACAGGTAAAGCCCCGCACCCACCTGCATGTTCTCCAGAAGCTTGTGCTCAGAGAACGGGAAGGTTGTCGCTTCGACCCGGCCCATCACCAGGTTCGATACGTTCGTGCCGAACGCCAAGCCGGTGTCGATCAGGCCGAACGAGTTAAACGCCGTGTCCGTCGTTCCCGGTGCATTGCCGCCGAAGGTATTGCTGGTCGTCAATCTGTCGTTGTCACCGCTGGCGATGGTGACTTCAAGTGTGATACGTGAACGGGAGGCATCGTTAAACAGGAAGTCGAGTCGGCCGTCGGCAGCAAAGGCGGTTATCTCGTCTCGCGTCTGGGCGACCACCACACTGGTTGCCGGGTCCAACGGACTGGACAGTGTGTTACCCCCCTGAAAGACGAACTCAGTCGAGTAGAGAATGTTCTCAGAGAGCACACCTTGCGCACCGAAGCCGACGTAGTAACTGTTGTATTCGAAGGCAGTGGGGACACCTGAGATGGTGTACGTTGTCCGTGGGTTTTCGTCCGTCTGAACCAGGCCGTACACATAGACGGCATGCTTCGGACGAATCTGCAGCATGATCATTCCGCCGAAGAAATTGCGGTCGGTCTCGTAGTCGAAGCCTGGGCGAGAGCTGTCGATGTCGGTGATGTCATCGCGCGACGTGGAGATCAACACATCTAAAGTGACGATGTCATATTCCACTGAGATCAGGCCGCCATCCACTTCGGTTGAAAGCGTCAGACCGTTGCCCCACGTCACCAGTTGCCGGCCCACGCGGACATTGATGTTGTAGTCAATGTCTTTTTCAGAGTAGGCCCGCAGGTGTTGCCGCAAGTCGAATTCGTAATAGCCTCGATCCAGCACAGGCTCCAGCCAATCATCCCCTTCGCCGTTGAAGTCCTGTCCGGTGTTCCAGTCACGGTAGCTGGTTCTGCCCCGCAGATAGACGCGGTGGGCATTGTCGAGATTGATGCTGGTATACAGGTTCAGGTCATACTGACGCAGGCCATGCGATCCACCAGTGGTGTCGTCAATGGAGAAGTATGACGCGGTGGCCCAGCCGCCGAAGTCGATCAGTGCGCGTTGACTGGCAGGAATGCTCGAGTCAGCGGCAGAATCGATATCTCGCCTGATCTGTTCCAGCGATCGCTGGAAGCGTTCAAGATCAGTCTGGGCTGTTGCGACATTGGTTGCCAGCAGTGAAGTGAGCAGCAAAGCCAAAATGATAAGCCAGCTCGACTTCACATTGTTCGATGATGGGCTAGGATGTTGTTTGTGTACTTGTTCCACCAGCGTCCTCGAAGATTGGGCCGGGTCGGCCTGGGTTTGACGATCCCTTGGGAAAGCCTTGCTCAATTCGATCAAAGTGTCTTGATACACACAAGCCTGTTGCCCGTGCAGTATCTCAGTTATCGACCATAAAGCCAAGTGGCCTTGCGACCCGATTGAACAACTGACCATGCCATACCTTGCCACCACTGCTGCGTTTGGATTCCCGGACTTTGACCCACCGGTTCACCTGGCTGCATTGCGGGAATTAGGCTGCACACGCTGCCAGTTTTATCGGAATCCTGAGAATCCCCCCGCGATCGCGGACGCACGCCAGATCATGATCGACGTCGGCATGCCCTGCGATTCCATGCATGGCCTGTTCGGTGCAGCGTATGACCCTTCCAGCCCGGATGAGAAAACCCGCCGGTTCGCCATCGACACCTACCGCCGCGAGGCCGACATCGTCCGCGAACTCGACAGCCAACTCATCGTGGTGCACCCGTCCAATCCTGTGCCCGGTTCAGCTCCGCCTGATGCGCAAGAAGCAACCGCCCGACAGGCCGCACTTCTGAAGTCGTTTGAAGAGTTGACTGAGATCGGCAGGGCAAGCGATGTGATCTTCTCGATCGAAAACGTGCCCCATTCACCAATCGGCCGAGAACCTGCCCAGTTGGTTGAACTCATTCGCAAGTTTGACTCGCCTCACATTTGCATGTGCTTCGACACCGGCCACGCCATCATGCACGCCGACGCGGTCGAGGCCTTGCAAGCCTGCCTGGATGTGATTGGTTATTTTCATATTCATGACAATGATGCCCATCGCGATTCGCATGAACTGCCCGGCGACGGGGTGTATCCGTGGGATGCCTGTGCGCCTTTGATGAAACAGGCTGGGGATGTCGGCGCGATGCTGGAACTGTTTCAGCCGACCGCGGAAATTCGACAGCAGGCCAAAGCAGGTTTGGGCGAGAGATTGAAGAAGTGGGTGGGGGCAGAGTGAATCACTTGAGCGTACTCATATCATTCGTAACGGGGTGCCACAGTTTGACCGAGCCCGCGATGCAAACTGTGCTGTCGATGCAAAGCCTTAACGCAGCGTCATCCACACACCTTGCGCCCTTCTCGCAAGTCTCGAACGGCGTCAAGGCGTGGCACACAGGGCGCGACGATTAAACTCAGCCTGCTCTAGTCTTTGTTTCGCTTACTCGACTTTTGTCATCACGCATAACTTGATTCAGTCGTTTCCCCGCGTTCCTTTCGCGCTTTCTCGCGTTCCTTGCCCAGTTTTTCAATGATGTCCGAGCCGCGTAACGCTTCAAGCGGATCCGTCCCCAGGCCTTGTGCTTCACGCCAATCAGCGAGCAGGCCGGCCACATCTGTTTCAAACGCATCTTTCAATACACATTCTGCTGCGGTAATGTCCTGATTCTTTTGTGCCTTGCTGAGTGCCTTACGATCAACCAGATGGGCCCGCGCATACAGGCTTTGGGCAGCACAGACCGTCTGCACCATCGCCTCCAGCTTGGGCTTAAGGTTATGTGACTGATCCACCATGTACTCGATGTTGGTTGAGCCCGGCTTCTTGCCCGTTTCAAACTCGAACTGAGCAATCTCACTGAATATTCGAAAGACTGCATACGGATCGATGCTGCCCAAGGTCAGATCGTCATCGGCGTATTTGCGATCATTAAAATGGAAGCCGCCCAACATATTTTCATCCAACAGGAAGCTGACCAGATGCTCGATGTTACAGCCGGGCAGGTGGTGGCCGGTATCCACCAGCACCTTGGCGTTGTTGCCAGCATGCTTCGCAAAAGCATGAGCCATGCCCCAATCGGCTATGTCGGTATGGTAAAACGCCGGTTCAAAAGGCTTGTACTCCACCAGCAGCAAGGCGGATTTACCTACGATATCCAGCATTTTCTGATGGATGTTTTTGAGGGATTGCTGCAGCGCCCGCTTTCGCCGACGCATTGAATCCTGCCCCGGATAATTCGTGCCGTCCGCCAGCCATAGGCTGATCACCTTGCTGTTGACAGCCTTGGCGATTTCCAGACAATCTTCAAGATGCTTCATTGCCTGTTGACGGGCTTTCTTATCGGGAGAACAAAGAGAGCCGAACTTATAGATCTGATCTTGAAATAAATTGGGGTTGATCGAGCCTATCTTCACGCCAAACGACTTGGCCAGTTTTTTCACTTCACCCGGTTTCTGGTCCGGTTTGAAATCCCAAAGCACATGCACCGCCACCTTTGGGCACGCCCCCGTTAATTGATGCACCAATCCTGCATCATGCAGCTTTTCTTCGATGGTGCTGGCCGCTGCGGATTGATGGAACTTGCCGAAGCGGGTGCCTGTGTCGGCAAAGCCCCAACTGGGCAGTTCGATTTTGAATTGATTGAGCGCTTTGAAAACCTGACGAGCGGCCTGGTCGGAAATCAACATGACTACCTCCTGTGGTGGCAGGCCAGTTTAACGAAATGTGCGTGAAATGACCTTGAACTCTGTCAACGCTAAAGCCGGTGCAGGCAACGGGGCTAAACAGGGCGATCATCGAAGCACAACGCGATTCTCAAATGAGAACGCGATCTAAGAAAACATAAACTTCACCAATTAGATCACATCCCCAACAAGCGCAGCGCTTCGTCAAGGTCTTTGTCGCCTCGGCCGGACATGTTGATGACGAGGATTTCATCCTTGGCCATGGTCGAAGCCAGCTTCATCGCATGGGCGACCGCATGCGAGCTTTCCAAAGCCGGGATGATGCCTTCCAGTTCTGCCACCTTGGTGAAGGCTTCAAGTGCATCGCTATCCGTGCAGGCCACATATTCCACGCGTTGCGTGTCATGCCAATAGCTGTGCTCCGGCCCGACGCCGGGATAATCCAGGCCGGCACTGATGGAGTGGACGGTGGCAGTCTGCCCTTCCTCATCCTGCATGACGTAGCTTCGGCTGCCGTGCAACACGCCGGGCCTGCCAAAGGTCAGCGGGGCTGCGTGGTCACCGATTTTCTCGCTGCGTCCACCTGCTTCGACACCCACCATCTTTACGCCTTCGTCGCCGACGAAAGGATAGAAAAAGCCTGCGGCATTTGAGCCTCCTCCGACACAGGCGACGAGGCAGTCAGGCAATTGGCCAATCTGTTCAAGGCATTGCTGGCGACATTCCTTGCCGATGACGGATTGGAAGTCGCGCACGATCATGGGGAACGGGTGAGGCCCGACGACTGAGCCGATGATGTAATGCGTATGGTCGCTGGATTCCATCCAGTCGCGCATGGCTGCGTTGGTCGCGTCCTTAAGTGTCTTTGAGCCTGACTCGACAGGGATCACCCGTGTGCCCAGCAGTTTCATGCGTTTGACGTTGGGGGATTGACGGCGAATGTCCTCGCTGCCCATGAAGACATCGCACTCCAGGCCGAACACAGCCGCAGCGGTTGCTGTGGCGACGCCGTGCTGCCCAGCCCCGGTTTCCGCGATGATGCGTTTCTTGCCCATGCGGATCGTGAGCAGCGCCTGGCCAAGGGAATTGTTGATTTTGTGGGCTCCGGTGTGGGCCAGGTCTTCGCGTTTGAAGTAGATGCGTGCTCCGCCGCAGTGTTCGGTCAGGCGCGAGGCAAAGTAGAGTGGCGTTTCCCTGCCGACATAGTTTTTCATCAGGTCGGCCAATTGCTGCTGAAAGCCGGCATCGTCTCGTGCCTGTTGGTAGGCCTCATCGAGTTGACGGATGGCCGTGACCAGAGTTTCAGGGATATAGACGCCACCAAATTCGCCGAAATGTCCTTTCGGATCGGGCACGGTTAAAAAGTTGGCTACCTGAGTCATCTTGCTTCTCCCGCCAGTGTTTAACACTGGCTGATATTCAGTCTTAGTCTTCAATCATCGATGCTGCTTTTTTGTGAAGCAGTTCGGTGCTCTTGTAAACCTTGCTGTCCGAGTCGGTGTAAATGGACATCAGGTTTTGAAATTTGGTCTTTGCGGATTGGTAAAGGTTCGCGTCCAGATCAGTGACCGCGCTGTCATATTTAGTCCAGACGGTTTCCGTCAGTTCATCCATGACCTGAATGTAGGCCAACCTGTCGTCAGGTGTTAGCGGATCGGAACTGCTGTAAGCAATCGCGCGACGATACTGCTCATAGGCCTCGAACAGCTTGACCGGATTGTTTTCACGGGCCTGATAGGCTGTCCGAGCTCTGCCAAGCGCATCCTGCACGGTTTCCGTATTGGGGGCGTTGGCTTTCTCAACGTCGCGTTTGACGGCCGCTTCCACCTGCGGCTTGGTCAATGGGGTTGAAGTGACTTGCGATCCATTGTTCTTAGGCGAGTCAAACACATTATAGATCAACACACCCGCCACAAGCATGACGACCATATAAGCCGCCACGCCGATCCACAGCTTCGCGCGCCCCTTGCCTGTGGTGGCTTTCGGATCGGTTTCTTTATCCTCATCATCACTGAAGAAGTCGTCAGCAGAAGTTTCGGCTGCTGGGGCTTGAATCGACACGGAGAAGATCGGCTGCCCCCCGACGGACACCTGCTCACCGCCTGTGAGCTTGGTTTGCTTGTGGATGGTGCTGGAGCCGACCTTGGTGCCGTTGCTGGAAAGGTTGACCAGCGACCACGTGCCGTTGTCGAAGATCAGTTCGCCATGCTCGCGTGAGACTGCGGGATTGTCGATGACCAGGTCATTATCCGGGCCTCTGCCGAAGCGTACACGGGGCTGATCGAAGGACAGGCGGGTGCCTGCGGTGCTGCCGGTCTGGATGGCGAGTTGTATTGGATTCATAGGACTCAACATTGTAGAGAGAACCAGCCCGGCGGTCAGGTCGGTGGATGGCCATGCGGGACAAAGGCATATCGCTGATTTCAGAAATTGCATGGATTTGCCAAGATGGGTGCCACATCTTGACGACACTCGAGCAAGGCGAGAGTGGCGTAATGTGTGCCTTTCGCCAGGAAATTTTCGAAGATCAGCGGCGACGCACGTCAATTATCACACCAGGTTTGTCAGCACAGCTTGCCGCGTTTTACCTTCGCTTTGCTCAGTCAAACTCGGTCAAGCCGTGGCACCCCCATTTTGGCGCGGTTACAAAAGGTGCGACAGGTTCTGGCTCGAGGGTGCGATAAATTGTGAAAAGGGGGTCTAGGTGTCCGTCCTGATGCCCCTTGCGGAAACAGGCTGGCTGACTGCTGACGGGCTAGTAATTATGCGTGCGGACAACATCCTTGCGATCACCTGCCATCATGCGCGTGATCAGCAGGCTGCGCATGTCGGAAAGGGCGTTGGCGTAGTCTGGGTCCTCAGCCAGGTTCACCGCTTCAGGAACCGCACGATCACAACGGTGCAGTTCCTCACGACCATCGCCTCGGCGGATGAGCTTGTATTCGCTGGTGCGCACGACGCGGACACTGTCACCGCTGCGGGGATCGTAATGCTCGCTGTATACGCTGTCGCGGTGGTCGGCTGTCTGACCTGTCAATAACGGCCAGGCACTTTTGCCATCCAAAGCCATTGGCCAATCCTGTTCTGTGACGCCAGCGACATCCAGCAAGGTGGGCAAAACATCCACAGCCTCGACCATGGCGAAAGACCCGGTCAGGCGTTCCTTCGCAGCCCCACCCAACTGCCCCGGCCAATGCCAGACGCAGGGGATGTGCAGCATCGACTCGCGCGAGATCGGCCCCTTGTTCCAGATGTTGTATTCGCCCAGTCCATCCCCATGATCGCTCATGAAAACGATCAGCGTGTTCTCAGTGAGTCCCAGTCGATCAATACAGTCCATCACGTGCCCGACCCAATGATCAATCAGGCTGCACATCGCATAGAAATAGGCAATGTTCTCGTGCACTGCTTTGGCGTCTTTGCCTTCCACCGCTTCAAAACCTTCAGGTAGAGGCAATTTTTCGGGATCATAAAGCTCCAGATACTTTGCGGGTGGATTCAAAGGCGGATGCGGCGCGTAGATTCCCAGCGAAAGAAAGAAAGGCTCATCCGCACGCGCTTGTTGCTCGATTAACTCGCAACCTCGCCTGCAAACCCAGGCGGTGTGCGAGAATTCCTCGGGGGCATCCAATGTCCAGCCTGAAAAATGACCGCGTCCCGAATCGGTTGGCTGAGGCACGCGCAAGGCTTCCAAGTGTTGCGGGGCGTTGGCACGAACCCAGTCGATGTAGGCATCGTCATAGCAACCGGGCTCATCTGACATTTCATACAGGTCGTATCCATAACCTGCATAGGCTTCACGATTTTTCGTGTGGTCACGGTCAGGCCCGAAGTGGGGCTGAAAATGCAGCTTGCCGACGTTCATCGTGCGATAACCTGCGTTTTTCAGGCAATGGGCGATGTTGGGAATCTCGCGAGGCAGTGCGATGCCGTTCTGGGAAACGGTGTGATTCATCGGATATCGGCCGGTCCAGATGCTGGCCCGGGAAGGCATGCACAGAGGATTGTTGGCATAACACTGCGGCAGGCTGACGCCTTGATTGACCAGTTGGTCGAGTCGCGGGGTGTGGATATGCGGGTTGCCATGGGCTGCGATGCAATCGAAGCGTTGATGGTCGGTGGTGATGAGAATGATGTTGGGGGGTTGTTTTGGCATGATTGTTCGTCTGAATGATAAGCATTTGCTAAAGTCGAGACATGTCGAAATTAACACAAGAAAATAGCCGTCAGCCTCGGCCGGGCCTGTTTCATGATGCTGAAGATGTGGTGCGGTTGCGCCAACTGCTCAAAGATGAACATCCGCATGTCATGGGCATCCTTGCTTGTGCCAAAGCCGAAGCAGACAAGGCCATTGACGATGTGCTTCTGCCGCCGGACAAGGAAGGCACAGCCAAGGTTGCCGGTGACTTTCTGGTGTGTTCGGCTGTGGCGTATCTCCTGACGGGCGAGGAGCACTATACCCGTAATGCGCATCAGGCCGGGGTTTACATGATGTCCGGCTGGTATCGAGCGAATCTGTCGCTCTCGACCGACCTTCAAAAATTGGTGACGGTATATGAATGTTGCCGAGATGCCTGGAGCACGTCGCAGCGACATCAGATTGAAGACATTCTGACACGCGGAGCGCGTACGTTTTTTCGTCAGCGTTATGCCAACCCGCATGTCATCAGCAATAACTGGTGGGCCGTGACCCATGCCGGGGCGCTGACTTGCGCCTTGGCAGTGCATGGCCAGTGCGACGCTGATGGAAAAGCCATTGACCTTGCGGAAGTGATCGACTGGGCAGCGGGTCGGCTGGCATGTTTCTGCCAGCACTACGGCGATGCAGGTTACTACCACGAAGGTATCGGTTACCAGGTTTATGCTTCTGTATCGTTGCTCCCAGCGCTGTTTGCATTGAAACGCGTGACAGGTCGCGATGTTTTGGCTCAATTTCCCAACTTGAAGCAGATCTTATCTGGCGTTTATTTGTTGGCGTGTCTTCGCGAGTGTACCGCTGAACCTCAGCCGATTGAGGAAGATGGCAAGTCAATGGAGATGGGTTGGGGGACGACGCTTTCTTGGAATGACAGTGGGCACCGCGTCGGGGGACATAAGATTAACAGTTTGGGCATGGTCATAGCACCCGTAAAACAACGGGGTGAGTTGCGTTGGCTGTACGATCGCTTCTTTGGGTACGAAAGTCCTCACCCGAATTATGCGCCTAAGTTTGGTGGTTTGTATCACAGCCTGGTTCACTACCCCTATGGCCATGAACCAGAGCAGCCTGGCTCATCGCTGCCTTTGCATGCGAAGGACAGTCGTCAGGGTTTATGGGCACTGCGGAACCGCTATCAGGATGGCGATGATTGCGTATTCGGTGCCTATGCCAAGGTGACGCATATTGGTGGACATGCCCAGCATGATGCAGGATCGATTCGCATGATGGGTCTGGGTTATGACTGGATTGTCAGCGCCGGGCAGAACCGGGCGGATGCCCGTTGGCAGACGGTGCTGTGTCCGGCAGAGGAGGAGGAACGCAGCGGTCGAAGGAAGGGTGGGCTGGTCATCTGGAATCACGTGGATGAACAGGGCGGACAGTTCGGCATGGACTTGCGAAGTGTTTCTGAAGGGTATCACGAGCGTTATGTCGGCGTGGCCTGGCCGACGAAGGATCGACCTTTCTGCGTCGCGCTGCTCGATCTGGTGGACAACCATTTTGAAGGGCGATCATGGTGGTGGTCCTGGGCATTCGGGGCGAATCTGGATTGCGAGATACTTAACGAGCAGCAAGGTTTTGTCCTTCGCGCACCGGATAGGCAGACGACCTGTCGCGTCCTTTTCCATGGCCTGATCCCTGATCAACTGGATGTCCAGCGTATGCCTGACAGTGAACGGGGCTTTTCCAGCGGGAAGACGGTGAGATACCCGGGACAGCCTTATGTCCGCGCGATTTTCTCCAGAAGCGATGCGCTCAAGCACATCTACGTATCAGCCACGGTGCAGCGGGGTGAGTTGCCTGAGGTGACATTGGCTGATCCGGGCGTCGCGCTGCAGATAGGGGATTGGCGATGGGATCGGCCGTTCGGAGCCGCGGTGCCGCAGGCATTTCGCTTGGGTGAAAGTCGCTCGCTTTGTCTGGAACCAGCGGGATTCGACTGGCCTGAGGAACCGGAACGGGAAAGATATCGGTTAAACTGATACGTATTCCCACCCGTTGCAGCCTATCCTCAGCCTGTTACAGTGCTTGGCTCCCGGTTACCTGCACGCGGCCCAAACCCCGCGGGAAACCGGCCCCGGAAGCCTCCGGACGCGAAGTATCTCCATAAAAAACACGGAAAGTGAGTGTACTCCCATGGCGGATGGCAAGAAATTTCGAATATTGGCAGCAGACAAACTGGCCCAGGAAGGCCTCGATTACATCGCTTCGCAACACGATTGCGAACTGGTCAACAAGCCAGGCCTGAGCGAAGACGAACTGGCTGCGATTGCAGGCGAGCATCATGGCATGATCGTCCGCTCAGGTGTGCAGGTGACCGCCAAGGTGCTGGAGAAGCCCGGCGACTTGAAAGTCATCGCCCGAGCGGGGGTGGGTGTGGATAACATCGACCTCAAGGCCGCGACTGACAAGGGTATCCTCGTCATGAACTCCGCCGAGGCCAGCACCATCAGTACCGCTGAGTTGGCGTTTACGTTGATGATGGCCCTTTGCCGTAACATCGGCCCGGCTTACAAAACCATGTGCGATGGCGGTTGGGATCGTTCCAAGTTCACTGGCGCGCAATTGGCGGGTAAGACGCTGGGGGTGGTCGGCTTCGGACGCATCGGGCAAACTTTTGCTGAACGCGCGCTGGCCTTTGGCATGAGCGTGGTCGCGTACGACCCGTTCATCAATGCCAAGACCATGTTTGACGGCAAGGTGCGCATGTTCACCGATTTCGACGAGATGGTCCCCGAGGTCGATATCTTCACCTTCCATGTCCCCCTCAATGACCAGACCAAGGGCATGATGGGCAAGGCCCAGTTTGAGAAAGCACGCGACAACGTGCGCATCGTCAACGCGGCTCGTGGCGGGGTGGTGGATGAAGCAGCCGTGCTTGAAGCCGTCGAGTCGGGCAAGTGCGCGGGGGCGGCTCTGGATGTTTATACGGATGAACCCCCGGCTGAGGATTCACCATTACGCAATCACCCGAAGATTTTGACCTCGCCACACCTGGGCGCGAGCACCAAGGAAGCGCAGAAGGCAGTCAGCGTTACCGCAGCGGAGCAGTTGCTCGCTTACCTGCGTGGCGAAGGCATCAGCGGCGCGGTCAATGTGCGCGGCCTGCGGGTCGATCTTGACCCGGCCCAGGCAGCGTTTGTGGACCTGGCGGCGCGCATGGCTCGCGTGGTCAGCCCGATGGTGACGCGAGGCATCGCCAGCGTGACTTTTGAATTGCGAGGCAAGGGTCTCGCTGCTGCCAGCGGGACGATCGAACGCACCGCGATGGTCGAGCTGCTGGCCAAGCATATTGATGATCCGGTCAACATCATCAACGTCATGGAAGTGGCTGAGAAGCGTGGTATCAAGTTGCGCTGTACCAGCGAGGACGATGCCAGCGACCGCGGCCCGCAATTGGCGATCACCATTGAAGGGCCAAGTGGCGCGGTGGATTCCGACACGCACCCGAAGGATGAAGTTCGCCGAGTGGTGGGTCGCGTGTTCGATGACCTTCAGCCGCGACTGGTGGAGATCAACGGCTACCACATGGACATGGTGCCTGCCGGTGCGATGGTACTGATTCAGAACGAGGACAGGCCGGGCATGATCGGCATGGTCGGTTCGGAGTTTGGCGAATCATCGGTGAACATCGCGGACATGACCATCAGCCGACGTGACACGACTGCGTTGATGCTGCTCAAGGTTGATGGCATTCCCTGCCAGGAGATGATCAATCGGTTGAGCGCCAGGCCTGGCATTTTGAAGGTGGCGACCGTGGAGTTGGCTCAGTTGCCGAAGTAGTCATCGTTTCTTCCTGAATTTTCTCACTTGTCTGAGTTGGAATACGTTTGATGGAGCAGGTTGCACGCGGTTCTGCCATCGACACTGACATATACTGCGGCCATGCAATACACACGATTTGGCAAGACAGGTTTCTGTGTTTCCCGTCTGGGGATCGGCAGCATCGGCGTTGGCCCGACACCTGAGGAACAAGCCGAGGTCGTTCGCTTGATGAACCGCCTGCTTGATGCCGGTTGTAATCTTGTTGATACCGCGCAGATTTATGCCCGAAGCGAAGCGTTGATCGGCCAGCACCTGAGCCATCGCCGGGATGAGTTTTTTCTGGTCAGCAAGTGTGGCCATCATGATGTCCTAAGCGACGGGTCGATGCGATCCCGCGCGATCAGCATGGAAGACATCGACATGGCCTTGCGCAAACTGCGTACGGATCACCTCGACGCGATGCTGCTGCATTCCTATGACTATGACCTGCTGCAGCAGGGCGATGCACTGGCGGTGCTGGAAAAGGCGCGAGCAGCGGGGAAGATTCGCTTTGCCGGTTACTCAGGTGACAACGAGCGTGCGCAGTATGCAGCCGAACACACGTTGATTGATGTCGTGGAGATGTCGGTCAATCTCTGCGATTGGCACAACGTGGACAAGGCGCTGCCAGCAACGCGGATGAATGATGTGGCTGTGATCGCCAAGCGCCCGCTGGCCAATGCCTGCTGGCGGCTGGTGGATGATCCGAGTCAGGCGAATGAACATGTCAGGCCTTATGTGGATCGATTCATCGCGATGCAGTTGCCTGCCGATCTGCCTGCGGAGTTGGGTTGCAGCAGTTGGGGCGAGTTGGCGCTGCGACTGACCTTGTCCCAGCCGGGCGTGCACTGCGCGATAGCCTCAAGTCGAAGCGAAGCCAATCAGGACGCCAACATGGCGGCTGCGACCAAAGGTTCACTCGAACCCGTAGCATTGGATCGACTGAAGCAGGTTTACGACAAGGCAAAGCAAGGGGAAGAGTGGCAGTCGCTGAATTGAGTTATGGCTTGGCCATCGGCGATTGCGAATCATCCTTGGAGTTAACTTCACCACCCATCCACCCCCCCATCGCAGGCAATTTTGTCTTGCGCGAGAGATAGATGAAGGCAAATCCTGTAAGAAGCAAAGCGGCGCTGAGCACCTGCCCACGAGTGATATGCAGCATGGCGAACTCAGCATTTTTCAGATGCTCGTCAGGCTCCCGCCAGAGTTCACCAATGATGCGCACGATGCCATAGCACGTGGCAAACAGGCCTGCGATCAGCCAGGGCTTGCGTGGCTTGCGCCAAGTCCAGATCAACACTAACGCGACAGCCAACCCTTCCATCAGAGCGAGGTAAATCTGTGAAGGATGGCGAGGGGTGAGTACCTGAGCGACGGCCTGAGTCAAAGCCGGGTCACCTGCCTGAATGCGCTCAATCAAAGCATGGACTTGCTCATTCAACGTCAGGCCCGGGCCTGCGGTGTCCAGCGCGGTATGGATCATGTCGAATCGCGGGTCGGCTGGCGACCAGGTAAGCATTTCCTGGGGGAATTTCACCGCCAGCGGGAAGTCAGGGTTGACCGCTCTGCCATAAAGTTCGCCGTTGATGAAATTGGCGATGCGCCCAAAGCCCAGGCCGATGGGCCCGCCAAACGCGACCAGATCAGCGATGTGGGCGATGGGCAGTTTGTTGCGCCAGGCGTAAAACCAGCAGCCGATGAGTGCGCCGAGCATCCCGCCGTGGCTGGCCATGCCTCCCTGATTGACCTTGAGTACACCCCAGTAGGGCATCGGGCCGCTGAAGTCGATGAACAGGTCAGGCTTGTAGAAAAGCACGTAGCCGAGTCTGCCACCGACGACGATGCTGATGGCCAGCGTGATGACCAGGTCGGCCACCTGTTCGACCTTGAGCGGGGATCGGCCGCGCGAGACGACGCGTCGAATCATCAGGTAACCGATAAGAAAACCCACGAGATAAGACAGGCCATACCAGCGGATGCCATCAGTCAGGGGAAAACCCTGAGGCAAACGAAAGAGAAAGGGGTCGATGTTATGAACCCAGGCTTCAGCCAATAGCCACATGAAACTACTCCGAGATGATGCGAGGGGTTATCGCCGGCGTTTGCCTTTGCCCTGACCTTTATTTTTCGGGCCTTGGCTGCGCTGGCTGCGTTTTTTGTTCCGCTTGATGTTTTGGGTTTGCCGGTGTGCTTCCCGAGCGCCCTTGGATTGTTTCCGCCGCTTTACATTGGCTGTGGATGACTTGCTCTTACTGGGGCTGGACAGTGAATCCACAGCCACCAGATCCATCCGCCGCGCCCAGGGCTCGATGGTGGCGATGCGGACTTTGAGTCGTTCACCAATCTGAATGGATCGGCCGGACCTTTGCGCGACCAGCGCGCCGGTCTGTTGATTTAACCGCCATTGCTCATTGCGCTCACTGCCTGCGATGTAGATCTCGCTGTGATGGACGAAGCCATCGACGAGGTAGCGATCGAGTTGTACGAATAAGCCATCGCGCGTGATGCCTGTGACCGTGCCTTCAAAGTCATCGCCGACGAAATCGACGAGGAACTGGAGTACGAGGTATTGCCTTAAGCTGCGCTCGGCCGCCTCCGCGGTGCGCTCCGTTGCAGAGCAGTGATGTCCCGCCTGCACCAAGGCCTCGGCATCGGGCAGTCGGCTGTCTTTCTGCAAATTTTTGCGGATGTCGCGTTTCTTCTTGCTCGACTGTCGGGCTTCAAGATAAGCCTCGATGGCACGGTGGACGATCAGGTCCGGGTACCGGCGGATCGGGCTGGTGAAGTGCGTGTAGTGTTCGCTGGCCAGGGCGAAGTGGCCGATGGTCAGCGGGGCATATTCGGCCTTGGACAGTGTCTGAAGCACAGCCAGGTGGACGGCAAACTGCTGAGGTTTGCCACGCACTTTCTCCAGCAGTTGCTGCAGCTCGTGCCGCGTCGGCGAAGCAGGAATGTTGAAGCCAGCCACGCGAACGAATTGCCGCAGCGCACTGTAATCATCCGAAGGCGGGTCGGGGTGGATACGGCGGATCATGGGAATGTTCATGCCGTCAAACAACCGGGCCGCAGCCTCGTTGGCTTCGACCATGAACATTTCAATGATGGTGTGCGTGAAAGCATCATCTTCCGGGTGAGCATCGATGACGTTGCCTGCTTCGTCGAAGACCAGTTCAGCATCGGGCAGGCCCAGCACGATCATGCCTTGCTTCATGCGCCTTTCACGAATCTTGATGGCCAACTCGTTCATGAGTTGCAAGGCATCGGTCAGCTCACGTGGATAGCGAGGCTCCGTCTTGCAGTGTTTGCGTGCTTCGCGCAGGTCGCGCTCGATCAGCGCCTGGGCTTCGAGATAAGTCAGACGACGGTTGGAACGAATGACTGCCTGCTCAAAACGGGCGTCAATGACGTGGGCATCATCATCAAAGCGGATAAAGACCGACTTGGTGAAGCGGTTGACGCCTTCCTGAAGCGAGCAGACGCCGTTGGATAACACCTCGGGCAGCATGGGAATGACCAGCCGAGGCAGGTAACAACTGTTGCCACGCTCGTAGGCTTCGGCATCAAGTGCGCTGCCAGGCCTGACGAAGTGGGAAACGTCGGCGATGTGCACGCCAAGTTCGTAGGCCGCGCCACCTTCGGATCTGGGGTCTAATTTCGTGATGCTGATGGCATCGTCGAAGTCACGGGCGTCCGGCGGGTCGATGGTGGTAATGAACAGGTCGGTCAGATCGACGCGGTCGTCGGGTATCGCTTCTTCATCGAGATTAGCCGAGGCTTCGCGGGCTTCCTTGAGCACAGCTTCAGTGAATGGGCCGGGCAGGCCGAACGCTTTGATCACGGCTTGCGTTTCAACATCAGGTCTGCCGCTTTCGCCGAGTTTCTCGACGATGACACCTTGGGGCGGTTTGTGGTCGCTGCCGAAGTTGATGATCTCGACGACGACTTTGTCGCCATGATTGGCATCTTTCGCCCCCACATCGCGCACGAAGATTTGCGATGGACTTTGCTTGCCATCAACCCGCACATACCATCGGTTGCCATCTTTCACGAGGTTGCCGACATACTGGTGTTCGCCGCGCTGGATGATCTCAATGATGCGACCGATGTAAGGCGAGCGATCGCTGGAGGCACGCGATGGGCGATGCTGCACTTTGGCGCGGACGCGGTCGCCGGTCATAGCCTGGCCGATGCCGTCGGGTGGGATGAACAGATCGCCATGCATGACCGGGGAATCGGGCACGAGGAAGCCGAAGCCGTTGGGATGTTTGCGCAGGATGCCAGTCATCTCCCTGCCGGGTGGTGGCAGAGCGACCGCCTGCGAGCTGGTGAACACGATGCTGCCATCGTGGGCCAGTTCTCGTACCACTTTGGCAAAGGTGTCGTATTGATTTTCACTGATGCCGATGTCCGCTGCCAGTGCAGAGATACCTTTGGGTTGATAATGTTGCGAGCCGATCAACCTGAGAAGCTGGTCTTTGAAAGGCTTGGATTGGCCGTTGGTCGATTTGTTTTGATCTTCAGTCACTCAAGCATGCTACCGGATTGTGTGCAAAGTGCATGAGCAGCCCGTTTGAGCGTGGCGCAGATTGACATGATCAAGGCAGGCGTTCGACGTCCAGGTCTTCTTTCTTGATACCCAATTGTTTGGTCAGCGTGTCCTGCCAATTGTTGATGCGCAGTCGGATAACAGGCAGTTGGGCGCCAGGATTAAGTGCAGGTTCCGGCAAGTTGGCTTCGGACAGGCCCAGTCGGTTGGTGGTCCAGTAAACGAGGGTGGCATCGGAGTCGATGACAAAGCTCTGCCAGCTTTGGATGTCGATGTCATTGGCTGCGCCTTGCATCAAGCGGTGGAAAAGCATCTGGTACCGCGATGTGACGGCCACGAGTTTTTCCAGGCTGGCGCGGGGAGGAGCGGGTTGGGCACCGAGATAATTCGAACTGACCCCTTTGAGAATTTGAGCCGGGCCTGTGATGGATAGGGTGGGGTTTTGCAGATACAGGTTGACGCGTTTATCCAAAGCTTCCAGCAGACTGTCGGCATAGCCGGGCGTTGCGATTCGGGCGGCTGCCTCGGCTGCATTTTGAAAGACCGTGTCTTCCTTGTCCTTGGCGATCACGGGAAGCAGCGCCTGACCAATCTTCGTCTGGACATTGGCTGGAAGATCGCTGAGGTTGGTTGACGAGTCGATGTAGCGACTGGTCATTTTCTTCAAACCGGCAGCCCCCCAGTAGCGGATGGCGGGGTTCTGGTCGTCTACAGCTTTGATCAGAATGTCTGCCAGTTCAGGATGCTGCACGTCGGCCACAGCAATTAGCAGATTCAACCGAGAGGACAGACTGGCGTTGTTTTCGGTCGATTGCTTGACCGCCTCGGCCATCAGTTTGGCGTAGTCCGAGCGGAAGCCTTCTGATCCAGATGCGGCTGGACGAACCAGGCGGTCGCGGGCATTGATAATGTTGTCCGGTTCATCTTCCTCGACAGCCTTGGTGATGGCATTGGTCCATGAAAGGACGTAGGCCTTCACTTCGCGTTTGTCGGATTCAGATAGCTCATCCTTTTGCAGGATGGATATCGGTAACGAAGAAATCTGAGCCGACACGCTTACTGAAAGCAGCATCAGCGCTGTAAACCAAACACTCACAGCCGTCTTCATGGGGTTTTCTCCAGCCTGGCGGGGTCTGCTATTGAAGAGTCAAGAGTCTATCGGATCAGTGATTCAACTTCCAACCTGCCCTGGTAAAAGCGGTGGATGTTTGCCAGTCGAGCCGTGCCGATTATTCTGGCTGACCGAAACAGCCTGAATTTGGCAGAAAGAAACACATGTACAAGACACTGACCAGCCGTACCTTTTCCAGTTCCTCACCCTCCTGTGCGATTGCGGCCTTGGATGCTGCGATGGCTTCAACTTTGGCCAGGAAAGCGGGTCTGAAGCTGGATTTGGCAGGTCACGCAGGCGTGAAAGCCTTCGATTTCAAAGCCGGCAACCAGTTAACCCTCTGGCAGGATGCCAAACACCCGGTCATCCTGCTGGGGCTGAAAAGTGAGATCGGCCAGGAGCAAGAACCATTGACGCGCTGTGCCCGACTGGCTGGTGGTGCTTTGGTCAAGACTACCGACGCACTGGGTCTCAAGGCCATCCAACTCATCCTGCTCGACAGTTCACCCGAACTGGCCAAGGCAGCCGGTGAAGGGCTTGGCCTGGGCAATTTCAAGTTCACCCGGTTTGCCGGTGCGACGGAAGCCGTCACTGCTCCGACAGACAAGCTGACTGTCGAACTATCCGAAGCCAAGGAGGCCAAGGCATTCAAGCAGGGGTTGGACATTGCGGCCGCAGCCAACGCCGCCCGTGATCTGGCTGCTTCGCCCCCCAATCTGGTCAATCCCAAGTACCTGGCCGACTATTGCAGCAAGATGGCTGAGAAGCTTGGCCTCAAATGCACCGTGATTGACAAGAAGCAGGCGAAGAAGAAAGGCATGGGGGGCTTACTCGCAGTCGGGGCCGCTGGCTCAACCCCGCCTTGCCTGATTCTGCTTGAGTACCAACCCGCAACGAGCGGCAAAAGTAAGAAGCCGGTCATGCTGGTGGGCAAAGCCATCACCTTCGACACCGGCGGATACTCACTGAAAATCAGTGGCAGCATGAAGGGGATGAAGTATGACAAGTGTGGCGGCATGGCAGTCATCGGCGCGATGCAGGCCGTTGTTGCCTGCAAACCCAAGGTGCCGGTCGTCGGTGTGATTGCCGCAGCGGAAAACATGATCGACACCCAGGCGTACCGTGTTGATGACATTCTCACCATGTACAACGGCGTCACCGTCGAAGTGACCAACACCGATGCGGAAGGGCGCCTGGTACTGGCCGATGCTCTTTCGTTTGGTTGCGAAAAGTACAAGCCCCAGGCTGTGCTTGATCTTGCGACATTGACTGGCGGGGTGGTGGTCGCGCTGGGCAGTCATTGTGCGGGTTACTTCTGTAACGATGAAAAACTCCGCACCAGGTTGGAAACCGCAGCCGAGACCACCAATGAAAAACTCTGGCAGTTGCCTTTGTGGGATGAGCATCGGGCTGTGATGAAAGGCAAACATGCTGATCTGGTAAACTCAGCTGACCGCAAGGCCCATCCGATCCAAGGCGCTGCGTTCCTTTCTTATTTTGTTGGCAAGGAAGCACCGAAACAGATGCCCAAGACCCCTTGGGCGCATTTAGACATCGCAGCCATGGCCGATGCGGAAGGCGACTCGCCTTTAGGCCCCGCAGGTCCGACCGGTTATGGCGTACGATTGCTGACGGAGTTGATGGAACATTGGCGTTAACCTGCCGCAATTTGAGCATTCTATTTTGAGTGAGCACACACCAGATCAACAAGCCGGTGGCGAAAGACTCGAAGTCAGCAAGGTTGTCGCATGGGAAACGCTGCGCATCTCACTTTGGCGGCCAGTCCAATTGGCTGCCAGCGGACAGGGGTTGTTGCTGGTCGTGGCCATCAATCTCTTCGCCCAGGATAAAGGCATCTGGCAATCGGTGGTCAAAGGCATGGTGTCCGGGTCGATTCAGACCGGCTTCCTGTTGACGCCTTTCCTGATTCCACTTTATTGCAAGTTGGCCTGGCCGGTGAATCGGATCATCGCATTTCAGACCGCACTGTCAGGCATCGCGCTCCTGGTTTTGAGCGTGGTGAGCGAACAGTGGATGTTTCTGGCCAGCACGATGATCGCCATCGCCGCAGGCAGTTCGATCATGCCTATGGTCACAGCCCTTTGGCGTCAACGCATCCCGGACACCATCCGTGGCCGGGCCTGGAGTTTGGCTGGGCTGATTTCTCTGACGTTTGGCACATTGATCAGCCTGGGCATCGCCTGGTGGATGGGGGATGATGCCACGCGTTATCGTCCGGTTGTCGCGCTACTTGGCTTCGGCTTGCTGTTGGCTTCACTGCTGGCACTTCGAGTTCAAAGTCAACCTCTGGAACGCAAACGACATCCTCTGCGCTTTCTGCATGTGTTGGTTGAAAACCCCTTGTTTGCTTACATCTGCCTGGCCTGGATGTTCATGGGGATTGCGAACCTGGCTTCGATTCCGTTACGTGCGCAATACCTGGATGAACAGAACTACAGCGTGCGCGATGTCCTGCTGATTACATCGGTCATCCCGCCGGTCATGCAGATATTGACCACCTTCATCTGGGGCACGCTTTTCGATCGAATTAACTTCCTGGTGGTGCGTATCGCGATCACGATGACATTCGCCATCAGCATCGCGCTGTTTTTCTTCCCGTATCTGCCCTTGCAGATTATCAGCAACGCCTTGCTGGGGGTGGCGATGGGGGGTGGCATGGTTGCATGGGCGATGTGGGTCACCAAGTATTCTCCGCCTGAGCAGACGGCAGATTTCATGGCCGTTCACGTTTTTCTCACCGGCCTGCGCGGGAGCTTCTCGCCGATCATTACGCTGGTGATCTATGACAATTTTGATGTGCCAATCCACACTATTGCTTTTGTCTGCGTGGGGCTGTCTTTGTTGTCCGTGGCGATGCTGGTGCCCGTGTTGAAGACTGGGCGGGTCGCGGTGGCTGACTAGATCATCAATCCTTGTTCGACTGATGACGTGCCATCGTGTTTGAGTTTACGCAACGAGTTTCTCCGTGCCACTTCGGGTCTTGCTTTGCTCATCGATTTTCTTTTTCATCACCAGTTCCCAGTTCAGGCCACCACCCCACGGGGGCATGGATTGACTCATGACGATATCCGCCTGCGATTCAAACAAGGCAACCAGCGAAGTGGGGTCTGGAATCTCCAGCACGCCGTACGGATCGGTCGCGGTGTCTATCGCCAGGTGCATGATGGCAACACCACTCGGCTTAAGGACGCGCATGATCTCACTGGCGAAGCGATCCGGGTAAAACGAGTGATCAAAGATATTGGTAAATGTGACATCAAATGTGTCATCATCGAATGCCAGATTATGAATATCGCCTTCGACGACCAAAGGTTCGCAAGCGACCAGATCAACCCCAATGGCATCGAATCCCAGATTACGAAATGCCTGCACCTCCTGGCCGGTACGAGCGCCGAGGCAGAGGGTTTTTTGATGCGAATCATTGAATAGATTCTGTTGGTACTCACGAAATTTCGAATCAAAAAAGTTCAGTTTGCTCTGCCATTCTTCACCCAGCCACTTGGCGCGACGGGAAGCATCGCACGTCTTTTCCTTTTGATGGGCAACGTATTGATCGTAGCCAGCGTAGTTCTGCACGATTGCCAAAGATTTATTCGCGGTTTGGCGCCCTGAGAACTTGGCAGTCAGTTTATTGAGCCAGGAGATCATGTTTCTGTTCCTTTTTAGGTTACGCTGCCCTCTTGCTTGGCAGATTGCATTGCTTTGCACCAAAGGCTTTGTCCAAGATCATTTGTGCCCGTTGGCGGTAAGAAAGTGTCTGTGCCAACTTCAAACCTTGTTTCACCAACTGTTCATGCCTGTCGGGTTGGCTTAATACGGCTTCAACCGCGACCGCTAAACTGGACGGGTTATCCGCCTTGAAAAACTCGGCTGTATTCTCATTGAGCCAATACTTCAACGCGGGAATGTCGCTTGCGATCACAGGCAAACCCGCAGCCAGGTATTCCCCAAGTTTCACCGGGCTTGTCCAGTGCGCACTGGGATGGTTCAGACTCGGAGGAAGAAGCGCAGCATCCGCATGCCAAAGGTAGGGGGGCAAGTCCGACTGATTCTTCATGCCATGGAAAGTCACATTCTCAAGCTGCATCGCGTCGGCCCGGGCCTGTTGACGAGACAGGTCCTCAGGCAGGCCGCCGACAAAATCAAACGCGACATCAGGCAGTAACCTGGCTGCCTCAAGTGCCGTCGCTATTCCTTTGTAGTCGTATAGATGTCCGGTATAGACCACGCGACCCCGCCGATAGTGACGGTAATCGTCGTCTTGACTGATCGCATGCCCCGTCTTGTATGGATTGGCTGATTGCTGTGCTTGCCCCGCAGCGAACTGAATGAGATCCACTGCATCGGGCAGGATCAGCAGCTTGTCCGTTTTCACGCCACGCGCTTCGTAATATTCTGCCAACACGGGTGAGATCGTCACCCAGCTTTTCATATCGTTCTGTTTGGCTGCTTCCAGTCCCAGTTGAAAGCCCGGACTATCGTCGCCGACGTGAGCGTGACTTTCCATGACGGTGGGTATGCCCATCTGACTGGTTTCCAGGGGCAAGGCAAAGTTGCGCGTGAAGACGAAGTCTGGCTCGATCCTGCGGATCACCTTTCCCGCTGCCCGGGCAAAGTCCATGTGCATATCCGCCTTGCGCCCCCAACCAAACCACGACCTGCGCTTCAGACAGACCCATCTTGGTGGATTTGTCAGCGCATAACGTTCAGCGAGTTGGGCGTCGTTGAGTTTCTCGTCACCTTCAAAAAGGATCATGGTGACACGATGGCCCAATCGGGCGAAGCCTTGCGCCATCTTGATGGTGTTGATGGCATGGGCTTTGAGTGATCCTGAGGGGAACGCGGCTGCGATGACCACATCCATCGTCGATGTCGTCTGCGATCGACGGCGAAGCAAAGTCTGATATGAAAACGTCGGCGAAATCACGCTGGCATCTCTCTGACCTTGGCCTGATCCACAATGTCGCGGATTGCAACGATTGTGCAGCCTGTAAGGTTGGTATCGGATAGAGAGACGGCCTGCTGGATTTGGTCAGGCACTAAGGCCGATAATTCCGCAGCAATGTCCCGGATTCAATGCATCGAAACAAAATGTCCCGGTTCACCATCCACAGGCTTCAATGGCGGGCGGTCCAGCAGGCTTCGGCGGGGCAGTTCGATGATGCCTTGCTCATTTGGCTTCATGTCTTCCACACGCTCCAGCTTCACATCGCTGGGAGTCTCAGGTTGCCCTTTGATGTGAATCGGAGAAGGCATCTCGCCAGTCAGCAGGACACGCTGCTTCTTGCCCAGCGGATCATTATTAGGCGCTGCGGAGAGCAGTGCTTTGGTGTAGGGATGCAACGGGTTGTCATAAATCTGGTCGCGCGTGCCGACCTCGACGATCTTGCCCAGGTACATGACCGCGAGTCTGTCGCAGAAGTGTTCGACCACAGCCAGGTTGTGAGCGATGAACAGGTAGCTTAAGCCGAACTCGCCTTGCAGGTCTTTGAGCAGGTTCAGGATCTGGCTTTGGATCGAAACGTCCAGCGCACTGACGGGCTCATCGCAGACGATGAACTTGGGCGACAGGGAAAGTGCCCGTGCGATGCCGACACGCTGGCGTTGCCCACCTGAAAATTCATGCGGGTATCGGCGGGCCACATCCGGACTCAAGCCCACGCGATTGAGCAGGTCAGCCACGCGATCTTCCAGTTCCTGCCCTTTGGCGATCTTGTGCACCTTCATAGGCTCGCTCAGAATCCCGCCAACGGTCATACGCGGGTTCAACGAACTGACGGGATCCTGAAAAATGATCTGCATCTCCCGGCGGAGTTGTTTCATGCGGTAGCTGGGGGCAGCAAAAACATCTTCCCCTTCGAAGTAGACATTGCCAGCCGTGGCGGGAATCAATCGAAGGATCGACCGTCCCACCGTGCTCTTGCCACAACCCGACTCGCCGACCAGGCCGAGTGTTTCACCTGGGGCGATGTCGAAAGACACGTCATCCACCGCCCGCAGGTCGCCAACATGTTTCTTGAGCAGGCCTCGATGCACGGGGAAATACGTTTTCAGATGTTGCACACTGAGCAACGGCTGTTTTTCAGCATGCTGGCCAATGGTGTTGGCTTGAACAGGGGCAGGGGCGATCGTGGCTTCTGTGCTCATGCGTGAAGTATAGACGATGCCCTGCGAAATAGCCTGAGTAGCAGGTCATGCCTTTTTTGCTCATATTCAATGTGACTGTCGGTGTTGCTACACTGATGGTTTGATGTGTTGATGAATCAAGGAACCCTATGCTGGCTCATCCGCTTTGTGGCGCAGACATCCGAACGCTCATCGACCTGGCTCGACGCCATCGCACTGTCGCAACCAGGCACTTACCTGCTGTAGGTTTGGCTACGCTCAGTGCATTGGGTCGCCTGCCTTTCAGCCTGGCGGAGCATGTCTATGTCGAAAGGCGACGGCGGCGTCTGGATCGTTCGCTGCCCCTGGTGTTTATCCTCGGCCATTGGCGCAGCGGGACGACGCATCTTTACAACGTATTAAGCCAATCTGAACAGTTTGGTTATGTCTCGCCCATCGCGACTGGCATGCCTTGGGACACGCTGTTGTTTGCTCGAATGATTCGGCCATTGCTGGTGCGCATGCTTCCTGATGAACGGTTTATTGATCGTTTGCCAGTCACAGCCACATCGCCTCAGGAAGATGAAGCTGCTCTGGCGAACATGCAGGCTGTGTCCTACTACCACGGCCTGTACTTTCCCAAACGACTGCGCGAAGAAGTCATGCGTGGTGTGTTCTTTGAAGGACTCACCCCCAAGGAAAGTCAGCGGTGGGAGCAACGTTTTCAATACTTCGTGGATAAGATGCGGATCGAGTTCCCCGGCAGGCGAATCGTCTTGAAAAACCCGGTCTATACCGCTCGGGTGGTGCAGATTCGCAGGCTGTATCCGGATGCTCAATTTATTCACATCCATCGTCATCCGATCGAAGTCTTCCGCAGCATGCGACATTTCTATCACAAGCTTCTGGAGCAGATGGCATTGCAGCCCTATGCGACGGAACAGATTGATGAACTGGTGCTTGAGGTTTACCCGAAGATGATGCAGGCCTTGGTCGAGGAGACCGCGAAGTTACCCGCAGAACAGTTCGTGGAGATCCGCTACGACGAGATGGATGATCAGCCGATGGAGCAGATCGAGAAGATTTACGAGCGGTTGAGTTGGCCGGGCATTGAAAAAGACAGGCAGGCTTTCGAGGCATATTTGCATTCGGTCGCAAGTTATAAGAAAAACAAGCTGTCGTTGCCGGAAGAACTGCAACATCAGGTTGCCAGCCGATGGCAGGCGTTCTTTGATCGCTGGGGATATGCGATACCTGAGATGAGTTGAGTGGTGCGCCTGTGAGTAATTACGCTTCTTACGTGGTTCAACTCAATTCTCTACCGCATCGACGGTTTCTTCCGTTTTAGAACCAGGCCTGAACAAAGCAGGCAGGATGGTGAGTGTACAGATCAACACCACAGCCATGCCGATGGCAAGTACGGCCCCCATTGAGGCTGTGCCCGGGTGGGGTGAGACAGCCAGCGCGATGAAGCTGATCAGCGTCGTGGCAGCACTGAAGATGACGCCTCGCGTGGTGGCTGTGTCGAGCAGGCTGACCTTGGCGTCGAGTGAGTCTCGGCTGCGCTGCACCATGTGGATGCCGTTGTCCACGCCGATACCTAAAAGCAAAGGCAACGCGATGACATTGGCAAAGTTGAGCTGAATATCCAACAGCACCATCAGGCCTGCCGTGAGCGCACCGCCTGCGATCAAAGGCAGCAGCACCGCAACAGTCAGTTTGATGTTGCGCAGTTGGATCAGCAGGATCACCACAATGGCGATCATGGCATACACCAGGGCCAGCTCAAACGCATTGACGATGGCGGCAGCAGCAAGCACTTCAATGATGGGCTGGCCTGTCGCGGCAGGGAATTTATCAATGATCGAATAGACGAACTGAAGTCGTTGCCCATCATCACTCAGGTCGCCGGAGGGAAACACCTTGATGGCAAAAACATCGTCCTTGCTCACCCAGCGCTGACGCTCGGAGGCAGGGATGGTGTCAATCGACATCGGCTGGGGCGATAGCCGCAACGCAAAGTCATTTAATGCGACAGGTAAGCCGGTAAGCACTGCATTTTGGGATTGCTTGAGGAAAGCGAGCTGCGCATCCTCAGGCAGAGCATTCAGATGCATCAGCCAGGTTTGAAAAGCGCTGGCAGTTTGACCGGCAGGGGAGTTGCTGGAGTTGTCGGCGATTTGTTTAAGCCGGGCAATCAGGCTTGGAGTCGTCGTCTGGATACGCGCGACATCCTTCCTGGTCGGTTCTCGAAGCGACAGTTCAGTATTACGCCAACCCTGACTGGCAATTTGCTCAATGATGTTCAACCGCTGTTGTTGATTGTCAGGGATGAAATCAAAAATGCTCCGCGTGGTATCGACGAACTCGTTCTTTTCAAGCTTTGCGATGGTCTGCCTGGCTTGTTCCTTGCCTTGAACGAGGATTGTCGCGCTCCAGTAGTTGGCGGCATTCTGTGCAGCCAGGCTGCGCATCGCGCTGACAGACTCGGCCGACTGAAGTTTCAAATCAAGCGGATCGGAGTTGAAACGAAGTTTGGGAATCGCAGCCAGCGAAGCCAGGCTGATGATTGAAACGATGATGAGCACGGTGCGAGGGTGACTGGCTGGGATGGCTTGCACCGTGTTGAGCCAGCGGGGTGGCGTGGAGGGTTTTTCCTTATGTACTGCATCACCCGTCCAGTGAACGATGGAAGGAATGAGCAGCAGCGTCAGTGCGAAGCTGATAGCCATGCCGCCGCCGGCGATGATGCCCAGTTCAGATACGCCGATGAACGAGGTGGGGACGAAGGAAAGGAAACCGACGATAGTGGACAGGGCACAGAGCCCCAGTGTTTTCCACTTCACCAGGGTGGTGTGTTTGAGTGCTTCCAGTCGGGGTGTGCCACGCTTGCGGATCGCGCGGTAGCGCAGGTTGTAATGGATGGCAAAGTCCACACCCAGGCCGACGTACAACAGCGCAAACGCCAGTGAGATCAGGTTCAGGCGACCGACCACCAATGCTGCGAAGCCAGCGGTCATGATCAGGCCAATGATGAGCGTAAAAAGCGTGATCCACACGAAACGCAGCGAGCGGAAAGCCAGGTAGAGGATGCCACCGATGGCCAGCAGGACGAGGATGCCTCCGATGCGCATGCCTGACAGTGCAGACGAAAGTTCTTCGTAGGCCAAGGCTCGCTTGCCCGTGATTTGTATGCTTGTGCCAAGGTGTTGTTGTTCAGTTTCACGGGCATATTGATGAAGTGCATCCATCAACTCGCGATTGCCAGCCGGGGTTCGATAAGCATCCTCAGGTTGGCAGATGACGATGGCCTGGCGTTGATTGGCCATGACTTCGAGCTGCTGGCCTGCGAACGCGCGCGTCCAGTCCATCGCTTTCGATTCGCCTTGGTCGTCGGGTAACGCCTGGCTTATCCGTTGGAGAAATTGAACGGTGTGCGAGTCAGGCTTCTGCTCGCGGAAAGTGACACCCAGAGTCAGGATTTCCAGCAGCTTGGGCAAGCTGGCATCCTGCTCCAGGTTCTGGACGAGTTGTCGCTGAGGTTTGAGTTGCTGCTCCAGAGTCTGGAGTTTTTCTTCAGGCAGGAACATCAATGCCTGTTTTTGAAAGTACGGATCAGCCAGGGGCAGATAGACATGCTTGAATCGCGGATCTTTGGCAAGCTTGTGCTGCATATCAGTCGCAGCGTCATGGCTCACAAGTGGATCGCCATTGACCACAGCGATGAATTCCTGCTCATTCTGTGGAAACTGCTTGCGATACTCAGCCATGGCCTGGCGAAAGGGCAGGTCAGGTGACAGCAGGGACGCGGTTTCCGTATCCACATGCAATTTGGGGATCATCCAAGCGGAAAGCGCAGTCAGCAGCACCGTGAAAATGATCACGAGGATGGAAATGGGGGATGCGAGTTTGGCCTCGCGCGGGCTGACTATGGGGTGACTCATGGGGCAATCAGTTCTTGTAGTCTGCGTAATGATAGCCGGTTGCACAGGCGTGATGAATTTGCAAAAAAAAAGGCCGCGGCTTCGATGACAAAGCCACGGCCGGAGGTTGAATGTCTACCTTTACCGATCAGACGAGCAATTCGTCAACCGACTTGGCACTGGCATCCTCCCACAAACTAAGCAGGTCATTGCTGCCTGAGTTGTTGGATTGTTCATTCCAGGCGGCCAACGCGGTGTAATCACTTGCATCAGATGCCGAGTCGCTTGTGCCAGCTTCTGTCTGCGACAGATTGACTGCTGCACTGACAGACTGGCCATAGTTGGTAGCGAGAATACTCAAGTCCAGAACATCGATGTCGCCATCGTTGTTGTAATCGCCTTGTCCCCATTGCCCTGTGCCACCATAGTTCGTAGCCAGGATACTCAAGTCCAGGACATCAACTACGCCATCGCTGTTGGCATCGCCGGGGAGGTTGACATAGATGGGCTGTGAGACGTAATCATCACCTGCGGTCCCATCATCATTGCCATCCAATGGATTGCCCGACTGGTCTGTAATGTTCGCAGCCAACACCTTCAATTCGTAATGACCATACGACAAACCTAATCCGGATAAATCGAGTTCTGCACTATGAGTCAGCGCGTTCCACGTGAGTTGTGAGGATGAAAGATCAACAGAACCGCCGCCTTGCAGATTCAGTTCAAAATCACTGAGAGCAGGTGTATTGATCGCTTCATCAAAAGCGACTGTCACCACGGTAAGCTGATCCGGACGGGCCGCATCATTTGGTCGATCAACCTGTGAGACAGTGGGCGGGAAAGCCTGGATCGTGATGGCAAATTCATTTGAGAACGGCGAATAGGTGCCATCGGACGCACGGAACGAACGGACGCGGTAACGTACTTCACTGCCGTGGGGATGTGCCGTCGTGTCTGTGTAGGTATCAGCCGTCGTTGATAACGTGTCAATCGTATTCCAAGTTCCGCCATCAATTGATCGCTGAACCTGGCCAAAGGCCTTCAACGATACATTGTCTGTCCAATCCAGTTCAATCACGGCATCATTGGTTTGTGTGCCAGTCAAGTCACTGGCCGCATCGAATGCGCCATTGAAGCCACCGATGGTCACAAGGTGTGCTTCGGTGCCACTATTGCGTGTCTTGGCCAATGCATTGTCCGTGGTGACCATTTCGCCATCGGTGGTATTGATGTCGATTGCTGCAACGACCAGACCATTGCGCACGGCGATGCCGTATCCGCTTGAGTCAGTACCGTTTTCGCCGTAGGTAAATGGCGTCCAGTAAGGACGTTCAGAGAAGTCGGCGGCTAACTTGGCCACATAGGCTTCACCACCCAGATAGGGAGCGAGTGGTTCACCTTCAACCAGTCGACCGTCGCGGTTATAAAGAGAATAATATGTTTGACCGGTCAGGTAGACATTCCCATCCACGTCGGCGTCGAGACCGACAGGCACCAACGTGTTGGTCTTGCCTGAATCAAGTCGAGCTTGAAGCCATTGTCCCTGGTCGATGGCACCCGTTGCCGGGTCGTAACGTCCCACCCAGGTGACGTGAGCGCTGCCGGAGTTGAAATCTTGGCTGTAGTCATCGATCACTGGTTTTTGTGCGCCAGTCAGTTGCAGATCGATGGTTTGCGTGTCATACAGGAACATGGAGGCGGTGCCAGCGCTCTCGGCTGCGAAATACAACATGCCATCCTGACCGATGGTCACACGTTCGCCATGGCTGTCCGCCACGGTACCGGGTTGTGGGCCATTGGTGGCAGCCGTACCTGTCGGCCAATCATAAATCTCCCAGGCGTGAGTCGTCAGGTCTGCCGGGTCCCATGCCCGCACGTTGGCCACCGTGATGGGTAACGTCGAACCCCCACCGATCTGTCGCACATTGGTACCCGTGGTGTAAACCAAGTCATGTGTCGCGCTGTAAGCCACGTCATTGAGAACCTGATCACCCACAACACGCATCGCGCGTTCATTGCCAGCATCGTCAAACAGGTCAAACCAGCCGATGAAGTTACTTGGATAATAAAGCACTGCGAGATGGTTGTTGCTGCCCAGATCAACGCGGTCGACCTGCGGGCTGTCCGCATCAAGCGTGGGGGATGCTGCATGCACTGCCGAACCGTCTGATGTCAACACGACGGGCCCATAACCTGCCACCGCGACAGCAATGCGATCATCACTGCCTACTGACACATCTTTCACGCTTCCAGGCAGGTAGGTCACGCTGAGAACCTGGGTGCCGGAACTGTTCAGACGGATGACCGCTCCGTCCCCACCACCAAGCAGGTTGTAGGTCGTGGCTGTGAAAGGCAGGTCTGCTGCGCTCAGTTTGCCCACCATCACAATCGTGCCATCGGATTGTATTTCGACGCCACCAGCATCGTCGTTGCCACTGCCGCCGATGTACGTGGCGCTCAGGATGTCAATGTCGGTGTTGAACGCGTTGGTGGTCGCCTGGGCATAACTTGACCAGGGCGAAGTTCCCTCGACATTGAAGCTGCGCACCCGGTAGTAATAAGTGGTGTCTGCCAGCAAACCTTCGTCCACGTAGAGTTCCGTATCGGGTGCAAGGGTTCCCAGGCTGGTCCAGACAAGTTTGCCTGTCTGGTCATCGATGATGGCTCGCTCCAACTCAAAGCCAAGTTCGTCCGACGAGGTATCATCCCATCGCACATCAATGCGTTGTACGGGTGCAGAACCAGCTCGCACGCTTACGGGAGGCGTGGGGCCGGGCGGGTAGCTATCGGTGAACGCGGCATTACCCAGCACGCCACCGATCACATTCGATGAATATCCCAAGCCTGATCCACGAGCCCACTCGAAAGTCAAGGTCTCGAAGCCGTTCACATCCAGATAGACATCCTCAATCAGCGGAAGGATGCCACCTTCAAGTGAAACATCTTCAAACCACAGCGTCTGTTCGTTGGCCAAACCATAATCGCCATAAACACGAAGCGTGAATGTGGCAGATGACTGCAATGGATCAACGAAAGCGTCAAAGCGGAAGATGTCCTGATCGTCAGGTACGTAATACGTGGCGCGGACGGGTACCCATGGATAATTGCTCATGGCAAAACCCACGCCGTCGGCATATACCGTGCCATCATCTGCCTGGAAGGCTGAGCCATCCCACCATTGATCGTTGTAGAGGCCCACGCGTGGGTTGGGGGACTCTTCAAAGTCCGTGGTGCGGAAGAATTGGCGTTGATAGGCAAAGCCGGAGCCGCGCTTCACTTCATATTGAAGAGACTTCATGTCAGACAGTGAAAGACTGTCGGTTGGCGTGGCCCAGTCCACATTGGTGTAACTTGAATCGCCCGAAGCGCTGTAAGCCCGGACACGGTAATACTGCTGCACGCCGGGTGTCAGGCCTGTGTCGAGATAGCTGTAGGTATCGCCGCTCACGGTGGCAATTTCAGTCCAGTTCACAGCATCGAGTGATCGTTCAACTTTGAAACCATCTTCGTTGCTGGAAAGATCAGCCCAATACAAGACCAGTTGATCATCATGGCCTGCAACTGCTGAAGCTCTCAAAGAAGATGGAGCTTGAAGGTCACCCGGTGCGGCAGCGACGAAGCTGACATCCCCCAGCACCACAGCCGCACTGCCATGAGATGTTCCATCATAAAGGTCTTCCTCGATCGTAATGGTAAAGGTCTCGTGTCCGGCCAGATCCACGTAAATATCTTCGAGTGTGACATACTGCCCTGCGCCATACGACAACAGTCCTTCATAGTGCACGACAGACCGGACGCCGGCGCTGGCATCTGTCCCAGCATTGAAGAATGTGCCTTGGTTGTCCTCTGTGTAATCGGAAGTGATTTTCAGTCGGATCAGCCGATCGCTGGCGGTCGCGGGTGTCCCTAAGTTGGCATCGATGAAGGCATCGAAGTGCAGAACCTGATTCGCTGTATCGGGGGGCACCATAAACGTCAGTCCTGTCGTAGGATGGCCCGTCCCCGTGTCGAACAGCATGCCCAAACCTGTGGCATATGTCACCATGTCATGGGTTTCGAACGCCCCGAGATTACGCCATTGGCCGAAGCTGTGAAGGATGGCGTTGCTGGCCTGACCATCATCAATGCGCACCAACGGCGTGGCTTCAGTGAAGTCACCTGTTGCCGACGCGGTTGTGCCGGTGATCGGCCCCATCACCGCACCAATGTCGTCACTGTTCAAAGGCTGCAACTGGTAGAGATACGCTGTTCCAGATGATGTGGTTGAATCTGTCCAACTACGTGGGCCCTCGCCTCCGCCGACATTGGTCAGAACTGTCCACGTTGCGCCGCCGTTATCACTTCGCAAGATATTCACACTGCTTGTGTAGTCTGTCTGTCGCCAGGACAGTTCAATCTGGCTGCCATCACCCGGAACAGCACTGGCTCGGAGATTAGTCACTGATTGGCCCGGCCCATCAGGCATGGCCGAGACGAACTCCGCATCACCCAGGACCACGCCGACATGGTTGACATTCACCGGGATGTACTGATCGGTGTCGAAGACAAACTTGACGGTGCTTTCATTGGTCAAGTCAATGTAAACATCATCGAGAATCGGCATCACCCCGTCGCCGTGCGACAGGTTGGACTCAAACAGAAGATTATTGCTGCCATCCAACACACGCAGACGAATCAGTGCATCGTCGACATTGCCTGCAGCACCCACGTTTGCATCCACGAAGGCATCGAACTTCAAAACGCGCTGGTCCACCGGTTGCTGCGTCACGTCATAACTGACCGTCAAACCCGGTTGAAAACCATCTCCAAAGTAGAAGCCCACGCCCTCGGCATACGTTGTGCCATCCGCAGCCTCGAAGGCGGAACTGTCAAACCATTGCTTGGCATGCACGCCTGAGTTCACGTTCGTATCGCCAGATGAGATATTCACCGAGGCGGGTACCTGGTCCGAGAGATAAGGTGACACGCCCAACTCCACGCTGAACTCGCGGAAGCCGGTCCAGATTCGGCTGGTACGCTGATTGACATCATGCATGAAACCCACGGCTGTGATGTCCGTCAGGCTGGAAGTGCTGACGTTGTAGACAGCCGAAGCATCATCAAAGAGGATGTTGTTGCCTGACGGTGAATAGACCGCCCACATCTCGTTTTCGAGTGCAGCACCCTCAAGGAAGGTAACGCCGCCGTTGAAGGTGGTCTGCGAGACATAGAACTGTGAGCCGTTGCGAAGCAGGAAGCGGCCTTCACCACCCTCAAAGTTGTTGTCTGTTTCGATGCGCAGGACGTCGTCGGCGTCAAGGGCTAAAGGCTGTGCGTCATACCCGGACTGGAAGTCGGCTTTCTGCCAGAAGAAAATGGATGTGTAGTCAGCAAGATTGTTTGGCTGATACATGATCGAGCCATCGTCTGGCGAGTCATTTCGGATGCCTGAGTGGTAGCCACTAAAACTGTTGCTGCCGCCAGTATCGTCGTAGCTGATGCCTGTGGCTGCTCCGTAGAACGTGGCATTGGGCCCTGCGTAATTCGAAGTGGGCGTGATGGGGGTGACATCGTTAAACGGGAAGGCGGTCAGTTGGTCAATGGCGTCTGCCTCGCCGTCGAAGTCGCCTGACACTTGAATTTGGCTTCGGCCCCAGCTCTGCTTGCTGGTCACGTACTCACCGCCCCAATCCACGACCGTGGTGGAGAGTAGCAATCGAGGTTCAAGGGTTTCAAAGCCAAAGAGTTGACACGTGCTGGCTGAATCTGGAAACAATGTAGAACGATGGCTATCACGACAACTCATGTCAATACTCCAATGAATAGAACCAAATGCCCCACCTGATCGGGACGAGCTTTGTCTGACTAAATATAACCCACATTTCATGATCAGCACGTATTCAACTTCACGCTTCTGACATAGTAAGCTAATGAATATGGCACCTTGTTTTTGGTCAGAAATAATGTGTGTGATGAAACCCCGGCCTACAAGCTTGAGAGCTCGTTAGGTTGTTGCCAAATAACACTTAATGGCCAAGTAGTTGCTCTTTCCGATATTGTCTTGGGGTCAGACCAGTCTCTTGCTTGAAGACCGTGCTGAAGCGCACGGGGCTACCAAAACCACATCTTTCTGCCACTTCTGCGATGCTGACCCCTTCTTGAGAGAGCAAGGCTCGGGCAGCTTCGACCTGACGTCTGCGAATCTCCTGAAAGACGCTGTGGCCAACTTCTTTACGAAAGACACGGTCAAGATAAGTTCTTGAACATTGAACCTGCTCCAGCACATCTTCCACGGTACAGTGATGGGTCGCATTTTCACGGATATAGGCCATGGCTTGGGAAATTCGCGAGTTCTTGAAACGGATGAAACTCGTGGAGGCTCTGACTTTGACCCCTTTGGGTTGGATGATGGGCAATTTTGAAGGAGGAGATCCCTCCATCATTCGTTCCAATTGTCTGGCAGCCTGCACGCCAACTTCCTCATAGGGCAAATAGACCGCAGATACAGACGGATAGGCCAGTTCCGTGATATTTTGGTCATCCTCAGCAGCCAGGACACAGATTTCTTCAGGGATCGCGATGCCAGCCAGTCTGCACAAATCGCTGCAGTGGTCGGCATAGCCTGCACTGCTGAACAGGATACCAACAGGTTTAGGCAAGCTTAAAAACCAATCCTGCATGACTTCATCAGTCTGCTCTTCAATCCTTGATGAATTGATATCGCAAGGGTTATCTCGATCTGTATAGAAACACTGAACTTTTAGGCCTCGATGCTCAGCGTATGCATGAAACGCTTGAGCCCGGCGCATGAACGCCCCGGACCAGGATTGCCCGAAAATGGCAAGCTCGGGTAGTTCTAGATCGACAAAATGCTCACATGCTATCTCTCCCATGGCCATATCGTTGAATTCGCTCCAGGCTACACGTTTCAACTCCAGTTGCTCACCATTTGCGGGGTGGCCGGTGCACAACACGGTTGGCAACCCCAGGGCAAGATATTTCCGCGCCTGCTGCATGCTGGTATTGAGCAGCAGCCCATCAGGTTGAAGTCGTTTTAGTAAATCCTCTGTGCCTTCTTTCAGGGGGTTACGCGTCACCAAACGCCAAGGCAATGAGGGTCGGCTGTAACCGATGAAGCCTCGCAAAATGTCAATCATCACGCCGCCCCCTCCCACTGTGATGATGGCAATCAACTTGTCTCTTCGGTGGGGCATTTGTCCAGATTACCTACAACTCAGAAGTGGCCCAGTGTGTGTTAAATCCATTAAATATTCGTGTGATGAATTCAGTGGTATCCCAGCATGAAGGCATTATATTCATATTGTCAGTAAGACAATTTATTTATCAAGGCATCTATGTCTGCCGCTCAGAATCAGCGAAAAAAAAAGGAGAAAATGATGAAAAGTTTGGTAACAACCAGCGTATTGGCTTTGGGGGTCGCCGCGACTGCTCAGGCAGGTGTTCTGTTTGAAGATGGTTATTCAACCGTCTCTGGAAACTACAGTTTCGCAAACGATGGCACCCCGACAACTTCGGTTGGGACTGCCTTGTCCTACGGCCTGCTTGATACAAGCGGTGGCAGTCTGGATTTCTCCATTTTCCAGACGAACAGCAATGATGCTGACAGTACCGCCACAAACGATGCCGACTTTACGGATGAATTTCTGGATAATGCCGACGTCATTTATTTCAGCGTTCTGATGCAGGTGCCTGATCTGGCTGCGTTCGGCAATAATGGTGGTTCCGTTTATGTAGGTTTCAATAACACAGGCAACAATCCCTCCAGCTATGGACTCGGTCTGCAAGTGGATGGCGCTGGCAACATCACGTATGCCGCCGACACGGGTAGTGGCAGTGCCAACCTTGGTGGAAGCGTTGCCGAAGGCGAGACCGTGCTTCTGATTGGTCGTATCACCGGCTGGCCTGATTCTGCAAGCTATGATACGCCTTCGAGTTTTGAGTATGTATTGAACCCGGATCCTGCTGCTGCTGAACCGGGTACTTGGTCAAGTGTCTCGGCAGTGGGTAATACCAATCAAGTGACGGCACATAAGGCTTATCTTCGGGTTAATGCCTTTTCCAACAGTTGGAATGATGACAACACAGCCCGGTTCCTGATCGATGAACTTCGCGTGGGAATGACTTGGGATGATGTGACACCCGTTGTTCCCGAACCAGCCTCTCTGGCCCTACTCGGCATGGGTGGCTTGCTGATACTGCGTCGCCGCTGAACCATTAACGACAGCAAATAAAACAATCACAAAAGCCTCAGCCTCAGGTTGAGGCTTTTTCTTTTCACTGACTTGTTGTCACACGGGTTACTCGAGCTCGACTACTGCCCCCGCAGTGTGCCCCCCGAAACCCGCAGCGAAGATAGCATGCCGGGCGAACTCACCTGTGGCCAACTCACGCGATAGCTTTGGTAGGTGTTTCGCGCGGTTGATTTATTCTGCAACTTGCACGGTCACAGCGACATCATCTTCCTTGCCGTTGTCGCTGACCAGGTTTGGGCCGACCGACCAGAGCGAAAATGACTTGGCATCCTTGCTGACGCTGTAATTGAGCGGGGCATCGACGAAGGGATCGTCAGGCAATGCTTTGATGTAGTCGGGCACGAGTTCGCCAAGCTTGTCAGGCAGGCGTTTCTTGTCCTGCTCGAAGGCGGCGATGAGGAAAGCCAGACGGGTGAGGTGGTATTGGGCTTTCAGGTTGTATTCGTTCTGAAGCATTCGGATGTAAAGGTCACTTAGCTGCGATCCATAGAAGTCCAGAGGAGCATTCAGAAAGCGAGTCACGATTTCCCTTCGCTCTTCTGGTTCGGCGACTAAATACTGATGCCAGGTGCGTGGGGTCTTGAAGATTTCCGCTGATGTCTGATTCTTGCCAACGTTTTCCTGTTCAAAATAAGCCTTCAAACTTGCCAGTCGATCTGCAAAAGTACTTCCGCTCATTGCATTGCGTAACTTGCGATTGTCCTGAATGGTATCCGTAACCGCAAAGTTGAAATCTAAAGCCAAAGGCACAGGCTCATGCTCGATGTGGTTAGGATCAAACGAAGCTACAAGTACTCGAATACCCAGGGTCTTGGAAGTCGCTTCTTGCTGAAAAGCATCGAACTCAGCAAACAGTTCAAGGGGTTCATCGAATTCACGAAGGGCGGAATAGTCAGGTGAAGCGATTTGCAATGCCCATTTCTTGAGTAATGGCGAAGGGACACGGCGTAATTGTGCAAAGACAAGTTGAGAATCGTAAACCCCATACCATTGTGTGAACTTTGCAAGATTGTCAACCGCATCTTCTGCTGGTAGTTGAATCGCAACCTGGCTGTGTTGCAAATCTTGCCAGGCATCTGCGATATTTCCAGCTTGCAATAGTTGCATTGAACGAATTCGAACTGCTAAGCCATAACGAAAATGTATAAAAGATCGAATTGCATAAGCGCGAGTCGGGGTGGGGTAAACCAACAATGAGTCTTCAATGTAAACAGGAACTGCTAGCTGTTTATGCTTCAGAATTGGAGTAAGTCTTTCAATGATTGGCTCATTGGCATTCAACCAGGCTGCGACATGTGGCTCATCCGCTGCCTTCCAAGGTGAAGTGGCAAGTCGGAGTTGAAGGTCTCTGAAATTCGCACTTCTGTCCGCAGGAAGAATATCTGACAGATATTTCCAACTCCCTTCCTTTGGTAGTTGCGCTACAACCTCCGGGTAATAGTGCTTGAATTCTGCCAACGCAGCAGGAGAGATGGAGTCGCTGCCCATGATGCGCAGCACATCCAGTGCGGCGTTGTCCTCGGCTTTCACATTCTTGAGATACTTGTCATTGATGGCCCGGTCGAAATTGATGCGGCCAGTGTCATCGCGGGGAAAATCCTTCAATTCGGGAAACTGCGAGTAATCCAGCGGAATCATGCCCCACTTGATGGCTCGCTTCTCCGCTTCAGTCAGTTCATAGCTGACGTTGATCGCTGTGTCGGTTGCCGGCGAGTCGGCTTTGGCCGAGGGGGTTGCAGCAGCGGAAGACGATTCGGCGTCTGGTTCTGCTGCAGCGGGTTGTTCTGGCGCAGGTTCGGCTAAGGTTGGCGCGACGCAGGCAAGTAAAACCGCGAGTGAGATCGTGAGTGTGAGTACGCGTGCGCGCGAAGCTAGTGATGTGATGCATACGGACATGGCAAACTCCCGGCGTGTATGGGTAGGCTAATTGTATCGGATGTGCAGTGGAACTCGCACAATTCATGTTGCGAGTCATGGAAAAACCCACACAAGGATGCGTGGGATTTGATGCGGGAATTTCATAAGCTTGGATGCTGTGGGCACTGGCGAAGGCCTGATCCGGTACCCGCTGATGATCCAACGTCGTCAACTCCACCACCCCATCAATCGCTGGCGCACCACCACCTCCCGAACGGTTGTTGCTGGGCCGGGCCCGTAAGCCGTGGATCAGACCGGCATCGCCCCCTTCGCGGTACCGCTTCCACAGCCGTTTGACCTGGTGATAGCTCAGGGGCAACTACTCGGCTGCGTCGATCAGGGTCATTTGGCCTGTTTCGACCTGCCAGAGCAGCGCCAGACGGTCCCTTTCACTGAGTGCCATCGAAAGCGTCTCCATGGGGACGTTTCTACTTCAGTCCGAAAGGAACATTTCTACTTCGGTTCTCACAGGCGACAAGAAAACATGCTGGCAGAAACCTTCATTGCGAGCATCAAATCCGTTATTCTCGCAGTATGGACGAACCTGATCCCAAGGCCAGTGATTCTGAAAAAGGAACGCCAGCAGCGCCTGATGGTCAGGATTCGAGCCAAAACTCCGCAGAATCCATCAATCAGCCTGCCAGGCGGGAATCCGACGACACAAGAGTGCATCCGCTTTCACCTGAAGAGCAGCAGGCCATGGATTTCGCGCCTGGTCCCGCTGGGGAGTTAACCAAGGTTGTTGAGGATGAAGATTGGCGTGAAAATCCTCTGACGCAGCCACAGGCCGCGCGACGGAGAAAAAAGCGGATGGTGTGGACATTGCTCATCCTGGTTTTGCTGGTGCCTTTGGGTGCAAGTGCCCTTGTCTTGCTCACCCAGCGATGGATGCTGTTTCCGCGTCATGCCATCGCTCAGCCGGTACGGATGCAACCCAAACCCGCCGGGGCCGAGGCTTACTGGATCGATACGCCCCAAGGCAAGGTGGAGTCCTGGCTGTTTCTCGGAGCCGGGGCCACGTCCGTCGATCCCGGGCCTGCCGTCATCTTCATGCATGGCAATGGCGAGTTGATTGACAACCTGCCTGACCATATCCAGCAGTACACCGATGCAGGCATCAGCGTTTTACTGCCTGAGTATCGAGGGTATGGCTTCAGCGCGGGATCGCCTTCTGAGAAACATATCGTCGCCGACATGGTCCAGTTCCGAGATTGGCTGGCTGCTCGCAGTGATGTGGATGCGTCACGGATTATTTATCACGGCCGATCATTGGGTGGAGCTGTGGCCATCCAATTGGCTGAGGCCAGGCCTCCAGCCTTGCTCATCACCGAATCGACTTTTACCACGGTGCGCGACTTCGCCGCTCAATGGTTCGTGCCCGGCTTCCTCGTGCTGGATCCGTTTGAATCCGAACGCGACATCGCCAAATTGAACTGCCCGATTCTGCTGATGCATGGCAGGGTGGATCAGATCGTGCCTCCTGAACATAGCCGTCGATTGGCTGATGCAGCCGGGGACAAGGCCAAAGTGGTATTACTGGACGGGGTCGGGCATAATGACACACCCTGGTCAGACAAGTATTGGCCGACGATTTTTGAAGCGTTGGAGCGAGAAGGATTGCTGGGGGATTAGGGCGGTGGTGAATTCACTTTTTTCATGAAGGGGTCCATTCTTGGATAACAACAAAGACATCATGCAACCGTTGATTGCAGCGGGTGTGGGACTGGTGATGACGGTGATCCTGGGCTTCATCTGGGGTGGAGGTGAAACCAGTCCGGTTGGGATGATCGCGGGGTCGTTGATCGTGGCTGCCCTGTCAATTGTAATCGGCATTCCGGTTCTCTTTGTTGTCGCAGCCTTGATGAAAACAGGATTCGGCTCGCTGCCACTTGCTTTGCTGAAATTCCCATGCGCTGTTTTGTTTGCCACGGGTATCTACATGCTGGCCCCGATTGGTCTGCTTGGCACAGCCTTGTTTGGTGCAGGTGTCTGGGCAGCGATCATCTGGCTGTTTGATGTGGATCAGCATGAGGCTGGGATTACAGCCATCATTTTCCTCATCGTGCAGTTTCTGATGTGGCTGGCTTTAGGCGTCATGGTGCAGTTCGCGTGACAAATTCTGCGGGTTAAGTATCAGTCAAGTTCGTCACGCCTGGGTGTCGAATGATGGTGCCACACCACGGCGTGATGAAAAGCTCAAAGAAGTCGAACGCATTGCGCAGGAGGAAGTGCCTGCAGGTGTGCCCATGGCTCAATGCGCCTTGGCCTGGGTGTTGAAACATGATGCGGTGACATGTGTGATTCCCGGCTGTAAGAACGTGCAGCAGGTGGAAGATAACGCCAAGGCTGCGGATCTGGAAATGGTTGAAGTTCGAGATTAAACGCAACGAAGATTTGTGCTCATGGCCAAACCGATGCTTAAGCTGTGCAGTGCTTAACGATACCACCAAGTTGGTCGTTTTCCGCGGTCGCGTTCATTGTCATCACGCCATGTGCTTTGCAGATCGTCTGTATGAATCGGTCCTGCATGGTTATCCAGAAAGACAATGTTGATGGATTCACCAGCCGGGCCGTGCCGTTCACTGACAAAGTCCGCTGAGGAAAGGTGATAAAGCAGGCCGTCGAAAACGGATATGATCTGTGAGGGATTATTTTCAAACTGACTGAAAGTGACCACATCAGTCTGATTGACATCGGTACTGTATCGGCGGTGAGGTAAGTCACGGAAACTGCCAAAAAGGTTACTTTCAACATTGCCACCGTTGATGGCATAAGAGGTATGCGACCAATAACGTGTGTTGCCTGACGAATCGATGATTTCTGACACGGTGACTTTTCTCCGTGCGTCGGAAGTTCGCCCATCGCGACCACGGAATTCATTGGTCCATCCCCCCCAATCCCCGCCGTTGGCCACACTGGCTCCGCTGAACAATTCGGGGATGTCGTTCGGGCAACGTAAAGCCGAACTTCCCTCAGGAATATCGGATGTGTCGGATTCTGCGGAAGGGAAAGCTTCGGTATCATTGAGCATGGACGTCCAGTGTTCGCGTCGTGAGCCTTCTTTGAGGTCCATCCAGACGGTGACATCGCCGTTGTCGTTGGCGTAGATATTCTGCGCCAAGCCGATCTGTCTCATATTGGACAAACAGTTGGCACCGCGCGCCACTTCAAATGCACTGCCCAGAGCGGGTAGCAGCAGAGAAATCAGCAATGCGATGATGGAAATGACCACCAATAGCTCAATCAACGTAAACGCGTTTCTCGTGCGTGACATGTTTTTCTCCAAAAACTGGCGATAGCCGATCAGGGCGAGTGCCCATGACAAATTCAGACAACTATGTAACTATATCGAAGTGGGCTGAAAAAACCACAGCGAAAAGGTCTTTCGGGGACGAAATATTTTGACCGGTACCAAAATTAGCCTATTGCCGATAACCCTATATTGGTCATGGCGTTGTTGGGATTTTGCTTGAATCTAGTAACATGGCCGATATCGTGTGGGCGGAGATCAGTGGGTTTACGATCAAGGGGCTTCGTTGTGCAGCACTATGATTTGGCGGTTATCGGAACGGGCCCAGCAGGCCAGAAGGCAGCCATCCAGGCAGCCAAACTGGGTAAGAAGGTCTGCATCATTGAGAAAAATGAAGTGGTAGGGGGCGTGGCTGTCAATACGGGCACGATCCCGTCCAAAGCCTTGCGCGAGGCGGTACTCCATCTGACCGGGGCTGCCAAGCGCGGTTTGTTTGGTGATGCCTATCGCGTCAAACGCAACATCACCATCGCCGACCTGATCGGGGTCAGTCAGCGTGTGATCCACAGTGAGTGGGAAGTGATCCAAGACCAGCTTGAGCGCAACCATGTCGAACTGGTCTGGGGCGAAGCTCACTTTGAAGGGCCGAACCTGTTGCAGGTCATCAGCCAGCAGAACAATGAAGCGGTCATGCTCACGGCTGACAAATTCCTCATCGGGATCGGCACGCGACCTGCGCGCCCCGACAGCATTCCCTTCGATGAAGAGTCTATCCTCACCAGCGATGAACTACTCAAACTCGGCAAACTGCCCACCACCATGATCGTCGTCGGCGGCGGGGTCATCGGTACGGAATACGCCTGCATGATGGCAACCTTGGGCATCAAAGTCACCCTCGTTGAAGGACGCGATGAACTGCTGGGCTTCCTCGATGAAGAAATCGGCGAGGCTTTCCAGTATCACCTGCGCCAGCGGGGTGTCCGGCTAAGGCTTGGTGAGAAAGTGGAATCCATCCAAAAGCTGGAAGTGAATGACAGCAAGGAAAGCATCGAAGGCAACGCGCCACGCGTGCAGGCCACGCTGGAATCAGGCAAGGTACTGAAGGCTCAAGCGCTGTTGTATGCCGTGGGCAGGCAAGGCTTGTGTGGCAGGTTGGAACTGGAGAACGTCGGGCTGGAATATGACGACCGTGAACGGCTGAAGGTCAATGAGTATTACCAGACCACCCAGGAACATATCTACGCTGCGGGTGATGTCATCGGTTTCCCTGCGCTGGCCAGCACCAGCATGGAGCAGGGGCGGCTGGCTGCCTGCCACATGTTCGGCAAGATGACGCAGACCATGGCCGACCTGTTCCCCTTTGGCATTTATGCCATCCCAGAAATATCCATGGTCGGTAAGACTGAGCAACAACTCACCGATGAAGGCGTCCCCTACGAGTCAGGCATCGCCCACTACAGCAAAACCGCGCGAGGCAAGCTCCTCGGCGACGACACCGGCATGCTCAAACTGCTCATCCATCAGGACACCCGCAAAATCCTCGGCGTGCATATCATCGGCACCAGCGCAACCGAGCTGATCCACATCGGCCAGTTGGTCATGGCCTTCGGCGGAACGGTGGACTTCTTCATCGACAACGTCTTCAACTACCCCACACTGGCTGAGGCATATAAGGTGGCGGCGCTGAATGGCTCGAACCGGCTGAGGCATATTTAACAAACCGAATAGTGAGAATCGCATCAAGCTCAATGAACTCGATTATTGTAAGATAATCGAGTTTTCTGTTTTGAGAGATGCATAAGGTACGAGTATGGCTACGCAACTAGTCACAATTGCAAAAATATCAGGCGTTGCCGCGTATGCTGTTGCGGAGTTATTCCGACGATGGGATGAATCTCGACTGGTGCGAGATGAGTACGAGGAAGATCCAGCTCATTGGCCTCAAAAAACGAAGGATGAACTTGAAAGGTTTGAGCGACAGTTGATCGATCAAGCGAAAGAATTTCCAGTAGTCTATTGTTCCCAATACATAGATAGCTATTCGGCGGCAGATACGTTTTCGTATTGGTATCCCAAGAAGAAGAAGGATCATCTCTATAGTATTCTCGATACATGTTGTTATGTATTACCCGATGATGGGTGTCTCAGGCGATACTTAAAGAAACTACTGAATCCCGGATGGTTCCAGGAAAAACCATTTTATTTGGATGCGCGGCTTTATGTAAGATTGCTCGAAGCGGAAGAGGAGTATGATTTTGGTACAGAGAAGTCTGTCATCATTCTAATACGGGATGCGTACAGTGCTAGTCGTGATTATCCGATAGACTGGTATCGCAGTGGTTCACATTGTTCCATCACTCCTTGGATTGCCAATCTTCTAAGAGATCCCAAATGGGTGATGAAAACTGAAGATAAGGTTGTGCGTAACCAACAATTCGAGTTTCAATCTTCACTGCCAACTCCAAGGCAAGTCTACGATTCCGTGGGGCCTGAGCGTGACAAATATCAATGTAAAGTCGAAGGTTGCACTCGCGGAACGGTGAAATACAGCCCATTCTGTCGATTGCATGATTATGAAAGTAAGTATGGGAAAAGTCCTTTTGACCATTAAGTTAATGTACGTTCCCACCATTTATCACAGATTCGGATGCCAACTGAATGGATATGTGCGAGCTTAAAGATCAAGTACCAGTCGCAAACCTTCATCGACCGACAGTAAGAGATGGCCCGGCAACTTGCTGACCTTTTCCTCCAGCCTGTCGTGATTGATTGCAATCATTTGGGAAACGACTGCCACGGACTCCTTGTTCAGTCCTGTCTCTTTGCGCTTAAGCAGCACATTGCCCGGTGCCTTGGCCAAAAGCTTATTGCTGGAGAGAGGAACCACAAGAACCGATCCGATGCGACTGCGGTTGAAATGGTCAGATTGGACAACCAGCACCGGCCTGCGATAGGCAGGTTCATTGGCTTGGCTTTCGCCAAAGTCTGCCCAGTAGATATCCCCCTTTTCCATTACCAGTCTTCCCGTGGTTGGTCTTGTCGGGCAGCCCGTTCGATCACGGCATCACTGGCTTGGTTCTTCTTGTCGCTATAGACGTCATTGAGCAGTTCGGTGATGTTCTCGCCCCGCTCAGTGATGTAGGCACGAATCGCCTGAACGTAAAACTCGGATCGACTAAGCCCTTGCTTCTTCGCAAGATAGTCTGCCTTGCGAAAGACTTCGTCCGGTATGGAAATGGCGGTTTTCATAGTTAAAGTATAACGAGTTATACCAGGAAAATCAATTACTTTTTTTGTGCCTTAGTGACCAAATCTGAATGTCACGCCCCCGCAATTCTTGGAATCGGCGCGGGTTCACGTTCCATGTCCGCCTGCACCATCTTGAACATCAGTTCATTCTTCACATCCGCGTAGCTCGGATCATTGAACCGGTTCTTCAGTTCGTTGGGGTCGTTTTGCAAGTCAAAGAGTTCGCCCCAGTCGCGTCCTCGATACAGCGTCAGCTTGTAACGGTCGGTCACCAGTGTGCGCAGATGAACCGCAGTCGCGTTGTGATGGTTTTCAACGATTGCGTGGTCCCGGCAGGCGTCAGCCTCACCCGTCCAACAGGGCAGTTGGTCAATGCCTTGCATCCAGAGCGGGATGTCCAGGCCTGCTGCGCGCATGAACGTCGGTGCGAGATCGACCAATGACTGAATCGCGTCACTTTCCTTGCCCGTCGGGGTATGGCCTGGCCAGCGCAACACGAAGGGGAGTTTGATGACATCTTCGTAATGGAATGGGCCTTTCGCGACCAGGCCGTGCTGTCCAACAAAATGGCCGTGGTCGGTGGTGAAGACGACGATGGTGTTGTCTGCGATGCCCAGTTCGTCGAGTTTGTCCAGTGTTTTTCCGATCCAATGATCCATGAAGCTGATCATGCCATAGTAGATCGCCAGGCACTCGCGCAGGGTTTTTTCATCCATTTTGTGGGTGTGGTAACCATGGTTGCCCTTGCCGTCCTCGTTGAACGGGGCGAAGTCAGGCTTGTCTTCGCGTGTCAGTTTGTGAGGCAGGGGCATGTCATCAAACTCACCCTCAACAAACTCGCCGATCTCCATATCTTCGGGCTTGTACATGCTGGCCCAGGGTTCCGGGACGCAGTAGGGTGGGTGGGGGTCGTGATAACTTGACCAGCAGAAGAATGGGCGGCCTTCCGCGTGGGCTTTTTCAATCTGGGCGATGGTGCGCTCGCCTGTCCATGTCGTGTAGTGCAGTTCATCGGGAAGTTTCCAATGCATATCCTTGCGCCAGCCGTAGCCTGGGCCGGGGGTGGCTGGCGGAGCGAAGGGTGATTTTTCATCGCCAAGGGGCTGGAAGTATTCGCGCCAGTTGGTCAGGCCTTTCTCTTCCATCCAGAGGGCGTAGTGTTGGCCGACGTGGGATTCATCGCCATGCATGCGGGCGAGTTCGCAGTGGTCGAAGCCGTACCATGGCGTGCGGCCCTTGTTGAACTGTCGCCAATAATCAAGATCGCGGAGGATGGGTTGGCATTCCAGACTTTCCGTGCCCGGCTCCGACCGCAACGGTTGAAAGTGAGCCTTGCCCACCAGTGATGTCGCGTAACCCAGTTTGTGCAGTTCTGCCCCGAGGGTGGGCGAGTCCTCAGGCAGCTTGGTGCCGAGGGTGTAAGCCCCGTGCTGCGAGGGGTACATGCCTGTGATGATGGAGGCTCGGGTGGGCGTGCAGGTCGGGTTCGGGCAGTAGGCCCGGTTGAAGGTCATGCCTTCCTTGGCGATGCGGTCGAGCGCAGGGGTGTGGATTTTGGGGTTCTGACTGCCGAGGGTGGCCCAGTGTTGCTGGTCGCTGGTGATGAGCAGGATATTGGGGTGGGTGGTCATCAAAAAACTCCTTGTCTGAATCAGACACCATAGCGAATTGTCTGTTATGGGAAAGTGGCCTGACACTGGGGAATTGCGCGGCCAAGCACTCGCGAATCAAGATCTCAAGCGATACAGTTTTCCGCTCTAACACACGGCCAATCAGTCCTGCTACGATTCGTCGGCGTGGGTTGGCGAACCGGGCTGGCCCCATTGCCGTAAACTATTGGACTGGCGCCCTTTGAAGCATATTGGAGACTGTTTTCATGACAGCAGCCTCGACACCGAGCCCCGTTGACCATACCCACACGCACGATCATGACCATCATGGTCACAGCCATCATCATCATAATGATGATCCGCTGCACCTGCACCACGATCATGCGACAGGCATTGACGCCAAGATCATTGCTGTGCTGGTCGGCGGTACTTTGCTGATTGCCTCCGTGGTGGCGCACCTCGGGCTGAACATGGAAATGCAAAGCAGTTACCTGGCGATGCTGGCTGCATTGCTGCTGGGCACGCCGATCGTCTGGTCTGCAGCGATGGGGTTGCTTGGGCGCGACCCACATGCTTCTTCGCACATGGAAGAACTTGTCGCGCTGGCGATCCTTGGCTCCTTTGCGACCGGGCAATACATCGAGTGTGGTGCGGTGGCCTTCTTCATGTTACTCAGTGATTTCATTGAGCACCGTACTGCCGCTGGGGCGCGCAAATCCATCGAAGCGCTCATCCGCTTGAAGCCAACCAAAGCGACGATCCTCACCGAGTCAGGCGAGCAGGATGTTGATGCCTCGACCTTGCAGACCGGGCAAGTCGTAGTCATTCGCCCGGGCGAAATCGTGCCCGGCGACGGCACGATTCGTGACGGCTCCTCCACGCTGAACGAAGCCAACATCACCGGCGAGTCTTTGCCTGTTGAAAAGGCCATGGGCGATGACATTTACGCAGGTACGATCAACGAGACAGGCAGGCTGGAAGTGGAGATTACCCGCGCCGGCCAGGACAGCACGCTGGGCAAGGTGCAGGCGTTGATTCTTCAGGCAGCCAGCACCAGGCCTCAGGTCGTGCGGGAATTGGAAAAGTATGCTTCCTATTACACGCCGGTCGTGCTGATGCTGGGCGCGGTGATTTACTTCTTCACCGGTGATCTGACGCGCGTCATCACGCTGCTGCTGATCGCCTGCCCATGTGCGATTATTCTCGCTGCCCCGACAGCCGTGGTCGCGGCAGTTTCCGCAGCCGCACGCGTGGGTGTGCTCATCAAATCAGTTAATGATCTTGAAGTTGTACGCCGACTAAATGCGATCGTTTTTGACAAGACCGGCACGCTGACCACTGGGAACTTAAGTGTGACTCGCATCAAGCCTGTCGAAGGGATTGACCCGGCTGAGTTCCTCGGGCTCGCAGCGGCGGTTGAGAAGGAATCCAAGCACCCGGTCGCTCGGGCCGTGGCTGCGGTAGCGCGGAAAGCGGAGATTCCTCTGGCGGGCGTCAGTGACTTTGAAGAAGTGCAAGGCCGGGGCGTCAAAGCAATGGTCGAAGGCCAGCAGATCATCGTTGGCAGAGAAGCGTGGCTGAGTGAACAAGGCGTGCACTTCCCGGAGATGGATCGGTCGCAGGCCGAAGGCATGAGTCTGCTGTTCGTGGCGCGTAACGGCCAGTGCATCGGATGGATCGGCCTGACTGATGAGCCTCGCGCCGATGCCAGGGAAAGTGTGCAGAACCTGGCTGATGAAGGGGTGAAACGGCGAGTCATGATCACCGGTGACCGCTGGGATCCGGCCCGTCGCGTGGCCAAAGCGGTGGGCGTGACTGACATCCATGCAGAAGCATTGCCCGGCGACAAACTGCAACTGGTCGAGGATTTGAAGAATGGCGGTTACACCGTCGGGGTCATTGGGGACGGCGTGAACGATGGGCCTGCGTTGGCAGCAGGGCATGTGTCCATTGCGATGGGTGCGGCAGGCAGTGACGTGGCGATCAACGCGGCTTCGATCGCGCTGATGAACAATCGGCTGGATCGCCTGCCTTTCCTGATTCACCTGTCGCGGCGGACGACCACCGTGATTCGCCAGAACCTGATTGGGGTCGGCTTGTATATTCTGCTGATGCTGGCGCTGCTGGCTTACATCACGCCCATCATCGCTGCGATCGGGCACGGCGTGAGTTCCATTCTTGTGATCTTCAGCAGTGCCCGGCTGATACGTGAAGGTGAAAATTTGCCTGACGCGATTGCGGATCACCTGGCTGAGCAAAAACGCGAAGTGACGTTGGAGCATGTGCCAAGTGAAGCGAAGCCAGCGACGACTTAATTACTTAGCGTGATATTGATCAAATAAAAAAACCCCGATTGCTCGGGGTTTTTTGCTGCTTATGAATCAGGCTTAGTCCACCAATGTGACTTTGCCGGTGTGCAGTGAGTAGTACGCGCCAACGATCTTGATTTGTCCGGCTTCTTCAAGCTCTGCCAGCACCGGGCTGGAAGCACGAATGTCTCGAACGGTCTGTTTCACATTCTGATGAATCACCGCATCGACAAAATCCTTGTTCCTGGAACTGCGATCTTCTTCAAAACCTTCCACGGCATCGATGGCTGGTTTGATCTTGGCCAGCAACTCGGTGAGGTTGCCGAGTTTGACATCATCGCAGGCCCCCTTGACTGCACCGCAGGATTCGTGACCGAGCACCATGACCAGTTTTGAGCCGGCTGCCTTGGTGGCGAACTCCATCGATCCGAGTTGATCGACATTCTCCACGTTGCCTGCCACTCTGCCGACGAAGATGTCGCCGATGCCCTGGTCAAAAACCTGCTCGACTGGCACACGTGAATCAAGGCAGGACAGAATCACCGCTTTGGGATACTGGCCTGTTGCGGATGCCTGGATGCGAGCCTTCACGTTGGGTTCGCTCACGTTGCCTGCGACGTATCGGGCATTACCAGCCATGAGGTCAGCCAGCACCGCGTCAGGGGTCATGGCCGCCTGTTCTTCTTTGGTGACAGGCAGATTGTCCGTGCTGGTCGTGGTTGCACAGCCAAAGGTTGAAACAGCAACGATACAGGTTAAGGCCAGGTAAAAACCAGTTCGCAACATGATGTTCCTTTCAGTAGAAAAGGGATGTCGAAGTGGCGAACCTTAGGCCGTGAATGGTGGAGAGTTCCACTTTGCTTTGTAAAAATGTAAGGGCAAAATGATCAATGGAAAATAGAGTCTAATGTGACTCAATGACTTGATTTAACCTGATCCAGAATCGTCAGCAGCTTGCTGGCTGTGGTGGATGACACGCCTTGCTGATTGAGGACAGCTTGACGCGCTGCCTGCCCCATTGTGGCGCGACGGGCATCATCCTGAAGTAACTGATTTGCAATTTGACCGACAGCTTCTGTCACGATCAATCCGCCAGATTGCTGTAAAGTATCCACGACATCGGCAAAGTCGGAATAGTGCGGACCGATCAACACAGGCTTGCCTAGAGCGGCAGGTTCGATCGGGTTTGATCCATACAAACCAAGCAGGGATCGCCCGACGAAACAGACATCCGCCAGGGCATAAGCTTTCTTCAGTTCACCCATCGTATCGAGCAGGTAGAAGCGCGAAGACTCAGGCTTCGAAGCAGATGATGCGCTAAGCGCGACAGATGATTCCTCCGCACCTGCGATTCGATCCGGGCATTGACTTCGCCTGACCATGCCCGGCCTGAGCATTGCCACCTCATCAAACCGCTCCGGCTTGCGAGGCACCAGCACCAGTTGCGTCCCAGCAGGGCAGTCCCGCTCAATCTGCTCAATCAGCACAGCCTCCTCACCAGGCCCGGTGGAGCCAGCCACCACGACAGGCTGACTTCGATCAATCCCCAGCGTCTGCGCGAGTTCATCCACGCCTGCCACCTTTTCCTCGACAGGTGTGGCGTCCCACTTCATCGTGCCCAGCACTTCGACGCGCTCCGCAAGCGTACCCATCGCGATAAAGCGGTCGGCAATGGCGCGCGATTGTGCCCCCACCCACGTGACCTTTTGAAACATGGGGCGGATCAATGCGCGAATGCGGCTGTAGCCTCGGAAACTACGCTCGCTCAACCTGCCGTTGACCACGGCGACGGGGATGCCGCGATGTTCACATTGCTGCATCAGGTTAGGCCAAAGCTCCAACTCGACAGTCACGACCAGGTCAGGCTGCACGCGGTCGAGTAGTCGTTTCACTGCCAAACTGAAGTCGAATGGATAGCGCAGGATAGGGTGGTGACTGCCATACAGTTGCTCCGCCCGGGCCAGGCCTGTGTCGGTGGTTGCGGCGATGATGACCTCGACATTGCCTGACTTTTCCAAGGCTTCGACCAGCTTGGTGATCGCGTTGATCTCACCCACACTCACCGCATGGATCAGGATGCGGCCACGCGAACCCGCAGCTTTCGCAGAGAGCGATTCCCCTTTGCCAAAGCGTCCCGGCCAGTCTGTGCGGTGCTTGCCAGTCCGCAGCATCCTGATGGCCCACACCGGCGACGCAATCACCGCGGCTGTTCCAAGCACCATGTCTGTCAGTAGGCCCATGGCGAAGATTCTAAGGCTTTTGACTTTGCCACGCGGCCAATTGACAATCCGATGATGATGAATGAACAACCTGAGAATACCGGCGTGTTCTACGTGACCACGCCGATCTACTACGTCAACGACAAACCCCACCTCGGCCACGTCTATACGACCATGGTGGCGGATGTCGTCGCGCGATATCACCGGCTCAAAGGGGATGACACCTTTTTCCTCACCGGCGTCGATGAACACGCAGCCAAGGTTTCCGACAAGGCTGCTGAGCATGGCCTGACCCCGCAGCAATGGGCGGATCAGAATGCCGCAGCCTTTCGCGAAACCTTCGAGAAACTGGAACTGACCCACGATGATTTTGTGCGCACCAGCAGCGACCATCACAAAGAACGGGTGACTGCCTACGTCAAAGCGCTGCTTGAGTCAGGCGATGTTTATGAAGGCGAATACGAAGGCTGGTACGACGCCGGTCAGGAGGAGTATGTCCCGGAAAACAAAGCCAAAGCCAACGAGTACAAAAGCGAAGTCAACGGCAAACCTTTGGTCAAGAAAGCGGAGAAGAATTATTTCTTCAAGTTGAGCGCGTACATCGAACCTTTGCTGGAGCATTTTGCCGCGTGTGACAAGGCAGGCGTTTCGTTTGTTCAGCCTGAAGCGCGAAAGAATGAGATCATCAACCGCATCAAGGAAGCGCAGGATGTGCCCATCAGTCGCACCGGCTCTGGCGGCTGGGGTATCCCTGTGCCCGGCGATCCGGAACAAACCATTTACGTTTGGATTGATGCGCTGTTTAATTACCTGACATATGTCGATACGGATGAGCGCAGGAAGTATTGGCAGGCGGGCGCGGTGCACTTTATTGCCAAGGATATTTTGTGGTTCCACGCCGCGATCTGGCCAGCGATTCTGCTCGCTCTTAAGAAATGTGAGTGCTACGATTGGGTCAACCTGCCCAAGCAGGTGTATTCACATAGTTATTGGGTGAGTGAGTCAGGCGAGAAGATGAGTAAAAGCCTGGGTAACTTCCTCGACCCGGCAGCGATTGATAATTACGTCGCGGAGTTTGGTTTGGATGCGCTGCGCTATTTTCTTGCGACGCGCGGGCCTTTGGGTGTGAGTGATTCGACGTTCAGCCCGGACTTGTTTGTGGAGATTTATAACGCGGACTTGGCCAACACGTTTGGCAACTCGTGCAGTCGGGTGAGCAATATGATCGGGAAGTATTTCGAGGGGAAGGTGCCTGAGGGGCAGGGATTGGGAGAAGAGGGATTAACCACAGAGAACACAGAGGGCACAGAGGAAGAGTTGGAAGATAGGGATATAGATGCTTTGACTCGAATGCGAAATTATATCACGCGGCTAGATAACTCGATTGCTCAAGTTGAGCACGTTCGGATACATGCTGCCAACAACCTACAAAAGTTTCTCATGGGAATTGACAATGATTTGGGGGGGAGAGCCAATGCTGTATTGACTCTGGTAAGGCTTGTTGATTCCTACATCGAACAGACCGCCCCCTTCAAACTCGCAAAAGCCCCGGAGAAGATGCCTGAGGTGGGGACGATTCTTTACAACTGCATCGAGGCCTTGCGGATCGCGTCGATTCTGCTTTGGCCTTTCATTCCCGACGCCTGCGAAAAGTTCTGGCAGCGCATCGGTTGCGACTACGCCCAGCAGATGCAAGCCAACGCGGGCAAGGGCAGTCTCACTCAATGGGTGAAGTGGGGCCAACTTGAACCTGGTACGCCCGTTGAGAAGGGCGACCCGCTGTTCCCGCGCTATCAGGTGGAGAAGAAGTGAAATTGTATTGAGTGGTCGGGGTTCAGATGAGTCGGTCAAACTTGACACCACTGAAACTCTGGCAGCTTTGGGGTTTTACACCGCCATGCGAACTTTCTTCAACAGAGCTTCGTTCTCTAAAGAAGTATGTAAGGAAAAGATGCTTTCGATGGTGGCACTATGGTTTGATAGTACTTGCCGCGTATGCTGGAAGTATGTTGTTGGTAGGTCTATTACAGCTTTTGAGATTATGTGAGCCATATGTGCCGCACGAAACTCTCACTTCAGACTGGCAAAAGACGGTTGTTCTTTTGGTGACTCTCCTGATTGCGCTGGCGTGTTACCTGCTGGCAATATATTACTCGGGTTACAGTGTCTACCGACTGATCTTGCATCAGAAATTGCAGATGATTTTTACACTCGATTCACCAGTGGTTTGCTGTAAAGGTTGTGGATACTGCTTGATTCACATTCCTTTTCAGGATGCCAAGGATTACCATTTGATCCGTTGTCCTGAGTGTGGCAAAGTCAAGTCTCCCATGCGCGAGGGAATGACACCGAGTTTGTTCCGCAATGTATGGGAGTATGTGGAAGCACAGACACATCAAACTAAGTGAGTCTTTCGTCATCAATGCAGCAATGCCGTGGTTACCACCCAAAGGCATCATTCACCTAAATCTTCATGAGTGATCGGCTCAAACGCGTTTTCGCGGGCTTCCTGTTCTTGTGTTGCCTGCATCTTTTCTTCTGCTTCTTTGCGCTCTTCACGCAGTTTGGCAGGATCGTGAACGTGGCCAAGCGTGTTGTTCAATGCAAACAGCGCATAGCAGGTCGCCAGATGCGGGTTGCCTTCTGACCAGCGATCGACATCGTTGGCCCATGAGCCATCCTTGGCCTGTTTTTCCACCAGCTTGTCGATGAGTTTGCCGCGCCAATCCACTTCCTCACCTGCAGGGTCGATCAGCGGGGCATCCCAGGCATGCAGCGTTTTACCCATGACCATGAGGTAGTAGTAGTAACTTTGCATCTGCATGGCTTCAGGGAAGCCGGGGTGACGATCGACGGTGAAGTTGTTCCGCAGCCAGTTGTAGCCGGCAACGACCCGCGGGTCGTTTCGTTCCAGGTTGGCGTAGATGTAGGTCTTCATCATGGCGTAGGTCATCGAGCCATAGGGCGTCAACTTCTTCGTGATCTTGCCGTTCTCCTCGACTTGGGCAATCTGATCGGGGTCGGCTTTGGATTCGGGTTTGCCGATGTTGTCCTTGTTGACACTGGTGGCATAGATCGCCCCGCCGTTGGGTTCGATCTGGTCGGCGAACAGGTCGTTGGTGTAGTTGCCTTGCAAGCGGGACATGAAGCGCACGGCTTCCTGCATGGCGGGATCATCGGGGCCGACGCCCATGTCATAGAGGGCCTGCACCGCCAGTTGAGTGTTGGAGCCATCGGGCCTGCCATGCTTGCCGTAGCCGAACCCGCCTCGGAAGGAATGCTTCTCATCGATCACATTACCTGCGGGGTCTTTGTCGCCGATGTGCTGGGTCATACGAAGGTACTTTTCACCCAGGCGTAAAGTTTTATCGATCTCGGGGTCGGTTCCCTTCAATCGAGCCAGGGCACTGAGGCAGATAGCAGTGCTGTAGTTCTTATAGGTCGGGCCAGTGGAGATGCTGCCGTCCTCATTGACATGCTTGAGGATGTACTGGACACCTTTTTTGACTTGTGGGTCGTTGGGGCCGATGTCCGGCTGATCGAGCATGACACTGACGACCAGGCCTGTGATGGCTGGGCCATATTTGGGCGTCCACGCGCCGCTTTCATCCTGCTGGCTGCGCAGGTATTCGGTGGCTTTTTCGATGCTGGCTTCCGCCTGTTTGAGCTGTTTCTTGCTGGCTGCCTGAGAGATGGCAGGGGTGATCGCCAGAGCCAGCAGCACGAGACAGGCTGTTGCGACTGACCGAGTAGGTTTTAAGTGGGGTGTTAACATGGCTAACCTTTCGTAACAGATTTAGCGGTTTATGGTTTTCAGCGTCAATGTAGATCGACTGCGGTTGATCGCCGCAGTCTTAGCATCATAACGCTTAAAAGGATAGGCCCCTTTCATCCTGCAAGGGTTGCAGGGGATGTTTTTTAGTGTCGATGTGGAGTGGTTGGTTTCAACCTGATTTTCCTCAATCCTCCGCAAGGCTACACTACCGCGTTGACCAACATCGTTTAACCCCCGATTGCCCCCGGCCAAAGCCGAAAGGATCCCCCCTTGGGCCTGACGATCTTCAACCTCGCGACCGAGCAAGGTCGCGCTGCTTACCAGCAGCGTCTGATGCAACTGAAGCAGACGGTGTCCATGTCCGGCCCACAAGCTCAGGCCGTGGCTGAAATCGTCGAGCAGGTGCGCAGCCGGGGCGACCAGGCGGTGGTCGAGTACATGCAGAAATGGACCGACCCCGACTTCAGCGCGGACAGCATCCGTATCAAACCGGGTGAACTCACCAACGCTCTGGCTTCGATGGATGGAGCGCTGCGCCAAAGCATCGAGCAGTCGATTGACCATGTGCGTGAATATCAGCAGCACGTCATGCCCGTCGAGCCCGAGCCGATTGTCATTGACGGGGCCACGCTGGGCATGCGCATGACGCCAGTGTCTTCTGCGGGTTTGTATGTGCCCGGTGGCAGTGCCGTTCTGTTCTCCACGCTCATCATGCTGGCAGTCCCGGCCATGGTGGCGGGGGTCCCAGCCGAGGCGATCCATGTTGTCAGTCCGCCCCCCACACGTCAAAGCAATGAGCCGGCAGGCGATATCTCACCTTTGGTCCTGGGGACGTGTGAACTGTTGGGGATCAAGCATGTTTACCGTTTGGGCGGAGCGCAGGCTGTTGCAGCGTTGGCGTTTGGCACGCAGTCGGTTCAGTCAGTGGACATGGTGGCAGGCCCGGGCAATGTTTTTGTGCAACTGGCCAAGGCCATGGTCGCGGGAGTCTGTGGCTCGGACAACGGGTTCTATGGCCCAAGTGAAATCGTCACGCTTGCTGACGCGTCTGCCAACCCGCGATGGGTCGCGGCGGATCTGATCGCACAGGCCGAACACGCGCCGGGCAAGTGTTTCCTCGTGGCATGGGAGCGGGAAGTGCTGGAAGCCATCAACGCGGAGGTGGATCGGCAGTTGGCTCAGCGCGGCAGAGCGCCAGCTATCGAGGAGTCTCTGCGTGATGAATCTTTCGCTCTGCTGGCTGACAATGAACAGCAGGCGTTGGCGCTGGTAGATGAAATCGCCAGCGAACACGTCAACCTCGCGGTGGCGGACCCGCAAGAGGTGATGGGCCAACTGAAGCATGGCGGGGAGTACTTCCTCGGGCATCAGACCCCTGTCGCAGCAGGTGATTATTACGCAGGCCCATCTCACTGCCTGCCGACCGGCACGACCGCGCGGTTTGCCAGCGGCATCAGTGTTTATACGTTCCTCAAGCGCAGCGGCACCGTGCACTATGAACAGGGCATGTCGCCTGAGACTGCACAGGCGATCGCACGATTGGCCGACGCGGAAGGCTTGGATGCTCACGCGAATTCAGCAAGGGTCAGGTTAGAGAAGTGATTTGAGCGTTCTTTGTGCCCTTTGTGCCCTTTGTGCTTATAAATTCCCTTCTCTCGTGAGAAGGTTCCTGTATGCAAATCTCTATGACTTTGCGTCCCGGTGGTTAAAACTTCCCATTCACCGGTAGCGATTGACTGCATGCACCACTTGCTGATGCGTTTCCAGAGGTGAAGGGATCATTTCCCAGATGGCTTCGATCGTGCCTGTTCCCGCGGTGGCAAAGCCGATGCTACCCAGGCCGAAGATGCGCTCACGAAGTGAGAAGAAAGCTGAGGTGTGTTGAATGGTGCGTAGTGGAGACTCGAAGACGCTGACACGGATCACCCCACGGATGCGCACAACCCGGCGGTCAGTCAGGACATACACGCGACTTAGCCACTCGAAGAACTGCCAGATGATGCGCAGGCCGATCAGTCCGACCCCCAGCAGCACAATTTCGCGCTGCGAGACTTGCAGCAGTTTGAATTCCGCCAGCCAGAACGCTCCGATGGTGATGACGGCGAAAGTGATCAGCGTCCCCATGCAGGAAAGCAGGACATACCACAGGCTGGGCTTCAAGAGGAGAATGATGGTTTCGTCCGGCTGGAGCAGTTCCGCAGGCAGGAAAGCTGCGGCCCGTCGCAGTTGATCCGCTGCGGGGTCTGTCTCAGCTTCAGCCAGTGGGAGCCGGGCTGAATCATGCGCATGGTTTGAATCATTCATCGTCACGTGCGAAGGCAAACCCTCCTGTTTGCGCTTCGTCCACGCGGTTGGCCTGCGCGCACCTTGCTCAGGTTTGGTCTCCATGCTCCCGGCTGATTGTCTGCATTCAATGGGCACGAGCGACCTCTGGCCGAAGTGTGTGAATATCTGGCAGATTGCGATAGTAATCGTCAAAATCGAGGCCGTAACCCACAACAAATTCATCGGGAATGTCGAAGCAGACGTAATCCACCGGGAAGGCCATGGCCTCAGGCCTTTGCTTACGCAACAACACGCATGTCTGCACACTGGCAGGCTGGCGTTCCTTGAGAAGTTCGACAGCCAGCTTAAGGGTGCCGCCGGAGTCGAGAATGTCATCGATCAGCAGCACATGATGGCCTGCGAGTGATTCGGGCAAATCGGTCAGTTGCTTCTTGACTGAGGCACCGCGCGTGGCGGTCGCGGTACCGGGATAGGAACTGACCCCCATCAGGCGAATCTGAAGATACAAAGGCAGGTGACGGATCAGGTCAGCGACGAAAATCAGGCTGCCCGTGAGAATCGGCACCAGCGTCACCTGCGGATGACGGTTGTTATGGCTAAGCTGATCGACAGTCGGCATCGGCGCATCAGGCCCGGTGAACTGGGCGTACAGATCCTGCGTCATCGTCGCTGCGATCTGCGCCACGCGCTCGGCGATGGATTCCTTGCTGATCAGGATTCGGTCTAGGTCCTGCTTCATGCTGGTAGTCTATGCGAAACGGCTCACTTGTTGAGCCCAAGTACCAACTTGTCATGGAAGACAGACAAACGCCAACTTCATCCCCTTTGATAGACGCCGATCCAGTCCAGGTTGCGTCGACTACGGATTCCGCTTCATCCATCTGGTTGACGCGATATCGCTGGCTGCTGGCAGGATATTGGCTAGCGCTTGCCACGATCACACACTGGCCGAAGTTACCCGTCCCCAATCAGGAAATTGCGACGCTCCGGGCGGACGTGCTGCTGCATCTTCTGGCCTTTGGCATCCTCGCCTGGCTGATCTTTCAAAGCAGGTTATGCCCGACCGGCAGCAATCGACCGGTGCGGGGTTTAATCACACTCGTGATCGCGAGCAGTTATGCGTTGGTCGATGAATGGACTCAGCAGTTCGTGGGGCGGGTGGTCGATGTCGGGGATGTCTTGGCTAACGTGGCAGGGATCGCGGCCGTGGCTTATGTCATGGGCATGACCGGCTGGCGCGCGGAAGAAAAAGCAAAGCAACCCCTGTCCTGGCGGGCGAAACTCTTTGGCATCGTTTTGATCTTCATGGTGCTTGCGACGGTCATCCTGTTATTGGTGTCGCGCCAGACCGTCGATGACCTTGGCTTCTGGTTCCGTACGCGAGGCATCTGGCGGGATAAGATCGCTCATTACCTGGCTGCGGGGCTGGTGCTGATCCTCTGGCATTTTTCGCGCTGGCCGATGCGGCACCGCCCGGGCATTCGAGCTGGTTTGATCGCGTTGGTACTCCTGGCTGCCGGGCCGATGATTGAAGTTGTGCAGAGCCTTGTCGTGCCCATCCGTGGTAACAACGTGGCAGACATGGCTGCGCATACCCTCGGCGTGGTGGCAGGCATGACCATCGTCCTCTGCCTGGAGTGGGCGTTGTCGGTCAGTCGTCAACACGCCATCCTGCGCTTGCCGGTGACAACGCGGCCAATTGATGCTGACACTGCTGACCTTCCTGCTGCCGATGAAGTTTCTGATAAGCAGGGCGCGCGTCGATCGCGCGATGTTGAACCTGTCGAACGCAGCGAATCATTCATCGGGCACGCCAAGCTGGTCAGTCTGCTGACATTGCTGTCGCGTGTCGCAGGCTTGGCGCGCGATGCCATCCTCGCGGCAGTGTTTGGTCTGAGCAGCGTCGCCGATGCTTTTTTCATCGCGTTTCTCATCCCCAACCTTTTCCGCCGACTCTTCGGCGAGGGGGCTTTGTCTGCAGCGCTCGTGCCTCATTACGCGGAACTGATCGAACGCGATCCTCCAGCCGCGAGACAACTCGCCTGGGCGATGACGGCTTTACTTATCGTCGTCACCGGCGGGTTGACGCTGCTCGGCATCGCTGTCCTGTTCGGCCTGCTATCTCTGGGTGGTTGGTCAGCGGGTACCGCACTCACGCTCAAGTTGAGCATGCTCATGCTCCCTTACATGCCATTGATCTGCATCGTCGCGATCTGGTCTGGCATGCTCAATGTGCACAAACGATTTACCCTGCCCGCACTCGTACCCGTCATTCTCAACGGCTGCATCATTGCCGTCGCTGCGACCGCGGGGCTGATCCAACGCTGGCCTGCTGAACAGACCGCCTTTGCTGTGGGCGGAGCGATCGTTATCGCGGGTTTGCTGCAACTCTTGCTGGTAGGGGGGCAGTTGTTGACCGTTGCGCCAGTGACATGCCAACTTCGTCAGGCAGCCGGGGCAGTGCGCGAGGTCATCGTCATGATGGGGCCGATGACCATCGGCCTGGCCGTGTTTCAAATCAACGCGTTGATGGACAGCCTGATCGCTTATGTCTTGTCTGACCGAGCTGCGTCGCAGCCTTTGGTGATGTTGAACTTGACGATCCCTCAGCCTCTGGAGCCCGGGGCCGTGGCCGCGCTGCAATGGGCACAAAGGCTTTACCAGTTTCCCTTGGGTGTGTTTGGCATCGCCATTGCGACAGCCATCTTCCCGGCATTGGCGCGTTCTGCCAGCCGATTGGAATCAGGCGACACCACCTTCCGCAACACCTTGCAGCAGGGATTGCGTTTGGCTTTTTACATCGGTCTGCCTGCGACGGTAGGCTTGATGCTGGTGCGCGAGCCAGCCGTGCGATTACTTTTCGAACGCGGCAAGTTTGAAACAGGCGACAGCATTCGCGTGGCCGGCATCTTGCTGGGATATGCATCTGCCATCTGGGCTTACACCATGATGCATGTATTGACGCGCGCGCACTATGCTGTGAAAGATGCAGCCACGCCTTGGCGGTTGTCACTGGCAGCAGTGGGAATCAACCTGATTCTGAACCTGACGTTGATCTGGCCACTAGGCGCTGCGGGCTTGGCGTGGTCGACTGCAGCGACGGCAGCACTGCAGGTGGCACTGCTTTGGCGCAGCATGGCTGGTCGCGTCGGCCCGTTGATGACCATGCCCGTGCGTATCTCTTTATTGCGCACAGGCATCGCAGCCGGGGCCATGTTGATCGTCCTCTTACCCATCGGGATATGGGTAAATTTCCTGGCGATGGACACTACGCGGCTGCTGGTCGGGCTGATTTTGATGATGGTGTTGGCCGGGGTAGTGTTTTTCGTGGTTAGCCGCGCGCTGAAGGCCGAGGAATTGGGAATGCTCTTGCGCAAGTAGGAGCTGGTGAAAACAAGCGACTTACTTCACCTTGCAGTAAAGAAGGCATAATGACTTGGTATTGACTGAGTCTGGACAAGTGAACTGACTTTGCCTTTCTCAAACAACGCAAGCCTCACATCATCCTGTCGGCGTATAGCCTAATGCGGCACTTCCTTCACCGCGTTGCGATTCCAGCCGGGGACGCGAGCTTCGATGATGCCCGGCTTTTCGATCACACATTGGCAGGCGAGTCTACTGTTGATCTGTAAGGCCGGGGCTTCTTCCACCCGGTCGAGTTCATCATCTTCCGCTTCACTTAAAAACTCATCACCCGATTCAATATAAACATGGCAGGTGGAGCAGGCACAGACCCCGCCACACGCATGCTCGATGTTGATGTCATGCGCCAATGCCACCTCCAGCAGGTTCTGCCCGATCTCGGCTGGCAGTTCCCATCGCTGCTGATGGGTGTCGGTCAAGGCGTGGGGGTCATCCAGATGGAAAATCACTTTGGTGTCGTTGGCCATAACAGATTGCCTTTAACTTTTGCTGTTTGTCTGTGACTCGCTCGTGGCTGTCGGGTCGGGTCGGTAAATGCGGGTATCCAGCGCCCAGACTTTTTCGCTGAAGCTGCCTGAGTTTTCCGCGCCCGTATTCTCGCGCACAGCCAAGGCCATCTGCAGCTTGGCATCCAGATTATCAATCATGCCGATGGCGATGGCTTCAGGTGTGGCCGGAATCTTGGCCGCCCCGAACTCAGGCTGGGTGTGATGTGAAATCACAATGTGTTGCAGCACGGTCAGCAACTCATCACTGAACTCCTTGCCTGATTCGCGAAGCTGATCCACCTTCTTCTGCAGCCAGAGCGCACCTTCCACGATATGGCCGACGAGTAAACCTCGGTCGGTATAGCCAAAGCCATCGCTCCAGGTCAGTTCGCTGCACTTGGCCAGGTCATGGAGAAACAGCCCGGTGACGACAAGATCGCGATTCACCTCCGGATAAATCGGGCAGATGGCATCAGCCAACCGGAGCAGTTGCAGCGTGTGTTCAAGCAGTCCACCGAGGAACGCGTGGTGCAAAGTCATCGCAGCCGGGGCCTGCTGAAACTTGTCCATCAACTCCTCATCGGTGACGTACGCCTCGATCAGATATCGCAGCGACATATGCTTGACCGTGTTGAGCTTTTCAATCAACTCGGCATACATTTCTTCCACGTCATACTTGGTTGAAGGCAGCAAGTCGGCCAGTTGATCAGCGGTCGGCTCCGTGGCGCTGATGCGCTGGATGATGACCTGAATCTCGCCTTGGTAAGGTTGCGTCTGCCCTTCGATGCGCACAAAGCCGTTCTGTGGCAGCTCATTGAAAAGTTGCTCGGAGATGTTCCACATGCGGCCGGGCGTGCGGCCGGACTTATCCGCGAGCAGACATTTCAGGAAAGGCTTGCCAGCCTTGGTCTGCCCAAGTTGTGCGTTCTGGATGGCGTAAAGACCTTCAATGAACTGGTTCGCTTCAAGGTCGGCAATGTTGGTTCGGCTTGGAGGCAAGGTAGGTCCCTTCTGCTAGGTCAGGGGGTGTTGGCTATTGTCGGGCGCGCGGTCTTTCCTCGGCCCGGTACTGTTGCAAACAGGCAAGGATAATGGTTTGGGAGCGTATGGGGTAGTTGGTGGTACACATGATTCATTGCCAGTTGGCTAGACAGCCAAGAATCCTCAAAAAGTACGTAGAGACTGATTCTCAAACGATTCGATTGTCGATGTGGATGATAGAATGGGGGAAAGGAGCTTTACCATGACAACTTTGACTACCTTGCCGAACAAAGCAACTGCGACTCTGTCATCGCTCCCCAGACTTCCGGAGGATCAACGCATGTATGCCATTGCCTTTGATATGGATATTGAATCACTTCGTAATAACTATGGCGACCCGTATAACAATGCTTACATGGAAATTCGAAGAATTTTGAAGAGCCATGGCTTTGATTGGCAACAAGGAAGTACCTACTTTGGGGGTGAGAAGATTAATGCGGTGACTTGTGTCCTTGCTGCTATTGATCTGGCAAAACAACTGCCCTGGTTCTCTGCCTCCGTACGCGACATCCGTATGCTTCGAATAGAGGAACTCAACGATTTGATGCCTGCGGTGCAGGATGCGAGTAAATAATCTCTCACCCCTGCTTCTCATACCACGCAATCACCTGTTCCCATTGCCCGCGCTGCTTGAGCAGCCACTCGATCGCTTCGCGCACCGCTCCTCGCCCACCCTTGGCCTGTGTGACGTAATCGACGACTTCGCGCACCTCGCTCGCCGCGTCTGCCGGAGCCGCGGCTACCCCGGCCCGGTTCATCGCGGGTAGATCAATCAGATCATCCCCCATGAAAAACGCCTCACTCACGTCAATACCCGCCTGCTCGCACATCTGGCTGATGCCTTCTCCCTTGTTGCTGCAGCGCTGGATGACACGGTCGATCGCCAAATCCTCCGCGCGGTGCGTCACCGCCCGAGTACATCGGCCCGTAATGATGCCCACCTCGTAACCGAGTTTCTGAGCAGCCTTGATGGCAAAGCCATCGCGCACGTGGAAGCGTTTGGCTTCCTCGCCTGAGTCGGTGACGATGATGCTGCCATCGGTCAGTACGCCATCCACATCGAAGATCAACAGCTTGAGTCGGGCGATGCGTTGCGTGATATTGCCAGACTCAGCCATCATGCTTCTCCGCGCTCAGGGGCGAGGATTTTCTGAGCCAGCAGATCCTGCACGTCAATCAAGCCGACCGGCCTGCCTGCTTCATCCACGACTGGCACCTCGTCGATGCGATGCTCACGCACCAGTTGCACAACGTCGCGCACCAGAGCATCGGCTCGTACATGCCGGGGGTTAGCGATCATGACTTGCTTCAGCCTGGTCTCTCGCGGGTCCTGGCCGGCAAGAATCAGTCGCACTAAGTCGCCATCGGTGAAGATGCCTGCGAGTCGCCCTTGCTCATCCACGATAAGCAGTGCCCCAGCCCGGCGTAAGCCCGGCAAGGCCGTGGCAGCTTGCTCAATCGCTTCACGGACGGATTGCTCAGGACTGGCCAGGGTCAGGTTTTCGCCGACCTTGAAGCGCAACGCTTCGGTCACGGGCATGAGTTGCCTGCCCAGCGAGCCGCCGGGATGCACGCGGTGGAAATCATCCACGCTGAAATGCCTTTGGTTGGAAACGCATAGCGCCAGCGCATCACCCAACGCGAGCATGGCTGTGCTGCTGGCCGTCGGGGCGAGGTTCAGTGGGCAGGCTTCGGTCACATCGCCCACGGGCAGGACAAGATCGCACAACCGGGCGAGATGGCAGTCGGGTGGGCCGACCAACGCGATGGTGGGCACCTGATCCTGCTTGAGCAGGCTGGCCAGCGTGAGGATTTCTTCCGTACCACCTCCAAAGGAAAGCAGCAGGACGACATCATCCCGTCGGACACGACCCAGGTCGCCATGCACTGCTTCCGTGGGATGCAGGAAATGGCTGGGAGTGCCTGTGGAGGCGAAGGTGGCACTGAGTTTGCGGCCGATCAACCCACTCTTACCCAGGCCTGACACGACGAGGTTGCCATGCTTCGCGTCAGCGGTGCGCTGGGCGATCAGATCGACCCCGGCAGCAAAGTCATCGGTCAAGGCGATCCGGCGGATGGCGTCTGCCTCAGCTTCGAGCACGCGCAAAGCCAGCGACTGCACATCCGGGCGATCCGTGTTTTGCGATTGAAGAGGCTTGGCCAAGGTGTTCATCTTTCAGTGCGGGCAGGTTTCCGATACGCTCTGTATTATCAAGTGTGACTTGGATGGGAGCAAACCCGCCGCGAAGAATCATGGCTGAATACCGCGTAGAACTCGACAGTTATGCAGGCCCGTTGGACCTGTTGTTATTCCTCGTCAAACGCCACGAGATTGATCTGTATGACATCCCCATTGCGGAGCTGACCAATCAGTATCTGGCCTATGTGGAAAGGATGCAGCAGATTGATGTCGAACGGGCCGGCGAATTCCTGGTGATGGCCGCCACGCTCCTGGAAATCAAGAGCCGCATGCTCGTGCCGCGTCACGAGGAAAAGTTTGGCAGCGAAGAAGGGGAGGGGGATGATGCAGAACGCCCCGACAGTGCGGAAGATGCGATAGCGTCGTTCGACCCCCGGCATGAACTTGTCCAGCAGTTGCTGGCTTACAAGAGATTCAAAGATGCAGCGAGGATGCTGGAGCAGAGACGTGAAGTCTGGGAGAAGCGACTGCCTCTGGTGCCTGCCCGGGTGAAACGCAGGGCTGCGGATGAGGGGGACGATGCGGAGCCGATTGAGATTGATCTGGAAGACATCGGCCTGAACGATCTGGTCAAGGCCTACACGTCCATTCTGGAGTCCATCGGTCAGCGGAATATTCAGCATGAAATATTGGATGATGACACGCCGATCGCTTTGCACCAGGCAGACCTGACTGATCGCTTGACCACGGAAGGGCCTTTGACACTGACAACGGTGTTTGAGGGACGAAAGAAAATTGAGCGGATTGGTTTGTTCATTGCCACGCTGGAGTTGGTCAGGCAAAGGCAGGTCGCGGTGTATCAGGATGAGCAGGGGGATATCTGTCTGGAGCTGATGCCTGAGGATGAACGGGAAGGGTCGGATATGGAGGGCGCGACGGATTGGCGCGATCCTGAAACGGGCGAGATGCAATACGACTGGCCGAATGAGAAGGCGCGGTTGCAAGCCGAACGCCGGGCTGAGCGCCGGGCCAAGCGTGCTGCCAACTTTGGCAAGGGGGACGAAGAAGCAGAGGACAATGAGGATGATGAAGAGATTGATGTAGGGGATGAGCAAGCGTGACAGAATGTTGAGTTGTTTGTCTGAGCATGTTTGATGTCCCCACGAGCCGCGACCGTGAGGGAGCGGATATAAAAGCGGTGAAAAGTTAACCCAAGCATCGAAAAAGAATGACTTGATTATGAATGATGTAAATCTGCAAGAGGAACATGATGAGATCAACATTGGTGTTGAAGTTAATCTGCTTCTTGAGGCATGGGCTGATCGTCGCAATTATGATGAACTCTGTGAACTATGGGGTGGATATCGCTGTCTGAACGGCCTTACCGATGGCTGCGAAATATTCTTGAAATCACTTAAAAGGCTTCGAGGTAGAGCACGTATGCAGGATACACAGGTAATTCATGACGCTGAAGCTAACAAAATTAATCTTCTGATCGGCGTCGTTAGCAGGATGCTGAATAATCGTCAGTAAAAATCACCATTTTGAATTGATCGCTGTTTATGCCATTAGAAATTTGAGTTGGGGGTGATTGTATGTAGCATTTCACACTCCTTATGCAGTGCAGGTCTTCCGCTCCCTCACGGTCGCGGCTCGTGGGGAGTCAAGGCAACTTGATGCCAGCTAAACGCGCAAGCATTGAAAAGTCACGTTCATACTTGAGTCTCAGCGTCCTTCCTCACGAAACAGCCATTCTTCTTCAAGCAATTCCAGTTCACTGGCCAGACCGTCGCGCTGGGTCATCATCTTTTCCATATCGATGGTACTGACTTCGCGATACGTATTCGGGTCAGCCAGTTTTTTGTCAAGTTTGCCAATCTCTTTTTCCAGTTCCGCGATGCGGCCTTCCAATTTGGCATCGCTGTATTTCGTGTGTGCCCCGCGACGCTCGCCTTTGGTAGCGGCGTCTTTGGCTTTAGCAACTGGTTGCGTCTCTTTCACAGTGGGTTGGCTTGCCTTCTCCTTGGCTGGCTTCGACTGAAGTTGTTGCTCCGTCTTGGCAACCGCGGTTGATTCAATGCTGACGTTCTGCTTTTCCAGCTTTTCACGTTCAGCCAGGTAATCGCTGTACTTGCCATACATGTGGCGGATGCTACCTTCGCCATCGAGAATGATCAGTTGATCGACCAGATCATCCAGCAGCATGCGGTCGTGGGTGATCAGGATGAGTGAGCCTGGCGCATCGCGTCGTCGATCATCAACCTGACAGAATTGCTTGAGCGCGCCTTCCAGGCGTTCGGCACTGGGAATGTCCAGGTGATTGGTCGGCTCGTCGAGCACCAGTAAGTTGTGGCCTCCGGCGACGAGAGTGGCGATGCGTGCCCGGCTGCGTTCCCCGCCTGACAGCATGCCCAATTGCTTTTCCTGATCGATCCCGCTGAAAAGAAAAGCACCAGCGAGGTCGCGTGCTTCCTGCTCACCGAGTTCGGTGCTGAACTTGATGTATTCGATGACCGTCAACTCAAGGTTCATGTCCTCATGCGTCTGGCGGAAGTAGCCCACGTCAACACCAGTGCCCAGCCGAACCTGCCCTTTGTCGCTGGCCAGCGTCTCAAGCAGACAGGCAACCAAAGTAGATTTGCCTGCACCGTTAGGCCCGATGATGCCGACGCGGTCGCCGCGTTTCATCGAGAAATCGAAGTCGGTGAACAACGGTTTCGTATCGTAATTCTTGGTCAGGCCCAGACAGGAGATGAGGTTTTCGCTGCATCGCTTGGCTTTGCGCAGTTGCAGGTTCATCACGCCATGTTCGCTGGGGCGGTCGATTCCTTCGTTGGATATCAGACGTTCCAGCTTGCGTTCGCGCCCGGCAGCCTGCTTGGCGCGTTGACCTGCGCGGTAGCGGTCGATGAACGCTTTTTCCTGTCGGATTTTGACCTGCTGCTTTTCATACTCGCGTTGACGCACCAACTGCCGTTCAGCCCGTAGTTCCACGTATTTCTGGTAGTTGCCGGGGTAATCAATGAGGCGGCCTTCTTCCAACTCGTAAATACATGTCACGACGCGATCCAGAAGCCAACGGTCGTGACTGATGAGAATCACCGCACTGGGAGATTCACTGAGATACTCTTCCAGCCATTCTCGCCCGGCGATATCGAGGTGGTTGGTCGGTTCATCCAGCAGCAGGACATCCGGCTCGGACAGCAGTAGCTTGGCCAGTGAGAGTCTGCCTTTCTGGCCGCCGGACAGGTCGGCGACTTTGACATCAAACAGGTTGTCGGTGATGCCCACGCCATGCAGCACGGCTTCGACCCGGTGAGCGGTGGTCAGTCCGCCAGCCGCTTCGATCTGATGCTCGACCTGTTCGTATTCGCGCATCAGGCGATCAAGGGCATCGCCTTTAGCTTCGGCCATGTCATGGGCGAGTTTTTCGAGCTTGGTCTGCAATTCTTCGACGTGGGCGAAGGCGCGTTTGGCTTCTTCGAGAAGCGTCAGGTCGAGATTGAGCTTGGGATCTTGCGTGAGGTAGCCGACGGTCGCGTTGCGGGCGAGTTGGATTTGGCCTTTGTCGGCTTGCAGGCCGGGCAAACCAGCCATGAGCTTGAGAAGGGTTGATTTTCCCGTGCCATTGCGTCCGACCAGGCCGACGTGTTCGCCTGCTTCGAGGGTGATCGAGGCCCCGTCGAGGATACGGCGGGTGCCAAAGGAAAGTTCGATGTTAGCAGCAGCGAGGATGGCCATGGGGCCAAAGGGTAGCAAAGACTGGCCGGCAAGGTCGTTCACATGTCCGATGCGGATAACTCGTTTATTCGGTCTATGAAAATTCTTTGCGGGTTAACAGTGTTCGCTTGGTGATAACTCTTGCGCGGACGTGCGCGGCTCACGCGCGATTGTGCGCAATGATTGCTTTATAAAAGATTTACAAAATTTCCCATGAAGTTGAAGTTTGCAGTTGTCCGATAAGACCAAGTAGTCAGAGTCGTTTATCTCAGCCCACGAAGCGACCCGATAACGACTTGTGGCAAGTGGTCGGGAAGTGGTGTCCTGACGGTTCATAGCCCCTGACGAGGAAGATGCTCATGCAACGTTCTGCTTTCAATCGTTCGCTTCTGGCTGGTCTGTCTCTTCTTGCGATCGGGACATTCATGCCTGGCTGCGAAACGACGCAATACAACGGAGCATGGAGTTTTGGTGGCAATCGTCAGGAAGCCCGGTCACAGAAGCAGGAACTGGTCACGCTGCAACGCGAGGTGGATCAGACCCGCACTCAACAGGCAAACAACCAGCCTTCCGAGGCTCAGATCGCGCAGAACGCGCAGCAGCAGTACGAGCAGTACCTGGCTTCGCAAGGCGTGGTCAATGGGGCAACACAATCAACGACTGCAAGCAGTTCTGATGTGATGTTCGCTGCTTCCAACGAGCAACCCAATCAGGACCCACGAACGCTGGGTCTATATGGCAGCCTGCCCACTTCGACGGATGTGGATACGACAGGCATGGATACCTCATCCAACACGACGCAGGTCAGTTTCACTCAGGAGGGGGCTGACTTCGATCCGGAAATTGATTTGACTGGCAAACGATTTGTCTTTGCCTCGACGCGCCATCGCAAGACGGCGGATATCTATCTGCAGCCGGTGGGTGGCACGACAGTGACGCAGGTCACCAATGACCCAGCCAACGATGTGATGCCCACGTTCAGTCCGGATGGCCAAAGCGTGGCCTTCGCTTCGGATCGTGGGGGCAACTGGGATATCTGGATCGTCGATCTCAAAGGGGGCAAGCCTGTGCAGGTGACGAACTCACCGACTCAGGATTTGCATCCCAGCTTCAGTCCGGACGGTTCTCAACTGATTTTCTGCAGCTTCGGCAGCCGAAGCGGGCAGTGGGAATTGTGGATCGTGGATGTGAACAACCCGGCCAAGCGTCGGCAGGTGGGCTACGGCCTGTTCCCGGTGTGGTCGCCAGTGGAGAACAAGATTGTTTTTCAACGGGCCCGTCAACGGGGCAACCGTTTATTCAGTGTCTGGACGATTGACCTGGATGATGGCGAAGCCAAGCGACCGACAGAAATCGCAGCCAGCAGTAACGCGGCTGTCATCACGCCGGCCTGGAGTCCGGATGGCAAGTACCTGACATTCAGCACGGTCTTGAACGCCAAGCCGGGCAATGTGACGGAGAAGCCCAAGCAGGCGGATGTGTGGATGGTCGATCTGGCAGGCAAGCAGCGTGTGAACCTGACGCGCAGCCAGTTCTCTGATGTCCAGCCGACCTGGGGCCCTGATGGCACGATTTACTTCGTCTCGAATCGCGGGAAGAATGGCATCGAAAATGTCTGGCAGATGAGGCCTGACAAAGCAGAACAGTTCGCTCGCGAGGATTTCAAGACGAAAGATGCCACGGCCAAGACCCCGGAGCCAACGGGTGAGGGGGCGACCGTGATCGCGCCGGACGGCAACTGAACGAAACTCAATAAGCCGATGCGATGGTCGCATCGGTTGGAATGACACGGCGAGCGGAGGCTTGCCCATGAGCGGCAGGATGCCATGACAAGTGAAAAGGCCATACCGAATCGGTGCCGACTGATCAGCGTTGGACTGTTGATGTTGGTGATGTGCTTACCGGGTTGTGTCACGTTGGACGGATCAGACTTTGTGTTGATCCCGGCTCAGCCTGCCAAACCCCTGGCCAGTCCCTATTCGCAGAGACATGTCTTTGCGGTGGCGCCGCTCAACAATGAGAGTGGCAGCTTGTATGCCGACCGCATTGAACTGGCGGACAAGATGCGCGGGCACTTGGAGAACACGTCGAATATCGACGCCGTTTCCATGTCGCGGGTGTTGGATGCCATGGGCCAGTTGGGCTTAAACGAAATTCGCAGCAAGGGTGATGCCTTGGCATTACTCCAGGCATTGGAAGTGGACGGGTTGGTCGTTGGGACAGTCACCAATTACGACCCGTACGACCCACCCAAGCTGGGGCTGGCGATGGAGCTTTACATCGACGACCGCATGACCGCCAGCGAAGTGGTGGACCCGCGGGTGATGTCGAACCTGACCAGCGATGTGAATGCCTTGCCTTCGCTCACGGCTGCGGAGCAGCCCGTGTCTGTCATCAGTGCGGAATTGAACGCGGAAAACCCGGATGTGCGTGGTGCGATGGACGCCTACGCGGTGAAGCGGGGTGCCCAGGATTTGAAAGATGAAGCCGGGCATCGGTATCGAAAGAGTATGGCCTTGTACAGTGACTTTGCGATGTTCGTCATGACCTATCGCCTGATGCAGGCAGAGGACTTTCGACTTCAGCGCGAAGCACTGGAACACGAAAAACGTCAGTTGGAAGCCCAGTCCACTTCGGACGGGCCAAGCCTGACCACTGCCGACCGCTGACCTGTTGTCTCAACGGGTCGCATCGGCCCGGAGAGACGACATGACCAACGACTCATCCTCATTGCCGAACAACCCGTCAGACGCGGGAGATGCCTTGTCTTGTGCAACCAACAAAGGCATGCCCGGCGAACCTGTCGAAGTTCAGGCCCAGCGTTCAGTCTTTGAGACGGCTGGGGAAGGCGATCATCGCGAGCTAGTGCTGGTGCACGGCCAATCTCGCACGGTGATTAGTTATCGCATGGGCGAGGAGGCAGGGGTCTTCAAGCAGATTGAGCAACTTGCTGAAGATCGCACCACCGGTGTCGATTGGTACGACGCGGCGCTCATGGCTCACGAGATGGGCAAGCGATTGAAAGAAATTGTTCGACATAAACGTGCCCGCGCGGGTTAGCCAACTCCAGCGGCAACGGATTTGCTTAAAGCGTTCATTGAATGTCATTGCAAGATATACCAACTCCACGGAAGGACAGGGCCATGCCTGATACAAACGGATTTGTCAGCCAGTTCATTGATTACCTGAAGTTCGAACGACACTTCAGCCATTACACCGCACGTTGCTATGAAGCCGACCTGAAACAATTCGCAGAATACCTTGAAAACAAGGCCAAACCTGCGATTGAGGACAGGCCTCCCACCACGGAGAACGGGCAGTTGCTGGCAACACCAGCGACACCTCAGGCGACTCCTGAAGCGGAGTTTTCATTGGATCAGTCGATGCGCCAGGCGGATGTGATGACGGTTCGCGGGTTCCTCGCACACCTGGATCAATTCGGCTACAGCCCGGCAACGATTGCGCGAAAGATCGCAACTTTGCGCAGCTTTTATAAGTGGATGCAGAAGGGCAGTCACGTCGAAGTGAACCCGATGGTCATGATTCGCACGCCCAAGCAGACCAAGCGCCTGCCCAAGGCCATCACCGTCGAGCAGGTGGACAAACTGCTGTCCATGCCTGACAACCGCGACACACTGGGTAGCCGAGACCGTGCGATTCTGGAAACGCTTTATTCCACGGGCGTGCGCGTCAGTGAATTGGTCGATCTCAATCGCAGTGATCTGGACATGCAGGAGCAGACGATGCGTGTGCGCGGCAAGGGTAAGCGCGAACGTATCGTGCCCTTGGGCACCCATGCCATGGCTGCGATCCGCCATTACCTGACGTTGCTTGATCCTGATCCCCGCTTCAAGCGGATGCGTGAGGCATTGCTGATGGGGGCGAGCGTGCCTTTGTTCATCAACAAGAATGGTGGCAGGCTCAGCAGCCGCAGCGTCCGACGTAAGCTGGACAAGTATCTGGGCATGTGTGGCCTGGATAGCACCATCAGCCCGCACACCTTGCGTCACAGCTTCGCCACGCATCTTCTGGACAACGGGGCCGACCTGCGCAGCGTGCAGGAACTGCTTGGCCATCAGTCACTGTCCACGACACAGATTTACACCCACCTGTCGAGTATGCGGTTGCGACATTCATACAACGAAGCCCATCCCCGTGCAGTGTGATGGCCTGATCGCAAAAACGTCGTTCGTGGGTCACGACATGCAATGACACCAGACAGCCTCGCATGGAAGGTTCACGCCGTGCGAGGTTTTCTATGATCTGTTGTGTGGTTGACGACAAGATGACAAAAGGCAAAGGCAAATCTGAGAAGGATACGAGCACCCCTCTGGTGCGTGTCCGAGGCACTGGCCCGGTCGATTTCCGTTCAATCCTGCTGGTGCTAATGACTGCCTTATTGCTTTGGCTGAGTTTCCCGCCTGTCGGTTGGGGGTGGTTGGGTTTGTTTGCGTTGATGCCTTTGGGATACGCCGCAGTATCCACGCGCCGACCCAAACAGATGATGCTGTGGGCGTGGGGCATAGGTTGGCTGTGGTGGCTGTGGGTGATGCATTGGTTGAGCATGGTGACCTGGGCGGGCTATCTGGTCGGTTGCTTGTATCTGGCAATCTATTGGGGGTTGGCTTTGGGTGGCATCCGCCTGCTGTATCGTCATCTGCATCTGCCTTTGGTGATCGCGCTGCCTTTGGTGTGGGTCAGTGGCGAGTTTGTGCGCGGATATTGGCCGGCTGGGGGGTATGGCTGGTTTGCCTTGGCGCAGACGCAGGGCAGTTACCTGCCCGGTCAAGGCATCAGCATCCTGGCTCAGGTGGCTGATCTTTTCGGCGAATGGACGATCGGCCTGGTGCTGGCCTGCTTCAGTGGAGGATTGCTCGATGGCATCATTGCTTCGCGGGATTTCATCTGCCGATGGAGGAAGTTGAAGTGCAAGACCGACGCGGGGCAAGGTGACACCCAGCCTTTGCTTTCCATCCGTGACATGCTGGTGCGTCCCATCGCGCCCATGCTGGGCTTCATCGTGCTGGGTGCGGCCATCGTATATGGCTCAATCCGCCCGACAGTCATCCAACAAGCCTATGACAAAGATCGCTCGCTTCTGGTTGCTGCCATCCAGACCAACGATGCGCAGGACAATCGCAATTCACCCACCGCCCAGCAGGTGCTGGACATGTGGCGGAGTGCATTGACCTTGGCGGTTGAAGCCCATGTCGCAGCAGGAGGGACGGTGTCGCAGGAAAAAGCGGAACCTGACCCAGTGCTGGACTTGATCGCCTTGCCTGAAGGCGTGGCTTTACGATCTTTGAATGAAGAAGCGGTGGAAGGCTATGAAAAAGTCGGCCTGCCTTGGGGATTGATGAGGCAGGACACCATGGAACTGGCTGGGGAACTGCTGGGGACAGACCTGCTGCTGGGGGCGAACTACAGCGCGGGATTTGAAGAAGTCAAAGTCGATGGCAAGGCCATGTGGTATCCGCGCACGCGATACAACAGTGTCTATCACTTCGGCAGTGACGGGCAGGAAAAAGGGCGGTACGACAAGGTGCATCTGGTGCCTTTTGGTGAGTTCGTGCCTTGGGTGGATGCGGTGCCGGGCCTGCGTCGATTGTTTTTATCGCTGTTCAGTCCGTATGGGCCTGATATGGATTACGAGGTGAAGCCTGGCGCGGATTATGTGCGGTTTCAGTTACAGACGCGGTCGGGCGAGACCTGGCGTTTGGCCACGCCGATCTGCTTTGAGGATACGGTGCCCAAGGTGACTCGGGCCATGGTTTATGAGGATGGCAGAAAGCAGGTGGATCTGCTGGTCAATCACACGAATGATGGCTGGTACGCGGGAACCAGTCAGACGTCTCAGCACTTGCAGATTGCGGGATTGCGATGCATTGAACTGCGCGTGCCCATGCTTCGTAGTGTCAACGGCGGGGGGACGTCGATCATTGATGCGAACGGGCAGGTGGTGACTTTGGCAGCACCCGACGAGAACGGCAAGGTGACAACGGGTTATGTGATCGGCAGAATCCACCCCAATCAGGCGGCCACGTTGTTTGGCCGATTGGGGACTTGGCCGATGTTTGGGCTGACAATCACGACTTTGTTACTGCTGCTGTTGGGCACAATCATCCGATGGTCATCAAGGCGGCAAATCGCTGTCATGGACGAATCAAAAAGTGAAAACGGAGATATTCCGGCATGAAAAAATGCAAGGCAAGTTGGTTCAGCGTAAGCATGGCCAGCCTGATCGGCAGTAGCCTGTTCCTCGGTTGTCAATCCACTTCAGATGGCAACGGCGTGGCGGGTCAAGGCACGGTGACAGACCCCTACGAGGTGGACTGGAAGCAGGTCGAACAGGTGGCTGCAAACCCGCAGGGGTCAGGTGATGATGAGTCCGGCGATCAGGTCAAGCCTGACGACCGCGTCATTGCTGCAGCGACTTTGAAGAACGCTCGCGATCAGGCAGTGCAGGTGATTGTTCAGGCCAGCCAAAGTCAGGATCCTTTCCATCGGGCGAATGCGATTGAAGCGGCCCGGCATGTGCCTGACCGTCTCATGCCGATGATCCGCCTGGCACTCGATGATGATGCGCACGTGGTTCGTTTCACCGCACTCACGATCGTCGGCCAAACCCGGGCGCGTGACTTTGCTCCGCTTGCCGAACGCGTGGAAGAAGATTGCAAAACGCAATTGCGAGCTTTGTACAAAAAATTGAAAGATGAAGGCTATCGCTTGTCTGCCAATGATCGAGCGGTGATTCGCACGGAGCTGGGTTATATCCAGTCCGTGCAGGGGGCAGCGCTTTTCGCGCAGCGGATGTGTGGCAAGAAAACGGATATCTCTTTCCTGGCGGACATGCTGGTCAGTTCCAATCCTTCCGTGCGAGGCAATGCGGCGATGCTGCTGGGGCACATGGATGACAAGTCGGCATTGCCGATGTTGAAGGAACTGTCGAAGAAGCCGATGTCCCGGCAAGCGGGGGAATCGGTGGTGCTGACCAATGTGCAGGTGGCTGAGGCGATCCTACGGCTTGGGGATGAACAGGCATTGGATGCCATCCGGGCGGCAGCTTACAGCAAGTTCCACGAGGTGCGGGTGGTGGCGATTACAACCCTGGGCGAGCAGGGCGATCGACGGATGAACCCGGCTTTTCGCGAGATTCTGGCTGAGGAACGGAACAACCTTGAGTTGCGATTGGCTGCGGCGTATGCCTTGACTTTCAGCGGGGATTACCTGGGCGAAAACGTGGTCATGGAGGCGGCTGAGGGCGTCCAACCTTTGCACCGATCGCTGGCGGCTCGGGCCTTGGGGCGGATTCCCACGCCTGAGGCGGCGAAAGAGCTGGTCAGTCTGCTCAATGACCCCAACCGTCAGGTTCAATTGGCTGCGGCGGCTGCAATCGCCAAGGCGACCGACCGCCGATGATGGGCCGTTGGTCAAAGGTGGGTTGGTGCGTTTGACAGCATCGCACTCACACTCTACTTATATAGGCATTGAGCGGACGAGCTTTCGTCCGGATGCCTAACTTTCCTCCATCAGACAAGGTCCACTGCAGGAGGCCGTCTTGAATATTCTCACGAAGTTGCTCGTCGTTCTTGTCCTGATCCTCTCTGCTGTAGCGGTATCGCTGGCAGTGCCTTTTGTCTTCAACCTTGAAACCAAGGATGAACTGATCAAGAGTGCTGAGTCAAAAGCAGCCTCTGCGGAGGCAAGGCTCAAAGCGGTACAGTCGCAGATGGATCAAATGCAAACAGCCAGCAAAGAAGAACGCAGAGCTTTGGCACAGGAGAACACCAATCTCTCTGCCACGATCAGCACGCTTGAAACACGTGTGACCGATCTGATGTCTCAAGTGACCGAGGAAAAGAACGCCAAGCTCGAAGCGCAGAGCGATCGCGACCAGTACAAGAACTCGCTGGACCTGGCTTCCCGGTCTCTGGCCAACCTGACTGGCAGCATTGATGACATTCGCGATGAGAACATCAACCTGCATCGGCAGGTCATCAACTCTGCGGACGTGATCTCGGATCAGGAAGCTGATTTGGAAAAACTTGGCCAACAAGTCCGCAACATGAACGAGCAGTTAACCGTGCTTAGCGAGTTTCGTGAGTCGGTTGAAGACAAGCTGGAGTCAGCTCCAAAGTTTGTACGTGACTGGTGGCTGGGGGCAACGTCTCGTCAGCCTTGGGAACCCCCCATGTTCCTGGCAGGCAATGTGACCAAGGTGAACACCATCGACGGGCGAACCATTGTGGAAGTGAATATCGGCTCACGTGACCGTGTCGGCGAGATGATGAAGTTCCGCGTCCGTCGTGGCAGTGAGTTCCTGGCCAACCTGATCATCGACAAGGTCGATCAGGATGCCGCTGCCGGTTATCTGGAAGTCGTCAAGGGCGACGTGCAGGCTGGCGATATTGTGGAAACCGGACCTGCTGAGTAAATCGGCGACCGGCGTATGGACTGATCCTGCGACATGCAGATTCGAAAGGTGACCTTGTGAAAGCCCGTCCTGACATCTACACCGTCCTGGCCTTCATCACCTGTGTTTTCCTCGGGCTGGGCATTGCGCTGCTCTGGCAGGCGAACACGACCCTGACCGGCGATGCTGGTGAAGGCAACCCCTGGCATATACTTGAGTCACCAACCAACGGTGGCTGATTGATTTGCTTCGAATGCCTGGGACAGAATTCACCCTTGCATTCCCACCTCGAATCGAAATATCTCTCGCATCAGATTCCGTGACCGGCCAGGTGTGCTATCCTTCGTCATAACTTCAAGATGCGCAGCCTTGGATAAGGTGATGACAATGTTGTCCAAATTGCTTACACACAGTTTTCCTTCGATACCCCGTCGCAGGCTTGCTTCTCATTTTTCTATCGTGATGACTCTCACCCTGGGCCTGCATTTGACCTTGGCTGGCTGTGGCCAGAGTGAAGAACCGATCCGCACTGGCACAACGCCGACGAATGAGCGCATCGCCAAAACAGCCGAACCCATGCAGCAGACGCAGCAGGTGCAACAGCAGGCAAGTTTCACCGTGACCTGGACTTTGCCTGAGGGTTGGCGGGAAATCGAAGTCGATAAGGAATTTCGCAAAGCGACCGCGATGGTGCCCACACTGGACGATGGCAAGGAACTGGAGTTGGCAGTGACCGCCTTCCCCGGCTATTCGGGCAGCAGTGAAATAGACATCACCCGTTGGAAACGCCAGCACTTTACCAGCCAGCAGGACTTGGTGGATGTGCAGATCAGCAATGTTGATTTATCTCAGGGGGCTGGCAAGCGCTATGACCTGACCGGGCCTGTGATCAGCGAGGACATCGCCCCCATGCGTGTGCTGGCCTACCGCATCGACACCGGACAGACTGCCTGGTTCGTCAAGGTGGCTGGCCCCAGTGATCGAATCGAATCCATTTACGACGACGTTCAGGAACTGGTGCGTACCACCAATTTCCAGACCACGATGGGGCCACCGACAGACAAAATGTTCATGGCCACGTGGGGTGACCTGCCCGAAGATTGGCAACGGGTGGATGAAAATGAGCTGCCTCCCGGTTTGATGGCTCAGTACCTGATCCCCGCCGGTGAGAAGCAGGTCCGGCTGGATGTTCGCCGGGTGCCGGACGTCGGCTTCAGCGAGATTGTCACGATGAACCGTTGGCGGCGGATGGTCGGCCTGCCTCCGGTCTTGGAAGCACGCGATGCATGGTCGGACTTCATCAAGTTTTCACCACCAGTGACAGAAGGCGAAGAAAGCAAACCTTACTTCATCCTGATTTTCAATTCGCAGGAAGGTTTCAATCAGCATCCTTTGCAGTTGATGGTTTCCCTGCATAAATCACCTGATGCGAATTGGATGTTTGAACTCGTCGGCCCGCCGGAGGTGCTTGAAAAACAATTGGAAATCTTCAAAGGCATGATCCTGTCCATCAGCATGAAAGAAATCGATGCTGAGTCCAAGACACCGTGAAAACGCAAAAAATCGGCTGATCCTGACCTGAAAACTGCCCCGCAAACCCACCTGGCATACACTTCGCCCAATGACAGAAGCGATTGACAAATTCCTGCGACGGCTGGCGTCTTTGAAGATCACCGTCACGTTCCTCGCCTTTGCCCTCGTGCTGATTTTCCTGAGCACCTTGGCGCAGGTCGATGAAAATATCTGGACGGTCCAACGCGAGTATTACCACAGTTGGATCGTGCTGGCGGAACTGCCCGGCGTGTATTTGCCCGGGCCTGACGGTAGCTGGCTGCCAGCCCATGCGCCTTTGCCCGGCGGTTATGCCATCGCGGTTGCGCTGCTGATCAATCTGGCTGCGGCAACATATGTCCGCTTCAAAATCAAAGCCAAAGGCCTGGGTATTTTGGCTGCACTGGTTCTCATGGCCGCGGGAATTGCGGCCATCCTTTTCACCAAGACCAGTGTTGCCCTGGCGACAGGGCTGGAAGGGCTGGCCAGCGGATGGGGAAGACTCAGCATCAGCGCGCTGGGATATGTTCTGCTCCTGGCTGGGCTTTACGTCCTTTATCGCGGGCGGTTTGCCCTGGTGATGCTCCACATGGGTATTGCTGTGCTGTTGATCGGGCAGGTGATCACCAGTGTCTTCGCGGTGGAAAGGCGGATTGATTTCGCGGAAGGGCAGACGGTCAATTTCACAGCCGACTTCCGCGAGCCTGAGCTGGTCATCATTGATCCGGACAAGAAAGAAGACAACGAAACCATCGTCGATGACCAATGGCTGCACGAGAAAAGTGTCATCAATGACAAACGTCTGCCTTTCGAGATTCGCATCGGTGCGTGGTATGAGAACTCAGCACTGTTCAAGACGAATCAACCAGCGGCCCCGGATGCGATGGGCATCGCGCGCTGGGCTGCGGTAGAAAAGCGTGCCCCCGCGACGGGTTCCAGACTCAACCAACCCGCAGCCTTGCTGGCCATTTACAAGGATGATGCTTTTCTCGGCCGGTACATCGTGTCTTACCAGGCGCACATGGAAGGCTATCGTCAGCCGGTCTTTTTGCCTCGCGAAGATGGCGACGGAATCAAAGAATACTGGATTGATCTTCGCCCCCGGCGTAACTACACGTCTTACGAAGTCACCCTGGTCGATGCCATCCGAGAAAACTACCCCGGCAGCACCACACCGAAGCATTATGAAAGCAAGATTCTGTTTACGGATGCTGCTGCGGATATCAAAGAGCGTCCGGTCAGTATTTACATGAACCACCCGTACCGGTATCGCGGCGAGACTTTTTTCCAAGCGGGTATGCAGGAAGCGAATTACAGCATCCTGCAGGTAGTCGAGAACCCGGCATGGGAAGCGCCTTACCACGGCTGTCTGATCGTAGCCTTGGGTATGACCATTCACTTCATGATTTCCATTGTGAAGTTTGCGGGTAAACGAGCCAGACAATCTGCCAAGTTCAAGTCCAAGGATGGCGCGACGTTGACTCCCTTGCCGGTGAATGCCGCGACGCCTGCCTCGCCAGTCCTGGGAATGAGTTTCACGTCAGGCAATGGCAATAACGGTGGCTTGCGTGGTGCGTCTTTTGCGATTCCCGCAGCCGTGGCTTTTGCTTTGGTTGCGCTTGTGTCCTTGCTCATGGTTTTCAGCGCAAGCCGTACGCCGACGGTGCGTGGTTATGACATCGCCACCTTGGGGGAAGTACCCATTCTTCACAACGGGCGGGTCAAGCCGATCGACACCGCCGCCCGCGCCAATCTGATCCATCTGACCAACAAACAGTCGGTGAAGGTTGATACCGATGATGATGGCAAGACAGACACCACGCTCTCGGCCATGGAGTGGTACATCACAGTCCTGGCCAGGCCGAGTGTGGCAGACACATACCCGATCTTCCGCGTGGATCACCCGGAACTGCGGGCATTCCTTGGCGAGAAGGATGAAAAGAAGAAGCTGTTCAGCCTGCTGGACGTCGCGCCGCGCATCAGCGCGATCAACGATGAGGTGGAGAAAGCCAGCAACAAAGATGCGATGATCCGCACGGATTTTGAAAAGCTGATTCTTGGATTTGGCAGCAAGGTAAATCGATACCTGGCCATTCGCGACAAGCAGGATGCCGGGCATATTAATGAAGGCAACAACGCCGGTATACAGGGCTACGTTCCTTTGGCGCAGGCGATTAATCATTTCAGCATGGATGGCCACGCCGTCGCTGCGTTGGCTCATTGGCGCGACATATTGACCAGTTACCGAGCAGTGGGGGATGCCCCATTGCCTGAGGGCATCAAGCCTGAGGGGATGATTGAGTCATTCAACCAGGCCGCGGCTGCATTGAAAAAGGATGCCACTGAAAATCGTCCAGCCGTGACACAACAGGCTGGACTGGAGGTTTTCTACAACCGCATGAAGATCTACATCTGGGCCATGGCTTTGTACGTCGTGGGTTTCCTGCTGGCTGCGACATCCCTGATGGTTTGGCCTCGCCTGCTGCGCGGAGCAGCGTTTGGTATTGTCGGCGGGACGTTCATCCTCCATACCCTCGGCCTTGGTCTGCAGATGTATTTGCATGGCAGACCCCCGGTGACCGACCTTTACTCCTCCGCTGTTTTCATTGGCTGGTTTGCTGTAATGGCAGGGATTCTGATTGATGTCTTTGCGCGCAATGCGATCGGCCTGAAAGCCGCCTCGATCTGTGGCTTGCTGACGTTGATCATCGCGCACAATCTCAACGCGGGAGACAACTTCAAAACCATGCAGGCCGTACTCGACAGCAACTTCTGGCTGACGACGCATGTCATTGCTGTGACCATCGGTTATGCCGCGACTTTCCTCGCCGGTTTCCTGGCCATCGTCTATCTGTTGCTGGGCATCCTCACGCCTAAGCTGGATCAATCCATGAAGCAGTCTCTGTTTCGCAGCGTGTGGGGCGTCGTTTGTTTTGCTGCGTTGTTCTCGCTGGTCGGAACTTTGCTGGGTGGCATCTGGGCGGATCAGAGCTGGGGCCGTTTCTGGGGTTGGGATCCAAAAGAAAATGGGGCTTTGATGATCGTCATCGTCAACGCGATCATCCTGCATGCCTATTGGGGCGGACTGACGCGCGAGCGAGGCACGATGCTGCTGGCGATCTTTGGGAACATCGTCACCGCTTGGTCATGGTTTGGCACGAACATGCTGGGCGTCGGGCTGCACAGCTACGGCTTCATGGAAGCAGGCGTCCTTTGGCTTTGGGTGTTCGTCTTCAGCCAGTTGATATTCATCGCGATGGGGTTGATCCCGCAGGAATGGTGGTGGAGTTATCGTGAAAATAACACAATCCCCAAAAGCGTAAGCATTTCAAGGTGATGCTTCCTTACTCCACCAGCACAGATTCACTCGCTTCGCCAGTGCGTCCCCAGAAATCTACAGCACGCACCTTGTACCAAGCCTTGGCCACAGCCGGAGCCACATGCAGATAACCCGTGGCCACCAGATCAACCGGATTGACCCGCTCGTACGGGCCTGACTCCTCTGTCGCAAGCAGCACCTCGTATGTGCGCACCGTACGAGGCCCGGCATCACGCCAACGCAACATGATCTCTCGATCATCGCGGGCCCCGTGATATTCCCGCGCAGTCACCCCTTCCACCTTCGGCGGTGCCTGACCCGGGTCAGCAGTAAAGACCAACAGGGATACGCTGTGCAAAGGCAGGTCAAATGAAAGGTGGGCTTCATTACTTGAGAAATCGCGAGGCTCTTCGATCAAAGGCAATTCCATGGCTTTGAGAAGCTGGTTTCTTGATTCGCCGTTGATGTCATACTGGTCTTTTCGAGCCAGACTTGACCATGCGGCAAACGCGTTGCCATGCTCTTCATCCAACCGGTAATGGATGAGTCGAGATTGCTCAGGCAACCCCGTGAGATCAAGTTCAATTTTTTCATTGCCCGACTCGTGTGATCGATCCACGTGATGCCAAACCAGCAAAGCCACTTGCGACTCGGCTGTGCGTCGCGTCGCGATGCAACCGATACGGGAATCCACATCGACGTAGCCATCTTCCACAGCCACGCGTTCATCGCCAAGCATGGCCAATATGCTCATCACGGTCAGTACCGGCTTCTTGACCAGGCTGACTTTGCCCAGCTTTTCGCTTGCTTCGCGCGACAGATTGGCCAGTTGCGTTCGATGGCTGAACCCGCCGAGGAATCCATTATCGTTACTTAGAAAAGTGAAGTTCGCCCCAGCTTTGTCGATGATTTCGCGCAAATGCAGGTCGATGATTCTCGCCACGATAGCTGCGTAGTAAGGCCCGACCCGCCAGGCTTGCTGACTGCGCCAGCCGATGACCGGGTCACACTCGTTGTTCATCAGGGCAAGCGTTGTCAGACGGGGATGGTGCTCTCGCAGGTAGTCGATGAACGTCAAGGTGTCCTCGATGATGCTGCGTGTGTCAGGGTCGACCGGCTCACTGCCAGCCATGCCACCTTTCTCATGAATCGAGAGAAAATCACAACGGACGGGTTCGCCGGTGAAGTAATTCTTACCCTGATCAATATGCTCAAGCAATCCTTTGAGCATGACTGAAAGTTTCTCAGCCGACCCAGGCCCGCCAAATAACAATTTCGGATTCGCTTCACGCAGGCCTTCGGAGCAGGCGTCGTAGTATTGGCAGAGGGCTTTGACGTTTTGATCTTTCCATTGAGGCCACCACCCGACATCTGGCTCGTTCCATGTTTCGAAGTACCAGCTTTCGACTTCCGCCTTGCCATAACGCTGCATCAGGTGTTCGGCGGTGAAACGGATGAGTCTTTTCCACGCGTGCAGTTGGGCATCGTCCGTAAAGTCGCTGAAGTAGCCGGAGGGGTTGCCCATCAATTCGAAGAAAGGCTTCAGCCCATTGCGTTGCATCGCATCAATGCCTTCATCCAGTTTGCTGAAGTTCAGTTTGGGGGTGTCCGTGCCGATCCCCGAGCCTGACACCAGATCGAGCAGGAAGTGAATGCGTACATGCTGCATGCCGCGATAGGGGGTTGAGCCGATGTAGTCCAGCGTCTGTTGCATGGTCGGCGTCAGCAGCAGGTCGGCGGGGGTGAAACCGGTTGACTGCCAGAAGTGGTTCAGTGGGCCAGTGACTTTTTGAGCGTTGACTTCGATCTTTGCCATGCTGTGTTCTTTCCTTATTGGCTGGGTTGGGGTGACGTGTGTCAATTTAGTGAACTCGTTGAACCTTGCTTCTGTCATGCGTATCGCGATGAACCTCGTTCGCATGGGGCCAATCTTTTACGGATTTCTCTCGTTTCAGTGGAACCGCAGTCGTGTCCGATAAGTACAATACTGGCGGAGGATACGCGGACTCATCTGTCACATGGAGCGCTGAAGAAGTGACGAACCAAGCGAGCGACGGTGCGGGAACCAAAATCAAACATTTCGTGCTGGATACGAACGTACTTCTGCACAACCCTGAGTCTCTTTTCCTGTTCGAGGAAAACCAGGTGGTGATTCCGTTCACCGTTCTGGAAGAACTCGACAAGTTCAAGAAAGACAACACGGATGTCGGCAGAAATGCCCGACAGGCCATCCGCCATCTGGATGCCCTGCGTCTGGAAGGGTCACTGCGCGATGGGGTGAAGTGGAACGGGCACGGCGGGACGGTGCGCATCGTCATCGCTGGCGATGAACGCCCGGAATGGCTGCGTGACGACACCCCTGACAACCGCATCATTGCCGTCGCCTGGCAGCTTTCGCGGGATGGCAAGCGGACAGTCTTTATCTCCAAAGACATCAATGTCCGTGTCAAGGCCGACGCCCTGCGCATCTACACCGAGGACTTTGAAGCCCACAAGGTCGATGCCGACCGCCTGTTCTCAGGCTACACCACGTTGGATGTGCCAAGCAGCATCATCGACACGCTCTATGAAGAAAAGCAGCTGCCTCTTGCGGAACTGGAAGAGTACTTGACCGTTAATGTGCCCGGCCCAACGCCTGGCGTGGAAACCCTGACCCCGCGCAAACTGGAATTGGCCCCGAACGAATTCATCCACCTGCGCGACCTGGCTGACCCCTCTCACACCGGCCTGTCCCGCGTGTTGGGCGATACCGACAGTCTGATTCCCATCCAAGGCCCGCGCAAGCCTGTGTATGGCATCATGGCGCGCAACGTTCAGCAGACCATGGCCTTCGACTTGCTGCTCGACGATGAAGTCAAACTCATCACCCTCCTCGGCTCCGCAGGCACGGGCAAGACGCTGCTCGCACTGGCTGCAGGCATGAGCAAGGTCTTCCACGAGCAACGGTACGACAAGCTGCTGGTGGCCCGGCCGATCATGCCCATGGGTCGCGACATTGGCTACCTGCCCGGCGATAAGGATGAGAAGCTTTCCGCGTGGATGCAGCCGATCTTCGACAACCTGACTTATCTGATGTCCACCCGCGGGGCTGACGCCCAACATGCCGACAGCAAACCGAGTGAACAGCGGATCAAGAGCATGATGGACTCCGGGCAGTTAGTGTTGGAGCCTTTGACGTATATTCGAGGCCGATCGATCCCGCACCAGTTCATCATTGTGGATGAAGCGCAGAACCTGACGCCCCACGAGGTGAAGACCATCGTCAGCCGAGTCGGCGAGGGGACGAAGATCGTTCTCACCGGCGACGTCGGGCAGATCGACAGCCCTTATTTGGATGCTTCGTCCAACGGCCTGGCCTATACGGTTGAGAAACTCAAGAACTACCACATCACGGGAACCTTAACCTTGGCCAAGAGCGAACGCAGCGAACTGGCCAGCCTGGCGGCAGAGAATTTGTAAGCAGTCACGATCGCTTCCCAGGGCGAACGCATGTGGCTTGTAGGATGGGTTAGGCGAGTCTTCGAGCCGTAACCCATCACCGGCGCATGCTTGGTCAAAGGCCTCATTGATGGGTTACGCTCCGCCAAGTGGCTCCGCTAACCCATCCTACCTCCGATGCTCAGCGCGATCTGCGATCCTGAGTTCCCTACATGCGTTCGCCCTGGATCGCTTCCCTTGAATTGATACTATTTTGTGATATCATTTTGACATGGGCAGGCACGATCAGACACTCCGGGCGATTTTTGATGATCCTGTCCGCTCGAATATTCGCTGGTCGGATATCGAAAGTTTGCTATCGAGTCTGGGGGCAGAGATCAGTGAAGGAAATGGCTCGCGGGTACGCATTGTTTTGAAAGGCATCAGAGCCGTCTTTCACCGGCCGCACCCCGCCAAAGAAACGGATAAAGGTGCTGTCAAATCCATGCGACGTTTTCTGACTGAAGCAGGAGTCAAGCCATGATGGAATACAAAGGATATACCGCCAAGGTCGAGTTCGACGCTGACGCAGGCCTATTGCATGGCGAAGTGCTGGGGATTCGCGATGTTGTGACTTTTCAAGGCAAGTCCGTCAGAGAAGTTGAGAAGGCATTTCATGATTCTGTGGATGATTACCTGACATTCTGCGCTGAGCGAGGCGAGGAACCGGATAAAGCCTATTCAGGCAAGTTTGTCGTTCGGCTGGAGCCTGAGCTGCATCGCCGACTCAACATGCAAGCCAATGCGGAGGGGCAAAGCTTAAATGCCTGGGTCATGAGCCGACTGGCTGAGGCCGTCGAACAAAAATCTGCTCACGCAAAGGCAACTGGCAGGCGAACAGCTACCGCGAAGAAGAAACGCACATCCCGGAAGACGGGCTGACTAAATCCACCCTCTTCCTCGACATTCATCCCTGCGCAACCAGTTGGCCGATGTTCCTTGAAGCGCCCATTAGCACATCCATGGACTGGCCGCGTCTGTTCCGGCAGGAGGCTGGCCGCGGCATTGCATGGCGCGTCGCGGCGCGACAGATTAACGGACGACTCGCAGGAAAACTCAGGGAATCAAGGCAATGTCCATCACCAGACGCGGCTTCATCCTGGCTTCAGCCTCCACCCTCCTGGCCGGCTGCGCCACCTCTGGCCGCTCCCTCATCGGCAGCAACTCAGGCTGGTCACCTCTGGCAGGCAACGCCACCAGCCGACCCGGACATCCACCCTTACAACAGACTTATTCCCCGACTTCCTCTGCGCGTGTTGCCGGAGGCGCATCCGGGGGCGGGGGGCGGATTGTCATTCAGCCACGCACCAGTTGGAGCAAAGCCAAACTGGAAGGGGCCAACGTCAATCCCATGCGCCAGATCAAGCACCTGACGATCCACCATGAAGGCTACCGTGAAGTCAATTTCACGGACGCGGCTGAAACGGTAGCCCGGCTGCAGGCCATCCAACGATATCACCATGAAGAACTGGGCTGGGCGGACATTGGGTATCACTACATCATCGACCGGGCCGGCCGAGTGTGGGAGGGCAGGCCTTTGGGTTACCAGGGCGCCCATGTGAAGGCTCATAACCCGGAGAATGTGGGCATCATGGTGCTGGGGAATTTTGAGTTGCAGCAGCCCAGTCAGCAACAGGTGACCTCATTGGTCGCGATGGTGAATCACGTGGCTGGGAAGTATCGTCTGCCTGTCCGCGAGGTGCGCACACACCGGGAATGGCCTGGCCAGAGCACACGCTGCCCGGGACGGAACCTGCAAAGACAGGTCGATGCGATGCGAAGGGTGTGAATATAACGTCAACGAAAACCTTCAGAATAAGGTTGCCTTACTGAAAGCGTTCTTTGACGACATCTGGTCTTTCTTCAAGTGTTCCGAGCATGTCTTCGATTTCTTCCATGGCCTTGGTCATGTTGTTGGGATTGCCCGTGACGCGAATATCCAGATGCATCTTGTCTGTAAGTAGCACGATGACATATACCTCATCCCCTTCCATACCTCGGATGTGAAAGCGGCCCATGCGTTTTTGACCACCGGGCAATCGCACTTCCTGAGGCGGGGCAAGCATGGTGACGTTCTCGCCAGCCATCACGCCAAAGACACGATCCTGTACGCGGTCCATCAATTTTCCCTCGTCCTCATTGATGTCCTTGGCTCGGATATTCAGTCTGACATCAGCTTCATCTTTCTGAAAAGTGATGTCGTTGCCAGGGATGGGCACATCTGAGGGGACAAAGTTCCACTTCGGTTTGAGCACCAAACTGAAAGGCGGTTCCTTGGCAAAATCTTCGTCATTAACCGAGACCGGGTCACCAGCCGGCCAACGACCACCTTTGCCATCGGTCGCCAATCCCTCAGCGGGTATTTCGTTTGTCTTGTTTTCAGTCTTGGTGTCGTCGGTGGTGTTTTTAGTTTCATCCGTTGTTTTGGTGTCGGATGTTTTCTTCTCAGCCAAAGCGGTTTTGACCTGAGCCATGTTGACCGGTTGAGCTTCGATCTTCACAGGCTCATCGTTGCCGCCGGAGCAGCCGACCAAGCCGAGGCAAAACCCCGCCAGAATCATCGAAATCGAAACTATTTGTGTCAGCATGGCCGAACTCCTGTGTCAGTGGATTGCCGAATTGGTGATTATCGCTGATCCCGAGCATGGGGCAAACTGGCAGGCGTGCTGTTAAGGGCAATCTCGAGCGCGTCCGAAATCATCGTAGCGTTTGGAACCCCTCCACCTTTAAGGGGGAGGCTGGGAGGGGGTGTATGGCAAACTGTGGGATAGGCCATGGGTAAAACCAGAATTGACACCCTCCCATAATCCCTCCCTTCAAGGGAGGGAAATTCCATACACGCTACAGAGATGTACGAAGCGCTCCGACCAGGCTGGTTGCCTTGAATCGAGAATCTCTGTGTAAACTCTAACCCTCGCCTTCGGCTTCGCTCAGGATTCGTCAAGAGTTTACACAGTTAACCGCAGGTCATGAATAACTTGGTGCTGGCATCAAGGTCGGGCAAAAGCGGCGCAAGGTGTACTGACATATCATTGTCGTAAGATTCCTCATCATTGACTGTCAACATAGGCAATTTAATCGAACACTTGATGTGCGGTATGGCTCATCGTTAACAGGGAATATTTTAAGACCATGTCGGCTGAATAAGTTTTGTGTTTTTTGTATTGACCCTTCAAGCCCGGTTGGGTAGGGTCTTAGTTTAGTTCAGTGCGTCACAATATCTTTCATGCTTGCTGTCTCTATCAAGACAGCAGGACGGATCGGGAGACAAAACATGTCAACGTTGAAAACCATGGCCATGCCTCTGGTCGCCGCGGCCAGTCTGTTTGGAACCAGTCAGCTTTTTGCAGCCCAACTCACCGCAACGTGGACAGGCAGCGGGGACGGCATCAGCTACAACGACCCAGCCAACTGGGACATCGCCCAGGTGCCGATCAACAACTTGTCGGACACTTTTATTGTGGTGATTCCCGCCAGCACGACAGTGAATTTCAATGTGCCGGGCGTTGGGAATGAAGTTGATGAATACCAGCCGGGCACGGGGGCGAAGCTGAATGTCGATGTCGGTTTCAATCTGGCTGGGCTGAATGCCTCGCAATTGGATAACGCGCTGTTAGAAGTGGATAGCGGGGCGAGTCTGACTTTGATCGATGCGGCTTATCGTAATGATGAACGGATCAGCGAAACCATTTTCAGCAGCACCGGCGTCGGGGCATTGCTTGATCTGTCAGCTACGACACTCTTTGAGTATGGCCCACCCTCGGGTCGATTCACCAAAACCATTGCTGCGGATGCGGGGGGGATGATCGACTTGTCCAGCTTGCAGACGATTGAAGTTTTCTCCGGGCAGGATGACTATCTTGATTTTCGCTACACGGGCAATGGGCAGATTGACCTGACCGGCTTGCAAAGCATTCATGCCAGCGGTGTGGGCAATGGCAGTGAACTTGTGCGCTTCTTTTTTGAAGCAGGTAAGACGTATGACTTTCCCGCATTGAACCAGATCCGCAACACCGAGTATTACCTTGAGCCTGGCACGATATTGAATCTACCAGCCACGACAGCGCTGTCGGATCTTTATCTTGAAATCAATGGCGGGACGATCAATGCAGCTAACGTGACTGATCTGCGCAATACGGAAATGACGCTTGATCTTGGTGACACGCTCAATACCGATGTCATCAGCGAGATTGACAACGCGAGGATCGGCGTTGAAGGCGGGCGCGTTTACAGCAACATCAGTGATACAGACTATGTGAATAACCGGCGGGTCAATGAAACGATTTTCAGTGCGACAGGTACCGGCTCGGAACTTGATCTGTCCAGCCTGACGCTGCTGCAGTACGGCCCGCCCTCGGGTCGCTACACCAAGACGATTGCGGCTGATGCCGATGGGGTGATTGACCTGTCCGGCCTGCAGACGATTGAAGTGATTGCCGGGCAGGATGACATTCTCGACTTCCGCTACACGGGCAACGGCCAGATTGACCTGACCAACTTGCAGAACATTCACGCCAGCGGCGTGGGCAACGGCAGCGAACTGGTGCGCTTCTTCTTTGAAGCGGGTAAGACGTATGACTTCCCCAATCTGAACCAGGTGGATAAGACTGATTTTAATCTGCAGGCAGGAACCGAACTGAACCTGCCTTTGCTGACCGATCTGGCTGACCTTGGCATCAGTATCAATGGCGGTACTATCAATGCAGCCAACGTCACCGACCTGAGTAATACGGCAGTCACTTTGTCACCCGGCGACACGCTCAATACCGATGTCATCAGCGAGATCGACAACGCGAGGATCGGCGTTGTCGGTGGACGAACGTATAGCAATGTCAGTGATGGTGATTATAAGAACACCCGCCGGGCGAACGAAACCATTTTCAGTGCAGTCGGTTCGGGTTCGCTGCTTGATCTGTCCAGTCTGACGTTGATTGAAACCGGTCCGGCGGCTGGTAGATACACCAAAACGATCTCGGCCGAGGCAGGGGCAAAAATAGATTTGTCCGGGCTGCAAACGGTTCGGGTCGTGCCGGGCGAAGATGATGTCCTTGATTTCCGCTATTCAGGAAATGGTGAAATTGACTTGAGCAATCTTCAGGCCTTGGTCGGTAACGGCAACGGCACTGAGCGATATCGTTTCTTCTTTGAAGAGAATCAGACCTATGACTTCCCCAAACTCAGCCAAATTGAACGAAGCGAGTTTTACCTGGAGACGGGCACGCAAGTGAACCTGCCTGTCAGTCCTGCTTTGACCGGGCTTTATCTTGAGATCAATGGAGGCACGATCAATGCTCCCAATGCCAGCAACTTCAATGGCACGCAAGTCACATTGCAGCCTGGCGATACTTTGATTACCGCTCAACTCAGCGAGATTGATCAGGCGCGTATTGGTGTTGTTGCTGGAGCGACGTTTGGTAATGTGACGGATGAGACATACAGCAACACCCGCCGGGCCAACGAAACCATTTTCTCTGCCAATGGCGCAGGTTCGCAGCTGGATCTTTCCAGTCTGAAACTTATTCAGTTCGGCCCGGTGGCGGGACGCTACACCAAGACCGTTTCGGCCTCGGCTGGGGGTTTGATCGACTTGTCCGGCGTGCAGGCAATTGAAGTGGTGCCGGGCGAGGATGACATCCTCAGCTTTGTTGCCAACGACGGAACGATTGATCTTTCCGGTTTACAGAATGTCACACTCAACGGCAACGGTAATGATCGCGTGTGGTTTGATGTGAACAACGGCGGCCTGGTGAAGATCGGTTCGTTGATCAGTGGCTCGAAAGTCGAGATTACGGTGAATGGTGTGGGCAGCCGACTTGAGGTGGCCAAGGACTTGGATCTGGAAGCAGGGGGGCTGCTGGAAGCATTGAACGGGGCTGAAGTCGCGGTACGTGGCAGCATCATCAACGAGCAGACCACGGAGAGCCAGTGGGGCTTCAATGCTGGCACGCTGGTGATGGATGGCGCGGGCGGCCAATTCTTTGAAGCGGCGGGGGCGGATGATGGCGTGGATGCACACACTGCGGACAACTTCGGCATCAAGCAATTGGTCATTGGCAGAAGCGAACAACGCACCAGTGTTTCACTTCGCGACTTGTTTGACAACGGTAACCGCAATGGTGGGCAGGAATCACTTTACCTGTTCGGTGGGGGTGGTCTGGAAGGCCTGGTCATCAACAATAATTCGGCTTTGATTCTTAATGGCATCAATGTTTATGCCTACGACATTATCGCCGGCCAGCAGGTGCATTTGAATAGCCTGTTTAACCCCGGCGACTTGCGTATTCCATTCGACAACGGTTTCCTGCAACTCGTGCCACTCGATTTCCAATGGGATAACAATCTGGGCGGCGACTTCAATGTTTCAACCAACTGGTCAGACAATCTGGTGCCTTTGCCTGCTGACTCGGCGGTCTGGAACCTGAGCAGCGTAGGCGGTTACACGGTGGACTTTGGCACCAATGTCGCGACCGACTCGGCGGTCATCAAGGATGACAAGGTTACTTTCGATCTGGATGGCAATACGTACTCGATGCCTGCTCAGACGACGACCACAGGCCTGATCGTCGGCCAGGATCCGGGTGATGATGGTCAACTGACCGTGATCGACGGCAAGGTGGTGGCACGCAATATCCGCATTGCGCCCGGCAATGGGGCCAGCGGAAAATTGACGGCAGCGATGGGTGGCACCATCGAAGCAACGGAACTGATCAGTCTGGAAGGGGACTCGATTGCATCACAGGTCATTGCGGGTGATGCGGGCATCGTGATAACGCAGGAACTGAACCTTGGCACAAAAGGGCAATTGCTGATCCAAGGCGGAGGTGTGCGCATCGGCAATGGCTCAGTGCCCGGGGCGGGGATGTATGAGCAAACCAGTGATGGAAAGCTGGCATTGACTTTGACGGACCCGAATCTTGGCAGTGGCAGCGAAATCGTCGTGTCCAACGGCTCAGCCGACCTGGCAGGAACATTGGCGTTGGCATTGGATAGTGGTTACCTGCCTGACAGCTACAGCCCGGTGAGTATTCTTTCACTCGTGGCTGATGGGAATCCCGGCCCCGGGGTGTCGCCGATCACAGGCAACTTTGATGAGGTGCTGGGTGTGGCGGTCAACTCAGACTATGGGCTGGCGGTGACCTATTCTGATTTTTTTGTGGACGTGCAGTTGGCGATTCTGGGTGATGCGAATCTTGATCAGGCAGTCGATGTGCTGGATTTGGCGATCTTAGCCACCGCTTATGGTCAATCAGGGCAAAGTTGGATTGCGGCTGACTTTAATGGTGACAACATCGTGGACATCCTTGATCTTGCCATTCTCGCAACATCCTATGGTCAGTCCGAAGCACCAACTGCGATTGCTGTCCCTGAGCCTGCCTCGTTGGCTTTGTTGGCTTTAGGTGGTTTGATGGTCTTGCGTCGCCGCTGCAGATGATACTTGCATGACTGTGATGGCAAATCGTGATATGGTCAAGCGATGAGGCACTTGCGGCCTGGACGACTATTCAATGAACAGCTTGCCCTGACCGGGCGAGTCGGGGGTGACATTGGCGATGATCTCACGGACTTCGTCCAGCAGGTCATCCAGATCGCGAAACTGCTTGTAGATGCTGGCAAAGCGCACGTAAGCGACCTGATCAACCCGTTTCAATCGGTCGGCCAAGGCTTTGCCGATGTCCACGCTTTCCACCTCGCGGTCAAAAGTCTTGAAAAGCTCTTCCTCGAAATCATCCATCAATTGTTCCAGCGCGGCTTCGGAGATCGGCCTTTTGTAGCAGGCGGCACGCAGTCCTTTGAGAACCTTTTGCCTGTCATAAGGTGTCCGTGTGCCGTCGCGTTTGACGACGGTCAGGCGGATGGTTTCTTCGATTTTCTCGTAGGTGGTAAAGCGTTTACCGCAACAATTACAGACCCGCCTTCGCCGAATAGCGCGGCCGGCCTCGGTTGATCGTGAATCGATCACCTTGTCATCATTTTCACCACAGAACGGACATTGCATGTGCTATCTCCGTAACTACATATAGGATACCGATTAACAGCAGTCCCTACCAGTAGCACGTGTTCCATCAACTGATTCATGGATTTTGGTCGCGAATCATCGATGGTATAACACCTTTGCCAGACTTGTCGCCGTTAAAAACACTCGATACATTATTCAGTTCACCCACTGCCTCCTTAGCTCAATCGGCAGAGCAGCTGACTCTTAATCAGCGGGTTCTAGGTTCGAGTCCTAGAGGAGGCATTCCCCTTAACGCTTGCGTCATGCAAGCGTTTGTTATTTAACAACTTACAGCGTTTTATTCTACGCCCACTTTTCAATCTACGCCCATTTTACGCCTATTCCTCTGCTTGCTAGCATCGCCACATCATGACCTGATCGAAAGGTGCTGACATGGCCCAGAAACCAAAATCCGGGAAGGAACTCTCGTTCCACAAGGGCAGCAAGAGATGGTGCAAGTCCTACACCATCGACGGAGTGAAGAAGACCAAATACTTCTGCCATGGCAACAGTGTGAATGACACAACGAGCTATAATACGCATCCCGCTCTAAGCTTTCGTTAATCAAGGTAGCCACATCGGCAGA
>CAZJJN010000007.1:0-51100 GCA_964546335.1 uncultured Phycisphaeraceae bacterium
TCGTTGCGGAAGGCGCGGATATGTAAAGCCTTGCTGCCGGGCGTGTAGTTGCCTTCTGCTAGCTGCGGTTTGTCGGTGGAAAGCGGGCGCTTTTCGTCGATCCACTTTTTCCTGCTGCCATCCATGATCTTCAGCTTGTTTTCATCGTGGCCGTTGAGCAGGAAGATCCAGAAGGCATAGCAGGCCCACCAATTGTTTTTGTCGCCGTAGAAAACCACGGTCGTATCATTGCTGATGCCATGCTTCTCGCAGAGCTGGGCGAAGTCCTTGCCATCGATGTAGTCACGCACGACCGGATGATTCAGATCATTCACCCAGTCGATCTTCACAGCTTCGGGGATGTGGCCTGTCTCATAGAGCAGCACATCTTCGTCCGACTCGACGATGCGCAGGTTCTTCGTATCACTGCGATGTTCCTCGACCCAGTCGGTGGACACCAAAACGTCTGGGTGGGCAAATTCCTTGGGCATGAGATATCCCTTTATCTCTGGTTTCGTTTCTGTAAAGGACAACGCGCTGCTGAACGGTTAATTCAGCACAGAGCGGATCATACCGCCACCGGGCAGGCGATCCAAAATCTCACCTTGCAGCCAATCGCGGATCGGCTCCAGCTTCATGCGGTCGAGGCACTCAGCCGCGAAGGCGTAAGTCATCAGCGACTCAGCCGCGTCACGCGAAATCCCGCGCGATTGCAGGTAGAAAAGCGCCTTCTCGTCAAGTTCGCCAATGGTCGCCCCGTGCGTGCACTTGACATCATCCGCATAAATCTCAAGCTGAGGCTTCGTGTTGGCCTGAGCGTCGTCACTCAGCAGCAGGTTGGCGTTGGTCTGCTTGGCGTCCGTCTTCTGGGCGATCTGATCCACGATGATGCGCCCGGAGAACACACCCCGCGACTTGTCCATCAACACACCCTTATAAAACTGACGGCTGTCACAATTCGGCTTAGCGTGATGCACCAGCATGTGGTTATCCATGTGCTGGTCACCCGTGGGAATGTACAACCCATTCACCAGGCAATCCGAGTGTTCACCGTTCAACACAGGCCGGACATTGTTACATGCCAACTTACCCCCGAGCAGTGCGGTGTGTGAAGCCACAAAACTGTTGCTGCCTTGCTGCGAGTAAATTGAAGTGATGTGCTGAGCTTCGCGCGATTCATCTTCGATGCGGTAATGCTCAACAACACTGGAATCGCCGGCCTCGAGTTCGGTCACCGCATTGGTAAAGGTACTGCCCTGGCCGAGGGTGACGTAATGTTCGATGATGGTTGCCTGTGCGTTCTCGCCGACGCTGATCAGGTGGCGCAACTGAGTGGAAACAGGATCAGCTCCTGTCTGCGTAATGAAGATGGCGTGCACCGGTTTATCCAGCACCGCACCATCGGCGACTTCCACAAACAAGCCGTCCGTAAAGCAGGCTTCATTGAGCGCGGTAAATGCTTCATCGCTCCCGGCCTTGGCAAGTTGACCGATGCGTGCAACTGTCGAGTCACAACCCGCATCAATGGGTTCACCCAGCCCAGCCACGATCACGCCTTTCTCAGGTAGTCCCCTCACATCACTCAGAGATCGGCTGAGGTAGCCGTTGACAAAGACCAGACGGTAAACATCCTGGTCTTTGATGAGAAAACGCTCGATATCTTCCGTCGTCAGATTAGTTGCTTCTGCAAGCGACCAGTCGGTATCTCGAATGACATCCAACCGAGTGTACTTCCAATCCTCATGTTTCGTGGTGGGGATACCCAGTTCTTGAAAGCGCGTAGCTGCTTGATCGCGCAGGGCAACCAGTCGGTCACTTCCCATCGACGGTCGCGCTTCAATGAGGCGCGACAGTTCTGCTGACTGTGTGCTTTGTGGGTCTGTCGTCATGGTGGTCATGTTTATATTTTCCTTCACAACTTATTCTGCTTCTATAGCGCATCAACCTGCGGAGGCAGCCAGTTCCTCTTCGACCCAACTGTAACCCTTTTCTTCCAGACTCAGCGCCAGGTCCTTGTCGCCTGTCTTCACGATGCGACCATCCACCAGCACATGCACCACATCAGGCACGATGTAATCCAGCAGTCGCTGGTAGTGAGTGATGACGAGGAAGCCTCGGTTCTCACTTCGCAGTTTGTTGACGCCGTCGGCCACGATCCGCAGCGCGTCAATGTCCAAGCCGGAGTCCGTTTCATCAAGGATTGCCAAGGTTGGTTCCAACAGCGCGAGCTGGAATATTTCAGCGCGTTTCTTTTCACCACCCGAGAATCCCTCGTTGACGTTACGCTTGAGCAGATCGTCGCGCAGCTCGACCAAGGCAGACTTTTCCTTGACCAGTTTGATAAATTCCAGCGCCTCTATTTCAGGCTGGCCTTGCGCTTCTCGCTTGGCGTTAATCGCAGCCTTAAGGAATTGGGTATTACTCACGCCTGGGATTTCCACGGGGTACTGAAAAGCAAGGAACAGACCTGCGACAGCCCGTTCGTCGGCTTCCATTTCCAACAGATCCTGACCCATAAAAGTGACGCTGCCTTCCGTCACCTCGTAAGCCTCATGTCCTGCCAGAACAGCAGAAAGTGTACTTTTGCCCGAGCCGTTCGGCCCCATGATGGAGTGAACTTCACCCGCCTGGATGGTCAGGTCGATCCCTTTGAGGATCGGTGTCCCTTCCACTTGTGCGTGCAGATTCTTAACTTCAAGAATTGGCGTTGCCATGGTCGTTATTTTCCTTGGTTATCGTTTTGTTATCTATGTAATCTGTGCATTCCGATGCCACGGGATGCCTATATTGACGTCTTCTTATCCAACTGAGCCTTCCAGCGAAATCGCCAGCAGTTTGTTGGCTTCGACAGCAAATTCCATGGGTAGTTCGTTCAAGACTTCCTTGCAGAAGCCATTGACAATCAGTGACACCGCATCTTCCTCACTGATGCCTCGCTGCTGACAATAAAACATCTGGTCTTCCCCGATTTTTGACGTCGAGGCTTCGTGTTCCACGTGAGCAGTGCGGTTACGAACATCGATGTACGGGAAAGTGTGAGCTCCGCATTGGTCACCGATGAGCATGGAGTCGCACTGCGTGTAGTTACGACTGTTGGCCGCAGCCTTATTCACCTGCACCAACCCTCGGTAAGAGTTATGTCCACGACCGGCACTGATGCCTTTGCTGACGATGGTGCTCTTGGTGTTCTTGCCGATGTGCACCATCTTCGTGCCGGTGTCCGCCTGCTGACGGCCATTCACCATTGCGACCGAGTAAAACTCGCCCACACTGTTGTCGCCTTGCAGGATGCAGGATGGGTACTTCCACGTAATCGCGCTGCCTGTTTCTACCTGCGTCCAACTGATGCGGCTGTTGTCGCCACGACAGGCACCACGCTTGGTGACGAAGTTGTAGATGCCTCCCTTGCCTTCATTGTCACCGGGATACCAGTTTTGAATGGTGGAGTACTTGATCGTCGCGTCTTTCATGGCCACGAGTTCGACCACAGCGGCATGCAACTGATTTTCATCACGCATCGGCGCGGTGCAGCCTTCCAGATAACTGACCTGAGATCCCTCATCTGCCACGATCAGGGTACGCTCAAACTGGCCTGTGTTCTGCGCGTTGATACGGAAGTAAGTGCTTAACTCCATTGGGCAGCGTACCCCCTTGGGGATATACACAAAGCTGCCATCGGAAAAGACCGCACTGTTCAACGTCGCAAAAAAATTATCTGAATAAGGCACAACTGAGCCAAGATATTTCTTTATCAGTTCGGGGTGATTCTGAACCGCTTCGCTGATGGAGCAGAAAATCACGCCAACTTCTTCGAGCTTCTTTTGAAAGGTGGTGGCAACTGACACTGAGTCGAACACCGCATCAACCGCGACATTGCTCATGCCAGGCAACGGCTCCATCGGTTCATCTTCCGCGCCAGCCACGTTCAGCAAACGCTTCTGCTCCGACAGAGGAATCCCCAATTTTTCATAGGTCTCCAGGATGGCCGGATCGACCTCATCCAGACTGTCATAGCGAGGCTTACTGTTTGGCGCGGAGTAGTAACTGATTGACTGATAATCGATAGGCCCCCAGCCATAAGGCAGGAAAGGCCAAGTCGGTGCCTTCATCGTCATCCAATGGCGATATGCTTTCAACCGCCATTCCAGCATCCACTCCGGCTCGTTCTTCTTGGTAGAGATCGCGCGAACGACATCTTCGTCCAAGCCGGGTGGCAGCGTGTCCGCTTCAACCTCGGTGACGAAGCCATACTTGTATTCACGCTGTGCCAGCGTTTCGATTGATTCTGATTCGGTTGGCATCGAATCCTTGTCCTTTATTCCAGGCGTACTTCAAGCAATCCCTGATAAACATTTCACTTACATCGCCACCGCGGAACGGTCTCCCTCGCGTACCACTTCGCCTTCGCGATGTATCGTAGGCAGCATGGGAATCGCATTAGCATCTTCCTGCAACAGATCTCGAACTGTGATCTGGCGGAAAAGCGCGTTGATCCTTTCACTGACCTGGCGAATCCGCGAGGTGATCGGGCAGCGTTCCTTACGCTGACAATCTTCCGGGTTGTCATGCTGTTCATCGCAGCAGTTGAGGATGCGTACCGGGCCTTCCAATGCTTCGATGATGTCCAGCACACTGACGCGAGAGGAAGGCTGCGACAGGTAATACCCGCCGCGTGCCCCGCGTGTCGAGCCGAGGATGCGTGCCCGATGCAGCTTCTTGAGCACCTTGCTCAAAAGTTCCTTGGGCAGGCCATAGTCTTCGCTGAGTCGAGTGGCACTGATGGGGGCAAACTCGGTCGCTTTCTGTTCCGCCAGACCGGCCACGGCCACCAATCCATAATCCACCTGTTTGGTCAAAGTCAGCATGTCCAAGCTCCTTAAATTGCACTGACTCCAATAAATAGGCAATTCGCAGTACGGTTTCCAGTGATAGGGTACCAAATTTTACCCCTATTTCCACAAGGCGACGCCGATTTATACGCAAATATATTTATAACAAACACTTGTATTAGGCATATCTGAGAGGAGAAGGCAAGAAAATTAGCGGAGCTTGATCGTCGCCAAAGCCACGACCGCGAGGATGGCAGTAATCAGCCAGAATCGCACCACCACCTGCTGCTCGATCCAGCCGGACATGTGGAAATGATGATGAATCGGGGCGCACTTGAATATCCGCTTCCCGCCAGTCATGCGGAAGTAGCCCACCTGCATCACGACGGACAACGCCTCCGCGAACAATACGCCCCCCACCACCAGTAGCAGAAACTCCTGGCGGGTGACTACGGCCATGTATCCGAGCAAGCCGCCTAAAGGCAGCGAACCAGTGTCTCCCATGAACACCTGGGCCGGGCTGCAGTTGAACCACAAAAACCCCAGGCAGGCTCCCAGCATCGCCCCCGCCACGATGGCTAACTCATCCGACTGGTTCACCCAAGGCACCAGCAGTTGCTGGGCCACCTCCTTACTGCCTGCCAGCAGCGCGAGAATCATGAAAGACAGGGCGCAGATCGCAGTGATGCCCGAAGCCAGCCCATCCATGCCATCGGTCAGGTTCACCGCATTGGATGTGCCCGTGATGGCGAGGATGGCGATCACCACAAAAGTGGTAGACCCCAGTCGGACCAGGTGAGGTGACACCACCCAGGCGCCGGGATTGTTCGCATCCGGCACCCAGGTCTTCAGGAATGGCAGGTTGAGTGAGAAGGCCATCTCCTTCACCAGCGAGTCCGCATTGTTCTGCGCAAAGTTGTGGATGAAGATGCCCAGGATCACCGCCAGGCCGACTTGAAACACCAGCTTTTCCCACATGAACAAGCCATCGCGCGAGCCATCGCCCCGCCTTTGGCTGGTCAGTTTCAGGTAGTCATCCGCCCCACCCAACGCCGTCAGCCAGACCAGGCAGAGCAATGCCATGTGAATGTAAAAGACCCTCAGGTCCGCCAGCAGCACAATCGACACCATAATCGCCCCGGCAATAAGCACCCCGCCCATCGTGGGCGTGTTCTTCTTGCTCTGCATCAGTTCATTCAGGCTGGTGTGGTAAAACTCAGGATTGTCGCCAATCTTCAACCGAAGCAGAATCTTGATCGTCGGCCTGCCCAGCAGGATGACCAATGAAAAACTCACGATGGCTGCAAAAACCGCGCGAAATTGAATCTGGTCGAACACCCCGAGAAAACCCAACCCCCACGGGTCAAGCAAATCCCTGGGCTTGGTCAGCCATTCAATGAGCAGGTAAATCACCGATCGCCAGCCTTCATTCTGATGGGCCTATCCAAGAGTCGGGTCCGTCCACAGACTCTTGCCAGCCATGCTATCACGTCGGCCAGTCTGACGTGTCTTCCCCAAACTTTTCAACCACAGACGGAAGCGCGCGTTCAAGCTTCATCCCGCGAGACCCCTTCAATACCAGCCAATCGCCTGGCTGAAGCATCGCCGTGATGCTCTCCTCCACGGTTGCCCGCCAGTCAGAAAAGACCTGACAAGAAACAAAACGATCATTCTGTTCATTAGCCTCAAACGCCCCGGCCATGGCAGGCCCAACTGCGACCAAGGAAACGCGCGTACTCTCTGCCAGGTGCGCGCAAAGCGTGGGGATTTCACCGTGATACCTGGCCGAGTGCTCGCCCAATTCCAACATGTCTCCCAACACCAGCACGACATGCCCCGGCTTCTCGACCGCAACCAATTCTTCCAAAGTCGCGAACAACCCCGCAAATGAACTGGGGTTGGCGTTGTAGGCATCGTGGATGAGGTGGATGGAGCCAATCTGCGAATGCTCCAGACGCATGGGCATCGGCTTGGCCCCGCTGAACCCCTGACTGATCGTATCAGGCGACAAACCCAGCAACTGTGCCATCGCCAATACCAGTAATGCGTTCGCCACCTCATGCTGGCCCAGCAAAGGCAGCTCGTAATCATGACCATCGACACGCATCACCTGCCGCCAGTTTGGTTGCCTTGTGCGCAACGTCAACCGGACATCCGCCCCAGCCGATTCGCCGCAACGAATGACTCGCCCCGCACCGACTTTTCCTGGTAAGGACACCCGCTCTTGTTCAGCGATCTCCATGACTGACTCAGGCAGCACGACAGCACCCTTGACAAACTCAAGCAAACTCAATTCCTCGCGAGCCACCCCTGCAAGATTGCCAAAGTGTTCGAGGTGTTCCAGACCCAGTGAGGTGATCAGCGCCAGGTCAGGCCGGGTTATTTCCGCCAGTTGCCTGACCTCGCCGGAATGGTTGCTGCCGATCTCAACCAGGACATAGTCATCTTCCGCTTGAGCTGCGAGCAAGGTCAAAGGCACACCAATGTGGTTGTTGAAACTCCTGGGCGACTGCGAGCCTTGCAACGCCTGCTGCAACACCTGATGTAGAAGATGACGGGTGGATGTCTTGCCGTTCGACCCGGCAATGGCGATCACCTGGCACCCAGCATCAGCCAATACATCGCGCCAGGCACAGGCCAGTTTCTGCAGTGCTGTCAAAGTGTTCGGCACGACCAACATAGGCATCAGCATCGAGCCCGACATGCTTTGCATGAAAGCTTCATTCACCACCGCCCCAGCCGCCTCTGCCTTGGCTGCAACTGCCAGGTAATCGTGCCCATCAAATCGCTCACCTGCCAATGCGATAAATAGATCGCCTGGCGACACCATCCGCGAATCCGTCGTCACTCCCCGGAACGAATAGAACTCCCTGGCTGCATCTCGGCTCGGCCAGATGATTTTTGCACTGACGCTCTGGGCAACCGACTCAATCTGCCAGAATTGATCCGTCAATTCTCGCGCCCTCGCTTGATCTTTCTCCATCAGCGCGCCCCCTTGTTGCTTCTTTGCCGTAACGATTCACGCACCTGCTCACGATCATCAAAGTGGTGTTTCTCCTTACCCAGAATCTGATAATCCTCGTGTCCTTTCCCCGCGATGAGAATCACATCCTGCTCAGCCGATGCCTGAATCACCCAGTCAATCGCTTCAGCGCGATCAGACAGGATCTGCGTCGGCTTGCGCGATTCATGCGTTGGCAACCCCTTCAAAATGTCATCGATGATCGCCAGCGGCTCTTCCGTGCGAGGATTGTCACTAGTGACAACCAGACTGTCCGCCAAGATATGCGCGACTTCAGCCATGCGTGGCCGCTTCGTCCTGTCTCGATCTCCCCCGCAGCCAAACACCACCCACAGCCGTTGCCCATCACGCAAAAACGCACGCAATGCCTGCAACACATTCCGCAATGCATCATCCGTATGAGCATAGTCCACCAGAACCGTAGGCAGCTTTTCATCAGACGGTGCTTCGACAGCGGAAATGACCGGCCAATCTACACCCACCCTTTCAAGTCGCCCAGGCACTGCTGGCAGCGTGGTCAATCGTTCGATCAGATTCTGGGCAATCGCTTGATCGCGATCCAATGCATGCACTGCGGCGAAAGCCTGCAACGCATTCATCACATTGTGTCTGCCAATGACTGGCAGCGTGAGCCGCAATAAATCATTTCCAACTTTCAGTTCAATCTCGCAACCGGTAACATCGCAATGAAGTACTTTGGCGTGAGCCACACTGTCTTCTGAAGCCAACTCAGTGTCCGGCGTTCCTTCATCCTCATCAATTCGCGTTGCTACCACCTTGGCCTGACAATCGCGCAACATCCGCTGGCTGTATGGGCTTTCGCTGTTCACGACCGCGACCGCGTCTGGCTTTAACCCTTCAAACAGTTTTGCCTTGGCGTCGGCATACGCTTCCATTGAGCCGTGATAGTCCAGGTGGTCACCGGTCAGGTTGGTGAACACCGCTGCATCAACATCGATGCCAGCCGTGCGCCCCTGATCCAGCGCGTGACTGGAAAACTCGCACGCCACAGCCTGGCAATCTTTGCCCACCATTTCAGCCAGCAATCGCTGCAATTCGATCGGGCCAGGCGTCGTCAGGCTGGCTGGGGCTGGGCCGGTTCCAACATCTGTCACGATCGTGCCGATTAAACCGGTTTTAACGCCTGTGCTTTCCAGTAAATATTTCATCCACCAGGCAACCGTCGTCTTGCCATTGGTTCCTGTCACTGCCAATACATTTAACTTGTGACTGGGGTCATCGAAAAATCGCGAAGCCAGGTGGCTGCATGTCGCTGCATCACATTCAGGCAAGCCAATCACGGGTAAAGAGTCTGGCAAAGCCGCGACATCGATTTCCGCCATCGCATCGCTCACGACCGCGACACACCCGGCCTTGCAAGCCTTTGGTAAAAAGCGGCTGCCATGCAATCCACCCGCCCCCTTGCGCGCGATAAACAAGCTGCCAGGTGTGACCAGGCGGGAATCGTCGGTTAAATCGGTAACGACAGGCCAATCAGACAGGCCATGCATCTGCTTCGCATTCAACCCCTCCAGTAACTTGTCCAGCTTCATGCTGCGCACATCGGACTCCATTCCTGATCGATCCGAACCTGTCACGAAGAAACAGTTTACAACGACTGCGTATTTATTCAGGTTGGTTCTGGCCTGATATTGCCCTGGCAGGGCAAAGTTACGCCTAAAGCCATCCGATAAACCTGAAGCAGGCATGAAAGCCGAGTTGCGGCAGGTGCAAATCCAACAATCAGAGAAGGAAATCAAAGCATGGCTGATAGTCGGGGCAATCAGATTCAGACCTTACGTAGCCGCTCGCGCGATGCCATGAAAGTCATCGATGCGATGAACAAATCCGGATTTGCTTTCCAAGGCAAAGATCGCAGATCTCTGCGAGTTCCATACAACGTCGGGCCTGTCCGCGCAGTTGTACGCCCCTCCACGGGTGGCGAGGTTGTGTTTGAAGTCTATCCGAGAAACATAAGCAGCAGTGGCGTCGCTTTCATCCACGGACAATTCGTTTATGTCGGGAGCGAAGTCCAGATTGACCTTCCGATGATGGATGCCTCTGAGGTCAGGCAAACTGGTCGAATTGTTGGTTGTCGCCATGTTTGTGATGTCATTCATGAAGTGTCCGTGGCGTTTACCCAACCGCTCAATCTGGTTGATTTCGTCAATCTGCCCGATGAAGTTGCTGACAAATGCGCAGAAGAATGGGAGAATGCCTGCTTTGAAGCTGGCAAGAAAGCCAGAAAGCCACCCCGGTTGCAAGGCGTCTGTCTGATCGCGGATGACTTGGACAGTAACCTGAGATTGCTGTCGTTACTGATCCAGCGAGCAGGCATGGATGTCGTTCAGGCCAAGGACAGCAAGAAGATTCTTGACGCTGTCCGGCAAATGCACGTCGATGCCATTCTTCTGGATATTCGTTTGGGCAAGGAAGATGGCCACGAGGTTGCCCGAGCCATACGCGGCGCAGGATATGCGGGCCCTATCCTCGCTTTGTCCGCTCATGAAGATGAAAAAACACAGGCCTCCATCATCAAAGCAGGAGCGAATGGTTTTCTCGCCAAGCCCTGCGATCCTGAAACACTTTATGAAACTCTGCAAGGCCTGCTTTTGGAAAACGCCCAGACCAAAGCCCCCATCCATAGCCGACTGAAACACGATCCCGAAGCCAAACCGCTGCTGCGCACATTTGTCGATGAGTTGTCTGGCCGGGCCGACGCGTTAACGCAGTCCCTCAACCAATCCGATGTGGAAACCATGCTGGCCATCTGCCGGGAAGTCAAAGGCTCAGGCGGTTCCCTTGGCTACGATGCCTTGGTGCGCATCGCGGACAAAGCCTGCAAACGTATTCAGGAAGCAGACGATGACATCAAAGCCATCACCGAAAGTGTGCGCAAGGTGATTGATGCCATTCACCGCACCCAGGCATAACACCATTTGAATTGTCGATAGAACCCCGGCAGACAACCCGCTCAGCTTGATTAAGCCACACGGTCATATTGGCGTTCGCGTGCTGGCGCCAGTGTGACGATGGCTGGCCGATCCCCACGACGCACCCAGACTGAATCATTCCCACGTCGGCCATGCACGCGCGTCAACCGCTGCAGGTAACTGTCCAGATCAGCATCATCGAAGCTGCTCAGGTAGGTGGAATCCACCGTCGGGTTGTGCTGCTGGATGGCAGAGATCAGTTCGAGTTTGCTCATGATCGTGCTCGCTAGTAAAGAAGGCCAGATGAATCCGTTCCTTAGGCACGGTATCATCGACGCCCAATTGAATCGGCCATGAACAACACGCAGAAAGCGCGCCTTATCGGCCGCGCACCGCGCAACTTTTGACACACCCCGCAGAAACAAGGTCAACCTTCCACATGCCCATCCTCGTTCACAGCCCACACGATGGCAGCCCCGTCCAAGTCCGAGAGCAGGACATCGGACGTGCCATCCGCGATAAAAACGGCAAAATCTTCTACTGCCTGCCCCGAGCCTCCGGAGAAGGATACTTCGGCTCCAAGACACGGGCTGCGTCAGCCAAAGGCGAAGAACAAGTCGATGCCCTGGCGGCGCAATTTCAGCAGACGAACGAAACTGGTGTGCCCGATAAAACAACAACAGATCGCACCCCATTCCCACCAACTTCCCATGATGCCACCGGCAAGCGAAGGAAAGCTTCCCCCGCTCGGGCAATCGTGTTGCTATTGATCCTCGCTGCCCTGATCGCAGCAGGTTGGTATGCCTATGCAAATTTCCTCGCACCAGACTCAGCCCCACCCGATTCTCCGCAACCAGAGCAAACCCCAACGGGTACAAAGACGACCTCAATCACCCCCTTGCAACTCATCAACCATCCCCTTGCCGGGCATGATCAGATCGCCCGGTTATGATGAGGCCATCACGAATCATGAAGGAAACCGCCATGACCTATTGCTTAAACCACCAACGCCTGATGCCTCTCCTGGCTGCCTTAGTCATTGCCTCGCTCGCGTTGCTCGCAGCGAGCGCGGTCGCAGAAGAAGCCGCGAAACCTGAAGCTGCCCAGGCTGCACCCGAAAAAGCCAAGCCCATCAGCGAGCGCAAGACAGAGTCCGGCCTGACCATCGCCATCATGAAAGAAGGCAAGGGTGAAGCTGTCCAGTCAGGCGACTTTGTCTCCGTTCACTACGTCGGCACGCTGACCAGTGATGGCAGCAAGTTCGACAGCAGTCGTGATCGCGGCGAGCCAGCCGAGTTTCGCATCGGCGTCGGCCAGGTCATTCCCGGCTGGGATGAAGGACTCGTCGGCATGAAGCCCGGCGAAGTCCGCCAACTGACGATTCCCGCCATCCTCGCCTACGGCGAACGCAGCACCGCTAAAATCCCAGCCAACAGCGAACTGCACTTCGATATCGAATTAATGGAAGTTCACCCCGGCGTTCGTACCAAAACAACCGAAGCAGGTGAAGGTGCCGTCGCAGAAACCGGCGACCTGATCACGCTGACCCACACGCTTTCCTTTCAGGTCGGTGACAAGCCAGTCACCATCCCTGCTGAAAAAACCATGCAATACCCGCTTGGTCGTGGCTCACTCATCCAAGGCCTGGAAGCAGGACTTGAAGGCATCAAGGCTGGCGAAACCCGGGAAATTGCCGTGAACTATCGCCTGGCCTTCGGAGAGCAAGGCATCCCGACCGTCATCCCGCCCAAAACCAACGTCACCTACACCGTCACCGCCAGCAAGATCGAGAAAGGCCTGATCAAAATCGAAACTGCTTTGGCTGGTGAAGGCGACCCGATCAATAAGGGCGACCTTGCTCTGGTCAACATCAAAATGACGACGGAAGATGGCACGGTTCTGGTCAACACCGCCAACCGCGGTGGCCCACGACGGGTCGTACTCGGCCAGGAGCAGGACCAGCTCCCCTTCCTGCAGCACATCATGAAAGGCATGAAGAAAGGCGAAACCCGTTTAGCCACCGTGCCCATCAACTTCGCCTTCTCCGAAGAGTCCAGACCGGCCCAACTCAAGGAAGAAACCTCGCTGAAATATGAGATCAAACTCGTTGATCTGATGCGCCGCTAAGACTCGGCCTTGCCTAAACAACTTCGAGAAAACGCCTCAGCAGAACTACGCGCTACCGACCCAGCAACCAAGTCCAAGAGATCGGCATGACCGATTCGAACTTCACCACCTTCGATCAGCAGTGCATGACCCGTGCACTGGAACTGGCCCAGTTGGGGCAGGGGCGGGTCGAGCCAAACCCCATGGTCGGGGCTGTGCTGGCTCGCGACAACACCATCCTGGCTGAAGGGTATCACGCACAGTTCGGCGGCCCCCATGCCGAAGCATTCGCAATAGAACAGGCCCGTCAAAAAAGCATCGACCTGAACGACGTGACCTGTTACGTCACGCTCGAGCCTTGCTGCCACACTGGCAAAACGCCGCCCTGCACGCAGGCATTGATCAAAGCTGGTGTGAGCCGCGTGGTCTCAGCCATGCGCGATCCTTTTGAAAAAGTGGCTGGGCAAGGCATCGCTGAACTTGTGCAAGCTGGTGTGCAGGTTGACCTCGGCCTATATGAACGCGAAGCGAGGCAACTGAACCTGCCTTTCCTGAAAAGGTTGGCCACGGGCAAGCCTTGGGTAATTGCGAAGTGGGCACAGACTTTGGATGGCTACATCGCCAGCCGAACCGGCGACAGCAAGTGGATCAGCAGTGAAACTTCCCGTCAACAGGTGCACGAACTTCGCGCTCGCGTCGATGCAGTGATCGTCGGCATCGGCACCGTCTTCGCGGACAACCCCAGCCTGAATGCGCGCGAGGTGGAAGTTAAACGACCAGCCTCGGCTGTCATCATCGACCCGCAGCTCGCTCTGGCCGAACGCATTGCCCAAACAAGCGCAGGAAGCCAGGAACCCTTAAAATTGCTTGAGCGAGCCAGGTTGGGGAACCGGGTGATTGTTGCGTGCCATGAGCAGACCGCGCGAACCGAAGCCGACCGCGTCAAGACTCTTGAGGATGCGAGTTTTCAAGTTCTGCCGATCAAGTCTGCGCCAGAAATGCCCCGCACCCAATCTGAGGGAACAGGAAATTCACTTCGCCAGCCTGCGACTTTGGACATCGCCCATCTGTTGGCAATGCTGGGTCAGCAAATCCAGGCCAGCAATGTGCTGGTCGAGGGTGGCCGGGCTGTTCATGCTGCGTTCTTCCAGCAGCAGCAGGTGGATGAGCTACGCATCTTCATTGCCCCCAGACTGCTGGGTGACAGGGAGGCAATATCGTCTGTCGAGTGTGGCTGCATCGCTCAAATCTGCGATGCTTTGCCTTTGAAACTGGTTGATCTGAGTCAATCACAGGAAGACATTGTCGCCTGTTATCAACCGCCGGGCAGTTTTGCGCAAATCATAAAGTTGTAACCCCCTCTCCGCGGCCTAAGCCAGATACCTTAACCCGGGGTTATTACCCTAAGTCGGGAGCATGAAAGTAGTCCCAATAGGGTGTTTTCCCCGAATTTCACTCATCCTTTTTTTGGTCACGCTCCGATAACTAATACTGACGAGGCGGTGAACGCCGTCCGCGCGGTTTGAAAACTGCGATGCAAGCGACGTATCAGTGAGACCAACCAACCAGGGGAATTGTCATGGAGACGACTCAGCAGATCAATGCGTTCAGTTGGACGAACCCTTTTCCTATTAAGCGTCAATCAGAGCAGGGAAACACCACCAGCCAGTCCGCGACAGGCACACGCCACATTGTGGACCGAAGCGACATCTCGCCCGAGGCCCGGGCTGCCAGTCAGGAGGTGAACCTGGCGCGAGCGGAACGGATCGCTTCGATCCGCGAGTCCATGCGGGCAGGCACCTATGACGTCGAAGGCAAGATGGACGTCGCAGTCAGGCGGATGATTCTTTCACTTAAGTGAAGACTAAGCGCGGGGTGGCTTACATGGTATAAAGCGCTCTGGCGGTATTTGCTCGATGACCGCAAATGCTGGGTCATGAGCGAGTATTTGCTGCAGCACATGTGCAATTTTGAATGAAGATGAGTTGGAGTCACTCGCTTGACGAGGCGGTCATCTCCTTTAAGACATCTCGAAATACGCAGAAACTATGAGAGGAATTTCGATCAGGCTGCCAGTGATTGGCGACTGTTCGGGCAGCTTCGATTTTTCGCAATCCCGCTTGAAAGTACCCTGCGCTCTGCAGGACACGTTCGAAGGCCTCCCACGTACCACCAGCGATTGCATCAGGGTCACGGAATTTCGCTTTTTGTGGAATCGTCTTAGACACCTTCGGGTACGCCTCCCGAACAGCTTCCCAGTCTCCGAAATACCATGCCTCAAGTTCCTCGATAGCTAATCGATTCACCAACTGGTACGATTGACTGCTGGCATGAGTCCGTGATCGCAGCCCCGAACTTCTTGCCATATGTTCCAATTGTCGTTTCAAATCATCGCAATCGTCGTCATCACGATCCACGACAACCACGATCCGGTAATCGCTAGGGAGCCACGCCGCGTATCCTCTCAATCGTTCGGGTAAACGTTGAAGCAAATCCATCTTGCCTTGATGCGGGTGAACGTTAAAGCTCAGGTCTCCCAGCACACGAGGCAGCAGCACACGTAAAGCTGCCTCCATCGACTGCTCTTCGACCAGAACTTCCACATGCGAGACTGCCATCAGTTACGCCCTCTCTCGATCGGAGCCCCCGCGTTGACGAGTGGATCGCCCATGCCGAGATGTCCTTCCATCCATAAATGCCCCATTGACGCGCCTTTGTCAACAAACTCGGGCACTCCAACGATATCGACTGCTCGCGTCACCTCAGCGAAGCCGTTTTCATTGCGATAAATCACTCGAACTTCCTCTGGCCTTAAAGCGTTGAGGAAAAATGGCGAATGCGTTGTGACTAAAAGTTGTGATTCCTCTGACGCCGATCGACATTCCTCCGCTAGCTCAGGTAGCAATCTGGGATGCAAGAAGTTCTCTGGCTCTTCAACCCCAATGAACTTCGGTGGATCAGGGTCCATGAGTACCACGAGGTAGCACAACATTTTCATTGTGCCATCTGAGACGTACCGCGACATGACCGGCCGATCAAAAGGGGCGTCCTTGATTTGGAGCAGTAACCGCCCGTCCTGCATTGGCTCAGCCTCAACTGTCTCCAATCGAGGAACCCGCGATCGCAGCGTGTTAAATATTTCATCCAGGTGATCCGGATATTGTTCCTTGAGATACTGGATCACGTTTGCCAGATTATCACCCGTCTTACTCAGTCTCTCTTGTGGCCCGGCTTCCGGCTGCCCACGGGTGTCCTCAATACTCAAGTACGAAACATACCAGCCGGTTATGAACTCTCGCAGTGCAGCTACGCGTGGGTGCGCCGCGAACTGCCCCAACGTATTCACTGCGATCAGATCAGATGAACGTAATGGTGTATCGACACGCTCATCCTGCTCATCAGGCATCTCACCGCTGACCGCCCGTCCCTGGCCGACCTTGTAGTCCAAAAAACGAAACGGACGTCCTACTTGCTTTCCGCGCCGCCAAGCTAACCACTCTTCCTCAACGACAGGGCCCTTAGGGCCTTCATCAATTGCAAGGTGATAGGTAATCAAGGGGCTTCGTGGTTGTTCCCGATACTTAATCTCGATAACGATCGGGCCATCTTGACCGCGAGTCTTCAGTTCTCTCGCGCGACCACGACGATCCCAAGCATGGCGTAAGCCGTGCTGAAAACACTCCGACAAGAAATTGAAAACATCAAATACCGTCGACTTGCCGCTACCATTGGGGCCAAGAAGTACCATGAGCGGTGTAATGTTCTTTAACTCGACATCCTGAAGTGCTCGGTAATTCTTGACTCGCAGGTACTCAATGCGTGGCGGTGGCTTCGATCCGCCGTCTGATGCTGATTTCGTATTTTGAGTGGCCATCATGCGTTCCTTTTCAACTGTGTAGCCATTGTCGCATGACTTGCTTAGGTGTGCCAATTGCAGCAACATCGCCACGACATCGCGCCTTGCCGTGCTGCAACGAGCCTTCAGCAATGTAATTTTGCGCTAGTAAAGAGAAAGTCGTTCGACTTTCTCGTCGAAGAGCCCTTTTTGAAGAATATCCGGGCTGACAGGATTTAAAACACCCACCTTACCTCTCCTAATCCCCTTCCGTTTCACGCTTGGCAAACAGCTTACTCTCGGTGCCAGCCTTCAGTCGTGCGATGTTGCTGCGATGTCTGACCACCACCATCAACGCCAGCAACGTGGTCAGAACCGTCGCTGGCCAAATGTCGATCGGCGTTCTGCCATTGACCCAGGCAAAACCAACTGTCAGCAAGGGCAGGCTGATCGCTGCGGCGATACTGGCCAAGCTGACATATCGAAACCCCCCAGCAAAGGCTAACCAAACCCCGAAGCCAACCAACCCAGGCAAAGTCAACAGCGGATACACCCCCAGCAGCACTCCCAAACTCGTAGCCACCCCTTTGCCACCCTTGAAGCCAAGGTAGAACGGAAAGACGTGGCCAATCACCGCAGCGGCGACCACGCTCAACCAGCGCAGCAAATCCATCGCAGACAAATCCCACTGCCCGAGGTAATTCAAGAAATACCCAGCCAGGAAGACTGGCAGGAAACCCTTGAGCACATCCAGAAAGAAGCAGGCGATGCCGAACGGCCGACCCAGCACGCGACCGACGTTCGTCGCGCCCAGGTTCCTGCTGCCTTGCTTGCGAATGTCGATGCCGCGCAGCCTGCCGAAGACAAGGGCAAAGCTGATCGAACCACTGACATAACCGATGATTGTCCACAGCCACCAATAAGTAAGCATGGGCAGAGTGTAATCTTAAAACGCGCGAAGCAAACGTTGCCTTATGGTAGATAGGCATGAACCTTCGCCGCGTTGCCTGACTCACAGCAAGACGAAACTTGCAGCAATCAACACAGCCTTCAAGCAGCAGCCAGCACCATAGGCTCTGGCAAACACACTTGCAGCAGGCATTTCCTCAAAGGCAACTGCCAAGAAGACTTGATCTGTCAGGAATCGTTAGCATGCACCGTGATGCAACTGATCGCCAAAAGCACCTTCGGCCTGGAATCTGTCGTCGCTCGTGAGTTGACCGACCTGGGCTATGAGCCACACATCACCCAACCGGGTCGCATAGAGTTTGAGGGTGACATAGCTGCGATCATCCGCGCCAACCTTTGGCTGCGCACATCCGACCGCGTACTGATCAAAGTCGGGCAGTTTCAGGCAGAAGATTTCGATGCACTTTTCGAGGGAGCAAAGCAATTGCCCTGGTTGGACTGGCTTGGGCCTGATGCAGCGGTGCTGGTCGATGGGCGTTCGATACGTAGCAAACTGTCGAGTGTGCCTGCGATCCAACGGGCGACGAAACGCGCAATTGTGGACTCTCTGAAAGCAGGCCTTGGCGTCACCGAGTTACCCGAATCCGGGCCTCGCTATCGTGTCGAGGTGGCTTTACTCAATGACCAGGCCACGTTCACTTTGGATACCAGCGGGGCCGGCCTGCACCGGCGCGGTTATCGTGACTTATCAGCAACAGCCCCACTTCGGGAAACCTTGGCCGCGGCGTTGGTGCTGCTCAGTTTCTGGGAACCGACCCGGCCTTTGGTTGATCCTTTCTGTGGCTCGGGTACGATTCCCATCGAGGCGGCCATGATCGGGCGCAACATCGCCCCCGGCCTGGATCGAACATTTGATGCGGAAGCCTGGCCTCAGTTGCCGGCTGAACTCTGGCAGCAGGCGCGCACCGAAGCGCAAAGCAAAGCGCGACCCACACTGGCCGAGCGCATCGTCGGCTACGACATCGATGGCAAAGTACTCAGCCTGGCGCGCCACCATGCCGCCCGCGCGGGCGTGGGAGAAGATGTCCACTTTCAACAAGGTGCTTTTGCCGACCTTTCCAGCAAAAGGCAGTTCGGCTGCATCATCACCAACCCGCCTTATGGAAAGCGGCTGGGTGAGGATCGCGAGATCATCACCCTCTATCGCTCGATGCCCAAGGTGCTCCGCCAATTCCCAACGTGGTCACACTTTATCCTGACTGCATTTCCCGACTTCGAGCAGATATTGGATCAGCAGGCTGACCGTCGCCGCAAGCTATACAACGGCAGGATCGAGTGCACGTACTACCAGTTCCATGGCCCACCTCCGGAAAGAGTTGTGACGCGCGAGAAGAACGAAACGCAGCCGGGTGACGCCCAAGTCAGGCGTGCGACGCGACCGGCGGAAGTTGTTCCTGTGTTTGGCGGACTGCCTGAGGGAACAGAGCGACAGGTTCAGGAGTTTGCCAATCGTTTGAAGAAACGGGCTCGACATCTGCGCAAGTGGCCCAGCCGAGGCATCACCTGTTATCGCCTTTATGAAAAGGATGTGCCTGATGTACCTTTGGCAGTTGATTGGTATGACGGGCGGTTGCACATCGTGGAATTTGAAAGGCCTAACGAGCACACAGCGGCGCAGCATTGGGATTGGCGCGACCGCATGATCAAAGCTGCTGCGGAAGCCTTGGAGATCGACCCCGAGCAGGTCTATTACAAGGATAAGCCCAAACAGCGTGGCTTGACCCAGCATGAGAAAGTCGATGCCTCAGGCGAGACGATCATCGTGACGGAAGCGGGACTGAAGTTTGAAGTGAACCTGCATGACTTCATCGACACCGGCCTGTTTCTGGATCATCGCCAAACGCGCGCAATGGTGCGCAACGAAGCCCAAGGCAAGCGGTTTCTCAATCTTTTTGGCTACACCGGTTCGTTTACCGTTTACGCAGCAGCAGGGGGTGCTGCGGAAACCACGACCGTTGACTTATCGAACACGTATCTCGACTGGGCCGAACACAACTTAAAACTGAATGGCTTGGCGGGGAATAGGCATCAGATGGTGCGCAGCGATGCGATGAATTTTCTGTCCAGCAGTCGATACGCAGCGACCTATGACTTGGCAGTGGTGGACCCGCCGACCTTTTCCAACAGCAAGGGGTTGGAGCGCGATTGGGATGTGCAGAAAGATCATGCAGAACTGTTGCAGCGTTTGATCGCGCGCATGGCCCGGCAAGGCGTGATCTATTTCTCGACGAACTACCGTCGGTTCAAGCTGGATGAACAAGCCTTGGCCGGGTTGGTGGACATACGCGAGATATCGAAGCAGACAGTGCCTGAGGATTTCCGCAACAAGCGGATTCACCGCTGCTGGCGGATGGTGGTCTTGTAGAAATCGGGATCAGCCTGATTTGCCAAGAACGACATCGCTGAAGGAAGAAAACGTCCCCACGGGGATTCGAACCCCGGTTTCCAGGATGAGAACCTGGCGTCCTGGACCGGACTAGACGATGGGGACTCGTCAGACCATCCAGAATATCAAAAGCATGGGCGGTCGCAAATGCCGGAAGAAAGTCAAGGATTGACATCTTTTTGCCTGACATCACTTTACATCGCGATCAAGGCACGAATCATCGATGCATGCATGTTTCCCTGCAGCGTCCGGCCTGATCAATATGGCCAAAAGCAACCGAGAATTCTTGCTATGAATATGGTTCAAGCCGATGACAGAAGCAGAAGCGCAGAGTAGGATGAAGTATATGAAGCTTTCTTCTGCTTTGTTATTTCTGAGCCGATTTCATCTCAAGGCTCAAATTTGGAGGCATGGTTCCATGCAACGCAAAGCATTTACGCTGATTGAGTTACTTGTGGTCATTTCCATTATTGCGCTGTTGATTGCCCTGCTGTTGCCTGCCTTGGGAGGCGCGACCGAAGCCATGCGCGATGTGAGTTGTCGAAATACACTCTGACAAATCGGCATCGCTCATCAGATGTACATGCAGGACAATGAAGACCGCATGATTTACTCTCGTGATTCATGGTCAGGTTCGACGATCAAATACTGGTTCTCGAAACTGGTGGAAGATGATTTATGGACTGAAGATGAAATACGTTGCCCTTCCGGCTTGGATGAGGCAGCCGATCCGTGGATACCCGGTATTGACTGGACACACGATCAAGAATCACGCCTGCTGCCCTATGTGCAAGGCTATACCAAAGATGACTTCGACCTGAAAAGCTGGTACTGGGCCAATGGAGGCAATGCCTGGGTACGCGGGTTACACCATGTGCCAGGCAGTACTTACGGGCAAAAGGCTATTATCTTTGATGATGTCATGAATCCATCCAAAGTGATCAGTGTTGCTGACGGATATTCGCTGGTGGTCAGTGGCCGGGACTTTACCGCAGCACGCCATCAGGAACGTTTGAATTATGTTTGTCTGGATGCATCGGTTGGTACCGTGAAATATGACGAAGTCGAAACTTGGACAGATTCTGATGAAAATGATCCGTTAACCTTCCGGCCTCTGACTGCTGACTAGCGTCGCGCTATTGAGTTGGCATTTCACAACAGCTTCATAACACAAAGATGCTTCACATTTTTGTCAGTATCATCCGGGCATGAATATTCTCCTGCTCATCTTCGATGATCTTCGTGCGGATTTCGGATTTTCCAATCTGCCTGACTCACTGATCCCCAACATGCGCAGGCTCCAACAGCGAGGCATGACATTCAATCATGCCCACACCCCTTGCGCCATCTGCGCCCCCGGCAGAGCCAGCGTCTTCACCGGCTTATCCCCGCAGACGCATGGCGTGACCACCTTGCAACACAAACTCAAAGGCAAACTGCCGGACGTCCTCACCTGGCCTGCTGCCTTGCGTAACCGTGGCTGGTACACCATGCGATCAGGCAAAGTCTTTCACAAAGGTGTGCCAGATTGCCTGGTCAATTTGGGCGATGGTGATGACGACCCCCATGCCTGGTGCGACAAGTTCAATCCCGGCGGCTATGAACTGCACAGCAACGGCTCATATCACAACGCGACCCCCTGGGAGACCCATGCCGCGGGTACAGGCGGAGCCATCGCCTGGCTGCGGGCGGAGAAAGGGGATGACAAGCAACATGATTATCGCGTGGCGACGGATGTTTGCCGTGCCATCGCTCAGCATGATGGTGAGAGGCCGGCGGTGTGGGCTGCGGGATTCATCCGGCCTCACGTGCCCTTGGTCGCGCCGAAAGAATACTTCGAATTGACAGATGAGCTGACGATTGATTTGCCTGAGCCTGCTGCAGATGCGACGGATGTCACATCTTGCGTGCGCGGGCAATGGTGTGGCCATTGGAATCTTCCAGAAGATGAACGCAGGCAGGCCATCCTCGCTTACCTGGCCTGCGTGGCTTATGCCGATGCTCAGGTGGGGCGAATACTCGATCAACTCGACGCGTCAGGGCTGGCGGATGACACGCTGGTCCTGCTCACAGCCGATCATGGCTTTCAACTTGGTGAGCATGGCCTATGGTTTAAGAACTTTCTTTACCGCGAATCGACTCACATTCCATTGATCATCGCAGACCCGAGACGGGCCGAATCACATGGGCAAAGTTGTGACGCATTAGTCGATCAGTCGGACATCTTTCCGACCGTGTTTGATTTGCTGGAGATGCAGCCACCCGATCAACAGCCTGAGGGGTTCAGTCTGGTACCTTTGCTGAATGATCCATCGCAAGGTGTGCGGCAGGCTCATCGGGCATTGGTGAATTGGGGCGAGACGCGCGGCCGAAGTGTGCGCACGCACGATTGGCTTTATGTTCAGTGGACAGGTCAGGAGCAGAGTGAAGAACTGTATGACCTGAATCGCGATCCACACGAAGAAGTGAATCTGCTGGCCGATGGGAAATCGCACGACGCGGTAAGTAAGATAAGGGAACACATAAAGGCGTCGTAGATCGCATCAGCATGGCGTCTCTCAAACGGCTACTTAACCGCATCCAACCCATACTCCGCCTCGTAAGCTTTCAGCAACTCCTGGCAACGCCAACGGTAAACTGTCATCACAACCCGGCCGCCACGCTTAAGCTCAACCGGAGACATCGGTTCCACAGAGCGGAAGTAGGCTTTCAATCCATGCTGTTTGTCTTCAGCCCAGCCTTGGGCAAAGGGATCCACACTGGCTGCGATGGCGTCGCGACCAATCCAGTCGCGCGAGGATTCAATAAAAGCCAGGTTGCGACTGTCAGGATGAAAGTTGAGCACAGTCTTGCGGCCTTGCAAAGCATGATCGATGCGACCGGCCAGGAACCACCGATTCGTGACCACGAAGACTTCATCATTCTCAAACAGCGATTCACTTTTCAGCGTTTCGCGCAAGGGCGTGAAAGGCATCGTCTCAAGCGTGGGCTCTTCGGAAAGATCCACCTCTCTACCAGCCACGGCCTGTATGACCGGATCCAACCAACCCAGACGCGCATGGCTGATTAACAAGACCCATCCCATGGCTGAGATAAGGATGGTCGCAGCAAGGAAAGTAACTGCAGCGATGCGCTTGACTCGACTGGCCTGCCAGCATTGGCTTAGCCAATGGGCGACGATGGGGAACAGCATCAGGTATCCCGGCGCCTGCCAATGGAAGTGAAAACCAAGCGATGCCCAGATGGCGACGACGGTGAAGAAGATGATGGGCAGGAACGCGGTACAGGCCAGGAACCACCAGCGTTCGCGCTCAAGCCAATCGTGAGAGAGCCGCGTTTCATGAGATTGATCGTGCTCACTTGAGCCTGCGTCTATGTCATCTGAAAAGTTGGCCAACTCGCGAGTCATCAAGCCGCGCCAGATCACCCAGCCCAGCGCTGCGACCAAGGCAAGCCAAAGCCAGGGCAGCAGCCAGAGCGCCTGGCCGATCAGACTTTGCAGCAGCCAATCCCAGCGGAGCTGGGTCGGTGCACCTCTGCCTGACTGCCAGGTAAAGGAAATGAAATCATGCTGGGCATTCCAGATAAACACCGGCAAGGTCAGCAAGAGCGCCAGCCCACCTGCCAACCATGGGCCGGGGTGCTTAAGCCAATGCCAATGTCTTCGCGTGGTCAGCAGAAAGAAGAGCACGCCAACGCCAAGGAAAGCTGCGTGATATTTACTGAGCCCGGTCAGACCAAGCGATAAGCCAAACAGCAGCCACCAGCGCCAGGCGTGAGGTTGGTGTTCCACAGCCAACAGCCGGACCAAACAACAGCAACTGGCCAACCAGAAGAAGATCAAAGGCCCATCCGGTTGCAGCCAGGAACCCACGGGCACGAGAAACACAGCCGCGAAATTCATCAGCACCGCGGCGAACAAGGCTGCCCGTTGACTGACGACATGACGGGCAAAGTCAAACATCAACAGTGTGCTGCCAATGGAGAGCAGAATGAAAGGCAGCCTGAGGAAGAAGACATCGGTCGAACCACAAAGCGTCATTCCCAGCCAGCCCAGCCAGGCGAACATGGGAGGTTGATCGAAGTAGGAAAGCTGGAGATTCTTCAGGCTGGAAAAGTAATAGCCTTCGCCGTTGCCGATCCCCAGAATGCTGGCGGCGATAAGCCGATAGGCTGTGGTGACAGCGATCAGAAGCCAAAGTGCAAACGCTGGTGAACGCAACAGCCCCCGCGAAGGCTTGGAAACAGCTACAGTGTCGGCACTTGGAATCACAGGCTGTTCAACCTCTTGCCGTCGACTTGTCAAACCAGGCTTCCCAGCCGATCTGGCTTGTTGTGCCAACGTTCCGCGAAGCGGAAAATGTGCATGATCTTATTCAACGCGTCAAAGCTGTACGCGATGATACCGACTTGAACCTGTCGCTGCTTTTCGTGGACGATCACAGTGATGATGGCACAGCCGACCGCATTCGCGAGTCAGATTTGCCTTGGGTGTCGGTCATTGTGCGGACGGAACTGCCTGATCTGTCGCGCAGCGTGATCGAGGGGCTGCAACTGGCCCCGGATAATGCAATAGCTCTGGTGGTGATGGATGCTGACCTCTCTCACCCGCCAGAAGCGATTCCTCAGATGTTGAAGCAGTTGGAGGAAGGAGCGGAGATTGTCGTCGCCTCGCGTTATATCCCCGGCGGCTCGACGGATGCCGAATGGGGGCTTGGCCGACTGATCCAAAGCCGGGTGGCTGGCCTGCTGTCCCGGCCTCTGGTCAAGCTGTCCGACCCGATGAGTGGCTTCTTCGCTTTAAGACCTGACGTGTTCCGCCGCGGTGAAAGTCAACTGAATCCTGTGGGATACAAGATTGGCCTGGAGTTGATCGTTAAATGTCAATGCCAATCCATCGCGGAAGTGCCCATCCATTTCTCCGAACGCATCAAGGGGAAAAGCAAACTGACCATGAAGGTTCAGTTGCAGTATCTGCAACATATCCTTCGACTGATGTGGGCCAAGTGGACCATGAGCCGACACCAGAAAGACTAGGCTTCCATTCAGCGACTGATTCAGCGCACTTCCAGATAAACCACCGCGCGCGAAGCTGTGTCCAGATCGACCAGAATACTTGCACGCGTGCTTCGGTTCACGGGTTGCGAGCCGGTGATGAACTGCTTAGGCGTCGTCCGAGGCCACCACTTGATGTTGTGATACTTGCGAATGGCTGATCGCTTTTCAGTCATCGGATCATTGGCAAAAGGTGAATTGTCCAGCAGATCGCTGACCACTGCTGGAGGCATGCTGATCTTGGCCAGCAGGCGATGCTCATCTTCATGGAAGGCCTCAACCTTCGCCGAGTCAGGCAACGACATGGCCGCCGCTTTCTTGATCCGTTGCTCCCGCCTGTATTCATCGAAAGGCGAAGCGCAATTGGACATCACGATCAGCATCACCAGTACCGGAAACATCAACCAGTTTTTCAAGACAGACATGGCAATACTCCGGCCAGACAGTTAGAAGAACTCGTCACTGTCCACCCGCAGATAGGCTCAGTTCTATCTTCGTGATCCCTACCTCACGAAATGACCGAATCGCGACAAAAGCAGTCCGATAGTCGAGTTGAAGGTTTGCCTGAGTTGCGTGATTGATACAGATGATGCAATCCATACAGATAAGACAGTGATGCTATTTATGATTGATCCATTAACGCTGCATAGCGACAGTCTTTGCCTGACATTTCTTTGAGTACATCAAGTTGTCCATGCGCATGTTGGAGTCCCTCTCAACATGGCATGAATGGGAACTGTTTATGCACCATTCGAGTTTGAGTCCCTGGACTAGACAGGGCTGCGTTCGGGTATCGCCAAGATATTGCCGGGCATTCTTTAACTTCCTTGTATTACAGCTTTTTCACTGTTTTCCTGACATTTCGACTTTTCGTGCCTAGTGTTCTGATAGACAACGCAACCGCACCGGCTTAGAGAAACCGTAAGGGAACTCGGCCGACCGCATGGATTGCATGTAGCGAATGCGACCTTCTGTGATCGACGACTCCCCTGATTATGAATCAGTTATCTCAGGCCGGGCAGTAAGAAAGGAGTTGCTCCATGTTATATTGGGCATTCGTATTTTTAATTGCAGCAGTGATTGCAGCCTTATTCGGGTTTGAAGTCATTGCTTCAGCAGCAGTCGGCATCGCACAGGTGCTCTTCTTTGTATTCCTGTTGCTGTTCGTGGTGTCTTTATTTGCGCACTTTTACCGTGGGATCGCTAAAGAAACCGATATGCAATCCCGTTAATGCAACGCTGAGAATCCACACTTGATATTGAGAAACACCCAAAGAAAGGGGTATGACAATATGAAATTCATAACAAACACAATCTATAAACCCATGACTCACGTCCCTGCCTTTCTAGCCGCAGCAAGTATTGGCCTTGCAGGAGTCGCCTTCACGCCGGGCTGTTCAGATGACTCTGAAGTGGGCGAGGAAATGCAAGAGATTGGTGAGGAAATGCAGGAAGCCGGCGAAGAAGCTGTGGATAAAGTGAAAGAGACAGGCGAAGAAATCGCCGACGAAACCGAAGATGCGGCTGATGAAGTCGAAGACAAACTCGACAATTGAGTGCATCGCCAGATTGATGACGAGTTAAATCAGCGTAATTTTTGAACTCACAAGCTCAATAATTAACAGAAAGGATGATTTATTATGAGTATGCTTACAGCAGAATTAACAAAAACAACCATTGACCGATTAAAGAATCTGGTTCGAGTGAATGTCGATACCAGTGAAGGCTTGGCCTCGGCCGCAGGCAAGGTCGATGATGACCAATTGAAGGAAATCTTCATGAACATCTCGCGCCAGCGAGACCGCTTTGCCAAGCAGTTGCAGGCCGCACTGAAAATGAATGACGAAGACGTCAGTGACCGAGAGAGCATTGTGAACAAGCTACATCGCTGGTGGACTGACTTGCGCACATCATTGTCTTCGGATGAGAAGTTGGCCGTCCTGGCTGAGGCCGAGAAGGCTGAAGACATCATCAAGAAGATGTATGAGGAAATGCTTCAAGCCACGGCTGAAACTGAGATCGCCGAGATGGTCGAGGCTCAGTACAGGGAAGTGAAGCAGGCCCACGATGAAATCCGGGACTTGCGCGATGCGCGTAAAGCCATTAACTGATGAATCTTCAATGTGCCCGACCATGATGACATGATCAAGGCTGGTGCACACTGATTTAGCCCCTCTGCCCGAGTTCCACCCGACTCGGGCAGATTTACAGGAGGAGTTTGATTTCGGGGGCTATCATCAAGGCGGAGCAAGAGTTCCATGTCCACCTTACAGAAAGCCATGCCCACCGATGCCAGTACGCAGAGCGAATCAGAGAGTCTCCAGGATTTGCTCGAGCGCATGAACAAGCATGTGCAGAAGGTTGGCCAGGCACAGGTGGGGGAAATTGTTGACCAGTTCAATGATCGTTCGTTCGGACCTATCCTGGTCTTGATCGGCGTGATTGCGGCTTCGCCTGTGGGAGCGATCCCGGGCATCCCCGCTTTCCTCGCGATCATCCTGCTCTTTTTCATCAGTCAGAATCTGATCGGCATGAAACATATCTGGCTGCCCAGTCAGTTGGAGCAGCGATACATTTCAGCCAAACAGTTTGACCAAGCCGTGCAACGGGCCATGCCTTGGGCAAAACGCATTGATCATGTGATTCAGCCGCGACTCACTCCGCTCGTGCAGTGGCCGATGAATTATGTCCTGGCCATCCTTGCTGCACTGTTGGCGATCTCGATGGGGCCTTTGGAATTCATCCCCTTCGCGGTGTTCGTCCCGGCCCTGGGCATCACGGCCATCGGCCTGGCGAAAGTAGCCAAGGATGGGCTTCTGGCATTGACCGCCTATGCCTTGTCAGCAGGCGTGTTTTACATCCTCTTCGCATGGGGGCCTGACCTGATCACCAAACTGAACGAATACTGGCAAGCTTTGACCAGTCTCTTTCAATGAGTGAAATGTTGGTAAGGACGAATGTTTGACAGATCACGCTGGAAAAACCCGCGCTAACTCGTTTGCTCCGCTTGAGTCACCACAGCCCCCGCTTCTCTGAATCGGCATAACGCGCGCCCGGCACAGGATTCACACTCTTCCACCTTGCCACCCGTATGTTCCAGGCAGTACTCGATTCGGCTGGCGATGACATCGCGCATCATCGGGTGCAGGCCGATCGGAGCAGTGATCAGAAAATCAACGCCTGGATGCCTGGCTGCCGCCTCCTCAGTCAGCGCGGGAATATCCTCAAACCAATGCTTGCCGGGCAGCAGGAAGTAAGGGCAGACCACCACATGCTTTGCTCCCTTGGCGACACAGCGGTCGAAGGCCGTCGCAATCGAGGGTTCGGCCAATTCCATGTGGGCTGCCTCCACCGCCAGGTAGCCTGCAGCAGGGGCGAACTGCTTGACAAAGGCTTCGAGCATGTGGTTGGATTCAGCCCGGCGAGAGCCGTGATCGACAATGATGATGCCTGTCTTGGAGGGATCAGGTTGACTGTTGTGACTCATGGCTAATCCTAGGAGGCATCAGCAAGCCGGGAAAAGGGAAACGGCAGCAACAACAGGCTGCCATCATGGCAGTGCGGGCGGATGCTCGCGTAGTTCACGGGCGACTTCCGCAATCAAATCGACATTGGCTGGCGGGAAATCGTAATGGCAGAGTTCCTCAGCCGTCACCCAGCGATGCTCGACCACTGCCAGGTTCTGCGGCGACCCGCCCACATGCCTGCAATAAAACGGATGCAGCCGAACGTGGGCATGGTCATACCGGTGCTCAATGACAGGCAGAGCAGGCCCAACCTGGATTTCGATGGCCAATTCCTCGCGAAATTCCCGCATGAGACAGTCCTGTAACGACTCCTCAGGCTCAACTTTGCCTCCGGGCAGCTCCCAGAAGCCCGGCAGGACGGTATGGTCAGGCCTTCTGCCGATGAGCACTTCGCAGCCGGTGGATGTAGACCGCGTCACGACGCCGACGGCGACGTTAACGACAGTTTCTTCACATGATGAGCCTGATGCCATCCTTGTTTCCACACCTTGACGTAATGCCTTTTCGAGACACATTTTAGAGGCTTTCGCCCGGTTGTCATGTTCAATTTCTGTAACTGGAAATGGACTAAGAAAAATGCACTTAAATCCATTTTTTACAGATATTTATTGTTTTTTTGTCTGATGCGGGGAAGTTCATTGACATAGCCGGTCGGGGCGAGATAGGATATCAGGTTGACACTTGGAGACGTAAAGTCTTCAAGCCGTGGCGCGCCTCTCCCTGCAGGTTCGGAGCCCTGTAGGGGAGGCTTTTTTTGTCAAGATTTTGAGACAGTTGCCCACTTGAAATTTCATATTGAATTGGAATTGACTAGGCTTCGTCGGAAAACTCACTCACTGCCAATCACAGATAGCGTTGGATCAAGGCCATGCAGACCATGCCCGCGAATTTCTTGGTCATCTTCTCGTAGCGGCTGAACGCCCGGCGGCACTCCTTCAGACAACCGATCAACCGCTCGACAATGTTGAGGTACGCTTGCTTATCGAATTCCACCGACCGCACGCTGCGAAGTTCGTTGGTCTTGCTCGGGATCACCGGCGTGATGTCCAACGCCAACAAGTACTCGCCAACCCCATCGGCGCGGCAGCCCTTATCGCCAGCCAAGCGCGTGGTCCGCTGGCTCATTCGGGTCGCCTTTTTCCACCGCCCGTAGCGCACTTGTGGACTCGCACGGTGGTGCCGTCGATGCACCAAAGCTGCGAGTCAATCCCTGCCTGACCTTGCAGACGCTCGAGCACCGACACCAAGGTTCCGTCGGCATTCCACTTGTCGAACAAGTCCCCCGCTGTGGCGGTCGTCGATGTCGCTCTGGGTGGGGAGAACAGGTCGGCGATCAATTCCCACTGCCCATCCGTGAGCTTGTGTCGAAAGATGATGAGTACCTTCATCAAGTGGGAATGCAGCATCTATCGAGAAAAAAACCGTTTACCGACAAGGCCTGATTCATCGTGAATTATGAAATCAGGCCAAAGCCATTATTCATTCGTGGCCTTGATGAACTTGCGATAAAGGTTGGCGTAGATGCCTTCCTCCTTGAGCAGTTCGATATGTGAGCCTCGCTCTACGATTCTGCCATCCTCAAGTACCAGCACCATGTCAGCATGGCGAATGGTCGATAAACGGTGAGCCACGACGAAGCTGGTGCGGTCTTTGAGCAGGACAGACAGCGACCGCTGGATGCGGGCCTCGGTCATGGTGTCCACCGCGCTGGTTGCTTCATCGAGGATGAGAATCCGTGGATCAGCCACCATCGCACGAGCGAAGCAGACCAGTTGCCTTTGACCCAATGACAGGGCATTGCCGCCCTCACCGACATCCGTATCGAAGCCATTGGACAGGTTTTCAAAAATGTCCAGGCAGTCGAGTTTCTGGCAGGCTTCGGCGATGTCTTCATCGGTCGCACCCTGTTTGCCCATGCGGATGTTGTCGCGCACCGTCCCTGTGAACAGGAAGTTGGTTTGCAGGACGATGCCCATCTGCCTTTGCAGCGAGGCACTGCTGACCTGCTTCAGGTCATGGCCATCAATCATGATGCGGCCTTGCGTGGGCAGGTAGAACTTCGAGATCAGGTTGATGATGGTGGTCTTACCTGAACCCGTTGCGCCAACGAGGGCGATGACCTGGCCTGGCTTGACGTCGATATTGACATCCTTGAGCACCGGCGTGCCCTTGACGTACTCAAAGCTGACATCCTGCATGGCGACGTGGCCTTGGATCGGGGGCAGATCGATGGCATCTTCCGGGTCCTGCCAGTCCGGCTTGGTGTCCAGCAGTTTGAAGACGCGCTCAGCCCCAGCCAAGGCACTAAGCGCCTGGTCATACATCATGCCGATCACGACCACCGGCTGGAAGAACATCTGAGCAAGGAAGAAAAACATGATCAGGTCTTCTACCTCGGCCCAGCCTTGCAGCACGCGGTAACCACCGACCAGCACAATGCCCACAGCCAGGAAAAACTGATTGTTGAACTCAAGCAGGGGCAGATATTGACCGCGCGACTTGGAAGCCGCCACGTTGTAATTGGAATGATCTTCGACGAGATCATTGAAGATTGCTGCGCTGTGATCCTGCCTGACGAAGCCTTGGGTGACGCGGATACCGCTGACGGACTCAGCGATGTTGGACGTGACTCGGCTGAATGATTCCTGCGTTGCCCGATATGCCCGGCTGAGGCGTTTGTGGAAGACACGGTTGATGATCGCCAGGACAGGAAGCATCGCCAGAATCAGCAGAAACAGAATCCAGTCCGAGTAAAACATGAGCACCGCAGCGCCAAGTCCCTGGCCGAGTTGTACCAGACTGACAAACAGCACCTGCTGCACACCCATGCGCACGTATTCCACATCACTGGTCATTCGGCTGATGATCTGGCCGAGTTTCATACGATTGAAGAAGGCCATCGGCATGCGTTGCAGGTGAAGGAAGATGTCCCGCCTCATGTCGAGCGCAATGGCTTCGCCAAACTCGGTTGCCCAGCGGTAACGGAAGTGGTGGGTAAATTCGGTGATCAAGGCCCATATCGCGAAGGCAATGACACCAGCCACGACCAGCCCCCACGGACTGAAGTTGGCCTGAATGCCAGTCCAGGATTCGATGCTGGCATTCACACCTTTTGCCGAGTCGGTTCGCTTGATGGCTGTGCCAATCGTCCAACCCAGGATGGCTGGCCCAAGGGGCAACTGCAATGATCGGATGATGACCAGCGTCAGCAAATTGTTGCGTTTGCGAGCGTGAGGTTGTGTATAGAAGAACAGGCGTTTGAGCAGGCCGAGGTCGAGCGAGCGATTTTCATCGAACTCGCCTTCCGCAGCCATGCGCGCCGCTTTGCCAACCCCCATGCCGCCACCCATCTTGCCCATACTCATCAGGCCACCTCCCCTTGATCGGGATGCAACCCGAGCAGACGTTTGGACTCTTCATCCGCCACTTGAACTTTAGCAGCCCGACGGTAATGGCCCTTGGTATGCATCAATTCATCATGTGTGCCGACCTGCACGATGCGCCCTTTCTCCAGAACAACCACTTTGTCTGCTCGTCGAAGCGTCGAGAGGCGATGAGCCACGACAAAGGTGGTGCGACCCTTCATGGCGTTGTCCATGGCCGCGAGAATCTCGTGTTCCGTTTCCGGGTCGATGGCAGACGTAGCATCATCCAGGAGCAGGATCTTGGGCTCCAGCAACACGGCCCGGGCGATGGCGATGCGTTGGCGCTGCCCGCCGGACAGATCGACGCCGTTCTCACCGATCATCGTGTCGTAACCGTCTTTCATCTTGGAGATGAAATCGTGCGCAGCGGCGATGCGAGCGGCTTTCTCCACCTGCTCGCGACTGGCATCAGGATGGCCGAACGCGATATTGGCTGCGACTGTGGTGCTGAACAGAAAATTCTCCTGAAAAACGGTGCCGACCGAGCGACGAAGGTCATCAAGCTCAAGGTCGCGGACATCGACGCCATCGACCAGGAGTCGGCCTTCAGAGGCATCGTAAAAACGCGGAATCAAACTCAGTAGGGTGCTCTTGCCTGCGCCGGTCGCGCCAAGAATGGCAACACATTCACCCGGAGCAACCTCGAAGCTGATGTTGCTTAATACATCATCACCCGTTTCATACCGGAAACTGAGATTGTCGAATGTGACGGATCCTTGTGGCTCCTCAAGGTCGATCGCATCAGGCTTGCTGTTGATTTCAATGGGCGCATCCATCACTTCAAAGACACGCTGAGCACCGGTCAGGCTCATCTGGATGGAGTTGGTGACGTTGGCAACCATCTGCACGCGGTTGGCAAAGTCGCGAAGCAGGTAAGAGAAGACCAGAAGCAGGCCCAGGTCGAGTGTGCCTATGAAAACCATGCGCCCGCCGACGATGAGCAGGACCATCAGGTTGATCTGGGCCAAGAGGTTCATGGATGGGATGAAGATGGATTGCCGCCAGAAGACTTTGTGTCGGGTGTCATGGACGCTCTGATTGGCGTGGCCGAAGCGGTTGATCTGATCACCTTGGCGGTTGAAGCACTTGACCACATGCATGCCTTGGATCGATTCGGACAGCACACGGATGGTGTCATCCAGCTTTTCGCGGCCAAGTCGAAACAACGGCCGCACCACCCAGGCAAACCAGCAGGCAGCGATGACCATCACCGGCACAGTGATCAGGCATAGCAGAGTCAGCTTCCAACTGATCTTGACCATGAAAATGATGTACATGGACAGGGTGACCACGATGGTGATGAGCTGGATCAAGACCTGATCGACAAACATGCGCACCTGCTGAACATCACCCGTGACACGGTTGATGATCGAGCCGGATTCGTTGGCATCGAAGAAGCGGAAGGAAAGCCTTTGCAGTTTGTCATACACCTGTCGACGAAGCCTGACGACGATGCGTTGCGCGAGCTTGGCAGAGGTGAAGATCGTGGTGTAGTGCAACAAGCCACGCATGGCAGATGCGACCAGCACGCCCACGCTCAGCCCGATGATGATGTGCATCGGGTTCCAGGTATGCGGAAAGGTGAAATTGCGAAAGCCCAGGTAGAGGGTGATGTCTTCCCCGGGTTTGCTGACGCGGTGCTCAAGAAAGTCAATGGCTGCGGAGGCGAAGTTGACAGCACCCAACTCAAAAGCCACCAGCACCAGTTGCAGGAGGATGAGCAGAGACGCCAGCCATTTGTAATCCCATGCGAGATTGAACAATCGCGCCAACAGAGCACCGCTGGACAGCTCTGAGTAAAAGGGACGATGACCGTCCGACAACGGACTGGCTTTTAGCTTCGACAAACTTTCATTTCCGGAGCGCGGCGGCGCTCAGTCATAAAAACTCCGCAACGCGTTTCGACCATACCTTGCTGTTTCACGTTGTAAACCCGGTTAAGCGATCTTGATGAAAAATTGCTAAAAATCTTACTTGGCTGACGCGACACATAGGCAATAACCATTCATGGAGTTCATACGATGCCTGAAACTTTACATCCGACCGTGTGTGTTTACTGCTCATCCTCTCGACATGTCGAGCAGGCTTACCTGGCCCTGGCCGAGACGTTGGGAAAGGCCTTAGCGCAGTCAGGCCGATCTCTCGTCTTCGGGGGCACGGATACCGGGTGCATGGCCGCGGTCGCTAGGGCTGCGAAACACGCAGATGGCCAAGTGACGGGGGTGATCCCGCAATCCATGATCGACCGAGGCATCGCCTTTCAGGAGGCCGACGAACTGGTGACCCGACCAGACATGGCCAGTCGCAAAATGGAGATGGCTCGCCTGGCCGACGCTTTCATCGCCTTGCCCGGCGGCTTTGGCACGCTGGAAGAACTGGTCGAAATCGTCACCCTCAAGCACCTGCAATACCACAGCAAACCCATCATTCTGCTCAATCATCAAGGTTTTTATGACAAACTGCTAGCCTTCTTCGAGCAGTTGTACGAGACCCACTTTGCTGGCGCAGGTTACCGGGATTACATGACGGTGGTGAACGATGTTCCCGAGGCCATTGCCTTGCTGGATGAAGCCGGGTCGGTTCCGCAAGTGGATAAGTGGTCGTAGGGAGTGTGACTTTATCGCCCGACAATCTCCCGGGCACCCGCCTGTGAACCGCTATTGATTTTAGGTATTTGTTTGGTATCCTGAAAGGATGCTTCGTTGGCTGTTTGTGGACATGAACAGTTACTTTGCCTCGGCTGAGCAGCACGATCAGCCGTTGCTGCGCGATCAGCCGGTGGCGGTGGTGCCGGTGATGAGCGATTACACCTGCGTGATCGCTGCCAGCTACGAAGCCAAGGCGTTCGGCATCAAGACCGGCATGCACGTGCGTGAGGCCAAGGAAAAACTGCCCGGCCTGTTGCTGATCCAGGCGCGGCCGAAGTATTACATCCAACTGCATCACCAGTTGATCCGCGCTTCGGAGCTGGAGGCCCCGGTCGAGAAGGTGTACTCGATTGATGAGTGGGCGGTGCGACTGATGGGCAAGGAGCATGAACCTGAGCATGCGACAGCATTGGGCCAACGGATCAAGGATCGGATTGCCGCCGAGGTAGGTCCTTGCCTGCGCTGCTCGGTGGGGATCGCCCCCAGTCGCATGCTGGCCAAGATCGCCAGCGATCTTCAGAAGCCGGACGGCCTGACGGTATTGACACTGCACGACATGCCTGACCGGTTGGCTCATCTTGAACTGGACGACCTGACCGGCATCGGTAAAGGGATGTTCACGCGATTGCAAAGGCATGGCATCAAGGATGTACGCAGCTTGTGGGCCATCAGTGAAAGACAGGCCCGTGACATCTGGGGATCGGTCGAGGGAGCAAGGTGGTGGCGGGCGTTTCACGGGTTTGACGATCCCGAGGTGCCGACACATCGCAGCTCGATGAGCCATTCCAATGTGTTGGACCCGAAGCTGCGCAGCGATGCCGGGGCACATGGCGTGATGGTTCGGCTGATTCACAAGTTAGGGATGCGGCTGCGGTATCACGGCTACATCGCGCACGCACTCAGTGCACATGTGCGCTATGACTCTCGTCGAGCCTGGGGACAGGCCATTGATCTACCGGGCGTGCAGGACACGCCCACACTGCTGCAACACTTTGAAAGATTGTGGGCGGTTCGGCCTCGGCATCAGGGGGACAGGCCACGCAAGATCGGCGTCGTGGTCGGCGGGTTGATTCCGCAAGGTCAGGCTACGGGTTACTTGTTTGCCGACATGGAGCGGCCGCTGCGGTTGTCACGCGTCATGGATACGCTCAACCAGCGTTGGGGATCACACACGGTGTACTTCGGCGGCATGCACCAGGCGCGGCAGTCGATGGACGACAAGATCGCCTTCGGACGCATCCCCGACGAAGTCGTGGGGATGTAGACGAATTCTTGCGCGACGAGTGTGGCCCGTCATGCTGCGAGCGTCACCTTACGCGCGTCGTCGTGATGCATCGCAAAACATGCAGGGTAACTTGTTGATGGTTTACACCAGCAATGCAGCCAGGTCCGGCCGATCCGCTTCTGCGTCATCGTGATCCCACAAGCCCAGTGTTGAACTGGTGTGGTTGGTGGTCAGCGATGCCCAATAGGCGATTGATTTATTCGGGTCTTGGCTTGAGGCAACTGAAGAATCGCTTTGAGCTGTCAGTGTGCTTAATGGAGGCGTTAAAGCCTGATTATAGTGGAGAGCCAAAAGACTTAAATCGAGCACATCAATCAAGGCATCCTGGTTGAAATCGCCATCAGACCAGCCGCCTGGCAGATTGTAGTGGTTCGCCAAGGCACTCAGATCAAGAACGTTGACGGTACCATCCAGATTCGCATCGCCGGGGAACGCGACCATTTCCTGCTGGATGAAGTCATCGCCACCTGTGCCGTTGCCATCTCCATCCAATGAGTTGCCTGCTGCATCCGTGATGCCAGAGGCAGCAAGCACCACGTTGTAGTAACCGGCTGTCACAGGCACTGCGGAAAGATCCCATCGCGCGGTGTGTGTCCCTGCGTCGTAACTCATGGTCGCGCTGCTGATGTCCACCGGCTGACCTGTCGAGGCATCACTGAGCGACAGATCATTCACATCAATCGACCCAGCCACATCCTCATTGAACGTGAAAGTCATCGCCAGAAGTTGATCAGGTGTATTGACGTCGCCATCGTTACGTTCGACTGTTGTGACCGTAGGTGCCTCGACATCACCCGGATCGAAATTGATGGTCACATTGTCGGCGGTCTTGACCTGACCATCGTCCGCAATCAGACGGAAGGTGTATTGACCAAAGGTGTCAACGGCCACGTCAGTTGAAGTGGCGTCAGGTGAAGTGAATGACGCTGTACCAGGGCCCGCGATCTGCACCCATTGGTAAGTCAAGGCTGCGGGAGGATTGGGCAGGCCGTCGTCAGTTGCCGTCGCGCTAAGAGTTGCGTTGTTGCCAATGACCGTGTCGTCTGCTGGGGCATTGACATCAGCAGCAACATTGCCACCTTGAGTGCTCTCTGCCGGGCCCAGACCTGAAGGTGTGAAGCCAGCATCGGTGGTGAGGATAATCTTATCTACCTGGGTGCCATCTTCGCGCATCCAGAGATTCACGGTGTGCAGGCCGGGCGAAGTCACATCAAAGCTGACACGTGAACTGGCCGCTTCATCAATCCACTGCCATGCCCCATTGTTGGTCATGCCGTAGTTGCCATATGTCGCGGGTGTGCCATCCATACCAAGGTGGATCGAATCATCGTTGCCACCAGCACCAGTCATCAAAACCCAGGCATAGTAAGTACCGGTGGTGGTGAACTGAATGTCATAATCCAATCGTGGGCCATCGGTCGAATCACCGACATTCACGCCGGTGTTCGGGTCAGCAATGATGTAAGTACCACCCGAGCGTGAAGCATCAGCCACATTGACCCATGTCGAGCTTGCTGCCGCACCGCTACCTACAGCGCTGCCTGACTCATTCTCCGCTTCCATCACGACCTGACCAGCCTGCTCGACAAACACACCGATGCCAGTGCCCCCGACATTCACGGTCAACGTTGTAGCTGTACTCAAGTCACCATCGCTGGCCTCGAATTGAAGCACATATTCACCCAGGCCGGTGAAGGCCACAGCCGTGTCATCCGCAGTCGCATCATCAAATACCGCGATGCCACCCGTAGGTGTGCTGATGACCGACCATAACGTGTCCAACGGTTGCGTACCGTTGCCATCGTCATTGGCTGTTGCCTCGACGATGAGCAATGAAGTGTCATCCACCGTCGCGACCACAGGCAGCGTCGGACTGTCAATCATCACCGTCGGTGCTTCGTTGGCGATGTCGAAGCTGGCGATATACCCATCATCGCCCGGCTCGCCGAGGTTGCCGTCCTGGTCCTGATCGAGCAGGTTGCCCGTCGTGTCGGCCAGGTTCGGGCCGAGGCTCAGGCTGTAACTGCCCGCCAACGATTGGCTGGCGAACTGAATCTCCAAAGTCTGACTGTCCAGCCATTGATAGCCGGTGATCGTGCTGAGTAAATCACCCGCCGTGCCTGTGAAACTGTTGATGTCGTCACCGATGGCAAACGTTCCGGTGTTCATCGGCACATTGAAGCTCAGCGTTATGCTCGACTGCGTGCCGACCACATTGCCTGAGGGTGTGTGACTGGTCACACGAGCACCGAGGATGCTGAGACTGGCAACATATTGATCATCCGTCGTTTCCCCACCAACCAAATCCACATCCTGGTCCAACGCGTTGCCAACGGTATCGGTCAAAGTCGGCGCCAGGGTCAAGGCATAATCGCCGGGCACATTCTGACTGGTGAAGGTGATTACCAGATCGCGTGGCGATGACCAATTGGCATCAATCAATGCGCCACTTAAGTCACCTAACGGGCCGGTAAATGAAATGATGTCATCGACCATTGCGAAGCTGGCTGCATTCATGTCCCGGTTAAAAGTGAGGGTTATGCTTGATTGCGCGCCGATCACGTTGCCGTTGGGAGATTGGCTGGTCACGCGCGGACCTTGGATATTGAACGAAGCCGTGTAACTGTCGCCCGATTCACCAGAGGTGCCGTTGTTGTTCTGATCCATCGCGTTGCCAGCGGCGTCGACAATGCTCGGGCCAAGTGTCAGTTGATAGGTTCCCGCAGCGGTCTGTTCTGCGAATTCAACGATCAACGTTGTATTGCCTAGCCAGTGATAGCCAGTGATTGAAGCAAGCAGGTCACCAGCCGGGCCGGTGAAGGCAGCGATGTCCGACAAATCAAACGACGCAGGATCAATCGCTTCATCAAATTCCACCGACAGTTGTGACACGCCCGACAGTTGATTGGTTGAAGGTGATTGGCTGGTGACGCGAGGCCCTTGGGTATCGAGCGTGCCGGTCAGGCTGATGTCATCAATCGCAAAGCCATCCGTCGCGATGGGGAAGTTGTCATACTGCTGGAAGCGAATCCAGGTGTCATCGCTGTAGAGAAGCCCAAGGTTATCCAGATTGTGCGAATAATTCTGCCAGGTATTGTCCGTCGTTCCCGTGCCGTCAAAACTACGCAGGCGATGCCAGGTCAGGCCTTGATCGACACTGACTTCCAGCGTATCCAGCTCATCCGTTTCGTCGCCGTAGTCTTTCCACCAGAAATCAAGATTGACATTTTCGTAGCCTGCCAGGTCAGCATGGAAGATGAGTTGATTCAGTGCATAACCATTGCTGCTGTTGATGGCATCCATCGTCACGTGGTAACTGCCGGAGTAAGGCGTGTTGGCGTTTGTCACCTGAACGCGACCATTGCTTTCGCTGATCGTGTGGAATGCATTACTTAATGAGCCGGACTCAAAGCCTTCGCTGTAGTTAAGCGAAACCGGCGTCACGCGCAGCAGACTGACGCTGCCCAGATTGCCTGATGCCACATTGCCCGCGACGTCGGCAATACTGCCTGACGCAAAGCGGACGGTGTAATTGCCATCATCAGCCGCATCCCAACTGCCTCCCGGCGCATCGAAACGGTAGCTGGCTTCAACGATCGTGCCATAAGTATTCGCTTTGTAGCTGACCAGTTCGCCGACGGCTGTGAAGCCACCTCTGCTGATTTCGATGTCATCATTGCCCAGCGTGGCGACATCGATGCCGAAGTTGTCGCTGAAGCGCACCGTCAGTAGGGCATCAGTCTTGCCATTGGTCACAACCCACTGACTGGAAGTCGTCTCACCGACGGGGGCTTCGCTTTCATCAATGCCGAAGTCATAACCACCAAGTTGATCGTAAGCATTGATGTTGACGGTGTAGCCAGTCGCGCCTTGCGTCAGCGTCGTACTGCCCGGCCCGGCCAGCCGAATGTCATACGTCCCCGCCGGAACAATCAGGGTGTACTCGCCGTTGAACTGAACCACAGCATAGGTTTCCGCATCGTCCCACACGCCGTTGCCATTGGCATCAACGTACGCTTCTTCATCATTCCAGACACCGTCCTGGTTGCGGTCCGTATAGGACTCGCCGACATCCCATGTGCCGTTGCTGTTGGTGTCCACGAAAGGCTCAGCCGCATCCCAGAAACCATTGGGGTTGCTGTCCGTCCAGGATTCCGCGAGATCGAACTGGCCATCGCTGTCTTCGTCAACGTAAACTTTCCAGTCGCCGAGCGTCTTGTTGACGGCATCGAAACCGGTGGCGTTCACTTCACCCGAATCGAACAGGCTGTTGGCGTTGGCGTCCACATACAGGCTGCCGTTGATCTGCGTGCGAACAATGTCAATGGTATTGGCGGCATTGATGCGCTTGTCGGTGATGGTGTGGCGCGAGCCCCAGTTGATCGGGTCGCCGCCATCGAAGATGGCCTGGCGTATCTGGTGGTAAGAGGCGTTCGGCGCGACCGAATAAGCCAGGCCGACCAGACCGGCGACGTGAGGCGAAGCCATGGACGTGCCCTGCTTGCCGCCATAGTTGTCGTTGGGTGTGGTCGAGCGAATGCTCGTACCCGGGGCTGTGATGTGCACGGTGGTCGCACCCCAGTTAGAGAAGCCTGCCTTGCCATCACTGGTCGTCGAGGCCGCGACGGAGATCGCGTTAGGCTCAGGTTGACCGGCCGGCTGGAAGTTCAGGTCGTCGTTGTTGGTACTGTCATTACCCGCTGCTGCAACAAAGAGAATGTTGTGGGCCGCCTGATTTTGCACGGCCTCGCCCACGGCAGAACTGGGGAAGTTGCCCTGTGAGCCGTAGCTGTTATTGGAGGCGACGACGTTCACGCCCCGGCGTTTCATCTCGGCCATGTAGCCCATCGCCGCGATGTAATACGTCGAACCTGTGTATTGATTTGGGAAAACATCAAGATTCATGATCTTGACGTTCCAGTTCACGCCGACCACACCGATGCCGTTGTCGCCAACTGCACCAATGGTGCCTGCCACGTGCGTACCGTGGCTGTCTTTGCTGGAGACATTGTCCCCACCACCGAAGTCCCACCCGAAGTAGTCATCGATCAGCCCGTTGCCATCGTTGTCAATGCCATCGCCCGGCACTTCCCAATCGTTCGTCCAGATGTTGGCGGCCAAGTCTTCATGTTCCCAGTCGGCCCCGGTGTCCAACACTGCGACAACAATATCCTGACTGCCTGTCGTGATATCCCATGCAGCCGGGGCATCAATCTTGGTCATCGCCCATAAGCTGGACCAGTCCGGATCATCCGGGATGGTGTCGTTGCGCGCTTCAACGAACTCCGGCTCAACATAGCTGAAGCCGGGCAGATCCATCAGCGCACTTCGCACCTCACTGAAGCCGACATCGCCTGCTGTCTGCAAGGCAAACATGCCATCATGAAAAAGATAGTCAGACACCTGGATGGCCAGTTGATCCTGCGAAGCGATCAATTGGCTGGCAGCAGCCAACTGCTGCGAAGCCGTGCCCGTGATCCCGGCAAACTTCACCAGCCAACGGTCGATGTCGGTAAAGACTTCCACATCCTGCCAGACTGTCGCTCGGATGCCTTGGTCGTACAGTTCCGTCGCGGCAACCCCTGTTTTGGTTGAGAGTGATTCCAGACCACTCGCATCATCGAACACGGCATATTCAATCGCTGTATCAGTCGAAGCAACGCGATCCCCCGTGAGCATGGCCTGCCATTCTTCCAGCGAACTGACCATACTGGCACTTAACAGCAATCGAGGTTCTAAAGCCTCGAATGGATTCGTGAATTGGTTGACGTATTCAATGTCGATCTGTGAGAAATCAGTGTAGAGGTAGCGACGGCGGGGTGAGAACAGCATCAACTTCCTTTCCAGATGCAAGACACAATTTGAGACCGGCAGGACACAGCCGGGAAAGGCAGGTTTCGATGTAGGGGAACACTCCTGCCGACCGCATTATCCTACCCGCGCACTGGTGCTAACTCAAGGCTTAAGACGCAGTAATTTGCATGAATCTTTCAAGCTGCAAATCATGCTTATGTGAAATCAGGCGGTCTCGATCGCTTCCGCTTCGTGTTCGCGCATGAATTGATTGGTGTAGAGCTCAAAGTATCGCCCACGCTTGGCCAGAAGCGACTGGTGACTGCCCTGCTCCACGATACGTCCTTCATCAATGACGACAATCAAGTCGGCCCGGCGGATAGTGGACAACCGGTGGGCGATGATGAACGCGATCCGCCCAACAAGCACATCATGCAACGCCTGCTGAATCTGCTGCTCCACTTCCGTGTCCACTGAAGCGGTCGCTTCATCCATGATGAGAACCTGCGGGTCAGCCAGCACCGCCCGTGCGAAGCTGATGAGCTGGCGTTGGCCGCTGCTAAGCTTGTTGCCGGCCTGGCCCACGTTGAAGTCATATCCCGCTTCCAGTTCGACAATGAAATCGTGGGCATGCACCAGGCGGGCGGCTTCAATCACCTGTTCATCCGTCGCATCCAGATTGCCATAGCGGATATTCTCGCGCACCGTTGCATTGAACAGATAAGGTTGTTGCAACACCATGCCCAACTGCTGATGCAACCAATGCAGGCTGCGCTCGCGATAGTCCAGGCCGTTGATCTCAATTCGACCTTGCGTCGGTTCATAAAATCGGCAGAGCAGATTGACAATCGTGCTCTTGCCTCCGCCGGTTGCCCCGACCAAAGCCACCGTCTGCCCGGCAGACACCGCCAGATTAAAATCATGCAACACCGGCTCATCGGGAATGTATTCAAAGCTCACATCTTGAAAAGCAATGCTCTCAATACGGGCCGGATAACCATCTGCTGCAAGACCGGGCTGGCTTCTCTCTGCCTCAGCGTGTTCACTCATGCGCTGCTGCACCACCTCACTGTCCACAATGGTTGGCTCGGTATCCAAAAGTTGCACGACACGTTCGCCAGCGGCCTGCGCGCCCAGCAACTCAGCCAGTTGACGCGAACTCTCTCGCACCGGCTCAGGCAGCAGCTTCGCGAAATACATGAAAGAAACCATCGTGCCCACGCTAATGATCCCACCCAAAGCACGATGTCCACCGGCGGTTAATGCCAACGCCTCGCCGACACTGACTGCCAACAGCATCATGGGGAAGTACATCGCACCTAACACGGCATTGCGGTAGGACGCTTCAAACATGCTGGCTGTATGTGTTTCAAAAGCTTGCTGGTTTTCACTTTCCCGACCAAGGGTGCGCGTGGTGCGCATGCCCGTGATCGCTTCGTTGAATTCACTGGTCAGTTGTGAGTTGATCTTGCGAATGTCACGCGAAGAAACCAGAATCTTCTTCTGAAACAGCAGACTCACCACCAGCAGCAATGGAAAACTAGCCAATACTGCCAGTGCGGTATGCCAATCCAGAAAAAGCATGGCCCCGACGATGGCAGACACCAGCGAGATCGACCAGACGAAGTCCAGGAACATCCAACCGATCAGGCTGGACAAACGATCGCAGTCACTGGTCAACCTGGCCATGAGCCAGCCGACGTTGTGCTTGTCGAAGAAGCTGAAGTCGAGTTTCTGCAGATGCTCGAAGGAGGCTTTGCGAATGTCGTGTCCCATGCCCGTGGCGATCTGTCCAGCCGTCCAGATAAAACAGAAAATCACGATCGAAAGACAGCCTGAGATGCCCACAAACAGAAGGCCATACTGAAAGAGTTTGTTACTGCCATCCCCACTCCGCGCAGCATCGATGATGCCGCCGGTCAGCAAAGGCAACGTGATGTCGATTGACGCGACCAGTAAAGCACCAAACGCCAGCGCGAGGAAGTACCAGCGATAGGGAATCGTAAATCGCAGGAATCGTCGCCAAAGCGCCAGGTCCAGCCTTGCTGCTACGGGATCGACTTGTTCGTGATGTTCACTCATGCATCACCACTTTCTGCTTCGGGTTGCGTCGCATCGCTTCGCACCGGCAACGTGCCCAACTCCTCGGTCAGACCCGCCTCCAGGTCGGTCTGAATCTTCCACAGTCTTTGGTAAGGGCCATCCTGTTGAATCAACTGTTCGTGGCTGCCTCGTTGCACGATTCGGCCATGATCAAACACAAGTATCGCATCTGCCTGTTGCAACGTGGACAAACGATGTGCGATCAATAGTGTCGTCCGCTTGCCATGCCTTTGTCGCAGCGCTTTGAGAATGTGGTGTTCCGTTTCGGTATCGACTGCACTTAAAGCATCATCCAGAATCAACACCGGGGCAGGCTTGATCAAGGCCCGCGCGATGGCCAGGCGTTGCCTTTGTCCACCTGACAATCGCACGCCACGCTCGCCGACGACGGTGTCATATCCCTTCTCGAAATGTTCAATCGAATCATGAATACACGCAGCATGGGCAGCGTCAATTAACTGATCGTCCATGGCCGACTGATATCCGAAGCGAATGTTCTCGCGTACGCTGCGCGAGTACAGGAAAGGCTCCTGCATGACCACGGCGAATTGCTGTCTGACTTCGCTACGATTGACCTTGCCGATGTCGATGCCATCAATCAGGATGCGGCCAGCATCGGGATCATAAAGCCGAAGCAGCAGATTCATGATCGTGCTCTTACCCGAACCGCTTGGTCCAAGGAACGCCAAGGTTTGGCCGGGTTCTGCGATGAAACTGACATCTCGCAGCACAGGTTGGCCGTCGTCATACCCGAAGGTGACATGCTGGAATTCAATCCGCCCCTGTGTGCTTGCGGGCAACGACAGTCGCTCTGATTGTGCCGGTTCGATTTCCGCTTCGGCCTCCACGACTTCGGCTAATCGCCCTAGTGAGACTGTTGCTTTGCCCATCTCGCTCAAGGTGCGGCCCATCTGACGGATCGGCCAAAGCATCATGTTCACATAGGCCAGCATCGCAAAAAGATCACCCACCGAAAGGTAACCATCGCGCACCCAGTAAGCCCCCAAGACCAGCACCAGTGCGGTCTGGGCCAGACACATCACATCGGAGACCGACCAATACGTTGCCATGACCAGGTAAAGCTTGCGGTTACCATCGCGATACGCCTGATTGTGGCCAGCAAATTTATCACGCTCGAAAGACTGCCTGGCAAAAGCGCGGACGACACGAACGCCTGTCAGGTTCTCCTGCAAGACAGATGTCATGGCCCCTTCCGCTTCATCGCTCTTCTTGAAGACCGAGCGCACGGTTAAGAAGAACACGATGCCAAACGCCACGATCAGCGGGAACAGCATCAATGCAAACAGCGTCATCCAGGCACTGATCATCAGCATGAAAGGGATCGCCAGCGAAAAAAGCAAAAAGCTTCTGCCGATCTCCACGACTTGTTGTGATAGAAACGTGCGCACCGTCTGCACATCCGAGGTGCAGCGCTGCACGATGTCGCCAGTATCAACCGTGTCATGCCAACGGATGTTGGTGCGGTGCAATTGTTCGTAAACACGGTTACGCAGTTTTAATGAAACAGCTTCGCTGGCGACCGCAGACCATCGGCCACGCAAATACATCGCCAAACTGCTGATCGCCACCATCCCCGTCAGCGCAACCCCAGCCAACCAGAGATTGTTGCGCAGAAAAGATTCGCCACCCAGCGCATCAAGTATCACCCGTGCGCCCTGCCCCATTTCCTCCGGCGAACCCAGTAATCCATCAAGCACCGCTGCAGGAATTAAAGGATAGACATAGCCCACGGCTGTGCCCAAAGCCATGGCCAGGAAGGCCGCCAGATAAGGCAGCCAATGTCCTTGCATCAGGGAAAACAACAATGTCCAACTTTTACTTTTCATGCGGCGACTCAATAATCCACACCCGACCATGCAAACAAACCTGCATCGAGCAGGTTGTGCTTGTCCGGCAAAGATCAGACAAAGAAAAACCCGCTCTTGGATCAAGCGGGCAGGGCAGGCATTCTCAAACGACCATGCAAACCATCCCGCTATCAGCGTGTGACAAACCAAATGTCAGTTTTGATCATTCGCATGGATATCTCCTTCAATAGCGAGCAATATACGGCTTTGCCGGGTCGGCTGCAATGTTCATACGCCATCTGTTACAACACCACGGCGAAATAGATTCGTTACTTTCAGGTACGGAAATTGGCCATCGCCTGCACCAGCGCATCAATGCCCGGTTGCTCTGCCTCCACGGTCGGCTCCATGCCCAACTCGCGCATGGTTGCACTGGTCTTAGGCCCGATCGAGGCGAATCGACATTGCTTCAAAAGTGACACATCCCCACCAAGTAAGTCCACCAGATTACTTGCTGTGGATGAGGAGGTAAATGTCACCCAATCAACCCGGCCTTGCTCGAAAGCCTGGCGCACCTCGGCTGGCAACGCTTTCGTCTGACGCGTTTCGTAAGCCACGACGGTTTCGACCGTGGGCCCATGTTCAGCCAACTTTTCTTCGAGGATCGGCCGGGCGATGTCAGCTTGCAGAATCAGGCATCGCTTGCCCGACAATTCACTGTGGCCAGCCAACTCTTCAGCCAAAACTTCCGCCACTGCCCGGTCAGGTACAAAGTCTGCTCGAATCCCCAGATGCTGCTGCAATGCCTCGGTTGTCGCTTGGCCGATGCAAGCCAACTTCACATCCGCCAAAGCTCGGGCATCTTTCTCAATCGCGAGCAGACGCTCAGTCAACGCTTCCACCGCGTTGCTGCTGGTCAGCAGCAACCAGTCGTAATCCTGCACATGCAGCAACGTCTGATCCACAAGGGAAAGATCGGCTGGTGGAGCAATTTCTATCGTCGGTGCTTCCAATACCTCGGCCCCGAGTGATTCCAACCGCTCGCGCAATTCCGAAGCCTGCTGCCTGGTTCGCGTCACCACCACGCGCTGGCCGAACATGGGCCGCGAAGTAAAGAAATCCAAACCCGGTTCTTCGAGCCCAGCCACCTTGCCGATGACGATGATTGCCGGGGCTGCAAGCGATGCTTTTTCAATCGCGGCTGGCAAGTCGTTCAAGGTTGCCCGCGCCTGCTTCTGCCGGGGTAGCGTCCCCCATTGCACAGCCAGGGCAGGCATGTGGCCGGGCACACCTCCCTGCATCAGCGCATCGCGAATCACTTGCACCCGTCCGACCCCCATGTAAATGCAGAGCGTGCCCCCCGCAAGGATGACCTTAGCCAGCGCGTCGTAATCCAACGCCGAGTCAGACTTGGTCGGATCTTCATGCCCGGTCACAAAGGTGACACTGCTGGACAGGCCTCGATAGGTGACAGGCACACCAGCCATCATCGGGCCTGCGATGCCTGAGGTGATGCCTGGCACGACTTCCACCGCGATGCCGTGCTGCGCCAGATACACCGCTTCTTCCGCGCCTCTGCCGAACAGGTAGGGGTCGCCTCCCTTGAGTCGTACCACCTGCTTCCCAGCACGGGCCAGCTCGACCAGTCTCGCATTGATCTCATCCTGCGACAGCTTGTGATTCTTTGCGCGTTTGCCGGCGTCGATCAACTCGCAACGAGATGGCACAAGGTCCAGTAATCGCTGATTTGCCAGTGCGTCGTAAACGACGGCATCCGCAACTTCCAATAATTTCCGCCCTTTTACGGTGATCAGGTCGGGATCGCCGGGACCTGCCCCGATGAGGAAGACTTTTCCGATGGCATGGATTGATTCGGTCATATCGAGTTAAACCTGCTCAGGTTAGCTGCCGAAAGAGTGCAATGATAACCCGCTGAACGCAAGCCATCGCGGGTCAGACAAAGGAGTGTCGCAAATGGGCGATCAAAGCCAATTCAAACTGACCTCGTCCAAACCCGTCCCGGATAGTTATGTCCTTGAACGCCGCACGACGACCCGTCACCGCACCAGTGGTCAGGTGACCGCTTTGGTCAGTGCTCAAAACGGCAGCGACAACGTCAACAAAATCTGCAGCTTTGAACTGCGGGACATGTCCGACCGAGGCATCGGTGTCTGGGCTTATGACGATGTGCCAACGGACTCGCGCGTGACTGTCTTCTTCCCGCCTCATGGCGGCGACCCGGGCTTTGACATGACTGGCCGAATCGTCCGCTGCGTCGCACGCGATGCGGGTTACGAAATCGGCATTCAGACTTTCAGACAAACAGCAGCCGCCTAGTCGGCTGAACCCAATCTCTCTCTTCCCTTGAACCAAGCCGCTGTCCTCCTCCTTCAGCGGCTTTGTTCTGCGCGCATGTGGACAAAAAGAAAACGTGCCGGGGAATGGCGGCACGTCTCCTTCGGGTAATGAAATGCTTTGGGTTATCGCGGCATCGCCTGGCAGAAAGGACTTGTGTTGCCTGGCAAACGTCGCGGCCCATGTCCCATCAAGCGGGACGGGTTTCAGGTCAAATCATCTTTACGCTTCATTCATTGAAGAGCGTGTTGTCATCATCGTTGTCATCCTGCTGATCAGCCTGGTTCATGATTTCACGCAGGTACTTGTTCTCACGGCGGGTAGCTTCAAGATCGAACACCAGGTACTTGATGCTCACACGCAGGTAATCCAGAGATTCCTGCAGGTCGCCAACCGTTTTCTTCAGCTTCTGATGACGGTCCTGGGTTTCAGCAGCCAAGGCTTCAAGTTTCTCGCGCTCGGCCTTGGGCAGCGTTGCGATTTCCTGCATCAATTCGCTGAGTTTGTTCTGGAAGGCTTCTTCGTTCATCTTCATTTCTCCCTGATGTTCTGCCGCTTTATTTTGCGACGGTTCACTGCCCCGATCAATCTCTTCCCCCGTGCGTTTCGCTCTCTCTTCCCGCGTCTGCTGCTTTCCCAAACAGTTGTCGCGTCCTTTTCCGACAGGTGCGCTCCTCCGTGCACCTGCCTGCATGTCTCTTGTCCTGGCTGGGTCTCTCAGGTCCAGCCTGCGTCTTTTCCCGCGTGTCTCTTTCCCTTGCTCTCTTTTCCAGCGTCTCGTGCGTGCGTCTCGTGCGTCAGTTCCGGGCGACTGGTCTCTCTTTGCATCCGGGCGAGGCTTGTTTCCCGCAAGCCATTGCGTCAACGCCAAGAGATACTTCAACCCCGGGGCCAGTTGGCATGCCAATGAAAAATCAGCCGCCACAAGGACATGCAAGTTAAACAATAACAGTGGTTTAGCATGTTAATGCCCGGCAGTACAGCACCCGGCGGGTTATGCCAATGGTGTCGGCATGTTGCGTGGGGGCAACATGGTCCGTTGCATAAAGAAACGATGTGCTTTCACACAACGTTTCTCGTGCCGTGCCCGAAACTTTCGCAGCGTTTGTAACCCCTCCACCGCTGGGCAATGGTGTACGGCCCTGTATGGCAAAATGTGGGATAGGCCATGGGTCATAACTGAATTGACACCTTCCCTTCAAGGGAGGGCAATTCCTGACACGCTACAAGGAGATGCGAAGCACTCTAACCTCGCTCTTCCACCATATCCAAGTCCGCAGCCTTGGCGTTGTCTTCCACCTGCTGCACATTCTTACAGCCGGGGATCACACATGTCACTGCATCATGTTTCAACACCCAGGCCAAGGCCCATTGGGCCATGGGCACACCCGCAGGCACTTCATCTTGGGCAATGCGTTCGACTTCCTTGAGCTTTTCATCACGCCCGTCTTTCATCCATTTCTCGCGCACATCTGTCTCCGGGAACTCCTGGCCGGGCTTGTATTTCCCGCTTAAGAATCCACTGGCCAAAGGCACCCGCGCGAGCACACCCAGATTCTGCTTCAAGCAACTGGGCAGGACTTCCTCTTCCGGGGCGCGATCCAACCGGTTGTAAACCACCTGAATCGTTTCCGCACCAACATCCCCCGCGCGACTTGTCTGGAAAATGTTGCGATTCGAGCCGATGGAAATGCCAAGATGCTTGACCTTGCCCTGCTCCTTGAACTTGGCCAGTAACTCCCACAAACCTTCGGTCTGGAACTTTTCATCATCCCCTGAGTGGAACTGATAAAGATCAACGTAGTCCGTCTGCAAAGCACGCAGCGAGTCTTCCAACTGCTTCTCGACCAGCTTGGGGTCGTAAACCACATCGCGTTCGAAAGCGTGATGGAACTTGTGGCCGAACTTGGTGGCCACAATCCACTTCTCCCGGTCAGCTTTGATCGCTTCGCCGATGAAGGCTTCGGAAGTATGGTCGCCATAACATTCTGCCGTGTCGATCAGGTTGATGCCGACTTCGCGTGCCTTGTCGAACATGGCATTGACTTCGCTTTGTTCAAAGTCCTTGCCCCACTCTCCGCCGAACTGCCAGGTGCCCACGCCGACGACAGAGACTTTCATGCCGGTGCTGCCCAGTGTGCGATATTTCATGACGACTCCTTTGCCAAAGATTCTTTGATTGCGAAACGGTAGTTTACTACGTCATTGCAAATGCATCTGACTTTCTCGGTTGCGCACAGGCAAAACTCATGTGTTTTGTAGGATGGGTTAGGCGAGTCTTCGAGCCGTAACCCATCAGCGGAGTACGTTAGGTCATGGGTATCATTGATGGGTTACGCTCCGCCAAGAGGCTTCGCTAACCCATCCTACTCCCAATGCTCATCGCGATTTGTGCTCCTGAATCCCGTACATGCGTTCGCCATGAGTTGCGCTCAGCCAGAACTGATGCGTAAAACCATTGATGGATGCGCGACAAGAACAGCATCAACCTTCCAGATGACCTTCCTGATTGGCTATTTGAACTTCTGTTGGCAGTGCGATGATGAAATCACTGCCCTGGCCGAGTTCACTGACCACGGTGAGGGAACCGCCATGCTCTTCGATAATCCGCCGGGTGGTGGGCAGACCCAGTCCCGTTCCGCCTCGATGCGTGGAGAAGTAAGGTTCAAAGATGCGTTCGCGCACTTGCGGATCAATACCCGGGCCCGTGTCAGTCACATGAATGAGAATTTGCGCGCCTGACTGAGAGTCCTGATTTCGCCTGCGGCTTTGACTACCAACTTCAGGGGGAGATGCTCCGACGCGTTCGGTACGGATCATCAATTCATCCGCCCCGCCATGGGGCTTGCCTGCCTGGCGCGCCTGCTCGGTCGCTTTGGTGGCATTGATCATCAGGTTCAGTATCGCCTGCTTCAGTAATGACACATCCACCGGAGCAATCGCAGGATCGGCCAGCAGTTGGGTGCGCAAATGTAAACCCGCCTGCTCGGCCTGCGGGACAAAGAAATCGGCCACGTCTGAGACCAACTCATTCAGATCGGT
>CAZJJN010000007.1:51200-90829 GCA_964546335.1 uncultured Phycisphaeraceae bacterium
TCATCAGCAGCGCACCCAAAAACAGACCTGACCAGAACAGCATCATGGATGCAAGCGTACCCAACTGCCCGACAATGTCGAGAGGCAGATCCCTTCATTCGTCCCCATGCCAAAGGCCAGCCTGTTCAGCCAGCACCATTTACGGACACGATCAGCGCGTATTGCCGATCGAATCCGCGCGATGAACTTCCTGTGCCTGGTAACCCTTGTCACCCTCAGTCAGTTCATATTCAACGGTTTCACCGTCTTTTAAAGCACGGAAACCGTCGCCTTTGATCTGGCTGTAATGCACAAAGACATCCTGGCCTTCCGGGCCAATGATGAAACCAAACCCCTTCTTGGGATCAAACCACTTAACTTGACCTTGTTTAGACATGACGTCACTCCTGTCACCTTCGAGAAATGTCTGCCCCTACACACCCGGGCACGGCAAAGCGTATATCCAATCGCCATTGCCGCCTTTGGTTGACTTATCTATACGCACTCAGACATGGACTGGACCTTAAAAACAACGGGCAGTCAGACAGGTGCCCACACACTTAGCACAGTGACAACCGCGAAAGCGGCTTAAGATTTCCACTGTGCTGAACACAAGTCTAACACAAGATTGTGGCCAGGCAAGGCCAAAATTCGCGCATCGGGCTTATCTATTTTCAAAATCCAATCACGCTCAATCAGTCTTTCAGCAATTTCTCAGCTTCGGGCCCAACCAGAAAAACACATTGACGTCCGATCATCTCACCTGCTTTGATCGGATTGCCCCACAGGTCTTCTGTCCCCTCGGGGATCGGCCAATCTGCATGATCAGACATCGGGCTGACCACGGCCGCCGTGCGCACGCCATCCGAGAAAACATAGGCATGGACATCTCGGGCAAGTTCCACATGTTTGCGATACTCCAAGCCATCAATATAAAACGCCAGAGCGCTGATCGCCGCCCCCACCGGATGCAGCGAGCCATCGGTCTGCGTCAGCACGCGCCATTGGTTTGAGCCATCCCCATACTGCCCGCTGTGGGCATGCATGGAGTAGAGGAAGATTTTGGATACGCCTTGGGCGCGAAGGGAAGTCAGGTAACGCACCATACGGTCGCCTGCATCGACGAAGTTGTCACCGGCCGGCTCCGTGAGCGAATGCTTGTATAACCCCTCGCCGGTTCTGCCGATGTTGGGCTGCCCTTCAGTCATCCAGACTGGTTTGGATAGTTTGCCTTCCTTCTTCTTGACATAGCCAAAGGCCGCTTCCAATCCCTTGGCCACATCGTCATCAGGATGGCCAAGCGAGCCACCAGCGTAATGGTGGTAAACCAGTAGGTCGCTGTGAGCCAGGCCACCCGCATCGTAAACACCTTTCGTCCATTGAGGCCCGGTGAAGCGCGTCGTGGATTCATGTTGTGCCGCTGTGGTGTTGAAGCCTGCGATCTTCACATTCGGGTTCACCGCCCGGGCCAAGTCGCGCGCTGTTTTCATCAGGTTGACGAAATCCTGCTGAGGCTGCTTTGAAGTGATGTAACCCGCCCGTTCGCCTAGTTTCGGGTCGTAATCCACTGCCCACCAGGCGTGGATCCAAGGCTCATTCCATACATCCCAGTAATGGATGGTGTTTCGATAACGCGAAGTCACCGTGCGCACATAGTTGCGATAGTCATCCAGATCGCGCGGCTGAAAGAACCTATCGAAATAGCCAAACTTGTTGTCACGCTTTTCTGCCGGGTAATAGCTGGCCCAGGCTGGAGCAGTTCCCAACTGGCCGAAGATCATCAGTTTCTCCGCGCGGTAGCGATCCAACGGTTCATCAAAAAACTGCCATTGGCCTTTCTTAGGCTCAAGAAAGTTCCAACCGATGTAAGGCAGCCCCGCATCATGCAGGCGAACCCAGTTGATGCCCACTGCCTTGGCCATGCGATTGTGGCGAATCGTGGAGTTGGTATGCACCCCAAAAACAGAAACCTCGCCATCCTTGCCCCAATAGCGGGGGCGATGCAACAGATAAACCACGCGCTCCGAGACCGGCGTCAACTTGCTTTTGTTCCTGTCCTCCAGCCATGCTGCGACGTGATATGCACCGAGTAAACGTTTGTCATCATTCAGATAGTCCAGGCTCCACTCGCCCGGACGTAGCTGTGCGTATTTGGAGTGTTGCTGGATGCCATGCTTGATATGCACGATCAGCCGGGCTGTGGCTGGTGCATCCATGGTTTTTATCTGCAAACTGCCTTGCTCATCGGTGAATTGCACTCCCGCGACCGCTGCTGCTGTGTTCTGCAGTTGAATTCCTACCACCGGCTGCTTGGTCGGGTCGTACTTGCCAACCTGTTCTGCTGCCCCGGCTTTGACCCAGTGAATGGTCAACTTGCCCGGCTTGGTCGCGCGGAAACGCAACTGACAATCTGCCTTGAATAAGTCAGGCTTGAACTTCACCACCACGTCGCGCTGCTGTCCCTGCTTGTCCAATTCAAGAGGCACACTGCCAACCACTTGGCGCTCGTTCAACACTTCCAGATGCCAATCCCCAGTGCCCGAGACCTGAGCGACCGCGTGATGCTCGATCAAAGGATTTAACACGCGAAACGGAGCCGAGAAAAGCATCATCGCCTTGGTGGTTTCAATGGCCATGGCCCCGGCCTGATCTGTCGTGACCAAGGCTTCATCAATATCCGAGGTGTCCCGATCCAGCGACCAACCGGCTGGGAGCGGATACACAAAGCGGGTGTCGCGCAACAGGTTGGCAGGCCCACCCTCGGGGTACTGCTTCATGAGTTGTTGCTTGTAGGCTTCGGGATCGATGGCTTTGAGTGAAACTTGCGCGATATCGACGTGGCCGACGCCTGGCGCACGAAGGTAAAGCCCGATCGGTTGATCATTCTTCTTGACACGGAACCGGAAGGTGTGTGTTTCCCATTCACCTGAAGCCAGCGGCGGTGAATCCCAGAGGTAGGTGTAGGGTGTGCCACGCAAACGAAGCCCGGCTGATACCGGTGCCTGGCTTTGGTTCCGCATGACGATTTGAAACTCGCAGATAACCTCATCTTCCATGATGTCAGGGAGCGGGTAAGTGAGTTGGGCATTGCCTGACTGAACCCGCGTAATGTTCTGGCGAAGGAACTTGCGACCTTCGGATTCGGCTGGCTGATAGGCGACATCAACTTCCGCCCAATTGCTGTTGTCGCTCCAACCTTCAGGCAGAACGCCTGTGATCTTCCCCTTGGCGATGTCAGGCGCGTATTCGACTTTGTCCGATGCCTGGCCGAAGTCGGTATCGACATCGAAACCAGCATGCACCGTCGCGCTGAGGGAAAAGCAGATCAGCAGGGAAAGAGCGAGTGGTCTATAGAACAGGTTATGTATCATCATCGTAGTATAAAGAAACCTGACAAAGGCGAGACATGTTCAAGCATCACTGCATTTTCGTTCCCTTCACTTTCCTTGCGTTATGTTTGCTGACCGCGGGATGCTTGGACCTTGAAATCGAAGAGGGAAAGATTGATCCAAAGCTGGCCTACAGAAATATCATTCAAAACCCAATGCCAAACAGTGTCAAAGAACTCCAAGGCACAGGAGGCTCTTGGCAGGGGTATGTCTGTTGGCTGCGATTCAAGGCTGACGATCCTGCCATCAACGCCATCATCGCCCAAGGCTATCAACGCATGAATTGGCAGGACATCGCATTGGATATGGATATCGATCCAGAATACGACGCATCGGTCTTTACACCTGACTGGAAACCCAGCGCCATCAACCAGAAGGAGTGTTACCAGTTGGACAATGTGCAGAATCCCTGGACGCATTCTGGCACAAATGTGCTGGTGATCGATCGCACGACAGGTACGGTGTATGTCTGGAGTTTTGGTGCCTGAATCGCGGCTGCTTTCCAAAGTGGCAAGTTCGATTGACCGGGCAGATGGTATCACCCCTCCAATCCGCACAAACATACCGCACACTTGAAGTCCCGTTTCAATTTCCGCTTGCCTTTCCCTTTTCTGAATCGTTCTTTTGATCAACCTTGGCCTGATGTGGGCCGGGCAAATTGTCTTGAGCGGGAGAAAATGTATGAATGGGATGAAGTTGGTAGCAGCGGGTGGAGCCTTGTTCGCTTCGGCAGCCGCGTTCGCGGGGGTGTCGGGTGACACCATGGGTGACAACCTGTTTCAATCGGTTTACAACGGCTACGGTGGAGCAGGTGAAACCCTGACCGGTACCTTGGCCAATTATCGTGATCCGGTCACAGGCCAGGCGGCCCCGATCCTTCACCAGAGTGGTCGCGAACTGGTCATCGGCGATGTCGCTTTGGGCGAAGACCCTTACACCAGTGATCAATTGCAGTATCAGCGCTTCCTCGTGACCGATGGCCCGGCTGACTTGCAGATCAGTTACCTCGGCGTCGGGCAGGCAGGTTACAAGAGTATCTTCGGCGTCTATACCTACAGTGCTGCGGATGACCCTTTGGCCGCTTCGATCACCATGCAGCCTTTGTTTGTTCAGAACGTTGACAAGAAAGGGGAAGTGTTCAAGTTCACGGTGCCCGAGGATCACTACTTTGGCTTCTACATTGATGCCAACGGCTACAAGAACTCACAAGGTACTTACTTCACGGAAAACTTCCGTAACTCAGATGCCAGCCGCAGCCCGGATGGCATCACCGACCACTTCCTGACGTTCAATAGCAATCAGGGCTTGCTCATTGCAATGGAAGACCTGGCCTACAACTCGAAGACGGGCAAGATGGGCGATCAGGATTATGAAGACATGATGGCCGGTTTCCTCAGCTATCAGAACGGCACGCCTGTGAACCCCGGGCCGACCATCCCCGAGCCAGCCACACTGACCGTGGTCGCGGCGGGTGGTTTAATCCTGCTACGCCGTGGCCGACGCGATCGCGGCTGATCGATTCAAGGTACCACAAATCTTTGACAATATGACAAACCTTAGACCGGACTTGATGTGAGTCTGGTCTGAGGTTTTTCTCATTTACTCCCGTTTGGCCCAACCTGCCGCGACCGCTATCATCCCTCAGTTCAAAGGCGGTGCGGTGATTCACTGGCTCACCTCAACTGGGGCTGACTCACCACCTGCCAAGCCACTACGAAAGACGCGGAGAAGAACATGGGTCAACCCAATCTGGATCATCCAAGCCTGCCTCACGTCAAGGAAGCCTTCCCTGACGTGAAGTTCTTTGCCACCGAATTTCGAGGCGACACCACCCTGGTCGTACCCGCTGACCATCTGCATGATGTGATGGCCTTTCTTCGCAACGATGAAAACTGCCAATACAACTTCCTCAGCGATATCGTGGGCGTGGACTATCTCAACTACCCACAGAAAGAGTCGGGCCCGACGGGACGTTTCGCGGTGATATACCTGCTTGCCAGCTACGCATTGGAGTTGCGTTTGCAGGTGAAGGTCTTGCTCAATCCAAGCATTGATACATCAGGCATCGAGGAAGACCCGGCTTTGTATCTGCCCAGTGTGACCGATCTCTGGGCCGGCGCGGAGTGGATGGAACGCGAATATTTCGACATGTTCGGCGTCCGTTTCAGCAACCATCCGGACCTTCGGCGAATCCTCACATGGGAAGATTATCCAGCTCATCCCTTGCGCAAGGATTACCCGGTGACAGGCCGGGGCGAGCGCGAGAGTTATCGCGTGATTGATCGCGACAGTGCCTGATGGGTTGATGTTCCGTCTCGACCGATAAAAAGCTGATCCTCTGGAAATCATGTTGAAGGGGTGTCCTTAAGTCTTCCAGTGGCTTTGGTTTGCCGATGGCGCTGTGGGTGAAATGTCAAGAAAGGATCAGCCATGGATCAGGCCAGGGAAAAACCATCTAACCGTCGGCGGGATATTCGTTTGGCAGGCGGAGGCCAGGTCGATGCGGTTGTGCTGGATGAGTTGGGGTATCCGACAGCCATGCTTGACAGTGCCAAGGTGTTGAATGTGTCGGCTGGGGGCATCGCCATCGCGTCAAAGTCCAAGGCCAATGCTGGTGAAAAGATTCGCGTCAAGGTGGATGCGCCAGCAACCCCAGCGATCGTGGTCAAGGCATTGGATTGTTCCGATTTGGCGGGAGATCGTCACCGCATCCGCTGCCAACTGGTGGAAGGTCGTATGCCGGGCAGGATGATTCACGGCTGGTGAGTTTGCCAACAAAATGCCAGTGAAACGTGGGAAGGTAAGTTATGACAGACGAAGCCAATTTCAGTGCTTCGGGGGAACATGCTGACTTCGCAGGCCAGGACCGTCGTGCTCATGTCCGTTCGCAGCCGGTGCATGATTATCGCGTCAGACGATCCCTGCGTGTCATGCCGATCGCGGACGCCGAGGTGATCAATGTCTCGCGTGGTGGTGTGGCGATTCGCACGCGCGTGCCGGTGTCGGTCGGTGAGCGGTTGTCCTTTTCGACGTCCGAGCATTTGCCGCCGGTCTTGGCGGAGGTGGTTGGCGTGGAACAGCAGGATGAGATTTACCGTGTCCGCTGCCGATGCCTGCTGGGTGCATTTGAGGATACGTTGCCAGAGCAGAAGTGGTCGGCTGGGGCTTAAGTTTATTAGAAAAACTTTAGTTAGGAACATGTTTACGTTCGGCGCAACCATGCGAAGCTGTTAGACTGATTCCAATCCTGCCCTGAACAGGCCTATATTTAGGCTGGTTTAATAACCTAAGTATGTGAATGGAAGTGAGTTAAAGGGTTTAATGCATGGCGTTACCGAATCGGTACATGAAAGTCCCCGCTGGTCCAAATCCTCCTGATGTCATCCATGCCATCGTGGAAATCCCCAAGGGAAGACGCAGTAAATTTGAAATTCACAAGGAATACGGCCTGATCAAGCTGGATCGTTATCTGTATTCCTCGGCAATGTATCCCGGGGATTACGGCATCGTGCCCCAGACTCTGGCGGAAGACGGCGACCCACTCGACGTGCTGGTCATGGTCAATGAGCCAACCTTTTCCGGCTGTCTGATCGAAGCGAGACCCATCGGCCTGTTCAAAATGGTGGATAAGGGGGACAACGATTATAAGATCCTCGCTGTCCCCAGCACCGACCCGATTTTCGCAGAAATCCGAGATCTTTGGCGGGTTCCGCCCCATTATCTCCGCGAAGTCGAACACTTCTTCGCTACTTACAAACAACTCGAAGGCGGCGAAGTGAAAACCCTGGGTTGGGATGATGCGGACAAAGCTCGCGAAGAAATCCTGGCTTCGATGAAGCGATATGAGAAGTCCGTCGAGAACGAAGATGACGATCAGAAGCCGATCGCCTTCCAATCAGCTTGATTGCTGCAGATGTTGCATTTTCGGGTCTTCTAACAGCCTATTTAATCATTGGGCCTGAATATCTGGTATCCTTCGCGCATCCTAATTTGTATGGAGGATATCCGAATTGGAACTATTGACTTTCAGACACTTATGGGGCGTCAACACGCCTTGGGAACATTCTTTTCTCCAGTTCAAACAAGCTGGTTACGATGGGATTGAGACTCGATTGCCAGACACGGAGCAGGCAGAACGCTTCCGTGATCTGATCTCAGCCCATGATTTTGCCTACATCCCTCAGATTTTCACTGCAGGCAGTACCGTGCGCGAGCATATTGATAGCTTCCGCTCGCAGGTGGAATTCGCTTCCATCTTTAACCCACGTCTGGTGAACTGCCATGCCGGGTCAGACATGTTCTCGCAGGCTGAGGCAGAGGCTTTCTTCCAGGATGCGGTTCGCATCGCCGATGAGGTGGGCGTTGCGGTGGCTCATGAAACGCACCGAGGCAGAGTGCTTTATCACCCGACAATTGCCGAGCAGGTGTTGGACGCGGTACCAGACTTGAAACTCTGTGCTGACTTCTCCCACTGGGTTTGTGTCTGTGAACGGCTGATTGATGCGCAGTTGCCCATCATTGAAAGATGTGCCAAGCACACGATTCACCTCCACGCCCGAGTGGGTTTCGAAGAAGGGCCACAAGTCCCTGACCCGCGAGCACCGGAATACCAAGGGCATGTGGAAGCCCACGAACGCTGGTGGGACATCGTCTGGAAGACCCAGGCCGAGGCCGGGACCAGCCAGAGCACGATTACGCCTGAGTTTGGCCCACCTCGCTATTTACACACGCTGCCTTTCACAGGTGCGCCGCTGGCTGACCTGGAGGAAATCTGCAATTGGCAGGCGGATCGACAACGCGAGCGGTTTGATACGATGTTTCCTAAAACATCATGACCAGGCAGTAGTCAGTGTTATGAACGACTGGATTTAGGCATTCCATTGTCAAATGGCAATCTTTTTAAACAAATCACTCAGCTACCGACACATGCAGATACACCGACAAAAGTACGTGACGGCATCGGCAAAAGTCGGTTCGTTATCTTTTGGTTGGTGAGATGTTGCTGGTTACTGAGCCGATCAGCCAGCGATGTTCACCTTGTCTGAAGATAACGAGTTGATGCATAGATTTTTCAGAGGGTACAGCAATCAATACGTCTTCAATGGATCGAAGTGAAGTTTCGCCTTCGGCTTCAACTTGCCTGACAGGACATCCGCTGCGGCCTGCATGCTGTTGGCGAATGTACTGAAGGTGACCAGCACGGTTTTCATGTTCGGGCGGATGGTTTCCGGGTACGGGGAATTGCTCACCACGGCCAAAGGCTTGCCGATCTCAGCCAATTGCTCAAACGCCTGCCCGTCAATGTGGTGCCCCCGCTGATAGAGACACGTTGCCACGATGATCTGAGCATGGCTGGCGCGCTCCCCGATCACGGGCAAATGCTCATCCAGCTTATTCCACGCATAGTCGGTGAAGATGGCGTCATATCCCTGCTCCAATAACGCTTGATAAAGCGCGCCGGTATAGGCTCGACGGTCATTCATCTGAGCGGCTGCCCCTGCATGTTGCTCGACTACGAGAATTCGCTTGTCCTTAGGCAAAGGCAACAAGTCCGCATCGTCGCGCATGACCACAACAGATTCCGCAGCCGCCTCTTTGCCGGTGATCCAGTGAGAGTCGCTGCGGATTTCGCGGTCGGCTGACTCAGCGTCCAGTGGTTGCTGATAGGCGTCCAGAATGCCATAACGTTCTTTCACATCCAGAACCCGGCGGACGGATTCATTGATGCGCTCTTCACTTAACCTGCCTGTGCGCACCGCATCGACTGTTGCGCGGAACACCTCGCCGCGCAAAGCGTTCTCATCTTTCAGTAGGATCAGATCCACGCCGGCTTCGAAAGATCGGACTGCTGCCTCAGCCACTTCATAGCGCGCGACCAGACCGCCCATCGTGAAACTGTCGGTGAGAATGACCCCTTCAAAGCCCAACTCCTCGCGCAGTACACCTGTAACAATTTTCTTGCTGACGGTGGAGATCTCTCCGCTGGGATCGAGTGCAGGATACACCGAGTGGGCCAGCATGATCGAAGGCATACCCGCCTGAATCAGCGCGCGATAAGGTGCCAGGTGCACTTCGCGCATGCGCTCGCCCGACTCTTCAATGGTGGGAATCCCAAAGTGAGCATCGCTGGCCGAGTGCCCCCGACCCGGGAAATGTTTCCCTGCACAGACCAGTCTGCCTTCCTCGTAACCACGCAGGTATTCAAGTGCGTACTTCGTGACCACTTCAGCCTCAGGCCCGAACGAACGTGTCCCAATTTCAGGATTGTTCGGCACGGTGTTGACGTCCAGGTCGGGCGAGTGAACCCAATCAATCCCCGCTGCTTTCAACTGCTTGGCCACCATCTTGCCCACGCGATAGCAGAGAGATGGATCGCCGGAGGCGACCAACCCCATCGGATGTGGGATGCCCACCATGCCAGGCCCGAAGTAATCGCCAGACACATTGCCTTCATAATCGAGTGACATGTACAACGGCACACCATTGCAACTTTCAAGCGATGCCTGTCGCAAACGGTTGGCTGTGTCAATCCAGTCATGGTTGTCATACGCGGGTTCTGAGCGGCCAACGTTATAGACCCGTTCGTAAAGCTCGGGGTCGCGAGCGCAGCGGGGCGTGCCGGGATGATCCGGGCCGAAGTAGCGCGAAAACTTCCGGGCCGAAGGGGTCACGCGCAAACCTGCGACGTGATACTTTTCGATGGATTCCAGCACATCGCGGTGGGCGAAATTGCCACACAGGCCGTAGCACAACATTTGGCCGACGCGTTGTTCAAGCGACATGCCACTCATGATTTTTTCGATGCGATCAGGCATGAATGATTCTCCTTGGGTTGGCCAAGGTAGAGCGGATTCACAGGCCGGGCAAGCGGGTGAAGCGTGGGGCACTTTGCTTTGACCCGCCGAGGTGAAAGTGTCACTTGAGACAGGTGAATCAAGGTCTTTTGTGTGCGACTTTGCCCGATTTCTTAACCGCCTTAGAGTGTGTCACGCTGGGTGTATCCAAGCAGAAAATCACCCAACCCAATAACCCGAAAAACACGCGTCGCGTTCAAAGAAAGGAACCAAGATGTCGGCCGACACACAAGCCAAAGCCAAGTGGATCGATGAGATGATGGGCCAGATGACGCTTGAGGCCAAGGTCGGCCAGCTTCTGGTGTTCGGCATGTCCGGGCCCGTGATTACCCCCGACGTGGCTGAACTGGTGCGCAAGTACCAGCTTGGTGGCCTGCGCATCAGCATGGGCTTTCGCTTCATGACGCTTTTCAATGACGTCAAGCCTGGCACGGAACCTGAGGAATGGACGCTACGCAGTCTGCACTACCCCAAGGGGGTGAATCGCGATTGCATCAAGGGTCTGACACCAACCCACGCCAGTGCCTCGCAATACGCTGCATCGCTCAACGAACTGCGCGATATGGCCATGGATCGTCACGTGCCGGTGCCCATCCACTTTACCATCGACCAGGAAGGCTCAGGCAGCGATGACCTGCTCTGCGACACCCGCCTGTTCCCACACCCGATGGGCCTGTGCGCTTCAGGCGATCCCACACTGGCCTATGGCGTCGCGCTCGCGATCGGCAGGCAGGCCCGGGCGGTCGGTGCCAACATGATCCACTCACCCGTGCTGGATGTGAACACCAACCCGAAGAACCCGGAGATCGGCACACGGGCGTATGCAGATAACGAGCCAGCGGTCACGCAGTTCGCGCTCGAAAGCTTGAAGGGCTTTCAGGAAACACAACTGATCGCCACCGGCAAGCACTTCCCCGGGCGCGGCGAGAGCATGGCCGACGCTCACTGGGGCCTGCCCTTGGTTGACCTGGATAAACAGGAACTCGAAGCCACACATATCGCGCCGTACCGCGCGATGATCGAAGCAGGCTTACCCGCGATCATGACGGCCCACAGCATCTACCCCGCACTGGGTGAAACCGAAGAACCCGCTTCCTGCTCTGAAAAAATCATCAAGGGTTACTTGCGCGACGAGTTGGGCTTCAAGGGTGTCGTGACCACGGACAACATGATGATGGGCGGCCTATTGCAGAAGTACGAACTCTGCGAAGCAGTGATCAAAGTCCTGCAGGCAGGCAACGACCTGGTGCTACTGCGAGATGAAAGCCCAATCCGTATCCGCATCATTGAGTCGCTGATCGAAGCTGTGAAAGATGGTACATTGCCTGAGGCTGAGGTTGATCAAAAGGTGCAACGCATCCTGGCGATGCGTTACGACATGGGCCTGGCTGAGAATGGGGGCAAGGTGAACGCTCCCATGGCCGACGCGGCTTCACATCATCCGTTCGTCACGACCTTGTGCAAGGAAGCAGCCGAGAAAAGCACGCTGTTACTGAGGGATGAAGCCGGGCTGCTGCCGCTCAAAAAGGATGCAAGAGTTCTACTGGTGGAGCAGGTGTTCCCCACACACATTCGAGCCAACAGCATGGATTGTCACCCCGGCCTGCTTTGGGATGAGATGTGGCGGGTCGGTGAAAACGTGGGCAGTATCGAGATTGACAACGTGCCCGGCGAAGTTGATCGCGAGCGCGTTCGACGGCGCTTGCAAGAGGATGATTACGATTTGATCGTGACAACAAACTACTACTATCACAAAGCCGCGGCTGCGATCGAAGACCTTGTCGCCGAGATGCAGGCTACGGGCAAACCCGTGGTGGTGGTGACGAACACGCCTTATGAATTTGGCGCACCGGCATCGATGCCGACGGTCATCACCTGCTTCAATCCCGGCGGTCGCGAATGTCTCCGAGCCGTGGTCGATCTGCTCTTTGGCAAGCTGAAGCCCACTGCCAAGGTACCTGTAAAATTGTGAGTTTAAGCAAGTTTGCGAAGCATTTGGCTGATTGCAATGCAGCAGTTCAAGAATCAGGAAATTGTTAATTGAGTCAGGAATTTTCCTGCATCACGCTGAAGAGCCCCCGTCGGGCAGATACGCACCGCTTCCATCGCCGCTGTGCCTAAGCCATCCGCCAACGTCCTACCAAACGGGACAGCCAGATGCACATCGAAGCCGCGACCGATGAAGGTGATGCCGCGCTCCACATTCGCCTTTCGCACTGCCTGCACACACAAGCCACAACTGATGCACTTGCCTGGCTCAAACGTCACACCCGCAGCCCGTTGAATCGGTTGATATCGGCGTCGTTCCCCACGATAGCGCGACAGGTCTGCCTCCAGATCAGTGGCGATCTTTCTGATGTTGCAGTCTGTTGAACTCGAGCAATTGCATTGCATGCATCGTTGCGATTCACGCATCGCTTCATTGCGCGTGTAGCCTCGCTTTAGCCCACCCTCGGGTGTCAATCTCTCGGACGCATCCGCATCCAGCATGAAGTCCACCAGTTCCTGTTCCTCCAGCCGACCCATCGCCACGCGTGCCCATGCCTGCACAGGTTCACGCTCACTGCCCTGCAGCGCGCGGTCAATCCCCATCGCAGCCAACTTCCCCTCCGCGACACTACGCACGGCCAAACGCGTCTGTCGTAGAATCGCTCCCGCAGCAAACACACGCGGGTGACTCGTCTGAAAAGTACGTCCCTCCACCAGCACGCCACGAGATGTGGTCTGTAAGCCGAACATGGCCGGGTCTGCCACATGACCGGTCGCAAGCAGCACAGCGTCATACTCACTGAGCAAAGCTTCAAGGTCTGCCATACTTTGCACAGACTGGTTCATCTCAAACTGCACACCCAATCGGCGAATCACATCAATCTCACCTTCCAGCACATCAACTGGCAGCACCTCACTTGGCACATGGGTTCGCAACTTGCCGCCGGGCGCATCACCTTCATCCAGCACGGTGCATTGGTACCCAAGCAGTTGCAGGTAATACGCAGCAGATAAGCCAGTCGGCCCAGCCCCGATGATCGCGACCCGATGGCCGGTGCTCTTAGGCAATTCAGGTAGATATGGTTCAGGTTGCTGCAGATCGTGGTCAGCGACGTAACGCTTAAGCAGGCAGACGGAGACGGGGCCATCTGCTGGATTCCGACGACAACCACCTTCACATGGTGCGGGGCAGATGCGTCCCAGTACCGCAGGCAGCGGGATGTCCGCCTTGACCGTGGCGATTGCGCTAGTCAGGTCGTCAGCCAGTATCTGCTGCATCATCAGCGGGATATCCATGTGGGCCGGGCACGTGTTCTGGCAAGGGGCCAGGCAATCGCCGGCATGATCTGAAAGCAGCAGTTCCACAGCCGTGCGTCTTGCAGCGTGCACCTGGTCCGTTTCACTTTCGATCTGCATGCCTTCGGTTGCCACAAGCGAGCAGGCCGGCCGCAACCGTTTCCCGCCATTGACCCGCACAACACAAAGTAGACAGGCATTCTCTGGCTCATAGCCCAGCACATGGCAAAGGGTTGGTATACGGATGCCCAACTGCCGCGCTGCATCCAGTACAGTCGTGCCTTGTTCGACGGTGACAGATTGGCCATCGATGGTGAAGGTGACTTTCATGACACCACCTCCACCGCATCATGCGGGCATACCTGCCGACAGATGTCGCATCGCGTGCAAAGTTCATCCTCGACTTCATGCAGGCAGTAAGGTTTCGCAGCGATGGCATCGACCGGGCATTGCTGAGCACACAACGTACAGCCGATGCAGTTGTCATTGATATGGTACCGCACCAGCTTGGTGCAGCGCCCTGCGGGGCAATGTCCTTTCAGATGTGCTTCATATTCTTCGTGGAAGTAGCGCAGCGTGGTGAGGACAGGATTCGGAGCCGTCGCGCCCAGGCCACAAAGCGAACCGGCTGCAACCTGATGGGCCAAGTACTCCAGATCATTCAGTTCATCGCGCTTGGCTTTGCCCTGACAAAGTCTTTCCAGGATTTCCAGCATACGCTTGGTACCCACGCGACAGAAGCTGCACTTGCCACACGACTGCTGTTGCGTGAACTGCAGAAAATACCGGGCCAGATCGACCATGCAATCCTGATCATCCAGCACGATCAACCCACCCGATCCCATCATCGCCCCAGCCTCAGCCAATGCTTCATAATCAATCGGCGTGTCGGCCAGCGCTGCAGGCAGACAGCCACCACTCGGCCCGCCGATCTGCACGGCTTTGAAGCGACGCCCCGCCATCATGCCACCGCCCACCTGTTCCACAATCTCGCGGATGGTGGTGCCCATCGGCACTTCGACCAGGCCGACGCGATGGACACTTCCCGCCAGCGCGAACACCTTGGTACCTTGGCTGCGAGGCGTACCAATCTTGGATAGCGCTTCGCTGCCATGCCTGACCAGCCAGGGAATCGTCGCCAGGGTTTCGACATTATTCACCAGCGTGGGCTTACCCCACAAACCTTTTTCAGATGGGTAAGGAGGGCGCACCGCAGGCGTGCCGCGCTCGCCTTCGATGCTGGCGATCAACGCCGTCTCCTCGCCACAGACAAAAGCACCGGCCCCCTCGCGCAGTTCAATCTCCAGATCGAATCCCGTGTCCAGAATGTCGCTGCCCAACAGGCCAGCCTGCTTGAGTTCGGCGATGGCATGATTCAATCGCGCCACAGCCAAGGGATACTCATGGCGGACATACACAAAAGCCTTATTCGCACCCACCGCAAACGATGCCAGCATCATTCCTTCCAACACCCGATACGCAAACGACTCCATCAACATGCGATCCATGAAAGCACCGGGGTCACCTTCATCGCCGTTGCAGATGACATAGCGTTGTGTGCCGGGTGCGTCTGCGACCTGCTGCCATTTCATGCCGGTGGGATATCCGCCGCCTCCCCTGCCGCGTAAGCCACTAGTCTTGACCAGTTCAATCAACTCGCCCGGCTTCATCTCCTGGAGACAACGTCGCCAGGCTGAGAAACCCTGATGCTGTTGATATTGCTTCAAATCGAGAGGATCAAGCTGGCCGAAGTGTTCAGTCGCGATGCGACATTGCCTTTGCTCACCGGCGTTCCATTCCTGCGTCGCCTGCTTCAACGTTTGCTGTATCTTGCGCAAGGACGCATCACGCTGCGACAGGCGATCCAAGGCACGCCCACCAGCAATCCACAACCGCTTGATGACATGAGCTGCTTGAAAATGCCGCGTCAGTAAATCTTCAACATCTTCAGGCTGAACCGAGGCATACGCGGACACCAACCCCTGCCCGTCGCTGACGAGCATCGCCGCCCCCAACCGACATAAACCGTTGCACCCCACCCGCTGAACCTGCACAGGCAAACCCAGCCGTCGCACCACAGCCAACACCTGCTCAAACAGGCGATCCGTTCGGCGAACCAGGCAACAACTGTCCAGCGAAATACTGATATTGCCTGTGGTCGGCTGGGAGGATTGGGTATCGCGCACAAGGTCAACTTGGCTTGATCCCGGACGCACATTTTTTAGTTCCCGCTCGAACTGCTGAATCGCCTGCGGCGCGGAACGTGCGGTTAGATGCCCAGCCGTAAAATCATCAATCTGCACCACGGGTGCAAGCGAGCAACACCCCACGCAGGCTACAGGCTCAAGGGTGTATTGCCTGGCCTCGTCGGTATCTTGTCCTTTGGCAATCCCAAGATGCAAACGCAGTGCTTCCTCGACCCGCGTTGAACCTTTGACATGGCAGGCTGTGCCATGACAGATGCGGATGCGATGTTCCCCAGCCGGTTGCGTGCGGAAACAATCATAAAAACTAGCCACGCCAATTAACTGCGAGGGTGTGATCTGCGATAGCTCACAGATTTGCTCAAAAATTTCGTTTGGCAGGTAGTGAAACTGATCCTGCACCTCATGAAGCATGGGCAACACCGCATCGCGCGATCGGCCATGCCTGGCAATCAACTGCTGCACCAGGTTGTTCTGTTCCGGTGCGATCAAGGCTTCACCTCTCCAATGCACACCACACTCTTCTCTGTACGTACAATCATGCGATCGCCCACGAAGGCAGGCGTCGCCGCCACGGGTTCGCCAACCTGGCCGCCACCGATCTGCTTGCCATCTTCAGGATCAAAGACAAACCCCTCACCAGCATTGTTGAAGAGGAAAAGCTTGCCATCGACAAGCACGGGAGAAGCGCGAAAGCTCTTCTTGCCCACCAGTTGGTCCCACACCAGTTTGCCATCCGATAGCCGTCGGCTGCTGAAATCCCCCATCTCGGTTAACACATACAAGAACTCATCGTCGGCCACGGGGCAGTTATACGCAGGCACCATCTCCCGTGACCGCCAGGCTGCCTGCTCATAACTCACCTTGCCCTGCTTGTCCGCAGGGATAGCAACTACTTCGGAGTCAGGCTCAATTGCGATGGCCAACGCATTGGTCACGACAGGTGAACTGGCCACATCACCAGCCAGTTCGTCGTAACGCCAAAGCTCTTCGCCGGTATCGGCCTGATACGCAATGACACTGGGATTGCCAGCCGTGACAATCATCATGCGTTGCTTGACCTGAGCCAGAGTCGGGCTGGCCCATGAGCCTTCAATATCGCGCATCTTTTCCCAGACAATCTTGCCAGTCGCACCTTCATAACACGTGAGCAGGTCAGGCTTAAGGTCATCGGTCTGGTCGAACTGCACGATCACACGCTGGCCGAAGCAAAGAAGCGACGAACTGTGGCCATACATATTGCTGACCGGGCCGAAGCGGTCGTACCACAAACGCTTGCCTGCGAAATCCAGCGCGACCAGGTCGCCGTTGGCGAAGATGGCATAAACGCGCTCGCCATCCGTCGCCGGGGTGGGGGAGGCATAACCCGTGTCTTCCATCACCTCCAACGCTTCAGCATCTTCCAACGCAGGCAGATCGAGTTCATACTTCCATTGAATGCTGCCATCGCTTAAGGCCAGGCAATACACCGCCTGTGTTTGCTCATCAGCCGCCGTGATGAAAATCTTATCTCCCCAGACAATCGGCGAGCTGTGGCCAGGCAAGTCGATGGCCGTGCGCCAACGGATGTTCTGTTTCGTAGCGGCATCCCATGTGACTGGAGCCTGCCTGCCAGTGATGCGCCCCTGACCCATCGGGCCTCGAAAGCCCGGCCAATTCTGCATGACAGCAGCATCGTTCGCGCCGATCGCGCTCTGCTGATTGACCTGCTCCATGGGTTCAACTTGTTGCCCAGTCTTCTCTGCAGCGGCTGCTTCTTCGCGCGGCAAGGGATCATCTGCGCTCGACATGAACCACCCCACCGCCACACCTGCCAACACCAAGGGCAACCCCACACCCAGTACTGCCCATCGACTTTGCTGATTGGCACGCCAGGTCGATTCTGCCTGACCTGCGACAGGTTGCATCTTCATTCGATCAACAGGCCAGGCCAACTTCGCCGACACGATGAAAACGATGGCACTACCCAAAAGCAGCGCAGCTCCCCAGTCAATGCGCCATTGCCTGATGAAAAACTGCTCGCGCAAGGCAACATCTTCCACGCGTAATCTCTCTCGCAAAGCCTCATCGCCCGGTGTCTGCTTCAACTGTACTTCCATCTGCCGCAGTGACTGCGTACTCAGCGGATCTTTGCGATGAAGGTGTCCACCAATCTGCAAAAGCGCACCAGCGATCACGATAAAACCAATCGCTGCGATAAAGGCTACCCACGCGGAAGCCAGGCGATAACGATTCATCGTTGCCCCCCTTCGACTGTCAACTGCTGCAACAGCGCGACATTTTTTGGATGATGCGGGCAATACTCAAAGCATCGGCCACACGCCACGCAGCGTGATTGAGCAATGTCGTATTCATGATTGCTCCCGATCCGACTCAGTTGCAACAGCTTGAACCCAACGACGAAACCGAGGAACGAGCCGAGGATTGGCGCGCCGATCTCAAACTGACCCACCACTGCCTCAGCCCGAGCATGCAACTCTTCATCTGGCAGACCCAGGTTGCGATAGGCTTCGATGGCTTCCTTCACATCAGTCCTGGCATTGGAGTCGTTTGCGTAAACCTGATCGGACAATGAAACGATGCCATTCATCCGCGCCAAGGCTTCACTGGCTGCGTAGCCTGACCATGCCCCCAGCGCGATCAGCAAGGGAAAGGCAATCAGCGCCAGCAGCATCCGCCGTCTGCGCTGGGCTGGTGTATCGCGCGGTTCGTTTAGAGCTTCCTGCGTTGCATCGGGCAACAGGATGGCATTCACCGGGCAACTGTCTTTACAAAGATGACAGTTGATGCAACCGACCGGATCCAGCTTGGGCTGATGCCTTGCTGCCGGGCTCAAGCAACCGAGGATCACGCCATACGGGCAAAGGAAGCGACAGTATGGACGAATCACAAACATGCCCACCACCAGCAACCCGCCACCAAACAGGAACATGTTGGTATCGCCCGACAACCGGAAGATGCTGACGAACGGGTCGTACTCGCAGATGATAAATCCGCTGCCGGTCGCGGCTAACAATACCGCCAAACCCAGGTAGGCATAAGCCAGCAGACCCAGGCTGTGATCGACCCACACAGGCAGTTGCAGCGCACGAATACCCAACAGGTCTTGAATCGCGCCTAACGGGCAGACCCCGGCACAAAAAACCCGCCCGGCAATCAAAGTGAAAACGATCGGCAACAAAAAGAAAGCGCCCACCACCCAAGGCAGCGCGTAATTCGTATCCGCCAATGCCAGTGAGACATTTTGAATTGATCCGATCGGGCAAACGCACCCCTGGCGAATGAAGCCGAAGTAAATCAGCGCCACAGCCGCAAGCACGACCATGCCTGCGCGCGTGCGATGTCTTAGCACCAGCCACGTCGCCACGATGAGCATGCCCAGCAACAGGCCGACATCCATCACCCCCTGCCAGAAGCTATCGATTGCAGGAAAGCTCAAAACAGGCATCTGGTGATCTGTGTCAAACTGAGGTGGCGGGAAGCGTCGCTCCGAAGCTTGCGCAACAGCACTGCCCAGCCAGGCCAAGCCCCCGAGGAGTAAAACAACCCAAGTCAGCTTTCGTCTCACGAGTTACCTGTATTCTTCAATAGGTAAGGTTGGTCGGCACTGACGCGCGAGATCGCATCGGACGGACATTCGCGCGCGATGGAGCAGTCATTGCAGTTGGCGCAGCGGTCATGACGAATCTGTAAATAAAGCGAGCCGTTGCCGAACGCAGCACAGCCGGCCACACACTTGCCGCACCCAATGCAAAGCGATTCATCAATGTCATATTCAAAGTAAGGTTCTTCGATGAACCTGCGTTTCACAGCCCCGACCGGACACAACTGGTTCTCTGCCCCTTCGTTCAAATCAGCCGCGTCGGCCTTGAAAAATCCCGTGCATAAATCGCAGTAGCCACACATTTCATACGAGTGCACGCACTTGACCGCGCTAGGCCCGAGTACGCACTTCGTCGCACATCGGCCACACATGATGCACTTGGTCGGGTCGATCTGCCAGACGGTTTCAGTCGCAGCAACGCGATCAACCAGCAACCCCACCACACCCCCCAACGCCAGCAAAGCGCTGCCTCGCAAACTGCTCAGCAGAAAGTCGCGCCGATTCACCGAGTCAGACGCCGGCTGGGTCATGACGCACCCCCTTGCGACCGAGCCGACTCACCTTGCGGCAGTTGGCATTGCCTCAGTTGCCCACAACGTTGACAGTCATAGCGATTCACGCAATCCGCCAGTGGGTCTTTCCGCTTCTCTTCATTTTCTGACTCGCGCAACGTCAGCGCAACCGTCGCTGCAACAACGCCCGTCGCAACAACAACTCGACCAACGTCTTTCAGAAACCGGCGACGGGTCTGCACTTCACCTGATTGCACACGCTCAACCATCAGGCTTTCTCCTTGAAGATATGCAACTTGCCCGTGATCGGGTGCAGCACCACCAATTGATCATTGACGTGTAGCATCGGAATCGGTCCGGGTGGGCCGTTCTTCTCAGGCGAAATGGGCAGCGGCTTATTGACGCTGATGCCAAAGTGCTCTGCTCCTGCGACCGCCCCATCCAGGCTGCCATCAGGCTTAAGGACCTTGACGCGATGCAAACCTTTCTCAGCCGTGACAAACCTGCCGTCACTGAGCATCAAAAAATGACACGGATTGCAGCAGCCACAGAACTGGTCGAGTTTCATCCCCGTGCTGCCGAATGACTGTTTCAGTTCGCCAGCAGAGTCGTAAGCTTCCACGGCGTGCTTGCCTGAGTTGGCCACCCACAGCAGGTCATTTTGAAAAGCCAGGTCAAAGTAAGGACTGGGCACCAGAAAGTCATCAAGTTCCCAGACCAGATCATGGGCACGATAGCGTCGCACTTTGCGTCGGCCGGCATCCGCGATGTAAAGGTCATCCCCTGCCTTGGTGATGGAGGTGATGTATGCCTGTTCGCCAAGGTCAGGCCAGGCATCGCTGATCGCTCCTTCTTCCCAAAGCTGCACGCGACTTTTCAAAGCCACCAACAGCCGTTTGCCTTCTGCCGCCAATGCGGTCACCTGCCCGGGCATGGGAAGCGTCTGCGTCTCACCCGTTGCCAGTCCATGTAGCTGAACGCTTTGTTCGTGTGCCACTGCGAGAATCGAGTCCAGCATGACCGCATCGCTGGCATTGATCAAACCCAGGTCACGCTCTTCAATCTGCTCCCAGGTTATCAATGCCGGGTCAATTGCTACTGCTTCCGCAATGTCAAAGCGGTAACTGTCAGGCACAGAGTCGCCCTGCCCGCAACCGGTCAGCATAGGCAGGCCAAGGGAGATCAGCCCCGCTCCAGCGGCCCCGGCTTTGAGAATCTCCCGCCGAGTCGGCCCGGTGGGCTGACCTGTTGATTTTGCATCGGCCATGACATGCCTTTCCTTGCCTGGCGGTCGGGAGAGGTGATATTTGAGCCTCAAGTTGAACAGAGCACAATATAGTCTTTATTTTATCGGGAGGATTGGAAATAGCAATAAAACAGGCCCATTGCGCAAGGCAAAAGTGTTTGATTCATCGCATCAAAAGACTTGAAAAGATAAGGTTTGGGAAAAAAGTTTCAGGCGCGATCACTCGGCCATCGCGTCATCAGCTTGCTTCTGGAGTTCTTTCAACCGTCGCTCGAGCAAAGGCAGATCCTTCTCTGCCACCTTGGGCAGGATGCTTTGCAGGTACTTCACATCATCGAGCAGGCCGTACTGCTTTACCAGGTCAGGCAACTTCGCGATGACCGGGCCTGCCTTGTTGATGATGCTCTCCAGCCGATTCATCAACTCCGCGGAGCCTTGCCCTTTTTCCTTGGCTGCCTGAATGTAAGCGCCGTAACGGTGGTACTCTTCCATTAACGTTTTCTCAGCCTTCTCGCGTGTGGCAAAGTCATCGCTTTCCAGTTCCTCGATCAGTTTCTCAGCCTGTTTGGCTTCTTCGACTTTATCCTGACGAAGCGACTGCAGCACGCCGGCGATGATGCGGTCATCCATCGGATGAGGTGGCAGTTTCACACCAACCTGTTCAAACACAGGCAAGACGCGTTTGGCCATGATGTCACTGTGCTCGCGATAAAGCTCTGCCAGGTTCCTAGCTTTGATGGCCAGGGGTTGTTGATCATCCACAAGCACCAGTGAAACCCCGCCATCGTTGGCCTGGGTCAGGATCAGTATGTTCGCAGACTTGTCCGAGATTGCGATTCTGGTCACACCAGTAGGCAAGTCACTGAAAGCCAAAACTCTCTCGCTGCCAGCCAACTCAGTGAAGTCAATCTTGACCAACCCTTCCTTGTCGCTTGATGCCTCCAGCGAGCCTTGCAGTTGGCTTCCCTTGAACGATCGACTGACATGATCCATACCCGTGATGGAGCTGAAGCCTCGGCCACCCGCTTTCGAGGCAATTTCTTGAAAGAGCCTGGTGAAGGACGAATCATCCTGCTGGCCGCCGAAACCACGCGCTTGAATCTGAATCTGCTGGCCGTTGGGCATGATGATCTGGCGCGGGGCATTGGGCTGATTGTTGTTGTTATTTCCGCCCAGCTTTTCCGCTTCTTTTTCAATATGTTCCCGGTCCAGCCTGACCTTGCCATCGATCAGCGAAAACGTCGCCAGCTTGCTGACATCGTCAGCGATGCTGCTCAAGGCCCCATCCTTATTGATCAAGCCGTTTTCACCAGCCTGAGCGGCCCCCCCGCTGCCAACCAACGGCTGAAACTCACGCTTCGCCTCTGCCTGCATCGAAAACCCAGCCAGAATCATCAACCCCACGACCATCAAGTTGCCCAAGCTTTTCATGACCATCCCTTTGTGATGTGCTGATCTCATGCGAAAAGTCGCGACCTTTACAAAAGAAAGACGCCAGCCAGCAAAAACCACTGTCAAAATTCAGTCATCCGCTCATCCATTCACTTGCTTGAGCGAATCAGCCTCAAACTTCACACCCGCTTCCTCGGCCACCTCGGCAAACTCATCAATCTCAGCCTTGGTAAACAGCAGCCCCCCTGCCTGCTCGCTTTGCCTTGCTGCGTTGGCTTCCAATTCGCCGGGCAGGATGCAGTTGCCCGTCTCGCGGTTGCCGTGGCCCATGATGTCATCGATCACAGCCTTGACGTTCTGGGCCTGGTTACGCTGCTGCGCAAACGCGCCGCAGTTCATCGCGTCCGGATGAATCACCTGGAAGAAGAAGTTTGGCGTGGTCTTCTCGCCTTTCACATTGGCGGGGATGTCCTGTGGCCGACTTCTTAACGTCGGCAGCGAACCGCCAATGAAACCTGCCACCAGTTCATTGATCAGAGACAAGCCATACCCCTTGTGTCTGCCGAAAGGCAGCAAGGCCGCCACCTTGTTGGGATCGCGCGTCGGATTGCCTTCGCTATCCACCGCAGCTTCCGGAGGCAGCTCCATCCCTTCGCGTTTGAACTGTTGAACGCGACCCATCGCGACGGTACTGGTCGCCCAGTCGATCACGATCGGGAAGCCGACCGCTTCAGTCGTGGGAAAGCCCCACGAATGCGGGTTGGTGCCCAGAGTCGCGAACTTGCCACCGAACGGAACCACCTCAGCCAGCGCAGCCGTGCAGTTGGTGTAAGCGATGTAACCACGCTTGGCACTTTCCATTACGTAACCGCCACCCCACAAGTAGTGAAAGGCCTGATCGACGGAGACGATGCCCACGCCATATTTGTCCGCAAGCTTCTCCGCAGCCTCGATAGCTTCGAAGGCAACCGCCTGGCCAAGTTTTTTGTTCGCATCCCACTTCTGACAGGCTTCGAACTTGCTCTGCTTCTTGACGATGGCCGCGCCGGGCACGCAGCCGGGGTTGGTGGTGTTGCCCGAGCCGAACAGATGATCGAGGTGCAAGGCTTTGAGCGCGTTGTGGGTTTTGATGCCATGCCAGGCAGCCAGTTCACAAAAACGGGCCGCCTGCTGCGATTCGTCGGCAGTGTAGCCTCGTTTCTGGTAGGCAGCGTTGACGATCTGGTTGTGGGTTTTGACAGGAAGCACGTAAGCCATCGGTCTTTGATCTCCTGGTTGGGGGTGGAGACATAGGACACCGGAAAATGAGGGGAGAGTCAAGTGGAGTGCAAAGGTACTGACTTACGAGGCAAGTTTGTCATTCAAAGGCAATTGAAAACGCCCAGCAACAACGCCGGGCACGGTTAAATCTTCGTCGAGTTCTTCCCATCTCAAGGCAAAGCCGTTCACTTCAACTTTGACTTTGGATAGTTGTTCCTCCGTTGCCTTTGAAAGAATACGAAAACGATCCGCAGGGAAGCCAACAATTCGGCCATCATGCAATTCGACAAAGACCATACGGCCCTCTGTCCAAGCCCGAACAGCAGCAGCTTCGTCGGGGGTGGTGTTATCGGGTGTGATATTCATCATAGGACTTCCTTAGATAAATCATAGTTATCAAAAACCAAAGTCTCAATGCTTCTCAATTCGTGTGCGTGAAATCCGGCATTTCGCGACAATTTCACTTCCGGTTCCAACCAGAATTTACACTCACACCCAGCCGATCTGACATGGATATGCGCAGGTTCATTTTTCTCATCTGAGTAAAAATGAAATCGATAGGGTCCAATCCTTAAAACTGTTGGCATAACTGGATTTTACCAAAACACGATTATCTGATGCTTGAAATGTTGCAACTCTAGCATCACTCCTCTCCCAACACCACGCACCGCATCTCGGTCAGGTCGCGCACCAGCAGCAACCCATCCGCAAAAGCCATGGGCGCCCAAGAGTCGTGCCCGTCCAACACATCAGCCGACCACAATTTTTCATAGCCGCGGATGGTCAATCGCGCTGCGGTCAAGACGCCGTCATCATCCATCACCAGCAGTTGATCCCCCACCACCAGATAAGGCCCAAGTCCGAATCGCTCCGCCCTACCTGATGTCCAAACTTCCTTCCCTTCCAAATTCAAGCAAACCAATTCACCGCTGGGCCGCACACCAAACAAATGTCCCTCAGCAAAGATCGGCGATTGCTGCGCGGAACCGAAAACACTCTGATCCACCTGCCAATCCACTTGCGCACGATAGCCTTCCCCCTCAGGCAGTAATCGCAACATCATCGCCCCTGCCCCATATCCCCCAGCCAGTAAAACACGGTCGCCTCCCACCGGCACAGCGGAAGGCACCGTCGCTACCTTGATCTGCCAGGCATCTGTTGACCACAACACCTTGCCCGTCTTCGCATCAACCGCCAGCACGCCACCAGCCGCGACATACACATAACTCCTGCGCCCGTCCGCCAAGGTCATGGGCATGACCGAAGCATGACTCATCTTCCAGCCGAAATCGTTTGGCGTCTGCCAGATCTCCTCGCCTGTTTCCAGATCAACCGCGGTCAACATCACCTTCGGCCCAGCCGGGGCAAGAATCAACTTGCCTTCATCAATCAGCGGACACTGCCCGGCATACCAGGGCGGCACGACCGAGCCATATTTCTCCACGAGATCAACGATCCATTTCTTCTCACCCGTCTTCGCATCACACACCAGCACATGACACTTAGGCCCGAAGCTGACGACATAGTCCTCCGTCACAGCCGGGACCGTGCGACTCATGCCATGGTTCCGCTTCACCTTCACGGGGTAGGCGTATTGCCAGATCTCCTGTCCATCGGCAAGCGACAGACAACGAAGCACATCCATCTCCGCCTGGGTATCGTAGTCCGTCAGATACACTCGGCCAGCGTGCACGGCAGCCCCGGCATAACCCTCGCCGAGTTTGGCGGACCACTTCACAGGCAGCGACCACGCAGGCAACTGCTCCGTCATTTTGCCCGGCCAGTTGGCGATGTTGTCGCGATTCAGGCCACGAAATGCAGGCCAGGCTCCGCTTGACTCAGCCGGTGTGCCCAAGCCTGGTGTCCATTGGCCATCGTGATACGAGCGCGATGTTTCGGTCGGCTGGGTTCGGTCATATTCGACAGGCAGGCGCAGCGAAACCGCCTCAGCCGGGCCCAGGTTCAGCCAGGTCAGGATCAAAGCGAGCATCGCCCCAGCCAGGACGATGGGGATACCCCAAAGCCAGACAGGGCTTATCTTTACGAATGGTTGCGCCTCAGGCATATATTCACCACACTTAATTGTCTCTTTTTTGGGACAAAAGTCAATGGAGAATCGAGTTGCTGGGAACAAAGCGCGACATGACTCGTCTAAAAAGTGACAGCCGATACTTCGACTGATTCACAACTGGAGCAACATGATGAAATGCAATTGGATGACCATACTGGCGGTAGCCGGACTGACGGCACAAGTCTGGGCCGTGGGAGTTGGCGACGAACCCGCCAACGCAAACAAAGAGAAACCCGCTCAACAGCCTAAGGAAATCCCGGTGTTGATTAAGTGTGGCACGGGTTTGGAAGAGCCAGTCCTTCGTCCTGTGCCTATTGATCCTGATCGCCCCATCATCCTGCCCATCGAGCCGATCCCTCCGGTGCAACCTGTTGAGCCCGGCCCGCCTACCCGCATCATCGAGAAGCCTGACCAAGGCAACGGACAGGCGGACTCAGCAGAAACCAGAGTTTGGCAAGACCTGAACCAGGGCGAGATGGTCATGGTCATAACCGTCGCCAGGACAGAGATGTTGATGACGACCATGAGCATGCCCCCGCGCTATGCCATGCAATTTTCCGTCGAGAAAGATGCCAAACTGTTGCGAGGCAAAGTCGAAGGCAAGGTCGAGGACATCGACTTCCGCTACATGACCCTTGATCGCGACTCACTGCCAAACGTTGGCGACAAACTGGTGCTCGCAGTCAGTACGCAGGCTCATGCAGGCGGCACGATGCATGTCATTGAAGGACTATACCGAGGCGACGATGACACGCTGAAACTGGCTGAGAAAGCCACCTCCCTACCCGTCGGCTGGAAGCTGAATATGGAAGGCAAGCCTGTGTCGCCTTGGGCGGAAGTCGATGGTTTCAAATGGCCAGCACATTACAACAACTGGATCAAGGACAAGATGCTCAGGCCAACCTGTGCGGTGACCAATCGCCCAATCCTTGCCATGCCCGAGGGCGTGACTTTCGAAGTCGAGCAGATCATCCCTGACGATGCCAAGCAATATGTCAATACCTATGGCAACGGCAAGTTCAAGATCACCCTCAGGAATACGACAGATAAGAAACTGCAAGTACCCGCAGTCCTGGCCATCCAAAACGACCCCAACCTTGTACTCGTCGATGAATCACTCGTTGTGCTACACTACGGCAAGCCCGTATTCCGTCCGCAGACTAAGTGGTTCGAGCATCTGTCCCGAATGCGGCGGATGGCTCAAGGGCCAACTCCCGTTGAGATCGAACCGGGCAAGTCATTCTCATTTGAGTTCAACACCCTTGAATTGGAGGGCATAGACTGGCCGCGCGGCGGCTCGCGCGTGCCGTTCACTTTCGCGCTGGGCGACCAGGCACAGACCAGCTTCTTCTACTACCTCTCCAAGCATCATGACAAACTGCTGCCCAAGAAGCCTCAGGAGAATGAAGAACTCGAGCCAGACCCGGCCATGGGCGATTAAAGCTGGAAAGCAAAGAAACCACCCCAGACCCAGGGCGAACGCATGTGGCTTGTAGGATGGGTTAGGCGAGTCTTCGAGCCGTAACCCATCACCGGCGCATGCTTGGTCAAAGGCCTCATTGATGGGTTACGCTCCGCCAAGTGGCTCCGCTAACCCATCCTACCTCCGATGCTCAGCGCGATCTGCGATCCTGAGTTCCCTACATGCGTTCGCCCTGCCCCCAAGACCCCGCCAGGCCGGGGTCTTTCACTGCGCGATCAATCCCATGACAATTTGACCCCCACCCCAAGGTCGCGACCATATATCCATGATCAGGGATTTGGACATCCTCGAATCGAGGCCAATCAGTAGCGCGCCCGGCCACAGCAAACTGCTGCGACTCAAGACCAGCTATCAATCGCAGCCTACTACGCTGCGCCTGCTTTGGCCCGCCAAACCAAATGTTCAAGCCGGGCGCATCCCGCTGGTGCATCTCTTGCCTGTTGAACCCGACGGCTACAACGCGTTTGGGGATCCGCTTCAAGTCGCCATCGCTGAGAACTGGGCTGAACAATACAACGTCTGTCTCGCCTGCTGCACCACGTCCTTGTACCCCTGGCTGGTGGATGACCCGCGCGATCCTGCCAACGCTCAAGGCAGCTACCTGAGCAAGATCGTCCTGCCAGTCTGCGAGGAACTACTGGCAGAGGTGATGCCCGCCACGACACTCGATCATCTGCTGCTTGGTTTTTCCAAGAGCGGCTTCGCAGCGTTGTCATTGCTGATGCGCAATCCCGAGCGCTTTGTTGCGGCTGCGGCATGGGACTCGCCGTTGATCGTCGATCGCATCGAAAAATCCTGGCAGATGGACCATGTCTTTGAAGATGCAGAACATCTGTCCGGTTACCGCCCACCCACACTGCTGCGAAAAGTGGATGATTCCTTTCGCAGCAAGCCTCGCATTTATGTAGCGGGTTACGACCTGTTCCGCCAACACATCGACCGCTTCACCGCCATGCTCGATAAAGCGGGTGTGCCTTACCTTGGTAGCAATGACCAACGCACGCCCCACGTCTGGCATGCTCAGTGGATGACGCCGGCCCTCGAATCGCTACTCAAGATGTGGCAGCAAGCGCATGCATAATCACGTCCTATTTGCGTGATCCATTAAACTCTCCGTATGAACATTCTCGTTGCCAGTTCCAACCCGCACAAGATCGAAGAAATCCAGGCAGTCTTCGCGCAATTGGCTGAGTCATCCAGCCCGGCGATCAAGTTACTCAGCCTGCGCGACATCGGCCTGGACATCATCGAGCCGGAGGAAGATCAACCTACCTTTGCAGGCAACGCCAAGTTGAAAGCGGCCTATTACGCGAAACACTCGAAGTTGCATTGCCTGGCCGATGACAGCGGCCTGGAGGTGGATGCCTTGGCTGGTGCGCCCGGGGTTCACAGCGCCCGATACGCCAACGTCACAGGCCCGCGAAGCGAAGTCGATCAGGCCAACAACCTGAAACTCATGCAGGCTTTGGCCGATCTGCCGACTGAAAAACGCACCGCCCGTTTCGTTTGTGCCATGTCTTTGTGTGTGCCTGCGGGAGAAGAACTGGCTGCAGTGCGAGGCACTTTTGAAGGACGTATCCTCGGGCCGGGCGACGAAGGTTTCGTGCCAGGGGATCATCAAGCCAACGCGCGCGGCAGAGGCTCCAACGGCTTCGGCTACGACCCATTGTTCTTCGTACCTGAGCAAGGCTGCACCAGCGCGGAATTATCACCCGCAGAGAAGAACGCCATCAGCCATCGAGGCCAGGCCTCACAGAAGATGTGGAAACACCTTGTCGCGTTGTTTTCAGATGCGCGGTGAGCAACGTAACTGATCAAACAATCGAAGAAATCAAGCAGGCTGTGTCCATTCGTCGCGTCTTGGGTGTCACGCCTTGACGACACACGAGCGAAGTCAAGAGCGCAGTCGAAGGGCTTTGCGAGAGTGGCGCAAGGTGTCTGGATGCCGAAAGTTGGGGTGGCTGTGCATACGCTCGGGAGCAAGGCACGAGCGACAAAGTGCAACCCCAGATATTCTCCCCACGAGCCGCGCACGTGAGTAAGCGGATTCTTCGGTGGGGCGGACGTCTCGTCCGCCATTTTCCCCACGAGCCGGTGGCATGGCCATGATATGAGCAAAATTTAAGAATATCTGTGTTAACTCTCTTGCGAAGTCCCCTTGGCAAGCTCAGGATTCGTCGAGAGTTTACACAGCCACTCGGCGCGTTACGGCTTTGCATCGACAGCACAGTTTGCCTCGCGGACTCGGTCAAACTGTGGCACCCCAAGATCAATGCCTTGAGCATGCTCTAGCCTCACCTACTCCGCCTTCGCAGCCTTGGCGAGTTTGAGTTGCTCTGCCAGCAGCTTGGACTTGAGTACGATCATGGCCGCCTCGAGTTGCGGGTCCATCCCCTTCTCAAGAATCTCCGAAGCGTCGTAAGGGTTGCCTTCGACCTTCTCCAGTTCATCCTTGTCCAGCAGGATGTCGATCCTGGAGCGGGCTTCGCGTAAAGCGATGATCTCCTGATCAGAAGTTTCCACTTCAAGGTCAGGCTCGATACCCCATGACTTGCTCTCAGGCTTGCGATGGATGATGCGAAGGTCGCCTTCCTTGCCGATCTTGTAGTACTGCGTGGTCAGCTTGATGCGGGCGTTGCCTCGGTCGATCGGCAACGGCTCCTGCACACTCCCCTTACCGAATGACCGCGTGCCGATGACGATAGCCTGGCCGTTGGCTTGCAACGCACCAGAAACGATCTCGCTCGCGCTGGCTGAGCCTCGATTGATCAGGATGACCAGAGGCAGATCGACATCGAGATCGCTCTTGCTGGCTGAGAAGTGCTGGTTACGTTGATTGAAAGGTCCTTCGATGGAAACAACGTGGCCGGCGCGCATGAAGCGGTCACTGACTTTGATCGCCGCATTGAGCAGGCCGCCGGGGTTGCCACGCAGATCAAGCACCAGGCCGTTCAATCCCTTGTCTTCCTTCATCTGGAAGATGGCTTGCGTCATTTCTTCTTCGGTCTGCTGCATGAACTGTGTCAGGCGGATGTAGCCGATCCTGTTGTCCGGATCAACGTAATAGTTCCAGCCACCTTTGGGGTTACGCTCCCAGCCACGGACGGACTGGATCACGATTTTCTCGCGCTTGATGGGCATCTCGATCAGGTCCTTGTTGCCTGCCCGTTGGATGCCGAGGACAACCTTGGTGTTCTCCGGGCCGGTGATGGTGCGCACCGCCTGGTCGATGGTCCAGCCCATGGTGCTTTCGCCATCGACGGTGGCGATGACATCTTCTGACTTGATCCCCGCTCGATGAGCCGGTGTACCTTCCAGCGGACTGACGACGGTCAGTTTGCCATCGCGCATTTCGATGGAGATACCTACGCCGACGAAGTCGCCAGTGATGGCACGATTGAACTGTTCCAGATCGTGAGGCCAGATGATGTTGGTAAAGTCATCCAGCGAAGCCATGGCCCCGTTGCCAAACTCGTAAAACAAAACTTCCTCAGGCAGCTTGACTGTTTCGTCATTGATCTGCTCGATCACGCGGAGGTAGCCATAGGTATCGCGCAGGTCAAGCTGCTTGCCTTTCTTAGCTGCCATGCCATGCATGGCTTTGAGTTGCTCGCGGAACTTATCGAGCTTCTTCTCATCTTTCAGTCCAGGAAATGTCTCATACAACTGAGGCAGATCGGCCAGGTCGAGCAGTGAGTTGATGCCTTCAGCCACAGCCGGGCCGTAACCTTGCTGAGCCACGTGAAAACGGGCAGCGAGATTCAATGCATCGCGCAAGATACTTTCATCAGAGCCAGCGACCTTCTTGTCCCAATTGTCAGTCGAGAACTTGGGTTCTTCGATTTCTGCTTCATCCACACCCAGGCGTTTTTCATGTTCGACGAAGAGCTGCTTGAACTTCTCCGGTGCATAGAAGCGGATCAAAGCCAGCTTGCGAGCCGCCCTGCGAAGGTCATCGCGATATCGCCGATCCATATCAAACAGCAGGTTCAACTGAGCCCAAATGTTCGTCGCTTCGATCCAGTGTTCCTTTTGCTCCGCGGTTTTCGCCGCCTGCTCCGCTTCGGTCACCAGCCTGGTGATGGCTTCGCTCTTGAGAAAGGCATCGCGATCCTGCGTCGCGCCGCGTGCATTCATCGCTTCAACGATGGCATCTTCAACCTTGCCCGCTTCCAGATTTTCAGCCAAGGCTTTCATCGCCCGGTCGAAGTCGGCCTGGTTGGATTCCAGGCGACGGGTGTTGTTCTTACGATAGTTCTCCAACTCGGTTTTCAAATCCTGGCCCAGCGCGGTTTTCAAGTCGGCCTGCTTGTTCAACGTCTCAAGCAGGGACTCAAACTGCCCGTGCAAAGCCAGCGACTCAATCCCAGATGAGTTAGACGATGCATCAGCCTTGTCCTCGGCCTGCAAGGTCGCGGGAGTCAGGCCCCAGAGCGTCAGGGTGATCAGGAGCATCCAGAAGAAGCACCGTTGCCGTTGCGTGATCTGATTCAAAATACTTATCCTTCGTTTATCTGTGAGTTTCATCAAACCGTCACCGGAATGCTACGCACCAGAGAGTCAGACGTTGCAGACACCGGCTCTGGTTCGCTTTTTTAACAAATGAACGCCAGTTTTGCGGAATCTTTGTACCTGCAGGCCGACGCCAAACGTCCATTTGCTTCCCATAGTATCGGCAAGACGCTGGCACACTCTGAGAAGAGGGATTTCCTGCAAGGCGAACGCATGTACGGGATTCAAGAGCATAATCGCGCTAAGGGTTGGAGGCAGGATGAGTTAGCGAAGCCTAATGGCGGAGCGTAACCCATCAATGAAGCCCAATACCAAACGTCGCCAGTTGATGGGTTACGGCTCGAAGACTCGCCTAACCCATCCTACAAGTCACATTCCTTCGCCTTGGGATTTCCTGCGGTTTTTACCTACTCCTGAGGCTTCATGATCTCGCGTAACGCCGTCGTCGCAAATGACCCACTTGGCAACTCAAAGGCCACGCGAATGTAAGGTCCACGCTCATCCGACCCCGCGGATAAGTCCGGATCAATCAAAGGCACGCGCAAAGATCGGCGAATGCCTGACATCGTGGCATGCTCGGCCGCAATCAACTGCTCCAAGCTCAGGCCGAAGTGCTCCAATGCTTCCACTTCCAACTTGAACACATCGCCCGTCGGCTTCTGCATTTCCGGGCCCCACATCGGACCGGTCGGCGAAACTTCCATCCGCTCCACGCGACCGCCTGGTGCGTTCTCTTCATCAGCCACAGCCTGATCCACTTCAAAGCAAGCGCCATTCTCCTGCTTCATGGCCAAGTCACCCGGCAACAACCGCGCAAACGTTCCCGCTCGCAACCGCTCATCCAGTACACGATTGAACACCGCACTCTGCAAGGCACTGACCACAAACTGGCGGTGCTGGCGATCAATGAACATGGCCGCCTCCTCAGGTGACTTGCCCTGCTGCAACGCAGCCAAAGCCTGGCGATCCTGCTTCAATGACTTGGGCCAAAGCTTGAGCGCCTCGTCATAACGCCCATCCACATAAGCCTGTCGGCCAGCGGCGTCGCGCTCGCCATACTTCTCATCAGGCTGACCCAGTTGCCCATCCAGAAAAGCCTGCCAGTTCTTGAGCAGCAGGTCACGCCCAAGCAGGTGATTGTTCTGCCGATAGCCAAACCGTTGCTCACCGATGTAATTGGGGAAGCCTTGCTTTTCGAGCAAGTCGAAAATAGGCTTGACCCGCGTCACACCAGCCGGGTTCACCTCGCGAATGTAAATCACAAAGCGGTTGCCTTTGAGGTGTCCGCGTCTCAGCTTGTTGGTATGCAGATCATGCCAAAGCAGTTTGAGCGGCGTATGCACAAAACGCTCCAGCCCTTTCTGCTGTTTCTCCGGATCTGGCAGATGCACGGAAAACATCTGGCGGGTGACTGCGCGCTTGTCTTTCAGTCCCGCGTAACCGATGTTGCGCTTGCTGATGGCAAACATCTTGGACAATCGCCGAACGACATCCATCGTCGTCTTCTCGCGCTTCTCGATGAACAGATAAAGATGTTCGCCCTCGCCACAAGGCTCATACAAAGGCAATTCCTCAACGAGGAAATCCTCAGGCCTTGCTTTCAATCTGCCACCGACGCCGGGCAGGTCACCAGTGAGATATGCGACGTCCTGAGTCATGGTGGTCATGTCAACCGCTTACTTTCTCAATCCACTACCAAGCATGAGTGGCTTCATAAACACTAGGGCATACGAGCTGGCGCGAATGCATCGGTGCGCAGAATCAATCTTCCGGCGCGTCAGCCACCAGTGTTTTGAAGGCCTGGATCAGTTGCCTTGTCATCGGCCCCGGCTCACCGCTGCCGATGGTTCTGCCATCGACCTTGGTCACGGGGATCACTTCCGCTGCGGTACCTGTCAGGAACATTTCATCAGCCGTGTAAAGGTCATACTGTGTCAGATCAAATCGTTGCACCGGGATACCTGCCTGCTGCGCCAGTTCGATCACCAGGTTCATCGTCACACCTTCGAGCACACCAGCATGCAAGGGTGTCGTAATCAGCGTCGGCTGACCTTCGAACTCGCGGACGATGAAAATGTTGTCGCCAGTGCATTCGGCCACGTTGCCCTGATGGTTGAGCATCACCGCTTCGAGCACGCCTGCATCGATGGCTTCGATCTTGGCCATGATGTTGTTCAGGTAATTCATGCTCTTGATGCGAGGCGACAGCGCACTGGGGTGGTTACGAATGATGGATGACGTAATGATCGCCAGGCCGTTTTCATAAAGTTCCTGTGGGTAAAGCTGAATGGTGTCTGCAATGATGAAGGTGGTGCGCGTGTCACAGTTGAACGGGTTAAGCCCAAGCGTACCGATGCCTCGCGTGACGCACAGACGGATATAGCCGTTGGTGATGCCGTTGGCTTTGACCGTTTCGCGCGTGGCTTTCTCAAGGGCGTCCATGTCGTAGTCCATGGTCAGTCGGATCGCGCGGGCCGAGCGACACAGCCGATCCAGGTGTGTGCTCAGCTTGAGGATTTTCCCGCCATAGACACGGATGCCTTCGAAGACGCCGTCGCCATAGAGCAGGCCGTGGTCGAACACGCTCACGACTGCTTGACTTTGATCGACCAGTTTGCCGTTAAGCCAGATTTGTTTAGCCATGCTGAACCTCTCATGAAGGAGCGTGATTATAAGTTGCGTGAAACGCGAACGGCAGGTTGCCTGCGCTCGACTGACCATAAAAAACCCGCAGCACCTGGCTGCGGGTCGTTGAAATCTCAAACAGTCACAGCCGGGGGTTACAGGGCATAGCGGACATAGTTGATGACCTTCGCACCCTTGGGCAGATAATCACGGACAGGCTTCTTGTTGTCCATGTCACGAATGTAATCCTGGCCCATCAAGGTATGATCCGACTTCCACTTGGCCAGCTTGCCGGTCGCGATCTTCTCGGCGATCTCCGCAGGCTTGCCGGTTTCTTCCGCTTCCTTGACGAATTGAGCCTTGGCTTCTTCCACCTTATCCGCAGGTAAGTCACTCTCTTCAATGGCGATCGGCTCGGGCATCATCGGAGGCACTGCCGCCACCAGGTGCTGGCACAGGCCGGTCATCAGTTCGCCGTCCAAGTCGCCTTCACCCGCGATGATGACGCCCAGCTTGTTGTTGTGGTGCACATAATGGCCGATCTTCTCAGCCGTGATCTTCGCTGCCTGAGCCAGCGAGATGTTTTCCTTGATGGTGATGCGCAAGTCTTCGATGATCGGCTTCATCGCTTCGGTCGGCTCGGTAATCTCGCCATCTTCTGCATCAAGCATCAGTTCGGCCAGCTTTGCGGTCGCCTTCTGGAAACCTTCGTTGCGAGCCGCAAAGTCAGTCTCTGCCAGCAGCTTGACCATCGCAGCCGAGGAACCCTTGATCGCGACAGCAATCGCACCTTCGCTGGCTTCGCGGCCGGAGCGCTCATTCATCTTTGAGCCCAGACGTTCACGCAGCAGCGCGATGGCCGCTTCTGCGTCACCATTGGTTTCATTCAAGGCCTGCTTGCATTCCATCATGCCCAGACCGGTCCGTTCGCGTAAGCCTTTTACATCCTTGGCGCTGATGGCCATGGTTAAATCTCCATAATTCGGGGTGAATCAAAACCTGTGGGTCGGTTTTACCGTTCCAGACAGGTTTATGTCAAAGGTTCAATTTCAGTTAGCAAGTCAGACAGCGGTCTTTACTCGGATTTCTCCGGCGTTGAAGCTGCTGAGACAGTCGAGGCTTCATCACTCTGGGCTTCGACGTTCACGTCCACACCGTCACCCGTGGGCGTCGGGGCATCCGCGGAGAACTGGGCACGCCTGCTGCGCTTGCGAGGCTTGGCGTCGCCAGCTTCGCCAGCGGTGTCAGTACCTTCGCTTTGAGCCGTCTTCTGCTGCTTGCCTTCCATGACCGCGGCACACAGGCTTTGGATCACCAGTTCGATGGAACGCATCGCGTCATCGTTGCCAGGGATGGGGATGTCGGCCCAGTCCGGGTCGCTGTCAGTATCGATCAGACACACGGTCGGGATGCCCAGCTTGCGGGCTTCCTTCAGTGCGTTCATTTCTCGCTTCACATCAATGACGAACATCGCACCAGGCTGGGAGGTCATGTTGCGGACGCCTTCAAGGTTGCGAAGAATCTTGGTCTTCTCGCGGTTGAGCTGACTTTCCATCTTCTTCGAGTAGTTGTTGATCTCGCCCGATTCTTCCAAGGCTTCCAACTCTTCGAGTCGCTTGAGTCTTTCACGAATGGTGCGGAAGTTGGTGAGCGTACCACCCAGCCAGCGCTCGGTGACGTAAGGCATGCCGGTCGGTCCGACGTGCTTCTCGATGCAGGCCCGGGCCTGTCGCTTGGTGCCGACAAAGAGAACGTCTTTGCCTGACGCGACGGTCTTGGCGACGAACTTGCGTGCCAGGAGCAGGCCTTTGATCGTTTCCTTGACGTCGAGAATGTGAATTTTGTTGCGTTTGCCGTAGATAAACGGCTGCATCTTCGGGTTCCAGTTGGTGGAACGGTGTCCGAAGTGGATGCCGGCTTCAATAAGGTCTTTGACTAGCGATGCCATTAATGTTGGCTCCCTTTGGCAAGCTTCTGTTGTGCGACGATGCAACGGGCCTCGACGTTTCCTCACGTCGGCGAAGCTTTCACCCGTTCGCACTCGATAAAAAAACCCGATCCAACAAGCTGGCGGGTTACCAAAACCCTCGTGGCGGGCGGCTCGGTCCATCTTGGCCACCGTGAAGGGTAAGCCAAACATTGTACCCAACGCCGGTTACGCTGCAAGCAGGCTGTTAGATGAATCGCAGGATGGCTTATTCGCCGCTGCCCAGCACTTCGTCGAGCACGGCCTCCGCCACATCGATGGGCACATCATGGGCCGCTGCCAACGCCACCGCATCACTAGGCCGACAGTCGATTTCATGGTGCTGATCGCCCTGTTTCAGGTGCAGACGGGCATAAAAAGTGTGGTCAGACAAGTCATCAATGGATATACGCTCGATTTCACCCCCCAAGGCATGCAGCATCGTGTCCATCAGGTCATGGGTCAACGGTCGAGGTGGCGTCTGGCCCATGAGTCGGCGTTCGATGGCTGCCGCCTCGTGAAAACCGATAAGAATGGGGAAAACCCGCTCGCCATCCACCTCGCGCAGCTCGATGATGTGCGTATCATCGGTCTCCCGGATCAGAATACGAGACAATGCCATGCGAACGGTCATGAGTTCTCCAGCGTATCCGATATATTGTGACGGAAACGCTCAACCAGACAAGCCTGCCCTGCCGATACCTTCAACCATAGGGCAGACAACGAGGCAAAGTACAGCAGGAGTGGTCATGAACGAACAGGAATGGTCAAGAAGCCGATTCTGGCTCTGCTATTTCCTTGATAACCGCCACCGCCGCGCCAAAAGGCAGTGGTCCACCGCTTCGTTCGCCTCCAAGGAACAGTTGCGCCCCATTCTGCATCGTTATGTCTCGCTGGTGCGCTCGGCTGACCTTCAAGCCCGACAGTGGATGATCGATGAGGCCGCCAGCACGCTGACCCATGACCCGGCACTGGTGCAAAGCCTGCGACTGCTCATCAAGGAACAGCAGTATCACGACCGCGAACTGTCCGTCCTGCTCGTCGGCAGTGACCAATCCGGACAATCGACCGACCTGCCCCATCGCGTTTACCGCGCTGTTCGCAGACGCTTGGGCTTACGCTACGAAATGGCGCGAATGCTCATCAGCCTGATCGTGCAATACGAATGGCTGTCCGCCTTGCGCGAAAACTGGCCAGACTTTGGCACCACCGCGCTCTGCACGCAACTGCAACACGACATGCAGGGGCATATCGCGTTCCTCCGCGAACGCCTGACCCATGAATTTGCAGAGTTCAACTTTGCCCGTCGCAACTTGCGTCGCTGGCGCTTACGAGGCCTGTTTACTTTACGTGTCTCGCGCATGACCTGGCATGCCCGGGCATCGCTGCGCGAACTCGGTTTGTCGCCACGCGTTCTTGCGCATCGATCACTCGATCACTTTGAACAAGTGCTCAGGCAAATGGTGCCTTACCACCGAGGCGAGTTGGTTCGACAACTGCAAGGCCAGCAAAGCGAACCTTTTGCTGAAGCGCATCTGCTGCCACAAGTCATGGGTGGATAGCGCGTTTCGCATTACTTTGTAGCGTAGAGGTGACTCCTCCCTTAGGGACAGGCTTCGAACACTACAAAGATTTTGGAGGCGTTCTAGTAGATATCGACACGAATAACGACGCATTAAGGATACGTGAATGTCGCAAGAACTTAACAAGGTGTGCATGCCTATGACCATTGAGCTTCGATGCAAAAACTCGGTCAAGTTCCGCACTCTTTAAATCAGCGATCCTCACGCCGTCCCCGCAGGCACCGCCTGTGGCTGCAAAGCCTCCGCTGTTGGAGCCTCAACGTTTGCCTCAACGCTGGGTGGCTGTTGTGATTTGCGCGCAAAACTGAAAGGCTGACCCATCGGCAGAATCACCGGGCCATACAGTTCATTCAAAATGATCCCGGCCATCATGTACCACGCACCCAACGCACAAGCGATCAGCACATACGCAGCCACGGTGTTGAACACCGCTGGGCCGAAGTGACCGATATCCAAAAGAATGAACCCAGCCAGCAGCAGGCTGAACGTGACGAACATGGCTTTGTGCACCCGCATCGAGCCGACCCAAAGAATCGCGGTGTAGCCCGTCCACACGACGAGGAACCAGCCGACATCCGTGCCCGTGGACTTGAAGATGTCCATCCCGAAGCTGGTGCTGAGCATGTTGAGGATGAGGATGATCCCCAGACCGATCCAGAACGCCCCGTAGGATACGAACGCGCTATAGCCGAAGTTGTTGCCCAGTTTCTGTTCCTGAAAGCCTGCAATCATCTGGCAGAGTCCGCCGAACACCAGGCCCATCGCCAGGACGGGGCCGAGTGAACACAGGCCGAGGTTATGAATCTGCAACAACAAGGTGGTCAGGCCGAAGCCTGCTAAACCGACGACTGCCGGGTTGCCCGGCTTTCCCGTGTGACTCATCGCGAATTTCTCCATGTAAGGCCGGCTGTCAGCAGGCCCAAACTGCGGGGGGTTGGTCAATGAACGCGGGGAGTATAGCGGATTAAACAATCTTGTGATAAGGGTGGCTGGCGCCCCCATCATCAGCCGGTCAATGCACGCAGGTCGATGCCATCGGAAAGTCGATGCCTGCACAAGGCAAGCTGGAACTACCCATGACTTTTGACCCGCCGAAAATGGTCGGGCCGTACCAGAAGCGGGTCCATCTTGAAGCCGACAACGGCCAGCAATACACCATCACCGTCAAAGCTCGAATCAATCAACCCTTGCTGGCCACATTCAGGCCTGACAAAGAAGGTGACCGCTTAGGAATCGTCACTGTCCGCAACGATGGCGAGGAAGACATCCGCTTGCTTTATTCAACGACCAGCGAGCCTTGGCTTTACATTGAGATGCCGAAGGAGCCCGTCCCCGCAGGCGAGGAACTTGAGCTGAACCTGAGGACGACTGAGCCGGATAAGGGATTACCGGCTGGTCTTTCCGCAACGATTCATACTGCTGATCAGAAATTGCGATCGGTAAGCGTTCAGTTCCGTTGATGGACGAGAGGGTATTGCGTGATGGAGCCCAAAGGTACCCCACTGAACGTGATCCGCTGGCCGAAGGGCGTGTACTCGTAGCGTTCGCTGAGTCGGCCATGCTCGTTGACCACGCCAACGACGTTGTAGTTTGCATTCTGCATGACCCAGTAGTCGAAGTAGTAATACACAGCTGAACTGGAAGGCGCGACCCCCATGTGCACC
>CAZJJN010000008.1:0-86940 GCA_964546335.1 uncultured Phycisphaeraceae bacterium
CTGCCGATGTGGCTACCTTGATTAACGAAAGCTTAGAGCGGGATGCGTATTACCTGTTGCTGGATCATGCCCCGTGGGATCGGCTAGGTAAAGTGATCAATGAATGCTGGTGGCTGGACACGCCGACCAAGCAGGCCAGGGAGTGGATGATTCGCAGACATGTGCAAGGTGGCCGAACGGAAGAAGACGCGCGCTCGCATTACGAACACAGCGATGCGGCCAATACGCAGTTGATTCTGGAACACAGCCGGGAGCCTGACCTGATTATTCAATGGTCGAATCGTTCGTAACAGAGCGCGAACAGGCATATGATTTGTACATGTGTAAGCACCAGATATTTCTGCTGCTATGTGGGGTCAGCTTATTGGTGGCAGGATGCGGGTCGTCTTCAGATGAAAGACTTCCCTGGCAGCAAAATCCCGCAAACCCACAAATCAAGATCACCTTGGACTGGCAAAAGACACTCCCTGCTGCAGTGGTTGTTCCTGCAGTCTGGCATCGTGATACGCTGGTCATTGGCACAGTGGAAGGCGAGATACTGGCTTACGACGAGAACGGCCAGGCACTCTGGCAGACTGCACTCGGAGGAGAAGACCAGATCGTCAAGTTGGGGGGAGGTCTGGCTACATCTGATCATCTGATTTTTGCTGCCGACGATCAAGGGCATGTCGCAGCCTTGCGTGTGGCAGACGGGCAAACACAGTGGACATACCAAACGCAAGGCCCGATCGAATGTGACCTGGCTGTGGTGGAAACATCGCGGGGGCCTGTACTGCTTGTCGGCAGCGATGACAATCATCTTTATGCTTTGGATGCCAGGACGGGCGAGCGCATCTGGGCGTATGAAACCGAATACTTTGTTCGCAGCCGGCCATTGCTTTCACGGGGCTATCTCTTTTTCGGTGGGTGTGATGAATTTCTGCATAAGGTGAATGCAGATAACGGCCAAGTGGCAGAGCTTTTGGAGGTGGGCGAGCAGATTGCCACACCTGTGATCCAACTTGACGATCTGGTCGGCTTTGGCACCTACAAAGGAGGTGTCTTTGCTGTCGATCCAAAGACGATGGAGATGGCCTGGCATTTTGGTGAAGAGGATCGTGAATACCTGTCTGCCCCCGCTTATTCGGAGGGTATCGTTGTCGTGGCTGGTGGCGATCGCACCATCACCGGATTAGATGTGCAAACTGGGCAAACCCTCTGGCACCAGCCGGTCAGGAACAATGTCTCCTCAGACATAGTCACGAAACATGGTTTGGCCTTTGTCGGTTGCGAGGATGAAAGACTCTATGTTGTGCGCATCAAAGATGGAAAGTTGGTCTCGCAAATCGAAGTAGGTGGCAGTATAAAAGCAGCACCTGTCGTCACCGACGATACTATCTTTGTCATGACCGACAGGGTTCGAGATGGGCAGTTGCTCGCGTTCAAAGTGGACTGGCCAGTGAGAGCTCAAGAGAAGGAATAATGCCAGTTCAACAGGAATTCATGTAGCAAAAGCTTTCTTCGGATAGGCACACATCCATGAATAACTCTCACATGACTGATCCGTAAAAACCTTAACCGAAAATAGATCACTTGATTTGAATGATCATGCGTATACTCCAACTCACGCCCGGCACCGCTAATTTTTACTGTGGCAGTTGCATGCGCGATAACGCACTTGTCCACGCCTGGCGCAAGATGGGCCATGACTGCGTGATGCTGCCTTTGTACTTACCTCACCTGGTCGACGAAGAGACCACCGCGCATGAAGAAGACATTCACCTGGGTGGGCTGAACGCTTACCTGCAACAGAAATCCCCAATCTTTCGGCGAACTCCTGCCTGGCTGGATCACTGGCTGAATCGCCCCTGGTTGCTGAAGCAGTTGTCGCACTGGTCTGACCGCACTTCCGCGCAGGCGCTAGGTGAGATGACGCATTCCACCTTGCTTGGTTCGCAGGGCAAGCAGGCCAAGGAAGTCCAGAAGCTGGCTCAATACTTGGCCACACAATCACAGTTTGACGTAGCCATCCTTTCCAATGCACTCCTTGCCGGGTTGATCGAGCCTTTAAAAGATTCAGGTTGTCATGTTGTGGTCACCTTGCAGGGGGAAGATTCATTTTTAGATCAGTTCCCTGAGCCTTGGCGTCAACACTGCTGGGAACTGCTGGCAAAGCAATTGCAACAAGCTGATCAACTCATCACGGTCAGTCAGTATTACCACAGCGTCATGACCGAGCGATTGGGACTGGCTGAAGATTCCTGCCACGTTGTCCACAACGGGATTTCTCTTGAGGGATACGACCAACCCGCTTCGCCAACGCATCCCACGATTGGTTACCTGGCTCGTCTATGTCATGGCAAGGGGTTAACGCGATTTGTCGATGCTGCGATCGCAGCCGAAGAAAGGCAATGGCTCAAAGATGCCCGTTACCTCGTTGTGGGCACCGCAACTGGAGAGGATGTTCGCTTCATCAACAAACTCAAGCAGAAGCTGAATCGCGCTGGTTTGGCTGATCGTTATGCCTGGCACATCAACGTCACGCGCGAGCGTAAGATCGAATTGCTCAGACAGATGTCAATTCTGTCCGTACCGGCGACCTACGGTGAGAGCTTTGGCCTATACATTCTTGAAGCCCTGGCTGCTGGGGTCCCTGTCGTGCAACCTGACCACGCTGCGTTTCCCGAGTTGATCAAAGCCACCGGCGGAGGCATCCTCTGCAAGGCGGATGACACGATTGATCTGGCCAATCAATGGCATCTCTTGCTCTTAAACGAATCCCAACATCGATTGTTCGCTGATCGCGGACGTCAAGCAGTGCATGAACGTTTCAACATCAACATTGCCGCAGAGAAGCTAATGCTGCTATTTGAGCAAGGGTTGGCAACCCGCAAACACTGACATCGCAACCTACAATGAATTCCATGCTACACCTGCATGACATCTCCAAGAGTTTCAATCTCACTGGCGGGCAGAAAGCCCACATCCTGAATCACCTGCATCTGAAAGTTGAAGCAGGCGAATCGGTTGGCATCATTGGGCCTTCCGGTTGTGGGAAGAGCACATTGCTGAACCTGATCGCGGGGCTCGATCAACCCGACTCAGGGGAGATTCTCTTTGAAGGGAAGCCGGTGCAGCAATTCTCCGTGGATGAATTGGCGCAGTATCGGCAGCAGAAGATCGGCATGATTTTCCAGTTGCATCATCTACTGCCCCAACTGACCGTCATGGAAAACATCCTGCTACCCACCCTGGCTTCGCCATCAAAACGGTCGGCTAAAGACGATCAGGCTCGCGCGGAATCGTTACTCGAAAAGGTGGGTCTGACTGGGCGGATGGGTGAATTCCCGGCCACACTTTCAGGAGGCGAGCGACAACGCGTCGCATGTGTCCGCGCGTTAATCTTGAAGCCAAGGCTGCTCCTTGCAGATGAACCGACAGGATCGCTGGATCACGAACATGCAGAGAGTCTGGCCGATTTACTCATCAACCTGCAACAAGCTGAGAGCGTCGCGCTGATTGTCGTCACGCATGCACAGTCACTGGCAGAAAAGATGGACTTCCACTTCGAACTTAGAGATGGGAAGCTCCATGAGCACAGCACGGCAGCGGACAAGGCAACATGAACGGTCGAACCTACATCCTGCGCAGCCTGACGCATCGCTGGCATCAATACCTGCTGATGATCGCAACCATTGCCTTGGCTGGGGGCGTGATTATTGCCTCGTTGATCATCGGCCATTCCGTAAGACAGTCACTGCACGAGTCGGCGATGATGCGCATCGGCCAAATAGATGCCGGGCTTGTGCTGGGTGACCGCTTCGTTAAGCAGGGCTTCAGCCAACGATTCATGATGATTTCTGGCGCGCGTGTGAGTTCTGTCATCATGCTTCCAGGTAGTGCTCGGGCCAATAGCAATCAATCCTGGCGGCATGACCTGCAAGTCATGGGGGTTGATGAGACTTTCTGGACATTCGCACCAAGCGGGGGTGAAGCAACACCCATCCCCGATGGTTGCTGCGTGATCAATCAGGCACTGGCCGACGCGTTGGGGGTTCAACTTGGTGACACGCTGAAGTTGCGGGTGGAATCACCCAGTCTGCTGCCTCGCGATGTCCCTTTGACCAAGACAGGCCTGTTCGGCCCGACGATGGATATCACGGTTTCACAGATTTTGACTGACAAACAGTTCGGCCACTTTTCATTGCGCGCCGATCAACGCACGGCATTGAATATCTTCATCAACCGTAAGGAGATGCAACAAGCCGCGCTGCTGGATGCAGAGGATGCAGCCAATGTTGTGCTGGTAAGTGAGGGAAAGAATAAGCAAGGCGCTACCTCTACTGATATCGCCTCTCTCAATGCGAGTCTCTCTAAGTCGCTTACACTTGCTGATCTTGATCTTGTCATCTCCAAAGAGCAACGCGATATCTGGCAACTCAGCAGTCGGCGGGTATTCTTTGACCCGGCCTTGACTGCTGCGGCAGAGTCAACCCCACAGTACCAATCCACGGTTTACACCTACCTTGTCAATCGCATGACCAAGGTTGGCCAGGATGTTCCTGTCACACCTTATTCCATGGCCACTGCTATCGATCAAGCCTCGCTGAAACAGACTTTCGCTTATGTTCTGCCGGAGCAAGGCTTGGCCGATGATCAGATCATCATCAATCAATGGTTGGCCGATGACCTTAACCTGTCTACAGGCGACCAGATTGAATTGACTTATTTCGTACTTGATAGTGGGCGGAAGTTGGTCGAACAGTCCAGCCAGTTTATGGTGGCGGCTGTAGTTCCCATGGAAGGGCTTGCAGCAGATGCCTCGTTAATGCCAGACTTTCCCGATGCCCCGGCTGAGGATACGCGGTTGAGTGATTGGCGACCCAGCTTTTCTCTAAAGTATGACGTCAGGCCGAAAGATGATGTGTATTGGCGCGAATTTCGCGGCACACCCAAGGCTTTTATCACGCTTCAAGCAGGTCGGGAAATCTGGCAGAATCGGTATGGCAACGCCACTGCCATCCGTTACAGCCAAGACCTATCGCGTGGTCAACTTGAACAATCCCTTCTGGCCAATGTTGATCCGCTTTCTCTTGGCTGGCGCATGGCGAATGTTCGTGCACAGGCTTTAGCTGGAGCTCAAGGCACGCTGGATTTTGGCATGCTGTTTCTTTCATTTAGCTTTTTTATTGTCATTGCAGCACTTCTCTTAACTGCTTTGCTGTTCGCCTTAACAATGCAGCAGCGCACCAGCGAATTGGGCTTACTTTCCGCTATTGGTTTACCTCCAACCACAATTCACCGCCTGGTGCTGGCTGAAGCGACCTGGCTGGCATTGATCGGTTCGGCTTTTGCCATCCCAGTGGGTATTGGCTTCGCAGAATTGAATCTGCTGGCGATGGCCACGATCTGGCAGGATGTCGTCCTAGCCACGCCGATCTCATTGCACATTCCCTGGCAGACTTGCCTCACCGGGGCCAGCATCGTCTTTATCATCAGCATCATCAGTGTCTGGCTGATTACCCGACGCATGCTCAAATTACCTGCCGCCCAAGCATTGCGGGGCAGTCCGGGACAGACCACGGGGCAAACCAGTCGCCCGCTCCTGTCAAAACTATGGAAGAGTATTGGCATCTTGGTTTGTCTGCTGGGTTCTGCCGTGCTGATGATGACGGCTGATCCATCCCAAGCCATGGCCGCTGCAGGCGCCTTCTTTGGCGCAGGCGCTTTAATTCTCGCCTCAGGCTTACTGGCGGTGCCCCTGCTCACAGGTACTGATACCCATAGCCGCAAGAGTCATGCAACACCCCACAAATTCACACGTCTTTCATTGACCGTACGTGGCCTGTACCGCCAACCCATGCGAAGCATGACTTCCATCGCTCTACTGGCCATCGGCACCTTCATGATCGGCGGCGTGGCTTCCTTTCAAAAGCCTTCCACCATCGACCCGCGCGTCACCTCATCAGGTACGGGTGGCTTTACACTTTGGCTCCAATCCAGCGTGGCCACCCCGTATGACTTAGGTGATGCTCAACAGCGCACTGAGCTTGCCTTAGGCTCAGTCGATTGGTCAGGCATTGATGTTGCCACCATGCGTATTCGCGAAGGAGACGAAGCCAGTTGCCTGAACCTGAATATGCCACAAGTGCCTCGCGTCATCGGCTTGAATCCCACCGAGTTCACTGGCCGCTTCCGCTTCACAGATTCAACTTTTCACTGGAGCGATCTATCGCCACAAGTTCTCAAAGAAAATCCACCAACCCGGCAGGTGCAGGCTGTTGTCGATCAGAACACGCTGATGTGGGTGTTGAAAAAACAAGTGGGCGACTCGATCACACTGCTGGATGATGCCGATCAGCCAATCGAGCTGAAGATCGTTGCAGCCATCGAGCCGGGCATTCTGCAAGGCGCGATCTACATTCACGAGCAAGCTTTTACTGAACTCTTTCCTGACGTGACAGGTTATCGTGGCTTCCTGATCGACACCCCGGCCGACCGCCATGAGCAGGTCGTGCAATCGCTCAATTTCGCCTTGGATGATCTGGGCTTTGTCATCACGCCGACGCAGAAAAGACTGGCCCAACTCAACGCAGTGGAGAATACCTACATTGCCATCCTCCAAGCCTTGGGTGGCATCGGCCTGTTGCTCGGAGCCGTGGGTTTGGGTCTGGTCGCTGCACGAAATCTTCTGGAACGTCGCAGCGAGTTGGCGTTGATGCAGGCCATCGGCTTCACCCGGCGAAGAATCATGCAACTGGTCTTCACAGAGCATGCCTTGCTCGCTGTGTTTGGCATTCTGGTTGGCTCGGTCAGTGCTGGCGTTGCGGTCTTGGCCAGTATGCAGATGCCCGGCAGAGATTGGCCAATCACGCTTTTGCTCTCTCTGCTTGCCTTGATGTTGGTCTTGGCCTTAGCTTCGGTGTACTTGGCCACGCGATGGGCCCTTTCAGGCAACATGACGCAAAACCTGAGAAATGAATAACAAATGCTACAATTCCTTGATCGGAAATAGAGGATAAAGAAACGCAAGGAGGCGATGATGTTCAGCCGAGTCACTTTCCGGAAGCCAACCACACCGCCCCAATCCATCGCTGCGTTGGCGCTGTTGCTCATGCTGGCCATGCTGGGGTCTTGCCGATCTGATCAACCGACTGACCAGAGTGGCAACACGCAAGGCTGGAACACCAACGCGGCCCCGCAAGGATATCTCTCCGTGTATCAGGCCGCTCAGCGGGCAGGCTTGCGCGTGGAGCAGACGCAAGGGGCTTTCGCAGTTTTCACCGACGGGCACCATCGTCTGCTGATCATCGGGCCACCCAATGCTCGGGCCATGCTCAACGGTAGAGCGGTGGACATCGGACCGGTCGCCACTGCTGAAGGCCAACTTTTCTTAAGCCAGCAGTTCCCCACCCAGGCCCGTCAGCGTTTGGCTGAAGCTTACAACAGCAATCAGGAAACATTGGTCCAGCTCGACAACGGCCACAGCACCGGAACAACCCCGCGTTGGCCTGCGAATCAAACACCTGTTCGAATCACCGGCCACGTCGTCATTGATGCAGGCCACGGCGGACGCGATCCCGGCGCTCCTAACAAGTTCGGCCCGGTTGAAAAGGAAATCGTCCTCGACACCTCTTTACGCCTCGCAGCCATCCTTCGCCAGGCAGGGGCAAAAGTCACGCTGACGCGCGATGATGACAGTTACCCCACCCTCGCCGAACGCGTCGAACTGTCAAATAAGTTGAAGCCTGACCTGTTCATTTCTGTGCATGCTGATTCATTTGAACGTGCCGATGCGAATGGCTACACCATCTTCATTGCCCGGCAGGCGTCCCGGAACACGCTGTCTTTGGCCAAGTATGTCGAAGGCAGCTTGCGGACGACCGGCGTCGATTCCCGGGGCATCCGCAAGAAGGATTATTTCGTTATCAAGAACACGCAGGCCCCGGCTTTGCTGATTGAACTGGGCTTTCTCTCCAACCCGACAGACTCGCGTAAACTCGGCTCCGCAACGCACAGGCAGCGCATGGCTCAGGCTATCGCCCAAGGCGTGATCCGTTACCTGGCCGAGTGAGCATCAACAAATTGGAGATTGGGCACGATCAGGGGAATAATTCATCAGCCGAAACGGTATTCCAAGTCAGGAGAACAACAACCATGAATATTCCCCAAATGACTGGCCTCGTAACACTCATCGGACTGGGCTGCTTGCTACCTGCCTGCGCCCCGCGATCCGAAACACAACAAGCAGCGAAGCAAACAGAAGGACAGTTCGCATCCATGGAAAAATCACAACAAACAACTGGAGCCTGTGGCATGGCAGCAAACGAAGAATGGAAAAAGAACCTCAGCCCTGAGGAATACGACATCCTTGTCAATCAGGGCACCGAACGCCCCGGCACGGGTGACCTGCTGCACGAAAAGCGCGAAGGGGTTTATGTCTCCAAAGCCGGTGGCCAGGTGCTTTTCACCTCGGACAGCAAGTTCGACTCTGGCAGCGGTTGGCCCAGCTTTACGCAAGTGATTGATTCCGATGCTGTCATCCTGCGCGAGGATCGCAGTCATGGCATGGTGCGCACGGAAGTCATCTGTGCCAAGACCGGCGCCCACCTCGGCCACGTCTTTGATGATGGGCCAGGACCCAACGGCAAGCGCTTCTGCATCAACTCCGCAGCTTTAGAATTCAAACCCGCAGATGAAGCTTCGAAAGACGAATCCAAGAGCGAGGAATGACCTTTCCCCTCAAGTTTGAATTTCACTTGTCGCCGTTCACCCAGGTCGCGCCGTCCGCGACCTTTTTTTCACCTTTGACTTCCAGCGTGACGCCATCCAGTTGCCAGACGGTGGCCCCTTCTTCCACAGTCAAGGCAGCCAGGCGTACGCGAGGCGAAGCCAGTACGAGTTTCGCCCCCTTCTTCACGACCAGATGCAGGTTGTTGCCATACTTCCCGCCTAGTCGACTGCTCTCTGCCGGGTCGGTATGCAGCCGGAGCAAGCCTTCTTCGACGATCAACTTCGCACCGGGTTCATAAGCCTGCTGCCCTTCCAGTGAGAGCATGGCCGGGCCGGTCTTGGTGATGGTCACATTACTGCTGGTGGTACGGAAGGCGCCGGTGGAGGTGAAGTGACCGCCATTGCCGACAGGCAGACAGACATTGATTTGGCCGTTGTGCGTCAGCGGTGCCTGACAATCAATCGTGCCATCGGTGGCAAAGTCGATCTGAGCACCGTAGCGATGGGGGTTGGTCTGAATCGACCAGGTGCTTGGCGTTTTGCCTTCAAAGACAACGTGCCCGTTGTAATAAATACCACCTCGACCATCAGGTCTGGAGTTGTAGGGCAGGCTTTGAGAATGATGCGTTACCAGCGTCAGCCCAGCCAGGCGGATGGTGCCCATCGCGTCAGGCACGGTCGCCCCCTTGGTTCGATCCGATACAAAGCCTTCGGCCAATTCGAGTGTGCCGGTGCCATCCCCCCAGACCCAGATTTGCCTTGTGAAATAATTGGGGTGCATCACAAAATCGACATGGGCCTTTTCCGACCACGTCATCTTCCCTCCATCGCGCAACACCAGGCTGGGATAGGAACCCCCTTCATCCGCTTTCCAGTGGCCTTCATAAATGATGTGCGTGTCCTTGCCATGCACACCGATCAGGCCGCCGGAATGGTAATTGCCCGGCACGATGTCGGCTGAAAGCGTGGCTGTCTTGCCCGTCTTAAAGTGAATGCCATCTTCGAGCATGGCATCGGTGTAACGATCCACCTTCCCCGTCTGAGTGATTCGCTTGATCTTCTCGACATGGTCGGTGATCCAAAGTGCTTCGTCTTTCTTAAAGTCCTGACTGATGTTCTCATCAGGCGAGTCCGTCGTCGTCGCAGCATGAAGCAAAGCCAGGCCTGTGAGGAATCCGGTGACACATGTCGTAGTGATGATGCAGGCGCGTAACATGACAACCCTTTCAGTCAGGTTAATGGGTAGACTCTGTCAAAGCCTATCGAAATGATGGTTCAAGACAATCCCGGAGCGCAGAATCGCGAGGGAGATGACAAAATGGCCAGACCCGGACTTGAACCGGGGACACCGGCATTTTCAATGCCGTGCTCTACCAACTGAGCTATCTGGCCGAAGCGAGCCGTGTAGCGTAGCCGAAGCCCATGAACTGTCAAGCGACAACAGCCTACGCCAACGCCCTACCAGAATCGTCATATTGCTGGAAACAATTCACCCCAAAACGCGAAATCTACCCCAACTTTTCGTAGCCGAAAATCACGAAGCCAGGGACAATCCTTGCCCAGTCTGGTGAGGTTTGGTGTGATCTTTCAAATCCTTCCGCTGGTCGTTGGTTAACTCATTCATGGCCGCCAACTCCAGCCGCATCGTTTCGATCTCCTGGCGGACGCGCTCCAACGCCTCATCCTGAGGCACAGCCAGCAACTCCTCTGCGGGGATGGGTTTACCATACTTCGTGCGGATCGAACCAAACAACTTGGGCAGCTTCTGCTCCTTAGGCCAAAGGTCGAACGCCCCCTGAATCGCCAAAGGCACCACCAAAGGCTTCGCCTTCTTAATCAGCAACATCACACCCGGCTGCAACGGCTGGGTCTTGCCATCACTGGTGCGCGTCCCTTCCGGAAACAGCAGCAACTGCTGACCATCCTGCAACAAGGCGATGCACTTTTTCATCGCCACGCGATCTCCCTCGCCACGTTTGATGGGAATGGCGTTGTAAAGCTTATAGACAGGCCTCATCCACCACGTCTTCCAGAGCGACTCTCGCGCCAGCGCATAAAAACCGCGTGTGTGCATGCCGTAGCCGTGGAGAACCGGATCAAAATACGACTGGTGGTTCGACAGCACCAGCACGCCGCCTTCCTGCGGGAATTGCTCCACCCCAAAGCAGCGGAAACGCAGGCATAGCATGCCATAGGAATAAAGAAACGGCAAGATGATGTAATAACCGATCCGTCGCCAAAGCGGGATATGCCAGGACTGTTTTTCGTTGTCCGTTTCCATTTTGCTCATAATCAGGCTGTCAAAGCGCCCGGCGCTTGGCCGTTGATGTGCTTGCGTGCGATTCTTTCCAGTTCATCCACCACCTGCAATAAGGTCATGTCAGAAGTATCCAGCCGAATCGCCCCCTTCGGACAACGCAATGGAGCATCCTTGCGTTGAGAGTCGAGGCGATCGCGCTCAGCAATCTGCTGCCTGATCTCCTGTTCATCCACCTTCATGCCCTGCTCGCGCAACTGGGCTGTTCGCCTTTGAGCCCGCACCTCTACCGAGGCGTCCAGGTAAAACTTCACCAGGGCATTGGGGAAAACCACAGCCCCCTGATCTCGCCCCTCCGTCACAAGTCGCGGATGCTCCCTGCCGATCTGCTGCTGAAGTTCGACCAGTTTTTCCCGTACCTGAGGGATGGCTGCGACCAGGCTGACGATGTTGGTCACATCCTGCTGGCGGAGTTCATCGGTCATACGCTGGCCGTTGAGCATCAGCGTGGGTGGGTCGGTCTGCCAATCGAAAGCCATCTCAAACTCAGGCAGATGAGCGATGACATCACTTTCCTGCTGCGGGTCGATGCCCAACTGCTGCGTCCATGCAGCCACACCTCGGTACATGGCTCCGGTGTCCAGAAAGTCATAACCCAGCCGTTGAGCCAATTGCCGGGCCACGGTGGATTTCCCGCTACCTGCAGGCCCATCGAGTGTGATGATCGAAGTCGTCATGGGGCGAGTTTAGCAGATTGATCTGCGGAGTTCGGTCGCGTTTGGACGAATCAATTGCCTGAGGAAATCACCTTGCTCCAAGCCTGAACAGCCTCGGGCTTCGCCACAAAATAGTAAAACGCGCCTTCATACTTCTGCAGGCCTGCATACTGCTCCGCCTGCGGGCCGATGCCCATGAAAATGTCTGCTCTGCCGGGGGCCCGGATCGCGCCGCCAGTGTCCTGATCCCACATCAATTGGCTGAAAGCGCGGCTGCCTCCCGACATCGAAGGCACCGTCGTTTCGACAAACATCGGCATCGCACGCGGGAAGATACGCTTGTCCGTCGCCAACGAACGCCAACCCGTCACAGGGAAGCCCAACGACCCCGCCGGCCAAACGTTGGCTTCGTAAGTCTTGAAGAAGATGAAGCGATCGTTGCGGTTGATGTATTCGTTCAGCAGATCGGGACGCTGGGTAAAGAATCTGCGGATGCCGGGCAAGGTGGCATCTTCCGGGGCCAGTTGCTTGTCGGCGATCAATTCCGCGCCGACGCTGGTGTATTCGTGGCCGTTGTCTGCGGCGTAACCAATGTCCATCGTCTGGCCATTGACCAGTCTCAACCGGGCAGAACCTTGCACTTGCACCAGAAAAACATCGAATGGACTTTCCAGCCACACCAGTTCATTGCCTGCCAGAACATTGGTAGTTGAGAGTTGCTTGCGCGTCGGAGCCACGACAATCTGCCCAGCCTCGTTCCGCCACATGTGCTGACCAGTGGGATCGTCCGGCTTCACAATCTGCGAAGGCATCTCGTAAAGCGGGTAGCGGAAGGTGTTGGTGCGTACCGTCGAGGCACGCAGGACAGGGGCGTAATATCCAGTGAACAGCACGACCCCTTTTCCGTTCCAGCCGACGGATTGGTAAAGGTCGAAGTCGGCTCTGATGCGAGCCAGCTTCTGGCTGGCTGACCATCGCGGATTGGACAGGATCGCGTGCATGATCGCCGTCGATTGCCTGGCACGGTCGTGGTCGATCCCCTCGACCGGAAAATGCTGCACCGTGGAAGGTTTGGCAAACCACGCCAACGACCGGCTGGAGGCTTGCAAAGCATCGCTGTCGATCCGTGACAGGGCTTCTGACAGGTCGGGCCAATCTTCTGCAGCGACTCGCATCAGCGCAGGTGCACCGGCAGGCAACGGGCGGTTGTAGTCCGGCTTGGTGCTTTGGCATCCAGCCAGAACTACAACAAGGCTGAGCATGAACGCAGGGAACACGGCAGATAAAGCTCTGAGCATGGGTTCACATCCTTGTGAATGATGGTCTATCCGGTCGCCTATTGTAGTTGCTTAAGCGACGAACAAACGCAAAAGCGGATTTTCTCTACATTATCCGCATGCCTGACCTTTTCATCAGCCTGGCATTCAAAGACGAAACACAACTGCTTTACGTGGCGATTGTGTTCACGCTGGTGGTCAGCATCACTTTGCATGAATTGGGTCACGGCTGGATGGCGCTGAGGCTGGGGGATACCACGCCTCGCGAGCTTGGACGAATGAATTTGAATCCCTTTATCGCCATGGGCGGATTTTCACTGGCGATGTGTTTCATCATCGGCCTGGCGTGGGGAGCCATGCCGATCAACCCCAGCCGTATCCGAGGCAGGTACGGCGAAGCCTGGGTCGCTGCTGCCGGGCCTGCGGTCAATGTCACCCTCGCAATCCTTGGTCTGATCGGGCTGGCGATCGCGCTGGTCGTCGCCCATGCCAATGGCAACTATATCTACTGGGACGATGGCACCTTGATCTACACTGCGGAACAACCGTTGGTTACCAATGCCGTCTTTGTCCTGCGTATCTTTGCAGAGACGAATATCGTGCTTGTGATCTTCAACCTGATGCCTGTTCCACCCCTGGATGGATCTCACATCCTGGCCAACTTCCATCGCGGCTACGCGCGACTGTTAAATGATCCTGAAAAAGGTGGTGTCTTTTTGATCGGCTTCATCGCCATCTTCATGTTGGCTACATATTTCTGGCAGGCAGCAAACTGGATCGTGGCGAAGTACCTGGAATTTCTCGCGGACTACGTGCTGATCTACTTGAGTTAGAGCGTGCCCAAGTCATTCACCGCAGGATGTCACAGTTTGACCGAGTCCGTGTCGGATGGCTGTGTAAACTCTTGACGAATCCGGAGCTTGTCGAAGGACTTTGGAAAAGAGTTAACACAGATATGATCAAACCTTGCTCATAGATGCCACCCATGTAGGTATCCCAACTCTGCGTCCTTTGCGTCTTGGCGCTTTGGCGTGATGCTCATTTTTCCCACCTCACCGAATATCATGGCCATGCTGAAGGATGGCCACGCCACCCACCATGCCAAACATGTTGCTCGAAAAATATCCATATCTGTGGTTACGCTGCGTCGCTTCACTCCTCGCGTATCCACAGCCACCCCACCTCAATGATTCAACACACCTTGCGCCCTTCTCGCGTAGCTAGAACGGCGACAAGGTGTGGCACCCAAGACGTGACGATTGGATTCATCCTGCTCCAGGGGTGCGCAACCTTAGCCCGGCATGACTACACCAATGGTCAGCAGCAGATTCGCATAAATCCGCTGCTCACCCGTAGCGATGGTCAACACCACATCAGGTGTTCCCGCCTGTTCATAAAACGCGAAACGCTCAATCTGCGTCAACGACTCGTTATATCCCGCCTTGGCGAGAATGTTCGAAAACTCAACCCAGATCGGGGGATCCTCGGTCATGGCATACGGGCCTGACTTAAGCGTTTCCATCACCGCTGCATCTTCGATCGGAATCGCTGTCACCAACGCTTCAAGCACTTGCGTGCAAGAAACCAAACCGGGGCTGAGGTTCAAACTGACCAACTCCGCTTTAGGCCCAAGCTTGGAAGCAAAGGGATAGTTGCCATCCGCGATCAGCACCTTGGAAGAGTGGCCGGCCCGGCCAAGCACATGAAGAATATCGGGGTGAATCAGTTCATGACTAAGCATCGTTTCATTCCCATATCAATCGTCGATGTCCCAACCAGTTTAGCGTTCATCATACTGCTCAGCCGCAGCTTTGAGTCGCCTGGCAACCAGTTGCTTGAGTTTGGCAGGCTTACGGATGATGACCTGGTCGCCATAGCCTAGGATCCACCAGGATATTTCCTCCAGGCCGTCCACCTCAAATGTCACTCGGCAACTGCCATCACTGAGGAACTCATTCTTCTGCGATGGATGCCAACGCACTTCGCTGACGTTCGTCGCCACCTGTGGTTTGAAGTCGAGTTCGATCTGGTGAATCGTCCCTTCCGCAATCAGTCGCCAGGCCTTGCCGATCTTATCCGCCGGGGTGAAACCGGCTGGGGGTTTGAACTCGAATGCGGTGGGCTGGATGGATTGAATCCGCGCCAGCTTGAAGATGCGCACCTGACTGTGTTCATGCGACCATCCAAACAGGTACCACGCCCGTTGACTGAAATGCAGCGCGTAGGGATCGACTTTCAAGCGCACGGGCTTGGCAATCGGCGAAGCATATTCGAGGATGACCGTTTCTCTTTCCTCGATGAAGTGCTGGAGTTTGTGGTAGTGGTCTTCGCTCTTGCCATGCTGCTCAACCGGGGCAGGCCCGACGGAGATCTGGTTGAGCATTTCTGAACAGGCCAGCCTCATGGGTTCGGGGATGGCGTTGATCAGCTTGATGATGGCCGACAAGACCGGGCTGTGCATCGGGCGATGTCGATCCTGAGCGACGGTCTTACCCAGCACGAGCAAGGCCATCGTCTCGCTCATGGTCAGATCGATCGGTGGCAGGAAGAATTCATCGTGGATGAAATATCCCTCTCGACGGGAATGTTCATAAGGAATACCTGCTTCTTCGATGACCTTCAGATCGCGAAACAGCGTCCGCCGACTCACCTGCAACTCTTGCATTAAATCTTCAGCAGACCGAGCCTGTCCGCTTTGCAACAGCAGGATCAATCGCAGCAGACGTTGGATACGGTCCGGTTTCATGAGGCAGGTGCCTTCTCCACCCGGAACGTTACCGCAATTGTAGTTTGTCAAAGGCAGAATATGCGTGCGCTAATCAGCCGGTCTGCATTTTGCGATTGTTTCATCGCCAAGCTGAGCCAGCATCTGAAGCAATGGGCCGTCGAACACGAAGTTCGTGTCCGGCAGGTTCAGACCGGTACGCAGGTTGTCAGCATGGCTGAAGAGCAGGTCAATTTCTGCCAGTGGTTGATCATGACCGGTCGCGGGATCGTGCAGTAAGACCCGACCGGAAGTGGTCGCCCCGACATCATCCAGCCGTTCAATCCCGGTTTCAAAGATCAGGCAGTAACCCGCAGGGGCAACGCCTTGAAAGGTGGCCTTGCTGATCTTGGCCAGGATGACATTCTCCGCGAACTGTCGTGCCTGCCCGACGAGGATGCCTGAGGTTTGAGCCATGGCCTCGATGATCAGACTCTGCGGAAAAATCAAAGGTGCAGCGGGTGATGCCTTTTCGTCGCGCGTCGCTTCCCCATCGCGCGCGTCATAAAAGGGCAGCAACTCCGCCAGCGACACAGCCTTGACCGCCCGGCAGCTTTGGCCCGGTTTGAAGTCAACGATGCGGTCGATCCAGACCCACCGCATCGGCATGTCATCGACCGTTGCCATCCGGATCACCCGTCCAGTTTTGTCTGCATGAATTTCACAATCGTCTCGACTGTGAAGATGTTCGAGAAGTCCTCGATGGATCGGCTGGCGTCAAACTCTTCCAGCTCTGCGTGAGGCATGCGCTGGCGCAGTTCTGCCATGCCTTCATCCGTCACTTTGCCATCCTGCACGTACTTGGGATCGTTCAGCACGCTGTCCGGGAAAAGTTCGCTCTGCTCGATCTTCACGCCAAAGGTTTTCTCCAGGCGGAAGACGATGTCGAGAAAGTCGATGGACTCGGCTCCAAGGTCTTCGACCAGCTTGGCCTGCATCTCGACCTCGTCATCATCCACGCCGAGCGCATCGACCAGCACATCTTGAACCTTGCTGAATATTTCATCCTGATCAGGCATCAATCTATTCTCCGTTGTCATGGAAGTTGTGGGCTGCAACGCACCATCGTAAACCGTCCGGACACGGCTGTCGCACCATCGACTTCACCTTTGCCACGAAAGGCCAGAACCTGCTCCGACCCATCTGTTTCGATACTTTTACCCGGATCGTAGCTGACCTCAACTTTGAGCGTCTGGCCCGGCTGAACCATCTGCCCGTATTTGATGTTCCTAGCCTCCTGCAACACCCACGTCCCGCGGGGTGATTCTGCTTCAGCAGGTCGCTGATGTTGTATCCATTTTTCCGCGGCCTGGAGCATGGTTTCCAGCATCAGCACGCCGGGCAGAATGGGGAACTGAGGAAAATGATCCTTGAGATAAGCTGCGTGCTGGCGAACCGTTTTCGAGGCCACGATGCGCCCCGCTTCGACTTGCTCAATTTGATCAATGAATTCAAAACTCACGCAGTTTTCCTTCAGTGCAAGGAACCAAAATAGCCCAATCCCCGAGCTTGGACAACTGGACAGTCACACGGGATATACATCATTTGAATCTGCAGAGCATTGATCACGTGTTACGCTGAAGGCATGAATTTCCTGGCCCATCTGCTATTGGCTGAACCGACGCCCCAGGCCTGGGTGGGCAGTCTGATGCCTGACATGGTGCGTGGCAGGTTGCCCGAGGCTTTACCCGTCCAAGTCATGCAAGCCGTCCGCGAGCATCGACTGGTCGATCGCCTGACCGATACTCATCCCGCTTTCATCGAATTGAAGCAGACTCTTTTCGTGCGGTGGGGCAGATTCTCAGGCCCATTGGCTGACATTCTGCTGGATTATCCATTGAGTCTGGATTGGTCTGAGTATGCCACGACTCAGCGCGAACAATTTATTGCCGACGTTTACAAAGGCCTGGCTGAGCAGCGCGAGTTGATGCCTGATGCCATGCGTCGAACGATCAACCACATGCTGCAACATGACTGGCTGAACCGTTACGCCACGCCTGCGGGGATTCGCCGAACTTTGATCGAGTTCTCCTATCGGCTGAGTACTCGCTTTGAACGAGTGGTTGACCTGGCCCCGGTGGTCGATGACCTGCCGGAACTGGAAAACCCGTTGCGTACCACCCTGGCCCGGCTCATGCCTGACCTTCAACAGGCCGTTGAAAACAGCCGATTGTAAGGTGGGTAGTGGGAATCGCGCGGTTGAATGTGCCATCTATGATGAGGTTGAGGCTGTCAGATGGGATGCAATTTTGTATCTTGATATGCAGTCCGGCGTGATTTCATTTTCCAAAGGAGCAATCGCATGCTCAAGTCATCAATCACTCACATGATGATCCTGACGGTTTTTTTCTCATTGAGCCATGTCGTCCAGGCAGGTCTTGATGACTTGGCGATGGAAAGAACGCACCAGGCCCGCGTGGACATTTACTGGGAGAATGACAGTCGGCCATGGAAACCCAATGATTCCGACGATCGGCATTACACCAATGGCTTTGCCTTCTCCGTCGCCTGGCATGCGGATTGGGCAGAGGCGCTGGCCACCGTCCCGGAGAAGATCGGCTTCTTTGAGTCCGACAGCCATGCGGTCGGCTTCACCGTCGGCCAGCTCATGTTCACGCCTGAAGACATTGATGTCGATACCCCCATTCTCGATGATCGACCATACGCGGGTTACCTCTATGCCGGGCTTTATTTTCAGCGATCCAATGAAAACAACTTCGAGCAATACCAGATCGAACTCGGGTTGATCGGCCCATCCTCGCTGGCTGGGGATACGCAGGAATTTATTCACAGCACGTTCAACGGGACTGATCCCCTTGGCTGGGAGCATCAACTCAAGGATGAGCCGACGTTTCAGTTTTACTACCGCCGGAAATGGCGGACAGATGCCTTGTCACCTTTTGGTGATGACAGTCTCTGGCAGTTGCAGGTGGTGCCTCAGGTGAATCTCGCGCTGGGCACCGTGCACCGCTATGTCGGGGCGGATGCCACCGCACGCTTCGGCTTCAACTTACCTGACGACTTCGGCCCAGGCAGACTGATCGACCTGGCAGATGCCACCGGCGAACCCAGACCAGGCTTTTCCGCTTACCTCTTTGGCCGGGCGGGGGTGCGGCTGATCGAACACAACACGTTCCTCGAAGGGAGCAACTACCGATCCAGCCAGCAGGTCGATGCCAAGCCCGTGGTGGGCGAAGCTCAAATCGGGTTGGCCCTGGCATATCACTCCCAGCGGGTCGATGTGATCGGTGAATACTCCCAGACCTTCGCGACGGAAGAATTTGACGGCCAGCGTGCAGGCGACAGCTTTGCAGCCATCCGCTTCAGCGTGGTGATCTGGTTTGAGCCTGAGAATTGATACGCGATGAAGTCAGTATTCAACGAAACTTCTGGAGCGTACCCAAGTCATTTATAGCGGGGTGCCACAGTTTGACCGAGTCTGCGAGGCAAACTGTGCTGTGGCAAGGAAAGCTGGAACGCACGGCATCAAAGGCGAGAAAAATCCGCTTCCTTACAGATCCCTTCGTTGCAACTTAGAACTTTGCTTGCTCGTGGGTAAAAAGGCAAGAGCACAAGATCAAGCACAAAGGTCACAAAGAACAGAGAGACAGTTTCTCGCCAAGGCGCGAAGTACGCCAAGGAGATGAGTCAATCGTATGTCGCTTTCTGCGTCCTTCGTGTTCTTGTAAGTTGTATTGGCCCTCACGGGCGGTGTTTGTTGCTGGTGGAATGGTTGCATGAGGGTGTTGAGCCGGACCAGGAGTTTGCGTGCCACGGCAACCACCTTGCCAAAAATTACACTCGTAAAATAGCCATATCTGTGGTTACGCTTTCTCGCTCGTGCCTCGCGTTGCAGCGAATCCACAGCCACCCCACCTAACTTCATATACACACCTTGCGTCACTCTCGCTCCGCTCGTGTGTCGTCAAGGCGTGGCACCCAGGACGCGACTTCGGATTCATCCTGCTTAATGCATGCGCCTTACTGGCTTTCCTTCACTTTTTCCTGTGAGGATTGGCTGGCGGCATGATCGGTCTTGCTTTCGTCAATCTTTGGCTTTTCCTTTGATTCGTTGGAAGCATCATCAAGGTCATCTTCGATGCCTTTGATGCCTTTCTTGAACTCGGTCACTCCTCTGCCAAGGTTTCGCATGACCATGGGCAGACGGGCACCAAAAAGCAGCAAGGCAATGATGGCAATAACGATCAACTCCGTCGTGCCGAAGTTACCAAAGAATGCCAGAACGGGATATAAGGCAGGAAGCGTCATTTGTTTCCAATCAAGGTGAGCGATTCGGTAGCTATTTGATATTGAAGCCAACCGAGGGGCTGGGGTCAAATGGCATCGCAGGCAAAGCAGATATTTGCAGCAGTTCAACGCATGATCGCTGCCGATATTGCTGCCATCAGTTCGGGGTAACCCAATATCAACCTTCAAACTTCGCCACGCAAAGGCTGACGTTGTGGCCACCAAAGCCGAACGAGTTGGTCAATGCCGCCTTGAAGCTGGCTTCACGTGCCTGGTTGGGCACGAAATCCAGATCGCAGCCTTCACCGGGTGTCTGGTGGTTGATGGTCGGATGCAGCGTCTGGCTCTCCAGACATTTGATCGTGGCAATCGCTTCAATGCCGCCGGAGGCCCCCAGGGTGTGGCCGATCATGCTCTTGGTGGAACTGACCGCCAGCTTGTAGGCATGCTCGCCGAAGGTGTTTTTGATGGCCGTCACTTCAGCCACATCCCCCAGCGGGGTGCTGGTGCCATGAGCATTGATGTAGCCGATGTCCTGCGGGTTCATCTTGGCGTCATTGAGCGCTCGGCTCATGGCCGCGGACGCGCCGCGTCCCTGTTCATCGGGAGCGGTGATATGCGAGCCATCACAACTTTGGCCGTAGCCTTTGATCTCACAGTAGATTTTCGCCCCGCGGGCCTTGGCGTGTTCCAGTTCTTCGAGGATGAGGATGCCAGCCCCTTCGCCGAGGATGAAGCCGTCGCGGTCAGCGTCGAACGGGCGCGAGGCCCCGGCTGGGTCATCGTTGCGGGTGCTGATCGCACGCAAAGCCATGAAACAGGTCAGGCCCAGCGGGGTCAAGGCTGCTTCCGTCCCGCCTGAGACCATGATCTCCGCATCGCCCTGGCGGATGAGGTTGAAGGCATCGCCGATGCCATGCCCGCCTGAGGCACAGGCACTCGTCGTCGCGAGGTTCGGCCCCTTGATGCCAAAGTGGATCGCGACATTGCCCGGGGCGGCGTTACACATCAGCTTGGGCACCATGAACGGGCTGACGCGCTGCCAGCCCTTGGTGACAAACTTGCGATGGCCGTCCTCGAATTCTTCGATGCCGCCGATACCGCTGCCTATGACTGCACCGCAGCGGAAGGGGTCTTCCTTGGCAAAGTCGATACCTGCGTCAATGATCGCATCCGCTGCCGCATTCACGGCAAATTGAGTGAAGCGATCCAGTCGCTTGGCGTCTCGCTTTTCGATGTGAGGCGCATCCCAGTCTTTCACCTCACTGCCGATCTTGGTCGGATACTCATCCGTGGGGAAGCGCGAGATCAGCGTCACGCCGCTTTCGCCGGCGAGGAGCTTTTCGAACACCTTGTTCACGTCTAAGCCGAGGCTGGTGACCCAACCCAGGCCAGTCACGACGACACGTCGTTCAGTCATGATGGCAACTCGTTGAGGCGGCGTGGCAGGGAAGCCGCCTGTAGGGGATGCTGGCCAATGTGTTCCTGCCTGAAAGAGGGGCAAGACCGGTTAAAGCCTTGCCGCTGTTGTGTTTTTTTACTCACCGGCCTCTTCGGCATGCTTCATGATGTATTCAATGGCCTGACCGACCGTGGTGATTTTCTCGGCCTCTTCGTCCGGGATGTTGGTCTCGAACTGATCCTCGAACTCCATCACGAGTTCGACGGTGTCCAGACTGTCGGCATTCAGGTCATTGACAAAGTGAGTGGATTGATTGATCTCGGCCTTGTCCACACCCATCTGCTCGGCGACGATCGAAATCACCTTTTCCTCGACGGCTGCTTGATCCATGGAGTCTGCTCCTTCAATTCTGACAGGCCGGTTTGGCCTTGGGTTTCTTATGGTCCATATCCACGTTCGTAACGTGGCGTAAACTATACTTGCCTTGAAATTGACTGCCAAATCGAACGCTAACAATTTCTAACAGTGTTTGAATGCGACATAGGCCTTTAAGCCATCGTCATACCACCATCCACCGCCAGGACCTGCCCGGTCACATAGGCCGCCTCATCGCTGCAGAGAAAGGTAACCGCAGCGGCAATTTCCTCAGGCTGGCCAAAACGACGCATCGGCGTGCTGTTGATCGCAAAGTCCTTCACCTGCTGGGGCAGATCACACGTCATCGCTGTATCCACAAATCCCGGGGCAATCGCATTGGCGGTGATGCCCTTGGTTGCCATCTCCTTGGCGATGGACTTGGTCATGCCGATCAGCCCTGACTTTGCCGCAGCATAATTGGCCTGACCCATGTTGCCCACCACTCCCGCGACTGAGGCGACGTTGACGATTCTGCCAAAGCGATGACGCATCATCGGCCGAATCGCCGCCCGGCAGGTCACGAATGCCGCACGTAAATTCGCATGCTGAACCGTGTCAAACTCTTCGTCCGACATTCGGATCAACAGGTTGTCGCGCGTTATGCCCGCGTTATTCACCAACACATCCAGCCGTCCCTCATCGGAAGTGATCTTGTCGATCAATTCATCCAGCTTGACATGGTCCGTCACATCACAGACGTGACAGGTCGCACTGCCTCCAGCCTTTTCAATGTCGTGGCAGATTGCTTCCAGTCGATCAATCGACCGCGCCAGCAGCACCACTCGCCGACCACGCGCAGCCATTTGCCTGGCGCTGTGCTCGCCGATGCCTCTCGACGCCCCGGTAATCACTGCAACGCGCTGGACTGACCTTTCAGACATAACCACCCTTCCGTGATCCTTTCATACGGCAGACAAGGTACTCAACTGCGCCTAGTTCATCCATTGCTCAGCCACTGCGTCTGCGTAATTCGCCACTTTACAACCGCGATCAATTCTTCGCATCAGGCCTGACAATACCTTGCCCGGCGCTAATTCCACAAAAGATAATTCCTTCTCACCCGCCAGCCTGACCGCCTCTTCCATCGATTGGGCCCAACGCACCGGCTGAGTCAACTGCTCCACGAGACGCTGACGAATACTCACAGGCGTCTGCTCATGCAGTCCAGCCGTGACATTGGAATACACCGGCACACCGGGCGCCTGCCACGTCGTCAACTCCAATGCAACAGACAACTTGTCAGCCGCAGGCTGCATCAAAGGCGAGTGAAAAGCCCCAGCCACCTTCAACATCGTGGCTTTGGTGCCTTTACTGTCTGCAACACCCACCGCCCGTTCGCAGGCCGACATCGACCCGCTGATCACCACCTGACCCGGCGCATTGAAGTTGGCAGGTACCAGCACATCGCTGTCTCTCGCTTCATCACAGATTTCGTTCGCACTGGCTTCGTCGGCACCAATCAATGCCACCATGCTGCTGGGGGATGCCTCAGCCGCTTCCTGCATGGCCTGGCCTCGCAGGCGCACCAGCTTCAACCCGCTGGCAAAGTCAAACGCTCCTGCCAGATGCAATGCCGTGAACTCGCCCAGGCTCAAGCCAGCCGCTGCCGCAATACCCGCAATCTCACCCCGAGCCTGCAAGCTGCGGAAGCAGGCGACGCTGGTCACATAAATTGCCGCCTGAGCATTGTCCGTGCGGTTCAACGTTTCCTCCGGGCCTTCAAAGCACAAGCTGCTCAGCTTGAAGCCCAGAGTGTCATCGGCCTCGGCAAAAACCGCGCGGGCCTCAGCAAACTGGTCGTAGTAAGCCTTGCCCATACCCACATGCTGGGCGCCTTGCCCGGGGCAAAGAATGAAAGGCTTGGTCAGCGTTTGTATTTCCATGGCAGTGTCACTGCTGGTTGATTCCATGATGATCTCCGATTTTGCGTCGGCTGCAGGCCGATCAAAGCTTCCACAGGCTGGAAGCCCAGGTCAATCCGCCTCCAAGGCCGACAAACAGGACATGATCGCCGGACTTCACCCGGCCGTCTTTCACCAGTTCATGTAAACAGATGGGAACGCTGGCCGCGCTGGTATTGCCATAGCGGTCAATGTTCACATACATCTTGTCATCCTTCAGCCCCAGCCTTTTACGCGCGCCTTCAATAATCCGGGCATTGGACTGGTGCACGATAATTGCCGACAAATCATCCAACTCCAGCCCGGTCTCTGCCAAGGCTTCGTGGATCGACTTCTCCAGTGTGGCGACGGCAAATTTGTAAATTTCCCTGCCGTTCATCTGCAGCGTGTTGAACGTGCCACTGAACACTTTGTCATCAGCCGGAATATCACGAGGTTGACGGGGGCAGTACAGTTCTTTCCACCCGTTGCCGTCCGCATTCATCGTCTGATACAGGCAGCCCTGGCTGGCATCATCACTGGCTGACAGGATGGCTGCGGCACAACCATCGCCAAAGAGCACACAGACCCGCCGATCATTCCAATCCAGAATTTCCGACAGCACTTCCGTGCCCAGGATGGCCACATTTTTATAGAAACCCGTCTTGACCAGGCTGTAGCCAAAGTTCAATCCGTACACGAACCCGCTGCAGGCTGCGAGGATATCCACGGCTCCCGCGTTGGTCGCGCCCAGTTCCGCCTGCACGCGACAGGCAATCGAAGGCGTGCTCATCTCCGGGTTAAGCGTCGCGAGGATGATCATGTCCAGATCAGTCGGCTGCAGCCCGGCTGCATCCAGTGCCCCTCGAAGCGCTTCAACGGATAAAGTGCGCGCGTTCTGACCTTCTCCGACCATCCGCCTTTGACGGATGCCGGTGCGCTGGCAAATCCAGTCATCGCTGGTTTCGACGCGGCGTGCCAAATCATCATTGGTCACAACGCGGTCGGGAAGACCCATACCTGTACCGGCCAGCTTCACACCCGCAGGCATGACCTGACGCGAAGCGGAGCGATTCATGCGGTGGCCTCTTTCGCAACCTCCATGCTCGAGAGCACTTCGATAATCCCCTGGTTGACCTGCTTGTGAGCATAATCAATCGCCTGGCGGATCGTGGAGGTAATCGTTCGGGCAACGCTTGAACCATGAGCAATAATGCAGATGCCGTTGGCTCCTAACAGAGGAGCGCCGCCGTAGTCGTGGTAATCATGCTTGGAGTAAATTTTCTTGACGATCGGCTCGAATTTCTCGAGCAAAGTCGGATCCGTTTCTTTGATCTCGCGGTAAATCGTGCGGAAAACACCGTCGGACAAGCCCTCAGCCAGCTTCAGCACGACGTTGCCAGTAAAGCCTTCGCAGACCGCCACATCGCACTTGCCGCCGAACAATTCTCGCCCTTCAACATAACCGACGTAATTCAACGTCGAGTCAGCCTTCATCAGGGCATTGCTGTCCTTGACCAGGGTGTTGCCTTTGCTTTCCTCACCTCCGATGGACATCAAAGCCACGCGAGGCTTGTCGATGCCTGTCACGCGCTCCGCGAAGATCGCTGCCATGTGTCCATACTGATGCAGGTGCGAAGGCCGAGGCTCGGGGTTGGCCCCCACATCGCAAAGCACCACCGGGCCATAGAAGGTCGGCAGCGTCACCGCAATACCAGGCCGATGCACCCCGGGCAGACGACGCATCGCCATCTGTGCGGAAGCGACACACGCCCCGGTATTCCCAGCCGAGATAATCACGTCGCACTGCTGATCGCCTGCCTTTTTACTGGCCAGCTCAGCCATACGCACGATGGAACTGTCAGGCTTGCCTCGCAAAGCCGACACCGGCGAGTCATCCATCGCAATGACCTGCGTCGTGGCGACAACCTGAACCCGGCCTGAATCAGCCAGACCACGATCAGACAGGGCAGACTTGATCACACCCTCGTCGCCAATGAGCACGAGAGTATCCTCAGGCTGCATCAATGCGAGCCCGTCAAGCGCCCCGGCGAGGATTTCCTTGGGGGCATTATCGCCACCCATGACGTCGATGCCGATACGCACTTATTCTTCATCCTTCTTGTAGACAAAGAATCCGGGACGATTCCGCTTGGGCGGGACGTAACCGGTTTCAGGACAGGCAGCGTGAGGCAGCTTGGCGTTGCCGCTGTAAGGGCAAGTCACCGGCTGCACGGGCGTGAGCGCCTGGTGAGCGCGGCCATTACGCCCCTGCGTGCGCGTTTTTCGTTGACAGGGAACCATATCAGCGCCTTTCAAATCAACAGTGAATCCAGTCCTTTTGCTGGCCAAAATAGCCTGCGATGAGGACTGGAGCGAGCCGCAAAGTTTACAAAGGTCTTACATCACGGTCAAGATTGAATCCGGCAGCAGGCCGGGCATAATAAACCCCATACATCTTTATTGGCGGATGTGACGGGTGGCACGGTTACTTGCGAAGTCCTGAGCGGAGTCGAAGCTTGTTCCTGAGCCTATCGAAGGGGGCGATGCGATAACCATTTCATTTCTGACGTACTGAGTTCGTGGTCATGGCTGCGCCTACGACCACGCCCCCCATAGCCCTGACCCCCACGGTGGATTAAAAAAGACCACGGCGAGATGTATTTTGGCACAAACTCGTGGCAATGCAGGGAGACCGATTATGGGCTAGAAAAAGGGGAGGGCTAGAAAAAGGGGGGCTAGAAAAAGGGGAGAAGTACATTTATTCGTACTCATTTATTCGTGCTAAGTATGGCACATTCAATTCTGAATCGCCGCACTGTTCGCCTACCGAAGACGGCACCGAAAAACTCGCTAACACAGCGATATGAAGCCAACTATCGAATCGTCACCGGCTGACTCGCAGTGAGCTTCGCCCCGGTTGCTGCATCGGTCACCACAGCCGTGGCCACCAGCACCGTGCCCGGCTGCAACGCCTGCTCGCGTGCCTTGTCCGAAATGGCTGCTTCCAGTCGGTAATGCGTGCCCGTGAATCCGCTGCGATACGCTGCTTCCAACTCCTTGGCTGCAATCCGCTTCTCCACCAGTGTCACGGCTTCCCCTTCCGCAGGCTTGGCCAGCAGCGCGATGACGGCCTCACCTGCGACAGGGATCGCTCTGTCAGACTGATCGCTTGGGCGTACCAGTAATCGCAGCGTGTCATCCTTGCCATCATCATCAGTATCAACAGGCATCGAATATCGCGTCAGCTCGATCTTCACCGCACGCGGGATGTCTCCAGCCTTTACCCCGGCCACATTCACCTTGCCCTCAGCTAACTGCGACTCAAGCTGATCAATCTGCGCCAGCTTGCGATCCAGATCAGCCTCCAGCCGGGCCACCTCGCGCGACAGTTCATCCTTCTCATCGCGCAGGCTGTTCAGCGCTTCGTCCGTCGTCTGGCTGCCCCCGACGCGCGGACTGAAACACCCCGCCAGCGAAAAAACAACCAGCGCGCTGCCAAACAGACTTGTGAAAGCGAATCTGGCCATGCGTTTATTCATCATCGCTCTTATGGGACTCGGCGAAAGAGTCGGGGATGTGGTTCAGCACCTTATCGACGACGCCGTACTCGACAGCCTCTTCCGCGGTCAGCCATTTATCGCGATCGCAGTCGCGGGCGATGATGTCGTAGTCCTGGCCGGTGTGGTGCTGGATGATCTTGTATAGCCTCTCGCGCGTGCGGACCATTTCGCGAGCCTGGATACCAAGGTCGGTCGCGACGCCTTGCACGCCACCGATCAAAGGCTGATGCAGCATGACCCGCCCGTTGGGCAGGCAATGTCGCTTGCCGTCGGCCCCCGCGAGCAGGAGCAGCGCGCCCATCGAGGCCGCCATACCGATGCCATACGTCGCCACATCGCAGCGGATGTATTGCATGGTGTCGTAGATGCCCAGGCCTGCGGACACCGACCCGCCGGGCGAGTTGATGTAAAAGTGGATGTCGGCCTTGGGATCTTCGTTGGAGAGAAAGAGCAATTGGGCGATGATGAGGTTGGCTGTGTCATCATCGACGCCTCCGCCGAGGAAAATCACGCGATCCTTCAGCAGGCGGGAGTAGATGTCGTAGCTTCGTTCGCCGCGACCCGTATTTTCAATCACCATGGGGATGAGGGGCATGTGGATCCTTCCCAAAACTGTTCCTGAAATTCCAGTTGAAGATTCTAGCCCAAGCGGGGGCAGGCTGCGAGTGAGCGGTCGTCCGACGCGTATGGGCGGATTCTTCAAGTCGGGTTTTTATCGCCACAGAAGCTCAGAGGCACGGAGGGGGCGGAGCGAGAATATGAAATTTAAGCCTGCGAGCAGGCTCGCAGTTGGGTAGTGAAACGATAGCAAGCGAAGTGTGTCCTGAGCAACGCCGAAGGGCCTGCTCACTATGGAGGATGAACGCTTCGTCTGCGAGCCTGCTCGCAGGGAGAAGGAGTTAAGCACAGAGTTCACGGAGGGCACAGAGCAGGAAAGGGAAATAGAAAAAGAGAAAGAAAGAGAAAGCGAGAGACATTTCGCGCAAAGGCGCGAAGGCACGGAGATTAAGATTGAAGCTGCCCCTTAGCCGCGGTGCCTGCACCGCGTATGGCGTTGCGCGATTGCGAGGGTGTGGGTATGTACGATCGCCCGGTGCGCGCACCAAGGTCTTTCTATTCTTCTCCCCACGAGCCGCGCTCCGTAAGGAAGCGGATTCTGCATTCTTTCATTCGTGCTCATGGCTGCGCCTCTGACCACAGCACCGATGCCGCAAACGCCGCATCCATGGACTACCCGAATAGTGGTGTGAACGAACCTCGCCAGGAAAATACAGAAGAAAGGATCAATGCCTATTGCCAACCCAGCTTACTTAGTGGTGGTTAGGGGGCTTCAGCTTTTGCGCGATAGTGCTGTATGGCTAACCATTCTGCCTTGGCGACGGGCAACTCTCGGGACTTTTTGAGACACAGCTTATCAAGCTCCGGGGTCAACACCGAGCTTAGGTAGTAGAACCACTGGCACCCAGCAAATGTGAACAGAAATACTTGCTGGGCCCCAACCATAATCGAATGTGCGGGGCCAACGAGTTCCGTCCATACTCCACCGTCGGGCTTTTCGATCGCGCTGCAGACAACGGGGTATTCCCACTGCCTACCGACTTTTCGAGTGAGTAGCGCATCACGGACTTTAGAAGCGTGAGAGCCGATATCAACCTCTGCGAAGTTTGGATGACTTGCGTGATGCGCTCGAAAAAGGACGCTCAAGTGAAACAGTTTGAAAGCGGTGTAATCAATGGCGGTAAGCGTACCGGCTTTCTTGCCGTCAAGCGCACTTAGTGCATTCTCATCAATCCATCGAGAGAGGAACGGCTTCTCAAAGTTATCGTTGAGATAACCCTCACAACTCTTGCACAAGAGGCGCTCGCGCAAGCCTTTCTGTAAGAATCGACTGTTCTCGGGCGTCAAAGGGGCAAAGGCAACAGCCCGATGCTTCTCATCATAGAGACACCGGTAGGCAAACTCCGGAATGACGTGGGAATTGCACAGTGGCTTTGATTGCTGGCATAGGATGCAGGTCATTCAAGCACACTATCGTAAAAGGCTCAGTTGCCGGCCACCCGCGGGAGCAGGCTCCAAACCGACCACGCCATTCTACTCGCGGGTACCGCGGAGTCTAACTTCCGTAACTTTTGCGAAGCAGGCATGTTCTTCAGAGCTTTAGTGGCGAAGAATCAACGGGTGGTTGTGCCGAGTATTCTCAAGGCCAGATAACACTAATAACATGCGGGTGTGCTCCGCGAATCCAGCCATCCCATCCCCAATTGTTGCCATTTGCATCGCGCCACGCATCCAACTCTTTCGCAACATCATAATGCCCAGCAGCACGTAAGCGCTGAATCGCCACTTGCTTCGTTACTTGTTCATGCTCATTACCATTCATTGGACTGGTCCTACTTCATGAGTCTACTTCGGTACAACTATGATTGCTTTGCGCAGTTCCCCGGCTCTCGCAGCCGGAAATTTGAGTTACCTTTGTAGCTTTTTATCTTCTCATGAATGACTTGTCAATGATTTTGCCGCAGCATTGTGTTTTGCAATTCTTGCGCAGAGTTTGCAGGCAAGGTTGCTGTGCAAACGCATAGGAGAGATACCAAAGAAACCGCTCCATCACAGTCGCCCTTCGACGCTGCTCAGGACCTTGCCGGCTCGTGGGGAGAGAAACACCCCAGTGCAGGCACCGGGGCTAACAGACGCGTCAATGTTCAATGCTGGCCCAGGTACGTCGACCCAGCCACCCGGCGCTTCACCGCATCTGACCCACCCACCCCACGCACCACGCCACCAACCTGCAACGAAACCCTTCCAGCACTACAGTATCGCCATGCACGCGATCAGTGATTCATCTTCAATTGCGACTCCAACAGCAACTGCCGCTTCCCCAGCGACTCAACCCGCCGTGGGTTGGCGCAGCCTGCTCGCTCCCGCGCTGGCCTTGGCTGGGCGCGACTTGAAGCACTTTTTCCGTGACCGCAACCGCATCACCAGTGCGCTGGTTACCCCCATCGGGTTCTGGCTGCTGCTGGGGTCAGGCTTCTACAACAGTTTCGACCACGCTGCGTCAGGCCAATCCAATTACCTGGCTTACTTCTACGCTGGGGCTGCGGGGATGATCCTGCTCTTCACCGCAGTCTTTTCCACCATCACCATCATCGAGGATCGCAAGTCAGGCTTCTTGCAGGGCGTGCTCGTGGCCCCCGTTTCGCGATTGGCGATCGTGGCTGGGAAATTGGCTGGCGGAACGAGCATCGCTTTCATCCACCTGCTGATCTTCCTGCTGTTCTGGCCTTTGGCGATTGGTTGGCCTGACTCAGCCATCGGCTGGGCCATGGTGCCACTCGGTTTGACCATGCTGGTCGTGCAGGCGATCACGATGACCGCCATCGGCCTGATCATCGCCTGGCCGATGCAGAGCACCGCCGGATTCCACGCCATCATGATGCTGGTGCTCATGCCCTTGTGGTTTCTGAGCGGAGCCGTGTTCCCCGCCGACACCGCTGCAGGCTGGCTGCGCGTGTTGATCTATCTGAACCCCCTGACCTATGGACAGGCAGCAGCAACCCATTGGTTCACCGCAGGGCAGGTATCGACAGGCCTGGCTTTGCCTCCCGCATTGTGCGCGTTGCTCGCGCTGGTCATCGCGCTGGGTCTGGTCGCATGGGCTTGTCGGGTGGTTGCCAGCCCGAGCAAGACCGGGCGATAAAGCACAGTTTTTGTCCGGCTAAACCTGCCTCCTGATCCGCCTTATCATCCCCTTGTCATGAATGAGTCCACACCACCCCCTGCGTCTCCCAACCCCATTGCCAATCGTCTGCTCGCAGCCTTGGCGGTCACTTCCATTCTCACGGTCGGGCTCGTGGCCATCTACTTTGCCATGAGCCAAGGCGACAACAAACCTCAGCAGCGACCCTACGAACCCAAGACCCCGGCTGTGTTCGATGACCCGATTCCCATTGCGGACTTTCAACTCACGGATCAACAGAACAGGCCGTTCCGCTTCAGTGACCTGCGAGGCAACATTGTCGTGGCGGACTTTTTCTTCACGACCTGCAAGTCCTTCTGCCCGATGATGTCGCTTGAGCTTTCCAAACTGCAGAAAGAACTCAAAGCCAGCGGGAAATGGCAGCATGTGCGTTTCATCAGTACTTCCGTCGATCCGGAAACCGACACGCCCGAAGTGCTGCGCGCCTACGCTCAGCGATTTGAAGCTGACCTTTTCCGATGGACTTTTCTCACAGGCAGTCGAGACGAGATCACGCGAATCGCCAAGGAGCAGTTTCTGCTGGAAGCCTCGAACCAGAAGTCTGCTGACACGGATCATCTGATCCTCCACAGCAGCAAGTTTGTGTTGATTGATCCGCAAGGGCGCATCCGAGGCTACTACGACACACTCATCCCCGACGAGATGCAGTCGCTGCGGGCCGACCTTGACCTGTTGTTGATGGAATATGCGGAGACTTGGAAGAACCCCTGATCGCGTTTTGATGTCAAGCCATCGCGCAATTGATTTATAGAGAACAGCCATGCCTGATTTATCTTTTCTGCCTGCGGTGAACGCTGCGTTAAATGGTGCTGCCACGTTGCTATTGGTGGTTGGCCGAGTGATGATCGCGAAAAAGAACATTGCAGCGCATCGAGCCGCGATGATCAGCGCGTTTGCCATGTCTTCGTTGTTTCTGGTGACTTACCTGGTGCATTACGCCTGGCGGGCGGCAGTCAAGGGAGGGACACACACCCGGCCAGACCTGGAAGGGGTCGGCCTGATCATCTACTACCTGTTTCTCGTGTCCCACATTCTGCTGGCCACCACCGTGCCGATCTTCGCCATCGCCTTGATTTATCTGGGCATGAAACGCAAGGATGCGTTGCACCGGAAGGTGGCCAAGTGGGGTTGGCCGATCTGGATGTATGTTTCTGTCACCGGCGTGTTGATCTACTTCATTTTGTATCAGTGGTTTCCGCAGGTGAAGTAAAGAGTTTAGATATTTGGGTCAACTCAAAGGTGTATCTGGAAAATCTGAAAAATGGGCGATACAGGACTCGAACCTGTGACCTCACGCGTGTGAAGCGTGCGCTCTAGCCAGCTGAGCTAATCGCCCAAAGCAATCCATTCTAACCCGAGTTGGTCGGCCAGCCAACTCGCATCATTGACCACATCCAGCCCACAGATCGGGATATCCTCATCAGCGCCTGTCCGGACTTGGTTTTCCGTGGCGATATGGCCAATCGCCTTGACTTTAGTTGCTGGAAAGACACGATTTGGGTATCGTTGCAAGGCTCAGTCGGATTGATCGACGCTCAAACCGCAAGCCAGAATGGAGCCAGAATACATGGTTGCAGCCGAGACCCATATGGAAGAGATTCGCGATACCGCGACCTCTGAGAAATACCTGAAGATCGCCAAGGAAGCCGAATTGGCTGGTGACCGCCTCAAGGCCATCGAAGCTTACGAGGCCGCGTTCACCGCTGACCCGGACAGCCCGGAAGTCTGCTTCCGTCTGGCTTACAACTTGGACTTGGTTGGCGAGGAAGAGGAAGCTTTGCACCTGTATGAGCAGTGTGTTCAGCAGGAGCGCCCGCCACTGAATGCCTTGATCAACTTGGCGGTGCTCTATGAAGACCGAGGCATGTACGTGCAGGCCGAGCGTTGCATCCGTCAGGTGTTGTCCACCAATCCCAATCACCCGCGAGCACGCGTGTTTATCAAAGACATCGTCGCCAGCCGGGAAATGGTGATTGAAGATCATCGCGACCTGGCGATGGATGCCAACCATGCCATGCTGGATGTGCCTGTCACCGACTTTGACCTTTCCGTGCGCACCCGAAACAGCCTGCGGAAGATGAATATCCGCACATTGGCTGACCTGCTGCGTCTGACCGAAGCGGAACTGCGCAGCTACAAGAACTTTGGTGAGAGCAGCATGGAAGAGATCAAAGCCATGCTGGCCCAGCGTGGCCTGAAGCTTGGTCAACTGGCTGAGGAAGGTCGCAGCAACCAGGCAGTCACATCAGCCCCCGATTCTGGTGCGGCTGCGAACAATGATGAGAACGATCTCTACAACCGCAGTGTCAACGAACTGCAACTTTCGGTGCGTGCCCGCAAAGCATTAGCGCTGTTGAACGCCACCTCCCTGGGCGATCTTTGCTCGAAGACGGAAGCCGAGTTGATGGGCGTGAAGAACTTTGGCATGACCAGTCTGCTGGAGATCAAAGAAAAGTTGGCGGAGTTGGGGCTTGGGCTGCGGACGTTGAACGATTAACGTTGAAAGGCTAGTGATGGATTGCACGTTATGAATGAGAGCCGCCTGCTGGTAGCCGTGTCTTCACCCTGGGCCAGTGAAAAGCTGACTGAGCCGATCGCGGATTTGGCGCGCCGACTCAACGCCAGTGCTGTCATCGCTCACGTCGCCCAACATCAGGAAGCGGACGAAACGGAAGATGATGCCCGTCAGCGTGGCGAAGAAACGCTGCGTCTTCTCGTGGATGGCTTGAAAGAAGCAGGCATCAAAACCGAAGGCGTCATGCTCTTTTCCGAGAACGTACCCAAAGCCATTCTCAGTGCTGCCAAGGCGCGCAACTGCACCATGATTGTGCTTGGCCTGACCGGTAAAGGTGTGCTCAAACGCCTGATCGCTGGCGATGTGCCTTCGGCCATCGTCAGGCAGGCAGACTTGCCCGTATTGCTTTGCCCGGCAAATTGGAACGGCGCGTTCTGATCTTCGTGCGTCGATTCCCGACTTATAAATTTTCAATGTCCATGCGATACACGCCGCAGTATTTGCCATCCATTGCGTTGAAGTAAAGCCGTTTCCCATCAGGTGAAATCACCGGGTGCGGGTGAAATCCATTGCCATGCTCGAATCGGCTGTGCTCGAACTTCGCCAGCGTCCTGCGGTTCCAATCACTCAATGAAAACGCCACCACCTCACCCACGTGATTCCCCTTGTCATGGATGTCCGTCACCAGCCAGGGCTTGTTGGGATGTTGGGTCACATGCACGCCGGGGAAGTTTTCGCTCAGCAGTTCACGCTGGCCTTGCGTGTTCACGCGATAGAGATTCTGCCTGCCTGGTTCATCGAAGTCGTAGAAGATGATCGCGCTGCCATCAGGCGTCCACGCAGGATGATGGCCGAAGTGGCTGAGCCAGCGTAAGTTGCTGCCATCCGCTTCAGCCACGAGCATGACTTTGTATTTCGGATAAGGCAGGTCGCGTCCCCGCCGCCAGACTTCATCGGTATAAACAATCAGCACCTGCGTGCCATCGGGCGACCACTTGAGATTCTGCATGTGCAAAGTTTCAGGCGCTGCCGGGCAGTCCGGACAGATCGGGTGGGCCTGGTAGGTATCAATGGTCGCGAGGGGACGATCCTCGTGTTTCAAATCAACGATCGCCAGTTCGAGAGCCAATTGATTGGGGTTGTTTTCATCCGGGAAGCGCTTGAATAGTGCTTTGCCTGTGGTGGGGTGAATCTGGCGGACATCACCCGTCAACTCCCGCGATCGGCCAGTCTTCATGTCAAACAAATCCGTGATGCCACTTTGCTCACCAGCGCGTTTGCAGGCGACGGTGCCCGGCCCCGCGAACGTGAAAAACGCACCGACGTGCCCGTTGCCTTCGACGGTAGTCGGCATCTGCCATTGGGCTTCTCCTTGCGGGTCAAGGACCACGCCCCGCCCCGGCCCGGGTACGTCAGCCCCATCAAACTGAAACACAGCGACAGACTGGGTATCAGGACTTTCCGGGCAGACGTCGTAATACGCGTGGACAGCATGGCGGTCGGCAGGGGTCAATCTTGTCACGGGAAATGCTGCATCCATGCGGACAGTGTAAGGCTTTGGTCGATGGATCGGCTGACGCAGTTCACTTTCCGCTTAAAGATGTCGCCATCCAATACGACACATCACCGGCAGTCACTTGTTGCAGCAGGTGCAGATGAAGCGTGTCATCCAGACGCTGCGATAAACCGACCGCAGCCACGGCATCATCGGTCAACAGGTGAAGCTGCGGCATCGAGGTCATGTCGAATCGGCATTGCTTTTTCGTCATAGCCAGGAGTTGAATCGACTCGCGCACCCAGCGGCGCACAGCCAGCAGATCAAGGCAAGTCTGCTGTAATGACGTGCCATGCCCACCATCGCTCGTGACGCTATTCGCCGCCAGGTGAACCACGCCTGACTCATCCAACAGCAATGCCACGCCAGGCTTGTCGGGGCAACGGGCTTCCAAAGGCAAGGCACCGGGCAGACAACTTTGCGTCAGCAGTGCAACAAGGTCTGGCTGATCTCCCTTGGCCAAGGCTGAGTATTGGCCAGCGATTTTGAGTTCCACAGGTTGAGCGGTTTCATGCTGGGACGGCACCTCAGTTTTATGTTCGACGCCGTCAGTTGCTTCAACTTCCTGTTCGCAACCACAGCCTGGCTCAGGTGCTTCCTCCAATACCAGATCATCCGCGGTTTCATCAATCTCGCTGGCAATCTCTTCCAGTGATTCATCCAGCGTCGGTACAAGGTTTTCAGGCACCTGCACGACGACAGGTTCCACCTCTGGCAAATGCTCTGCCGCGCGATGGTTTGGTCGCGAAGGTTCGTTTTCTGTCTCGGCCAACTCAATTTCTTGATCGGTTTCACTCGTGTGCATCGCGGCATTCGCTTCGGCTGACCCGCGAGGCGCTTCTGAATCGACTTGACTTGCCTCTGCTTCAGTTTCCTCTTCCAGAATCGCCTCGATCCATTGGGCAAGGTCGTCCCACAACTGCGTGCCCAGCTCGCGCTCGTGAAAGCCTGCGAGCAGGTGCAAACTGATCGGCTGCATGCGTTGACGGAAGCCACGGAAACGGACCCCAGCTTTCAGGAAACTCTGCGATGCGCCTTGCACTTTGCGAAACGCCTCGCGCGACTGTTCTTCGCTGCTACCCAATACCATCCAGCCCAGGTCAAGCGATGTCCACGCAGGCAGCAGATTCTGCAACTGCCTGAGCAGGGAATAACCCGCAACCACCGCAGCATCATCGCTACCCGAGCAGACCGTCCAATGACGAATGCTTTTGCAGATGCTGACATGACTAAGCTCAAAGTCAGGCACATGGACCAGCACAGCCCCGATGCCACCGGTCTGGGTCTGCGACAGGTGAGCCAGCAGGCTGTCGAGGTTACGGTCGCCGGTCAGTCGTGCGATTTGTGATTCATCAGTCGGGCTGACCAGTTCAAAGTCCACGCTTTTTTCATCAAGGTGAAGGATCGCCACCGGGCCATGCTCTTGAGCAACATGGTCTGCATACTGCGTCAGCCAAGGCCCGGAGAAACCGGGCAGGTTGCCCAACACCACTGCTTCGACATGCAAAGCACGATCGACTGATTCTGGCACATTCCCCAGCGCGTTCGTTTCCGTTTCAGCATCTTCCGCGCCAGCCAGTTTCAGATGACTTGGTTGCGTACCGGCTACGAAAGCATCTTCTTCCCATTCGCGCGAATCGATGGTCTGCGCGGAACTTTCAAGATGTCTTGGCTTGGGGGGCAAGCGAAATGGGCGGGAGCGCTGCGGCTGCGATACTTCACTTGCAACAGTTTCAACGTGGTGTGATGAACTATCCGCTCCTGTCAGGAAAAGGTCGGCCAGCTCGTCCAATGTCTGCTTTGCGCGGGTGTCATCCATGACTTATCACGCCTGCGGATCAGCAGATGAACGCTGCCTGTGGCAAACAAGCCGACTCTCGCCGACCTGTCTCTACTGCGTTGGCCCCATGCCGTCCTGACGTGCTCCGTGTTAGTGGTGTGACCAGTCTCTGCGTGGCCGTTACCCGGTGTTAACCTCGACCACGGAGTTTTCTTCTCCAAACGGGTTCGTTCTCGTCTGCTGATTGTACGGGTCAGGCATCCACTCGCCGTCCACCACCAGGCGATATTCGTATCGGCCGGGCTTGGTGACGGGAATCGCTGCCTCCCACACACCGAGGTCTTCATTGCGCCGCAATGGTGTCTTGCGCGGCTGCCAATTGTTGAAGTCACCCGCAATGTAAATCTCATGATCCGTGCCATTGGCTGGCTGTACGAAGAGCAGACCTTCATGGGTGCGGCGAACGCCGAAGATGCGCTGCAACTTGCGTGCGGTCTCTTCACGGGTCTTCATCGGAGGCTCGGGCTCGACAGCCGGGCCAGTCTGGCCGTTCAATCTGGCTTGTAGCTCCGCCTGCACAGCCGCTGCTGCACTGGTCGGAGCCTGTGTTTCGTTATTAGTTTGATTCGCACGGTTCTGCTGAGCCACCGCCTGGCCATTGGTCGCAGATGAAGCTGCCGGGGCCGTGGGTGCTGCGGGCACGGGGCGCGACTGGGCAGGTGCAGGAACTGGCTGATTGGCCGCCGGTGCTTGAGGCACGCGAATGGGGGGCGCTGTTGCCACACCCGCTGCCTGCAAGGCAGGATCGCTATCCAACCGGGCACTCAAACTTTGTGTCCGCTGAGCCAAGGCCCGGGCCCGTTCAACCAATTCCGCAGCCCGACTGATCGGCGACGGCTGCTCGGTCTGGCGTTCCTCGGGTGGAGCAGGCAGTTCCAGTTCAGGCGGGTTGGCCAAGAGCCAGTCCACCAGTTTTTCAAAGTCGGCCATGCCTCGGCTGGCGCTGTCGAACTCCGTGATCGCCTGGCCGACGCTGACCGCTTCCTTCAGCTTGATGTTGAAGTGGATCGTCACAGGCAACATCTTTGGCCCGAAGTGACGTTTCATTTCCGTCAATACTTCGCGCGCCAGCTTGGTGCGCACGTCATACATCGTCGGCAGTATGCGGAACCGGCAATTGTGATGGGCCCGACGGGCCAGCATCTCAATCGTCGCTTCCTGCTTGATCGCGCCCTGCAAGGCAAAGTATCCCGTCTCGACCGGCACCAGCACTTCGTTGGCAGCACGCAACGCATTAAATGTCAAAAGCCCGATCGAAGGCGGGCAGTCAATAATGCAATATTCGTAACGATCATCTATCGGATCGAGAACTTTCTTCAAACGCTTGTCGCGATCACTTAAACGCATCAACTCCGCTTCAAGCGTCGCCAAGGCCATGTTGGACGGGGCCAAGTCAAGATGGCGGGAAATCTGCCAGACCACCTCGGTCGTGGAGAGCTTGCCATCGTTTTCCGGGTTGAGCAGGTCAAAGACCGACCGCTCCAGTTGTGACTCAGGGACAGCCAAACCCAATGCGCAATGGCTTTGCGGGTCCATGTCGACGAGAAGGGTTCGTCTGCCTTGCGAAGCGAGGACCGCTGCAAGATTGATGGCCGTGGTCGTTTTGCCGCAGCCGCCCTTCTGGTTGATGATTGCAATGGTTCGCACGGGGGTTGTCCTTTCGTCCTTGAAAGCGACGGTCGCCTGAATGCTGACCCCAGCAAACCCGTCCGTTTAGGTTGGCCACGCGCCAGCCTGCTGATCCATCAGCCATGCGAGTTCAATTCAATTATCGGGGCCTTTCCATCAATTTCTTGAATACCAGCCTGTTAATCAAGGCCCGACAAGGGGTTTGCAGCATTTTCACATCCCGCCCTCCCCAAGCTATCCACCCCGGCTAACGTCCGTAAATCTGTCTAAACAGGCGAAAAACGCGGTTTTTGCGCGTCTTCTTGTCTGCCGAAGCATGCTGTGTTCCACGCGGGACAGGGCGATAGGGTGTTAACCCCATTTTGCGCTCTGCAGTTACGTTATGTTTGCTTTGCTACCATCCTGCCATGGCTGCTCCCATGCTCATCCTCGCCAGCAAATCACCTCGCCGGCGCCAACTCCTGGCCGAGGCTGGTTACCGGTTTGAAATTCGCGTCCCCCCCTTTGACGACCCGCCCCAGCCTCATGTGCATGGCAAGGAGGATGCCCGTCAACTCGCTGCCGACCTGGCCAAAGCCAAAGTGCAAAGCCTGATTGAGGCATTACTCATAGAAGAAAGTGACGCGAAAAAGGCCGCCGCAGTTCAGCTCAACCAGCCGTTTGTGCTTCTCGCAGCCGACACGATCTGCGTCGATCACCTTGGCCAACTCCTTGGCCAGCCTGCGGATCAAGCCGACGCACGCAACATGATCCGCACCTTTACCAACCAATCCCATGAAGTCATCACAGGCGTCGCCCTGGCTGACCTGAGTGACTCCCCAATCGAAAGCTGGAGCGATGTCGCGTCGGTCACACTCGGGCATCTGACCGAAGCGCAGTTGAACACATACCTGGTCAGTGGAGATTGGCAAGGCAAGGCCGGGGGTTACAACCTGTTCGACCGCCAGCAGGCAGGTTGGCCGCTGCATGTTGAAGGTGACCCCACCACCGTGGTCGGCCTGCCCATGCAGAAACTGACTGGCAGGCTGGCGTCGTGGGGCATCATGCCCGAAGATAACCCAACATGAATCAGCGTTACTTCGACATCATCGCCGACCGAGACAGAACAGCGTTCGGCAAAGTCGCCCGGGGCACGCTTGCAGCATTAGCGTATCCCTATGCCGCGGCTGCTCAGACGCGGAACGCTGTTTATGCAATGGGCTTGAAAAAGCCCACTTCGCTGGGTCGACCGACGATCAGCATCGGCAACCTCACCACAGGCGGGACGGGCAAAACCCCTGTCACACTGTGGTTTGCGCGCAAGCTACTCAGCATGGGGCAGAAACCAGCCATCCTCTTGCGCGGGCATCAAGGCGAGACTGACTTGAGCCATGAACGTAGTCCAAAAAGCACGAACAGCGATCATACATCACCGCCCCCACCGCGAATTGTGTTCAGCGACGAGACGGCTTTGTATGAGCAAACGCTTGTCCACGATGTGCCGATCGCAGCCGATCCTGATCGCGCCCGCAGCGCCCGCTGGCTTCTGCATCACCAACCGGACATCACCTGCTTCCTGCTGGATGATGGGTTTCAGCATCGGCAGGTGGCACGCGACTTCAACCTGCTGTTGATCGACGCAACCAACCCGTTTGGTCATGGCCATATCCTGCCGCGAGGTTTGCTCCGCGAGCCGATGTCCGCGATTCGACGGGCTGATGCGTGCCTGATCACTCGCGCTGATCGGGTGGATGAAATTGAACTCGACAAGATCAGGCAGACGCTGCATCGGTATGCGCCTGATGTGCCTGTGTGGAAGTCGGCACACGTGTGGGGCGAGATTCACCTGGTGACAGGCGAGACGTTGCAGGCCACCCCCAAGGCGCTGCATCTGATCTGTGGCATCGGCAATCCGGACAGTTTCTTCAAACAGGCGGAAGAGCGATTCGGCATGGACATCATCACCAAGAGACTGGCTTTGCCTGACCATTTCAACCCCACACCGGGGCAGTTACGAAGCTGGCTGACAGATGCCCGGGCAGATGAAGCGATGATTCTGACGACGCAGAAGGACTGGGTGAAGTGGGCGCGCGTCCAAGACCAACTGCCGGACGATTTCCAGCAACACGTCGCCATGCCCGAACTCATGATCGACTGGCTGGACGGGCAACAGGCTTGTACACATAAGCTCGAACAACTGACGCAGTGAAACAGACGTCAGCCACCCATGCGTAATCCTCAAGTGAATTGTCTTCTGTAGGATGGGTTAGGCGAGTCAACGAGCCGTAACCCATCAAAAAAGCACGCAGAAGGTTGACCCATCATCGGGGCGCTGAAAACAATTCAAACATGTCATTGATGGGTTACGCTCCGCCCGGAGGCTGCGCTAACCCATCCTACTCCGGGCACCAATCTCCGCTTATCACCTGCGCCTGCGGCAGAGGACGGCGGCGGCAAGCAGGCCCAGGCCGATGCAAGCGGCTGAGGGTTCGGGCACGATTTGGATATCGTAGTTTTGACCCGGTGCGTCAATTGTTGCTCCACTTATGTTTAACGCAACATACGCATCCTGTCTTTGATCACCAAGCACAATCTGTGCGTCGCCGGACAAGGGCGAGTAGCCTGCCTGCCCATCGACTTCAAGCTGCGATTTTGGAATGGAAACGGTTAACGCCATCATATCGCTGTTTGCGTTGGAAGTCCATTGATCATAACCAATTCCTTGGTGAAATAGGTCGATAGTACCATCATTATTGGTATTTGAAAACCATTTGGTGCTAACTTCACCGGTTGGCGGCGAACGAACGGCAATACTCCAATCACCGAGCATATCTGCTTTTGAAGCGTAATTTGATTGGTTTTCAGGTAATGCCCACAGAGCATCATCTAGACCACTAAGTGTATTTAGTGTAGCGCTATTATAGATTGCGCCAGCATCATTATTAGTAAGTTGCATATTTAAAAACACATTTGCAGGATCTCCTGTTGTGTTAATTGTTGTAGGATTATAAATTGCCATATTTCGTATAACCTCTCTTTATAAGGTATTGAATAGACTCTGAGGATTATTCCCTGTCAGGGCACGTACGACGCAACGGCCTGCGGCTCAGGGCCCGGGTGGGCGGCTTTGGGTTTCCTCTCACCTCACCTCACCCCCGTCGCCTGAGAGGCAAGCAAAAACCGGCTCAACGCGGCAAAAACCGCCTAGTTCGCTTCGCATATCTTTGTAGCGGGTCTGAAAATCTCCCTCCCTTTCAGGGAGGGAATAAGGGAGGGTGTCGAATAGCTGTCTTCCAAGCGATCATAAACTGTGTCTAAAGTCAGTAGTCCGATGCCCCCACCCGACCTCCCCCAGAGGGGGAGGTGTTTGACACGCTACGAAGAGTTCAGAAGCGCTCTAAGCCGACCCAGATTAACAAGACAAGCAGGCAGGGTGGCATGGTTACTCGCGAAGCGATAACCATGAACGTGGGTGGCGAGGTAACATCATGGTCATGCCTGCGGCAGTGACCATGCCACCCGGCTGATCGCGCTCACCCTTTTTAAGACCATGGTGATGACGCAGCCGTGACGATCATTGATTTCCTACCCAAGATGAGCCAACCCCCTTCTCGAAGTATCCTATCCCCATGATTGAACTGGTTCCCAAGCTCATCCAACGGATGGACAATTGGCAGAAGACGCGGATTCTCGTCGTCGGCGACTTCATGCTCGACCGCTATTCCTATGGCAACGCCGATCGCCTCAGCCCCGATGCCCCCGTGCCTGTCCTGGCGATCAAACGTCAGGAAGACAAGCCCGGCGGTGCAGGGAACGTCTGCCTCGGGTTGGCAGCGCTCGGCTGTGAAGTCGAGTGCTTTGGCATCATTGGTGAGGATGCGCCCGGGCAGGACCTGGAAAAAGTCCTCAAAGATGTGGGCTGCAAAACGACAGGCCTGGTGCGTTCCAAGCATCGCCCAACAACCGTCAAGCAAAGCCTGGTGGGGCTGGCGCAGCATCGCCATCCTCAGAAGATGTTTCGGCTGGATGTGGAAGATGCTCAGCCGATGGATGACAAAACTGCTGGCCAACTGGTCAAAGCCGTCGAGCGCGCGATGACAGGCAAAACCAAACCCGATGTGCTTTGTCTGGAGGATTACAACAAGGGGGTGCTCAGCGCAGCAGTTTGCCAAAGTCTGATCGCGCTGGCGAACAAGGCAGGCATCCCGGTGCTAGTGGACCCGGCCCCGATTGAGGATTACAGCAAGTATGCCGGGGCAACCACGCTGACTCCCAACCGCACCGAGGCAGCCCGCGCGACCGGGCGATCACTCAACGGCAACCTGGACGAAGTCGAGGCGGCTGGGCGCGACATGCTCAAGAAGCACAAGTTGCAAACGCTGGTGCTCACGCTGGATCGTCACGGCGCGATGCTGCTGGAGAAACGTAAACCGACACAGATGGTGCCTACGCAGGCACGCAATGTCTATGACGTGACCGGCGCGGGAGATACCGTCCTGGCGATGCTGGCTGCTGCTCGTGCAAATGGTTTGAACTGGCATGAAGCTGTGGCGCTGGCCAACGTCGCAGCGGGACTCGAGGTTGAGCGTTTCGGCGTCGTCCCCATCCGTACCGATGAGGTCTTGCTCTACCTGCTGGAGTTGCATCATGCGGACACGGGCAAAGTGCGCACGCTGGATCACCTGCTGCGCGAGCTGCACGCCCACCGCGCGCAAGGCAAGCGCATCGCCTTTACCAACGGCTGCTTTGACATTCTTCATGCAGGACACGTTGCCTTCCTCCGTGAATCGCGCAAGCAAGGCGACTTACTGATCGTCGGTTTAAACAGTGACGATTCGATACAACGGTTGAAGGGTAAAGATCGGCCGGTGAATCATCTGGAAGATCGCCTGACGGTGTTGAGTGAGTTGCAGAGCGTGGATTACATCGTGGTGTTTGATGAAGACACCCCCATTGAGTTGATCAAAGCAATCCAGCCCGATGCGCTGATCAAAGGGGCAGACTACAAGAAGCACGAAGTGGTCGGACACGATGTCGTGGAGAAGCACGGGGGCAAGGTGGTGCTGGTTGATCTGGTTGCCGGGCGGAGCACAACCAATATCATCCAACGGATGACTTCCAATCGAAAAGGAGCCAAGTGATGGCTGTTGAACACATGGTTTGGATCAAGTTTCATGAAGACATTCCCGAGGAACGCCAGATGGAGCACCTGGCCAACCTGGCTGGGTTGAAAGACCGGATCGATGTCATTGAGCGCATCGTTGTCGGAGAAAACTTCACCGACCGGTCGGGTGGATTCGGGCATGGCTTGATTGTGACCGTCGCGTCCCGGCCTGACCTGATGACTTATCTGGATCATCCGGCGCATGTTGAGGTGGCGACCCCCTTGAAAGCTGACGCAGAGCTACGGGCTATGGACATCGAGGTGGTGTAAGGCAAATTCCTCATTGCCGAGAAACACATTGCATGATTGAAGATTCGGGGTGACAATAAGGATAGGAAGGTTTTTCTATGGAAGCGATGTCCATTGAGCAAGCTCAGAAATTGAGGCAAAGACTTGTCGATCAGTTCGAACAGATGCTTTCGCTGGTGGAGCCACACGCCAGACATCTTTACAGTCTGTCCTGGCCCTTGCTGACCAGTCAGGTGAATCAGGCCATGTCATCGAGGCATGACATTCGCCGACTGATCAACGGCAACCCATTAAGCGTGATGCACACCAATCATGCCTGTCACGCGAACTTCATTCAATCGGTGTTGCGTTTGCGCAGTTCGCGATGCCTGGTGGAGGTGGTCATCTGGGTCTATCGCAGCTACATCGCGCGCGGGTTTGATCCGGACTATTTCCGCATTGAGTTGGCTGCGTGGAAGCAGGCAATTCAAGCCACGCTTCAACCTCGCACGGAAATCACCTGGCTGATTGGTTTTTATGATGCGCTGATCGAGAACCACGAGATTTTCTATGCGTTGTCGCAAACGCAGTTGGAAGGCGACGTACTCGACAACGAGATGCAGCCTTTTGTGCAGACTTTTCTCGATTCATTGATTGAGCCAGACGAGCAGCAGGCAGAAGATTTAACGCGCGACTATATCAAGGCCGCGGCCGACGTTCCGATCTGGTGGGAAGATGTTATTACCCCAGCGTTGCGGATGATTGGCAGATTATGGAGCGAGGATCAGTTGACGATTGCGCAGGAGCACATCGCCACAGCCATGACACAGCGGATCATGTCGCGCTGTTTTCCTGCGTTGCCTCGAAGAAATAAGCCGCGCGGGATTTTAGCCGTCGTGGTGCCGCCCGGTGAGATTCACGATGTCGGGGCATCGTTGGTGCGCGACTGTCTGCAACTGGCAGGTTTTAAGGTTCTTTTTACAGGGGCAAATACACCGATCCACAGCGTCCATGCTTTGCTGGAGGACAACGCAGTGGATGCGTTGATGATCTCGACGACGCTGCCTTTCAATCTGCCTGCGGTTGATGACATGATCGACGACGTGCGCGAGCATCATGCCTTGGCTGACCTTCCCATTATCGTGGGTGGGCAGGCATACGACAGTGACCCGGCTCTTGCAGCCAAGGTCGGCGCGGATGCCTTGATCGCCAGGCCGACCGAACTGGTGACTTATCTCTCAGATGAGCTGGCGGTGGCGTAACCCGAGTTAATCATTCATCCCCGCGAGGTTATCGAAACTGGTTTTGATCGAGTTGATCGGATCAGGCTGCCAATCGTTGTCCTGTTCAATGACCAGATACTTCACGCCGGTCTGGTTGGCGGTTTTCACGATGTTGGCGATATCGACCACGCCGGTGCCTACCTCCGTGAAACGTCGACCTGTCTTTTCCGCATCAGCAGGACGATCCTTGATGTGCAGCAGAGGCGCACGCGAGCCTAACTTTTGAATCCACGCCACGGGCAACTGGCCAGCTTTGTCCACCCACATGCAGTCCAGCTCAAAAATGACGGACTCAGGCGTGTTGTTCATCAGAATCTCAAATCCTGTACCACCCTCAGGCAAGGCTATAAATTCAAAGTCGTGGTTGTGGTATCCAAGCGTGATGCCCGCTGCCTCAGCTTTAGGTGCCAGGTCCGTCAAGGTTGCTGCGATGGCCTTGTAGCCAGCCGTGGTACGGTGCTCATCCCCAAGGTAGGGCAGCACGACATGGCTGTAGCCCAGTGTTTTTGCATCAGCGATGACTGCGTCGAAGTCCGTGCGCATCGCGTCCAGCCCGACATGGGCTCCGCTTGGTTTCAGGCCTAACTCGTCACAGATCGCCTTCACCTCAGCAGCCGTCTTCCCATAGAAGCCGGCAAACTCGACGTGTTGAAAGCCGATGTCCGCCAGAGTTTTGAGTGTGCCTTCGAAGTCGGCTTTCAATGGATCGCGAAGTGAGAACAACTGAACGGAAACGGGCAAGGCCATGGCTGAATCCTTCTTTGGGAAAAGCGGGTGGGTGAGTCTTATGAGCCGGGCACTTTAGTCAGTTGCCTGACTTGCTGCAATAGGTGGGCAAGGCAACCGCGCTGGTTAACTTAAGCAATAGCGTTCGAGCGCCACAGCAACACCTTCATCATCGTTGCTGGGGACAACCGCATCAGCGACTTCCAGCGTCTCGCGCCAGGCGTTCTCGACTGCCACGCCAAAGCCTGCCCACTGCAACATGCCGACGTCATTGGGTGCATCGCCGATTGCCATGACCCGCCGCGAAGGTACTTCGTAGTGCTCCGCAGCCTGCATCAATGCTGCCGACTTATCGACAGCCGGATGCATGACCTGAATCAGGTGTTCATCGCTGACCGCAAGCTTGATCTGGCCAGCAAACTCTCGTGTCACCGCTTCGCGCACCGGGGCCAACTCGTCAGGCGGCGACAGCAGCATCAATTTCGTCAACGGGCGATTGAGAAACTCCGCCAACGGGCCGACGAAGTCAGGCTCAAAGTGCTTGCTGGTTTCGGTGGGCAATGAATGATCCACCTTATCCGTGTACCACTTATCCAGAATCTCCACGCTCACCACTACGCGCGGGTTCACCCGCCTGGCCAATTCCACGACCTGCTTGCCCAGGGGGACGGGTAACGGACGATGGTAAATCACCTGCTGATGGATCGGGTGATGGATCAAGGCCCCGTTGTAGTTGATCTCCATGGTGTCGAGATTCAGCAGCGTGTAAATCTCACGCACACTGCGCGGCGGACGGGCCGAGGCAATCACGACGCGAATGCCTCGCTCCTTCACCTGCTGCACGACTTCGACGGTGCGTTTGCTGAGCCTTTTGTCATTGCGCAGCAGCGTGCCATCGAGGTCGATGGCAACCATCTCAATCGGCTCGGGTGGTTGGTGATGCGGTATTTCATCGGGCATGGGGAGGCTCTCGGGGCAAGCATTGTAATGATGTCCGCGTAAGATGCGTGGCCTAGGATTTACTCAAACTTTGTTGCCAATTCACTGTTCTTGTCAATCATCCCGGCAAGCGGGAAGGAGGAGCCAACCTGTGACCACCTGCAAGACCTGTATGCCGATCAACGACGCCAACCGCCTCGGCCTCGACTACCGGGCTGAAGCTGGCAAGCTGCCTTGGACGGGAGAAATATACGATGTCCACCTGCATCTGAACGACATCGAATCAGCCCGGCTGTTCTTTGAGGTGGCAGACCTTTTTAACGTGACCCGCGTCTGGACCATGACCCCACTGGAGCAGGTCGATGCCTTGCAGGCTGAGTTTGGCAGTCGGACGCAATTCATCGCGGTGCCTAACTTCCGCGATCGCGAGCGGGAAGACACATTCACCACGGACTTTCTCCATCGCATGGAAAGGTTTCGCGAGAAAGGCAGCCGAATCGTGAAGCTGTGGTCGGCCCCGCGCGGCAGAGATTTCTCCCCTCACCTGCTGCTGGATGCCCCGATCCGACACGAAGCCATCAAGCTCGCGCAATCGCTCGGTATGGCGATCATGGCCCACGTCGCTGACCCCGACACCTGGTTTGCCACCAAGTATGCCGACGCAACGATCTATGGCAGCAAAGCTTCGCACCACGAAGCCCTCGAACGCATGCTGGAGCAATACCACGAAGTCCCCTGGCTGGTGGCGCACATGGGAGGCCATCCTGAAGACCTTGACCACTTGCAGGAACTACTGAATAAGTTCCCGCATCTGCATCTGGATACCTCGGCCACGAAGTGGATGGTGCGCGAACTGAGCAAGCATCCGCAGCGACTCAAGGAATTCATCGAAGCCAATCCCGGACGCATCCTCTTTGGCACGGACATTGTCACCAACAAGGACAACATGGATTTCGATCTTTATGCCAGCCGTTTCTGGGCGTTGCGCACGCTGATGGAAACGGACTACGTCGGATTGAGCCCGATTGTTGATCCCGACCTGCACATGGTTGATCCAACGCTGCCAGAAAAGTCGGTCGCTGACCTGCGCGGGGCTGCGATTGATCCCGCAGCATTGCATACGCTTTATGTTGATGCAGCCCAGCAATTCTATAAGAACTACGGGTTGGAAGATTGAAGATGCGAATCGTTTGTGTTGTAGGATGGGTTAGCGAAGCGTAACCCATCATTGTTTTCTTGATGGCTTACGGCTCATAGTCTCGCCTAACCCATCCTACCGCCTCTTTGTATATTGCCTGCCATGCGTACTGAAGAGTTGGATTATCACCTGCCGGATGATTTGATCGCCACCCAGCCGGCCACGCCGCGAGACAGTGCGCGGCTGATGGTTTGTCGTCGTGATGAAGAGCGCGTGGAGCACTGCCAGGTGCGCGATCTGCCCGATCTGCTCAGTTGCAATGATCTGCTGGTGTTCAATCAGAGCAAGGTTTTGCCTGCCTACTTTGAAGCGACGCGTCGAGGCACTGGGGGCAAGGTCACCGGGCTGTATTTGTCGGAGACGGGCAACGATGATGAATCTACACAGACCAACGATCAACATTGGCTGGTCATGCTGGAAAGCAAGGGGAAGTTGCAGCCGGGCGAGTGGGTTGATTTGGATGAGCAATTCTCGCTGGAGTTAATCGAGCGCGTGGACGGCGGGGAATGGCGCGTCAGTCCTGCGCCAGCGCGACCCGGTGTGGAAGTGCTATCGCGCCTGGGCAGTCCACCGCTGCCGCCTTACATTCGACGAGCGCGCAAGGCGCTGGGTCTGGCGGAGTTCGCCGATGAGGATATCGAGCGTTACAACACGGTTTACGCTTCTCAGGTTGGCAGTGTCGCAGCCCCGACAGCCGGGCTTCACTTTACTCCCGAGTTGCTGTCGCAACTTGAAGCCAATGCCATCACCCGAGCTTTTGTCACTTTGCATGTGGGCATGGGTACGTTCATGCCTGTCCGTGTTGATGATTTAACGCAGCACAAAATGCACGAAGAGCATATCGAGGTGTTGCCTGACACATTGGCTCAGTTGCGCGAAGCTCGGGCGAACCAGACGCGGATCATTCCCGTGGGGACAACCAGTGTGCGAACACTGGAAAGTCTGCCTGAAGATTGGCAGACGCGCGACGAACCCTATCGCGCAGCCACCGATTTGTTCATCATGCCCGGCAGCGACACCCAGCCCGGCTTCAACTTCCGCTTTACAGATGGCTTGATGACCAACTTCCACCTACCTCGCAGCACGCTGCTGGCTTTAGTTGCAGCCTTGCCCGGCGTGGGGATTGCACGACTCAAGGATTGGTACGCGCAGGCGATTACTCAGAAGTATCGCTTTTATTCGTATGGCGATGCGATGTTGATTCTTTAGGTCAAAGTAAAAACCGCCCGGTTTTCTCAAACCGAGCGGTTACTTTCGTTGCGGCAACCATCAGCGTCCAGGCCGGCGGTCCTCCTGCCGCGCTTCACGGTCCTTCGTGAAGCATTGTTTGTGACTCTCAATAAACCATTGCGACCGATTGTTCGACCAGCTCAATCACCTGACGGACATGGAACGGCTTCTTCAGGTAGCCGTCGAATCCCTTGGCTGTCAGTGTCTGGGCCTGGCCTTCGGTGAGTTTATTGCTCATGCCGATGACCTTGGTCATGGACAGGTCGCCGTTCTCGCGAACCAGTTTGAGCACAGCCTCGCTGGCGACATCGTTCAGGTGCAGGTCGAGCAGCATGACGTGCGGGCGGAACTTTTCGCACTCGACGCCGGCTGCAAAACCGCCGTGCGCCACGCGCACTTCATAGTTGGCTTGCTCGGTGAGCACTTTCTGAAGGACATCGACGATTTCGTTTTCACCATCGACGATGAGGACGCGTGTCTGCCCGCTCTGCAGGCCGTCCATTGGAATGCTGTGTTCCTTCATGAATTTGACCAGCGCATTGAGCGGGATGCGTCGGTCTTTGGAACCGGGAATGCGGTATCCGCGAAGTTGTCCTGAGTCGAACCATTTACTGACGGTGCGGGGGGCCACGTTACAGATTTTGGCGACTTCACCAGTGGTCAGAATGTCTTTTTGTCTGGGCATAGAGCACTTTCTCCTCGCAATCTCCCGTCAAGAGCATTTCGCAGACGCCTTGACACCTGTAACATCGGCGGGTGGTGCGTTGCGATTAACCGGCATGATTCGTTTCTGCGCTAAAAACGCGTGAGATGTTGTCTTTCGCCGAATCGACACAATGAAACCAGCCGGATCGCAGTAACCTGTACCGGTCGTGACGGTCAGGCAGTTCTTGCGCGTTCCGATAAGCGGCCAGCCCATGCCAGTGAAACACGTTATTGGGTTACACTGCCCGCATGCAGGCAATCATTTTCGATTTTGATGGCGTGATCGTGGACTCCGAGCCTCTCCACTACCAGGCTTTTCATGAAGTGGTAAAACCCCTGGGCAAGTCTTTCGATTACGAAACGTATTTACAGAAGTATGTCGGGCTGGATGATCGCGACTTCTTCAAGGAAGTGCTGGCCGAGGCTGTGGGCGACTGTGAAGTCATCACCACCAGTCAACTGGGCGTATTGATTGAGCAGAAGCAGCGAAAGTTCAACGAGATCGTGGCCAGTGGCGTGAAAACCATCCCCGGCTCATTGAAGTTGATCGATGAAACTGCCAGTGCGATGCCGATTGCCATCGCCAGCGGTGCAACGCGAGAGGATATTGACCTGATCCTGTCTCAGCTTGGTTATACCGACCGGTTTGAAGTAATCGTCAGTGCGAATGATGTGGCCAAATCGAAACCCGACCCGACCACTTACGCGCAGGCAGTCGAGCAACTTCGCGCGAAAGGGCATGACCTGCAAGCAAAGCGATGTCTGGCTATTGAGGACACCGCCGCGGGGATCGCCTCGGCTCGCGGGGCTGGGCTTCAAGTGTTAGGCCTGACCACGACCGGGCCTGCGAGTCTGCTGACAGATGCTGGCCGGGTGGTGGACACGCTGGAAGATGTGACCGTGGAGACACTCAAGAGTTGGTTTGCGGATTGAAAGCATGACCGTGCATCCAGGATTAGAAGTCATCCATCAAGAAACCCTCTCAAAACAAGCTGAGGCCAAACTTAGCCTTCGTGCCTGCACGAAGATGATTTCTGTGCAGCAAGTTCAGGTCAACAGAAATCGCAATCATTTTTTCTCACACCTTGCGCCATCCTTACTTCGTTCGAATGTCGTCAGGGAGTGGCACCCTTCGAATATTATTGGCAATCAATAGAGATAAACGCAGGAGTATGACCATGGCCGAGTCAGCGCCATTGATGTTAAGTGTGAGTGGTTGCCGGGGCATTGTCGGTAAGTCACTGACCCCCGAAGTGGCAGCAAGGTATGGCATCGCGGCGGGACGCTGGTTCGGTCAACATCGTCGGCCGGGCGCGAGCATGGAACACCCATTACATGTCGTGATTGGGCGCGACAGTCGGCAGTCCGGTGAGGACATTGAGCGAGGCGTCATTGCCGGTCTTCAGGCAGAAGGTGTTCAGGTCACAAGGCTGGGTATCCTTTCCACACCGGGTGTCGCAGTCGGGGTGGATCACCTGCAAGCCGACGGCGGCATGGTCATCACCGCCAGCCATAACCCGTCGCAGTGGAACGGCATCAAGCTTATACGCTGGGATGCCGTGTCACCCCCAGCCGACGAAGCCTCTCAAATGATCGAACTGTTTCATGCAGTCAAAGATGCTCCGGAACCTGTTCAGGCACTGGCTGATGACAATCCGGGCAGGCAGGTGATTCAGGAACATGTCAACCGCGTTCTGGCTTTGGTTGACAAGGAAGCGATTGCCAAAGCGAAGCTGTCCGTCGTGGTGGATTCCGTTTCCGGGGCCGGGGGACTGGAAGCCAAACTGCTGCTTGATGCCTTGGGCGTGCAGGCCGACCTGCAGGCAGTCGAACCGACCGGTGACTTCCCACACCCTCCCGAACCCAAGGAAGAGAATCTGCAAGGCCTATGCAAAGCGATGAAGCAGGCCAAGGCCGACGTTGGCTTCGCCCAGGACCCGGATGCGGACAGGTTAGCCATCGTCGATGAAAAGGGAACCTACATCGGCGAGGAGTACACACTTGCGTTGGCAGCCTTGGCGGTTAGCGGACAGGTAGAAAAGCCTGTGTTCGCAGCGAATCTATCAACCAGCCGCATGATTGATGATGTGGCTGCGAGGTTTGGCGGACGCGTGGCGCGATCGGCCGTCGGCGAAGCAAACGTGGCGGAGATGATGCGACAGGAGAAAGCCTTGATCGGCGGGGAAGGCAACGGCGGCGTGATCGACCCGCGCGTTTCCATGATCCGCGACAGCATCGTCGGCATGGCGCTGGTCTTGGAACTGCTGGCCAAACGCGGCAAACCACTTTCCGAAGTGGTGGCTGAGATTCCTGCTTATGTCATCTGCAAGCGCGCAATCGACTTGCCTTTGGATCAGCGCGATCGCGCCGTTAAGGCCGTGCAACAAGCCATGACTGGCGAACGTGTGGACGCTCAGGACGGCGTGCGCATTGATTGGGCGGATCGCTGGCTGCATGTCAGGCCGAGTAATACGGAGCCGATCGTGAGGATCATTTCGGAAGCTGCTGATCGGACTCAGGCCGAGGCACTCCTGGCCGAGGCGGAGCAAGCGATAAGCAAAGCGATTCGGTGAACAACTGATGTTCAGCGCGCATCTTACTTTTGCCCCTGCAATGTCATATGACGATCGGAATCGATCACCACTTCGTATTGGCTGTGCTTCAACTCTTGCGCCAAAGCCAGTAGCTCATCGCGCGTCAGGGCAGCCAACAGACTGTCGTGAAACAACTGCCTTTGTGTCGGGGTGTCATTGCTTGCATGTCGAGTGACCAGCACGTCCACAGCATCCATTGTGTCCGGGCGAAACAGGTCGCGGATGACCAGTAAACCGCCCTGCTTCAAGACACGGTGAGCCTCAGCCAACATCTGCAACGGTTCGGGAATGTGATGCAGCACGGTGTTACTGAAGACCACATCAAATGTGTCATCATCAAAAGGCAGGTCGGTGATTGAAGCATGGCTCAACATCACCTTTTCTTCAAGACCCACAGCCGCGACGCGCTGACCAGCGATGTCCAGCATGGGCTGTGAAAGGTCAGTGGCATGAATGTGACATTGATCAATCCTCGAAGCCAGCAGAATGGGGATATCCCCCGGGCCGGTGCCGAGATCCAGCATCTTGCCTTGTGCTTTGAGTTCGACCAATCGCTCGACGAAGGCAAGGTTTGGCTGGGTATGATCCATCTCGGCATATGCCTGCGCCTCTGCCTGCTGGTCCATGACTTCCGGTTCAAGTGTGCGTTCAAGCATGTGCGAGAGTTTATAGCAACAAGAATCCAGATTGCATGTTGTTGAAATCACGGTGATGTGAAAAGGCGTGATAATAGTTCGCCACCGTGCTGACATTTTTTACTGTCCGGTAGCACGCTACCCAGTATTGTCTTCACTTGTTTCAATATTCCCGCCTCTGCCTGGCTGGGGGAATGTTCAGTTGCTTGCGATACTTGGCCACGGTGCGGCGGGCGATCTCTATCCCCTTCTCTTTCAGCACGTCGACCAAAGCATCATCACTCAAAGGCTTGGACTTATCTTCCTCATCGATCACTTCCTTGAGCTTGGCCTGGACTGCGGTCCAACTGACCGCATCGCCTTCTTCCGTTTCCGTCCCGCCTGAGAAGAACATGCGGAGCGGATAAATCCCGCGAGGTGTCTGCAGGTATTTCTCACTGACCGCGCGACTCACCGTCGCCACGTGCACGCCCAACTGCTCCGCCACCTGCGTCATAGGCAAAGGCTTCAAGTACTGAGGGCCTTGATCGAAAAACTCCCGCTGCGCATTCAACACCACATTCACCACGCGCAACAAAGTGTTCTGCCTTTGTGCGATCGCATCCAGCAGCCAACGGGCATTCTGCAAGTTCGTCTTCACGAAATCGCGCGTTTCCTTGGCTTGGTCGCGATCCTTCGACAACTTCGCATAGCGGTTGTTGATCGTCAGCGAGGTCAGTTTGTCATCATGCAATCGGGCGACATAGACATCATCCACCTCATCATATTCCACGATCACGTCAGGCCTGATCAGGTGCGGGGTGTCTTCCACCAGCAATCGGCCGGGATGCGGATGAAACGCGCGCAAACCCATGATGCCTTGCTTCACCTGCTCGATATCCAGGCCTGTAGCCTTGGCGATCTTGGGCAGGCGATTCACCTCGATATCTTTCAGATACTTGTCCACCAGCAACCGCTCGACAGCCAGGGGTTCGTTGACGTCGGGCGCGTCGTCCGCTGTTGCTTCCTCATCTTCTTCTGAGATGTGAGCGTGGTCGTTCAAGTGATGCCCGTTCAGCAACTGGCCGTTGGCGTGGCTGTTGTGGTTCACGCCATTCTGACCCGTCTGCATCAGTTGTTCGCGCCGGGCGTCGATCTGCAAAAGCAGACACTCGCGGATGTCGCGGGCCCCGATGCCCACTGGCTCAACAATCTTCTGCAAGGCAAGCAAAGCCTCCAGCATCAAAGGCTCCGTAATCCCCGAGGGGGACTGCTGACGCAGGTCAGACATCGGCGTGCGCAGGTAGCCATCGTCATCAATGAATTCGATCAGAAATTCGCCGGCTTCACGCAGATGCTCGGGCACCTCAGCCAGATGCCATTGCCCCATCAACTGGTCGGTTAGCGAGGCACTCCGGGCCGCGGTGTTGGCCATGGCGTCCATCTTGCCATCGCGCTCGCCGTCGCCTGAATATCGGCCGGCCCCAGCGGAGCTGCGATCCCATCGGTCGCTTTCATAAGTGTTTTGCGTCCAACTGTCGCCATAATCTTCGCTGATGTTGCTCAGACGCTCGAAATCATCGCTGCCTGAGGTGTCGTCGCCGGTCACCAACTCGCGTTCACCCTCAGCCGCGTCACGCTGGCTTTGCTCGCGTTCCTGCTCGACCTGTTCGCGGTCCAGTACGCCCGGCTCACGCAGTTCCAGCGTCGGATTGCTGGCCAGCTCCTGCTCCAGGCGTTCCTCCAGGGCTGCAGCGGGAAGCTGGAGAATCTCCATGGACTGGATCATCCGGGGCGTCAGCTTCATCTGCTGACTCATCCGCATGTGTTGTCCGACGTCAATTCTCATGAAAAAGCCCTGATCTTTCGCTTGTTACGCAATTCATGCGTATGACTGAGGCCTCATTATAGCCCACGGCACGCTATTTGCTTGCTATTCACCTCATGTTATCGGCCATTCTGGCCTGAAACTTGCAGGGGATCGGGCAGGAAATGTTGGAAATCAGGCAGATGGAGGGAAGGTGTTACGAATTGTTAGTTGCTGGTTGTGAGTTAAAGGCTATCAGGGCGAAAGCTTCACATATCGCTGGAGACAAAGCCCACACATTATTGTGTGGGATAGACAATAAACAGCGTTCGGTGCCCCGAATTCATCGCTTATTTACCCCATCCCGACCCGGCCATGCAAAGAATCCGCCAGCACCGCCTTGCTCACCGTTTCCAGCGATGACCCGGTAGGCAGGCCTCGCGCCAAGCGGGTCACCCTCACCTTGTGCTTTTCAAGGTCAGCGGCGAGTTGCAGCGCGGTACCATCACTTTCCAGCGTGGGGTTCAGGCCGAGGATCACTTCCTCGATGGGCTGATCGGTTTCCTGCGAATGTTCGATGCGGTCAAAAAGCGGGGCCAGGTTCAGATCGCCCGGGCCGACACGATCCATCGGCGCGATCCGTCCCATCAGTACGTGGTACAAGCCCCGGTACTGGCCGGTCGCTTCGATCGAGGCGATATCCAAAGGCCTTTCCACAACGAGCAGAATTGACGCATCGCGCGATGCGTCGTTACAGATCGGGCAGGGATCGGTTTCGGACACATTGCCACACGTGGAGCAGGCTTTGAGCTGGGTCCGAAAGTCAAGAATCGCCTGGGCGAGTTGTCGCGCGTCGCTCTCGGGTTGCTTGAGTAAGTGAAAGGCAATGCGCTCGGCTGATCGAGGCCCGATGCCGGGCAAATGCGTGAGCTGCTCAATCAATCGTGCGCTGGCAGCAGGTTGTCGCGGCGTAGCCATACTTAAGATTCTAGCCATAGCTTGCGAGCCTGCTGGCGGTGTTTCCTGCAACGCAAAGAAATTGCCCATGATAAACGAGTCAGAATGATCGCTGACTGACTCACCGCATACAAGCCCTTACCATAGCGCGATGCAAAATGATGACCATGTCTGCCTGTGTTTTCACGTTTCCAAGCGGAAGATCGTGAATTACTGCCGACGGGAGAATCCGCCGGTCGCGAGTCTGATCAGTGAATGCCTGTCCGCAGGCACCGGCTGCGGCTGGTGCATTCCTTTTCTTAAACAATTGCACGAGCAGGTGCATGCCGGTGAGCAGGAACCTGACCTGCCCATCAACCCAGAGGAGTACGCCCGTAAGCGGATGAATTATCGCCAGACCGGCGAGCGCGAGTCATTGTCTGATTCGCCTGAATCTGATGCCGTGGAGGACGCTGCCCCATCGACGGATGAATGACATCAAGGCATCACGAGCGCAACCATTCGGAAACCCATTTCTTTTACATACTCATCACATGATCAAATACAGAAAAGACTATGATGCGTCTTGAACTTTTCACAGGCCCAAGGAATCTGCCATGTTCCGGACAACACTTGTTACCGCTTTTGTTTGCATCATCAATCTCCTGGCCAATCCTGTCAGCGCACAACCTTTGGCTGACTCGATCCCCGAGAATGCCCTCATCTACGTTGGATGGGCAGGGACAGACAACCTTGGGCCTGACTATGAGAACTCGCATCTACAGGCATTACTTGATGCGTCCAACCTAAGACAGCTTGGTGAGAAGACCTTGCCCGAGGCGATCGTTCGTGTGGGAGCGATCATCGACAAACAAATGCAGCAAGGCGGAGGTGGCGGCTTTCCCATCGGCTCGATGTTGTTCAAATCGACCGGGCAATCCGTGCTGGTATTGGGTGAACAGTTGTTGCGCAAGCCGGCGGCTTTGTACATCGCGTGGGGGCCTGAGGAGCGGGACGAGGATCGCGTTGACCCAATCAGCATGGCCTTAATTCTGGACGATGTAGATCGCGTGGATTATGTCGTCTCCATCCTTGAGTTGGCGACGAGTACATTCAATCAAATGCGGCCGGGGCCTGTAAACCAACTCATCGTCCAATCCCACGAGAAACGCATCGTGGTCATGACCAGCAATGTGCCCAAAGGATGGCACCTTATGCTGCGCGAGGGGAGCGACAAAAATACAGTGTCTCAGACGCCTGCCTTCCTTACCGCTAAGAAGAAGCTGCAGAAGAACCCAGCGGCTGTCGTGTTTGTCAACTTCGAAGCCATCAACAGCATGGTGAACGACTGGATCAAACAGAAGATGGACCGTTGGCCAGAAAGTGCTGCTCAGGATGCACTGACCAAAGAAGCCACGGGCATCAATAATCTGCGCAGCATCACCTGGACAGCAGGCATGGCCGGTAAAGGTTGGCAGCAACAGCTTTACATCCAGGCATCAGCCCCACGTAAGGGATATGTCAAACTCATGGACGCCAAGCCGATTGATCTGGCCTTGGTCAAGCTGGTGCCAGAGTCAGCCACGGTCGCGACCGCTTTCTACTTCAATCCCGCGGACATGCTCAGGCAGCACACGGCGGTGATGCGCACGACATCTGAGTATGACCGCGAAAGGCATGTAGCTTTTCTTGTCGAGGCAGACAAGATGCTGGGCATGTCTCTGCAAAACGAGCTGCTCCCTGTGTTCGGTTCGCATTGGATTTACTACGCCGACCGAAACATGACCGGCGATGCCATGTTCACCGGCGTGTTCATCAACCCGCTACCCAATCCCAAACTCGCGCAAGAGCGACTCAACAAAGCCTCGACCGCGATGGTCACTGCCCTAAATCGCTGGCCTGCGGTGGTGAAAGGCACCACAATGAATCTGCGCACAGCCAAAGTGCGCGGCTACGAGTTGCATTATCTCTCGATCCCCGGCATCTCGCCGACATGGGCGATTCATGATGGCAAGCTGTTTGCCTCGCTGCACATGGAGTCTGTCATCACCGCGTTGCAGTTTGCCGATGGCAAACTCGGCAACGGCAAGTCACTGCTGGATCATCCGGTTTTCAAGCGCGAGTTAACGCGCATGGGCAACGTGAAAGAACTGGAAGGGAAGCATCAGGTGGTCGGCTTTAAGTTTATCGATACGCCTCGATTGATACCTGAGGCCTATGGCAACTGGCAGGTACTGGCTCGTGCGCTGCTTGGGGGTGGTGATTTGTTGGACGCCAAGTCGACCCCGGCTACGCTCCTGCCTCGCATGTCGCAGGTGATGCAACACACCGAGCCAACGGTTGCGATTGTCACAGCGGATGGTGAGGGATTGCTGATTCAAAGCTATGAGTCATTCCCATTCGCCACGCCGATGGCGTTGTTGAGGTTGAACGCGGTGAATGATGTACCGAGTGTCATGGGAACGGCGGTGCCTTTTTTTGGTGCAGCAAGGCATCAAGCAATGAAGATCACTGAGATGTCGAATGTGAGACAGATAATGATCGCAATCATTATGTATTCTACAGATAACAATGGAAACACACCAGACAGCTTTGGTGATCTTCACGGCTACATTGATGGCGGTGACGTCTTCCTCTCTCCATTGAGTGGCAAGCGCGAACCACGTGGCTTTGATGACTGGCCCAGTGAAAAGCAAAAGGCATGGGTGAAAGAGAATACCGATTTTATATACTTGGATATTGGTAACTTAGGCAGACATGTAAATCCTTCAAGGCAAGTCCTCATCTTTACCAATTCCGAGTTGGCAAAGAAGAACGGCGGTGTAACCGTCGGTTGGGCGGACGGTCACGTCACCTTTGAAAAAGACTGGCAGCGGATCGTCACCATCGTTGAAAAATTCCATGGCAACGAAGCGGCTTACGAAAAAGCACAAGGGAACAAGCAAACCCACGAATGATCCTTGCCGGATTGTTTGATTTTGCAGCATTAACATCACGGGGCGGGTGAAATCAGTCATTGAACCGCCGATATCTCACTGACAACAGCATTTTTCATCGTGGTTGGGTGACTTGGCCGATGCAAACTCTTACGTCATGGGGCATTGACCCCACCTGCCACTGCCGAACTCTGTTCCGGAGCCTTGCCCTTGTCCCGACTGGCCGGCCAACCCAGACTGCACCCCGCCTCGGCTGCTGGTGGACAATCGCTACCCGATAGCGCCTCATCAACCGCACCAGGTACAGCAAGTACGGATTCGCCAGTCCCGTCAGTGCCCCCAGCCATGGCACGGGCGATGCGCGACTTCCTCTCCTACTGCCGGATCGAGTGTGGCTTCTCCCGTGCGACGCTCGAAGCCTACGCCCGTGATCTGCGCGACCTGCAACTCTGGCTGACCGATCTCGGCCACGATACTTTCAGCCAACTCACCTACGAACTGCTGGGCAAGCATGTCAAACACCTGGGTGATACAGGCCTGGCCATCAGCAGCATCGCCCGGCATGTGGCGACCATCCGCGTCTTCTGCCGATTCCTAGACGCCAACGACATCATCCCCACCAATCCCGCCGAGTTACTCAGTCAGCCGATGCAGTGGCAGAATTTGCCTGACACGGTAGGTCGTGACCAGATGCAGCAACTCGTCGAAGCCCCAATGCCTGAGGATCAGCTCTTTGAACGCGACCGGGCTTTACTCGAACTGCTATATGCCGGCGGCCTGCGCGCCAGCGAATTGGCGGACATGGAAGTCAACCGCTTCCACCCGGACTTGTCTGTTGTCCGCGTCATGGGCAAGGGCAGCAAGGAACGCATCGTCCCTGTCGGCAGGCCTGCGGTTGAAGCGCTGCGTACCTATCTCGACAAGCAGCGCCCCTACCTGGCGCGCGAAGACAAGCCCAGCGACAAGTTGTTTCTCTCGCGCACGGGTTCGCCGATCACGCGGATTGTCGTCTGGCAGATCGTCACCAAATATGCGCGTCGCATCGGGCTTGGTCATGTTCATCCGCATACACTTCGCCATTCTTTCGCGACGCACTTACTGGCTGGCGGGGCGGACTTACGCGTCGTGCAGGAACTGTTGGGACACAGCAACATCAAGACGACGCAGATTTACACACATGTTGATCGCTCCCGGCTGAAGCAGGTGATTGAGAAATTCCATCCCCGTCCTTGATTGATAAGACTTCTGTAAATGCTGCGATGCAAGTCCATTGCAGGCATCTCAATGACACGCATGATTTTCATGTTCGTGAAAAGTGGAAATACGCGACCCAGTTCTGCTAAAGTAGGGCAAGGGTTCATGCGACTGAATCCGCTGGAGTTGTTCTTTTAGATAAGGAAAGGGCTTATCATGGCCTTAAGTTCACTGCCTGAGAATGTCAGTCTGTCCCGATCTGCCGAAATGGTGCTGGAGCAGGCGAAATCTGCCACTTTTGTGGGCAGTGTTGAAGAACTGGTCAATCTGGCGGTGCCAGAAGGTCAGACCGACGCACGGGGCTACTTCACGGTCGGTTACGATGTGCCTGATCGTGGCTTCACGCCGGAGCTGAAAGTCTGTCGGGTGAAGAATGGCATCGCAGCCAACTATGTCGAAGCCTACATGCGGCGGCGAGACTCCGAATGCATGGTCATCGCAGATGACCGACCCACAGGCAAAGCCAAGTGGGAACAACGCTTCCCCGACATGAAATGGGAAGACCTGCGGCAGGAAACCTTTGAATGGCTCAAGACACAGGACCTGGCCTGCTTCTTCTTCCATGCCGGTGTGCAGGGCAAAGGCACCCCGGCCGTGGCGATCTGCCCGGCCAACGCTGCCTTCTTCGCCTTGGGCCTGGCGATGTTGCAAGGCATCATTCCCCTGGAAGATATCAAGGAGGACTTCCACCACGAAGCCATCGTTTACGTAGCCCCGCCTTTCCGCCATACGCACTTTGGTGGCAGGCAGGTCGTCGTGCATAACCGTCGCGAACCGCTGCATGAACTATTCAGCTACAACCTTTACCCCGGCCCATCTGCCAAGAAAGGGATCTATGGCGTATTGCTGACGCGTGGCGAACAGGAGGGCTGGGTGACCGCCCACTGCTCTACCGTTCAGGTCATCACCCCTTATGACAATGTCTGCACCATCATGCATGAAGGCGCATCCGGCGGTGGCAAGAGTGAAATGCTGGAGATGATGCACCGTGAGCCGGACGGTCGATTACGCATCGGCACCAATACCGTCAATAGCGACACGCGTTACCTCGCGCTGCCGCGCGGCTGCGACCTGCACCCAGTGACGGATGACATGGCTTTGTGCCATCCCGACTATCAGAAGGACGAGGTACGCAAGTTGACCCTCTTCGATGCCGAGGAAGCCTGGTTCCTGCGCGTCAACCACATCAAGCAATATGGCACCGACCCACACCTCGAGCGCATGACACTCAATCCGCCCAGCCCGCTGCTTTTCCTCAACATCGATGCTGTCCCCGATGGCACGGCGCTGATCTGGGAGCACATCGAGGATGAGCCGGGCGTGCCTTGCCCGAACCCGCGTGTCATCGTGCCTCGAAAAGATTACCCGAATATCGTGACCAAGCCGGTGACGGTCGATGTGCGCAGCTTTGGCGTGCGAACACCTCCCTGTACGCGTGAGCATCCGACGTATGGCATCCTGGGCATGCTCAACATTCTTCCCGCACCACTGGCCTGGCTCTGGCGCCTGGTGGCTCCGCGCGGCCACGCTAACCCATCGATCGTCGATACTGGCGGGATGACCAGTGAAGGTGTCGGCAGCTATTGGCCGTTCGCCACGGGTCGTGCCGTCGATCAGGCCAACCTGCTGCTTGAACAGGTCATGAAGACGCAGGAAACCTTGTTTGTGTTGATCCCCAACCAGCACATCGGCTGTTGGGAAACCAGCTTCGCCCCGCAATGGGTGGTGCGTGAATACCTGGCCCGTCGTGGATCAGCCGAGTTCCCGCCCGACCGATTGTCTCCGGCACGTAGTCCGTTACTGGGTTACGCCCCGAACAGCATGCAGGTGGAAGGCTCGGAAATTTCGCATTGGTTCCTGCGCGTGGAAACCCAGCCGGAGGTGGGCGAGGAAGGCTACGATGCTGGTGCGAAGATTCTCGCCAGGTTCTTTGAGGATCAGTTGAAGCCGTTCATGGACGAGGCTGACCTGAACAAGCAAGGGCGCAAGATCATCGAAGCCTGTATGGATGGGGCAACGGTCGAGCAATATGAAGCGATGGTGAAGTGATTCGCGTTTGACGCATTACTTCCCGTCGTTTTAGCGTTTCACCAGCACCATGCCGTTGAACACCCGGCCTTCCTCGCGGTACTTGCGCTCAAAGTTGGTGCCTACCAGTTCACCCTCGCCTGCTGACTCAGGTTTCTCGAAAGGCAAGCGTTCATAAATGTCCTCAACCTGTGCTGCATGTTCTTCCATCCAAGCGAAGTAATCGAAGTGGTCGGTCGCCAGCCTGATGCGCCCATTTGGGGTCAACACGCGCGAAAGTTCACGCAGGAACGGGGCCTGCACCAGTCGGCGTTTGTTATGCCTTTTCTTAGGCCAGGGATCGGGAAAGTAAATGTGCACCTGCTGGAAAGTGGCATCGGGCACGTAGTTGCGGAGGAAGAAATCGGCCTCGCAGTAGAGCAGACGCACGTTGCGGATGTTGTTTCGGCGGACGCGGTCCGCAGCGTGACGCCAATACGCAGCGGCATATTCGATGCCCAGGAAGTTGATGTCAGGTTGAAGCGGGGCCTGCTGGACGAGGAAGGTGCCTTTGCCTGAGCCGATCTCGAGTTCGAGTGGTCGGTCACGCGTCGGTTCATCAAACCATTGGCGGATGTCGATCTGCCCCTGCTCGAAGTGTGGCAGGTCAGACTGGTTGATGCCGAACTGACCAACGTCAAGGGATCGGCCGTGATGAGACAAGGAATCAGGCATGACCAACGAATCATAACGACAGGCTGGCTGGCTTACAGCAAGGCTCCGTTTACGGGTAAACTGCTCGACCCGGAATCACTCAAGAACCGGGACGAAACCAGAGCGGAAAGTCGTAGACTGGCCGCTGAATTGGAGGAAACCATGCCTCGGATCACGTTGCCTGATGGCACGACGAAAGAATATGACCAGCCGGTGTCAGCCTACCAGGTCGCGCAAGAGATAGGCGAGAAGTTGGCTGCGGCAGCGATTGGGGCGCGCATCAAGATCGGCGAATCGAGCGAACTGGTTGATGTCCATCGCCCGCTGGAAGCGGATTGCGAGTTGGCCATCATCACCGAGCCTCGCGCGGACAAGCAGGGCAGGAGTAAGTTCCGCGATGAGCAGCACGAGCGCGATGCGCTTTACCTGCTCCGCCACAGCACCGCCCACGTCATGGCAGAAGCCATCCAACGGCTGTGGCCTGAGGCGCTGCTCGCCTATGGCCCGCCTCTTGAAAATGGCTTCTATTATGACATCTCCCTTGATACGCCCATCAGCAGCGATGACTTTCCCCGCATCGAAGAAGAGATGAAAAAGATTGTGGAGGAAGATCGCAACTTCACGCGGTATGAGATGCCTGTCACGGCGGGTATGTCCAAACTGAAAGAAGAGGGCAACAAGTACAAGGTGGATAACGCGCAACGCGCGGTAGAGGGTGGTGCCAGTGTCTTGTCATTTTATATTACTGGGGAGCCCTTGACGAGAAAGAGCGGAACCGACGATTATTATGTACTGAAAGGGGTGTCTCATGGTATTGATGTAAACGAGAGGTTGGGCAACACTATTCCAGCCAAAGATGTTTCTGGACCTGTATTTCAAGCTCCAGGCCAGAATTCGGGAATTAATTTTAACTTCGAAGACCTCTGCATGGGGCCTCACGTGGATCGCACCGGGCGCATCGGTGCGTTCAAGGTGACCAGTATCGCTGCATCAAACTGGCATGGCGATGTCACCAGCGACCGCTTTCAACGTGTGTATGGCACAGCGTTCTTTACCGAGGGTGACCTTGAAGATCATCTGGACAAACTCGAACAAGCCAAGGCCCGTGACCATCGCCTGCTTGGGCAGAAGCTGGGGCTGTTTGCCATTGATGAAGCCGTCGGCCAGGGGTTGATCCTCTGGAAACCGAACGGCGCTATCGTGCGCCAGGAGTTGCAGGACTTCATTCTCGAACACCTGCAAAGGCAAGGCTACAAGCAGGTGTTTACGCCTCACATCGGCAAGTTGGACTTGTATAAAACGTCCGGCCACTTCCCTTATTACCAGGATAGTCAGTTCCCACCTTTGGTGGATCGTGACCAGATCAAGGGACTGGCAGAGGAAGGCTGTTCGTGCGCCCAACTGGCGAACATGATGAAGGAAGGCGACATCGATGGCTTCCTGCTGAAGCCCATGAACTGCCCGATGCATGTGAAGATTTACGCCAGCGAAAAGCGCAGCTACCGCGACCTGCCCATCCGTCTGGCGGAGTTCGGCACGGTCTATCGTTGGGAGCAGTCGGGTGAGCTCAACGGCATGACCCGTGTGCGTGGCTTCACCCAGGACGATGCCCACCTGTTCGTCACCGAAGATCAACTGGCGGAAGAAGTCAACGGCTGCCTGGAACTGGTGAAGATCATCTTCAAAGTCCTGGGCATGGATGACTACCGCGTGCGTGTCGGCTTGCGCGACCCGGACTCGACAAAGTATGTCGGCGAAAAATCTCAATGGGATGCAGCGGAGAAGGCGTGTAAGGATGCAGCGGAAGGTCTGGGCGTCTCTTTCAGTACGGAGCCGGGTGAGGCTGCTTTCTATGGGCCGAAGATTGACTTCGTAGTGAAGGATGTCATCGGTCGCGAATGGCAACTTGGCACGGTGCAGGTCGATTACCAGTTGCCCCAGCGCTTTGATATCGAATACATCGGTGCGGATAACAAAGCGCATCGGCCTGTGATGATCCACCGCGCACCATTCGGCAGCATGGAGCGATTCATCGGCGTGCTAATTGAGCACTTCAACGGCGCGTTCCCGCTTTGGCTCAGCCCTGAGCAGATGCGCGTGCTGCCGATCAGCGAAAAGTTCAGTGATTACGCGAATGAAGTGTTGGGCCTGCTGAAGGAACGAGGCTTCCGCGCGACGGTCGATAACTCCAATGATCGTGTGAACGCAAAGATCAAGGATGCGCAAGAGGCAAAGGTACCTTACATGTTGGTCGTAGGCGGGCGCGATGCGGAAGCGCGGACGGTGAGCGTGCGCGAGCGTGCTGCGGGTGATCTTGGGGCGATGCCCCTGGATGCATTCTTGGAGCAGGTCACCACGGAGCGTGATGACCGCAGCATGAAGCCGATGGTCGTGACGAATGGCAAGGGTTAACTCACTTAACGATTTTCTTCCTCTTGTGTGAGGATCGTTTGAGCGGAGGATCTGGTTGGAGCAGTTCATCCAAGAACTGAGTGCGTACCCGCTGCTGCTGGCAGCATTCATCATCCTGGCGCGGATCATTGATGTGTCGCTGGGAACGATCCGCACGATCATGGTGGTGCGCGGTCAGCGCAGGGCGGCTGCGGCCTTGGGTTTTTTTGAAGTGATCGCCTGGGTGCTCGGGGTCAGTGGCGTACTCAGCAACATCACGCTGGTGGGGGTATTGGCCTATGCGACCGGTTTCGCTGCGGGAAATGCGACAGGTATTTTCATCGAGCGGAAGTTGGCCATCGGCCAACAGTTGGTGTTCATGCTCAGTCGGCATCAGTCGTCGGCTGTCGCGTTCGCGCTGAGACTGGCGGGATATCGCGTGACGGAAGTCCCGGCCACGGGTCGGGATGGGCCTGTCGGTTTCTGCTTCGCGGTGGTGTCTCGGCGGAAGGTGCCTGACGTCTTGCGTTTGGCCCGGCAGGCAGACAACGAGGTGCTGGTGTTCTTCGAAACGGTGGAATCTGCAAAAGGGCCTTTGACACCCATGTCGTTTCAGCCGACAGGCTGGCGGGCGATATTGAAGAAAAAGTGACGAAAATCACTTGCACATGCAATGAAATAATGATATTATTGCAAGTGAAAGGATAAAGACATGGCACAGCTAGCCGTCAAACCCTTGCCGGGCATGGACGACGACGCCCTGGTGGCTGAAGCGTTTTTGAATGCTTGTGAGCAGTTGGGACTGAATAAAACCCAGCAGGCAGCAATCCTGCGCACCAGTCTCGCGACGGCTTCACGCCTGCCAGGTCGGGGACGAATCGAAGTGCAGTCGGCAATGGGTGAGCGTGCGTTGATGTTTCTGCGCATCTACCGCAGCTTGTTGTCATTACTGGGCAATCGGCCTGACCAATGTGCGATGTGGCTCAACGCTTTCAACGAGCATTTGTCAGCTAAGCCAATTGAAATGATTCACACAATTCAGGGGATGGTGCATGTCGCAGACTATCTGGACGCAATGCGCGGGGTCTGAGCAACTCCGCTCAATTGATTGCGAAGCCTGGCGTGCCGTGGAAGCGCAGCATGAAATCAGCACCAGCCAGATCGTCGCGGGTATTGAGAAACAGCAGCGTTTGGATGAGTTGATTGATCAGTATGCCAAGCCTGCCATGCCGAGTGATCTGGAGGAGTACGACTACCTGATCAAATCAGCTTTTCGCTATGGCAGAGATTCAAGATTCGGTCGTCGCTGGGGGCGTGGCATCTGGTATGGCTGTGAAGATGCGATCACTCCCCTATATGAGTTGGGGTTTTACCGGTTGAGTTTTCGACTGAGAAGTCAGGCTGTGCTCGATGTCATCCATCAGGAATGGACTGTTTTCCCGGTTCATCTTGAAACCACTTTTTTCGTTGACTTGACACAATCACCTTTCAGTCACTTTCGTGATTCAATTTCTGATCCATCATCCTGGCTTGTGGCTCAACAACTCGGTTCGCAAATGCGCGCAGCTCACGTACATGCTTTCCGTTACGATTCCGCGCGTCGGTCGGAACACACCTGCTTGGGCGTGTTTGATCCCAAAGCGTTTCCTGACAAGGTGCCGAGGATGACCCAGCAACAGACCTGGTGGGTTTCGATACGTGATGAGTCCATAGAATTCCGCCGCAAGAACACGACTGCCGCAAAGGATTTTGAAATACCCATTGAGACATACATGACGCAGGGCAATTTTCCTGATCCGATTTCGTAGATTCATCATGAGTAGATCCACCGCCAGCTTGTTGCAATTCATCCGCTCCACGACCTGGCTGGCTGGTTCTGCCTTGCTCCCTTTGCTTGGTTTGGCGGGTGTCGTGGCAACGATTCCCTGGCTATCTGCAGAGCGCGGGGAGATGGGGATCATCTTTCCGTGGCTGGTCTTCGTGGTCGGAGGGCTGGCTTGCGGCTTGGCTCTACTTCCAACGCATGCCTACGCGGTGCTGATGGGCTGGTGCTTCGGCTTTTCACTTGGCTTTCCCTTGGCTTGGATGGGGATCACCTTGGCGGGTTTGCTTGGATATCTCATGGGCAGGCTGCTGCTGCGAAACGACCTGCACCAGATGATACAAACTCGCCCACGCTGGCAGGCGGTTCATGTGGCGTTGCTGGAAGTGAATCCGGCGCGCACTTTGATATTGGTCACGCTGCTCAGGTTGTCGCCGATCGTACCTTTCGCGACGTTGAATTTACTCCTTGCTGCGGGACGGTTGAGCGTGCGTCCCTATCTGGCCGGTACGATCCTTGGCATGGGGCCTTTTCTTGTGGGCTTTGCCTTGATTGGTGCGGGGCTTAATGAGTTGACTTTCGATCATGCCAAAGATCCCTGGCTGGTCTGGCTGGGAATCGGTGCGACGTTGATGGCACTTTGGCTGGTGGGCTTCACTTCCTTCAAAGTGCTGCGATCGATGTTGGCGGAATCGAAGGATTTACCGCTGAAGCAAGAAGACGCTTGAACTTGCTTGTGCAAACTCGATACAATCTCAGGCGTTGCTCGGGAGTGTTGTTGATTGGTGCAGGGAAGCGCTTGCCACATCAACGACGGGCAACCCCGCACTCCATATTGTGAACTTGAACTATCCGCGCCACGGAGAAGTCAGACATGGTTGCAGTTCGGCCCAGCCGTATCCACGGCTATGGATTATTCGCGATCGCTCCAATTCGAGAAGGTGAACTCATCGGCCAGGTGGAAGGGATTCCTGCCGTCGAAGATGGCCCGCACGTGCTTTGGATTGATGAAGACACCGGCGTGTTTGTCACCAACGACATGCGCTGGATCAATCATCACAAGCAGGCCAACGCGGCGTATTTCGATGACCTGACGGTTGTCGCCTTGCGCGACATTACGGTGGGCGAGGAGATCACGCACGACTACGGCTGGGACGAGGAGCCGGAAGAACTGCCTGGGTTTGAGATTAACGCCAACGAATCTTCCGAACCCGATGCGCTTGTGTTGGCTTGAGCAAAAGGCTCCTGCTGGTGCATCAGGGGCTTGAATACAGGCTATCGCCTTCCCGTTTCTTGCCTCGGGCAGGGACATCGCTACCATCACTTGATTAAACCAAAGCCAACTCACAGGTTAAGAGAGTTGGTGATGCAATCCAGCCCGACAGAAAAGGGAAAAGCTGATGGGTGTACCAATCTCGCAGATGTGGACCGTAGCCAAGTATGTGCTCAAGCAGCGCTGGTCGGGAAACAAACGTTATCCGCTGGTGCTGATGCTTGAGCCTTTGTTCCGCTGCAATCTGGCCTGTGCCGGCTGTGGCAAGATTCAATACCCAGCCCACATTCTCAAGCAGAACCTGTCACCCGAAGACTGTTTCAAAGCGGCGGATGAATGCGCCGCACCGATGGTTTCCATCCCCGGCGGAGAACCTTTGCTTCACCCGCAGATCAAGGAAATCGTTGAGGGATTGATCGAACGCAAGAAATACATTTACCTGTGTACCAACGCGCTGCTTCTCAAAGAAAAGATCGACCTGTTCAAGCCCAGCAAGTATCTGACCTTCAGCGTACACATGGACGGCCAAGAGGAGCATCACGACTTCGCGGTCTGTCGCGAAGGGACTTATGAAGTGGCTGCCGAAGCGATCCGCGAAGCGGTGAACCGAGGCTTCCGCGTGACCACCAATACGACGCTGTTTGACGGGGCCGACCCGAACAGCGTGCGTGCTTTCTTCGACGAAATGATGGACTTGGGCGTCGAAGGCGTGATGGTCAGCCCGGGATATGCCTATCCGAAAGCTCCGGATCAACAGTCGTTTTTGCGTGAGCGCGAAGGCACGTACAAATTGTTTGAGATGATTCTTTCCAACCGCAAGAAGCGATGGGTGTTTAACCAGTCGCCTTTGTATCTGGAATTTCTGATGGGCAAGCGTGAATATGAATGCACGCCTTGGGGCAACCCGACTTTCAACCTGTTCGGGTGGCAGAAGCCTTGCTATCTCTTGCAGGAAGGCTATGCCGACAGCTTTGATGACTTGATGAAAGAAACGCAGTGGGAAAACTATGGCAGAGCATCGGGCAACCCGTCCTGCCAGCAATGCATGGTGCATTGTGGCTATGAACCTTCCGCGGTGGATCACACGTTCAGCAGCTTTGGTGGCTTATGGGGAACGATCAAGGCTATGGTTTTTAACAGTTACGCCAACCCCGCAGCCCAGCGGCGACTGAAGGAAGAAGAAGCCAAGCCTCACGGCCCGATGGCGATGCTGGAAAACATCACCATCAACGGCGAGAAACTGGTTGAAACCAGCCAGGAAAAAGAAACCGTCGGGGCGGCGTAAGCAAATTTCTTGAGTGAATTGAATCAATGGGTGGCTGTGTAAACTCACGACAAATCCCGAGCTTGTCGAAGGATGAAGGAGTGAGTTAACACAGATATTCTCGAACATCGGCAACCAGCCACGCGCACAAAACGATATCTGTGGTTACGCTGCGTCGCTTCGCTCCTCGCGTATCCACAGCCACCCCACCTCGCTTTATCAACACACCTTGCGCCACTCTCGCTCCGCTCGAGTGTCGTCAAGGCGTGGCACCCAGGACGCAACGATTGTACTCAGCCTGCTCTGACTTCACTAGATGAAGCACTACTCCGGCGGTTTGGCGCGTTCGAGTTCATCTGGTGGCTGATGGGTTTTCTGGTATTCAAGCCAATGGCTGTTCAGTTGTTCACGAGACAGTTTTGCTGTCTGAACAGCTTGGGAAGAACCACAAATCGGCGTGATACCGAGTTCATCGCGTGCACCCAAAAGAAAACCGATTGATTCTGACTTTTCTTCACCCGCCGGGCTGAACGCGAACATCGCTACCTGAAATTCCTGGGCTTTGTCAATCAATCGATAGCGTGCATCCTGCATTTCGACTGAAAACGGGAACGCGATGAAGTGGGGGCCAGCGTTCTCAACTGCCCACTCGACCGTGCGCACATCCTCATGAAAAATGCCAACGTGTTGAATGACGCCTTGCTGTCTGTACTCGAGCAATGTCTGCAACAATCGGCCTGACTTGAAGTCGGCAGCGTTGTCCGGGCGTATCGCAATCCCCCAGAGTTTATCAATGCCTAATTGCTGAAGTGCCTTGGCCACGATCCCCGGCAACTGCCTGGCAAAACGAGGCTCGTGGATCGCCAATACAACAGGCAAGTCCTTTTCCTCCAACGCAGTTTGTGCATGTGACAACCACTCAGGCATTTCTTCGCCTTGCAGCGCCGCTGTTTCATCGGGCATGACAAACAATCCCGCGGCTGCATTCAATGCATTGGCGCTATGGGTGAATGCCTGGGCTGTCAGAAACGCGCGGCCAGTCTCCCCGATCAAATCATCATGTCTCGCTTGTGAGTTTGGCATGGATGCCATTGTAGGCCGGTGTGTTCGACGTCTGTTACCAACAGAAAGAGGAAAGCTAGTCGTTGAGTTTCAAGGGCAGACCCTCGGCCTGCAATTTTTCCATCAGTTGTTTGGCCTCGGTCAGTGTCTGCTCCGCTCGCTCAGCAGCGTCGGCCAGGTTGTTGTAAAGCGCCGGATCATTCAGCAACTTGCCCACGGTCCCTTCGCCTGACTCTGCCTTCTTGAGCAACGCATTGGCGGAACTGATGGTGTCTGATAAGTCATTGGTCACTGCCCCGATCTTCTTCGTCAGCCCGGTGATTTCTTTCTGAATCTCAGTGAATGATTTGTCCGCATTTTCTGCCAGCCGGCGGGTGCTTTCAGAGGTGGCTTTGAAATTGTCCAGTGTCTCGCGAAATTCCTTGCGAAGGGTCTCGTCACCCACCAGCGAGTTGATGCCTTCCAAGGTCTTCTCCAGTTGCGCCAGTCGGCTGTCGGCCCGGACCATCACCGTGTGCAGGTTCGCTCTGACTTCACCGCTATCTACGGCTGCGGGATCACGTTCCTCAGTCAACGCGGCGACGCGCTCGCCCACATCCGCCCATTTGCGTGACAAGGTCTTGAACTCTTCGGCCACATCATGGAAGTCATTGACCGCAGGCACGATTAACTTCTCAAAGCGCGAAGCGATGATCTCGATGATCGACCCATCGCTGGCTGCCTGCATCCGCGCGTTGCCATCCATCGGCAGCATGCCCTTGGCAATCTGCTCGGGCGCCAAGTGTTTGACCAGAATGTCGATACTGGGCGAACCACCGAGAATTGCGCCGGCATTCACTGCTGCACCGGCTTCGAGCGGAATCTGAAATTCCTCACGAATCAGCGCTTCGGCAATGACCCCTTTGGAAGGATCTGACGGATCAATCATGCGCACTTCGCGGACTTCCCCGATGTCGATGCCATTCATCTCCACGCGACTGCCCGGCGTGATGCCTCCTGTCTGTACCATTTCAAAAGTGATTGCGTAACCAGGCTTGAGCAGGCCTGGCACGGCTCCGAATAACAGCAGCATGAAGCAGAGGCAGACCAGGCCGATGACTGCGGTGATGCCGACGACAATATTCTGAAAGCGCGATCGGTTCATAAGTGTAGCGTTTCCGTTGGTGCCTCTTCGCTGGCTTGAGCCAATCCCTCGCGAATGGCCTCAAGTTCCATTTCGTCGGCCCGGCCTTCAATGAACCGCTGGACCATCGGGTGGCTCGATTCAAGAAATTCGTTCGGCGGTGCATCGGCCAACACATGGCTATTGTAAAGCATCACCATGCGGTCGGCGATCTTCCTCGCACTGGCCATGTCATGCGTCACCACAATGCTCGTAATCCCCAGCCGATCCGACAACGACACAATCAACTCATTGATCACATCCGAGGTGATCGGGTCCAGTCCCGTCGTCGGCTCATCATAGAGCACCACCTTAGGCCGCAGCACAATTGCCCGCGCCAATGCCACCCGCTTGCGCTGCCCGCCGGACAAGTCCGCAGGCATTTTCTGCTGCACGCCATCCAGCCCCACCATCTTCAACACATCACAGCAAGCATCGCGCTCCTCTTGGCGCGACAGGTTGCCATGCTGCCTTAACGGGAAGCAGATGTTTTCCTCGACGTTCAACGAATCAAACAATGCCCCCATCTGAAAGAGAAAGCCGATCTGTGTGCGCACCTTGACCCATTGCGTTTCGTTCAGGTTGTCCACCCGATGACCTTCAAAATACACCTCGCCTTTGTCAGGGTGAAGCAGGCCAACGATATGTTTCAACAGCACACTTTTCCCCGTACCACTCGGGCCGAGGATGACCGTGCTTTGCCCCTGATCGAAAGCCAGCGAGATGCCATCCAATACCACCAGACTGCCAAAGCGCTTGGACAGTTCGCGCACTTCAACGACTGGCGAAGTTGGCGCAGCTTGAGATTGTTTGTCACCGTTGGGGTTGGCCATTTGCTTTAAGCTTAGCCTGTTGGGCGCAACACGATGGCTCAGCCGAAAAATTCCCTGATCGCCGTCACGACTTCCTGCTGCTGGGCTTCGGTTAAGCCCGGGAAAATCGGCAGGCACAGCACCTCTGTACATGCCTTCTCAGACTCGGGAAAATCACCTGACTTATAACCCAAGTCCTGATAGCAAGGCTGCAAATGCAAAGGCTTAGGATAAAACACCCGAGCCGCAATGTCCCAGTCCGCACAGTGCTTTAACAACGCATCGCGCTGGCCGTCCGGCACACGTACGGTGTACTGATTGAACACATGCCTGACTTCATCAGGCGCGACAGGCAACTTCAAGGGTGTCTCAGCCAATTCTTTGTGGTATCGGCAGGCAATCTCCCGCCGGGCATTGGTGTAATCTTCCAGCAAATTAAACTTCAAACTGAGTGCAGCCCCTTGAATGGCATCCAGCCGGAAGTTCCCACCGATGTATTGATGCTCATACACCCCAGTCTGGCCATGTACGCGCAGCGACTTGAGCTTCTCGAACAAAGCATCATCATCTGTCGTCACCGCGCCACCATCACCCAGCCCTGACAGATTCTTCGTCGGGTAAAAGCTGAAGCAACCGACCGTACCCAATGAGCCGATCTGTCGCTTGCCGATGGCTGCGTCGATGGCCTGGGCTGCATCTTCAATCACGGCCAAATTGTGACGGCTGGCGATTTCGTTGATCGCATCCATCGCCGCAGGTTGGCCATACAAATGCACCGGCATGATCGCGGCAGTGTTGTCGGTGATCGCGGCCTCAATCTTCGCCGGGTCAATGTTGAACGAGTCGGGATCAATATCGACGAACACAGGCTTCGCCCCGACACGCGAGATACCCCCAGCCGTGGCAAAGAACGTGAAAGGTGCTGTAATCACCTCATCGCCTGGGCCAATGCCCAAAGCCATCAGACTGATGATCAACGCATCACTGCCACTGGCCACTGCCAACGCATGTCGCGTTCCGCAATGGCTGGCCAGCTTTTCTTCCAGCTCTGTCACATACTTGCCAAGCAAGAAGCCACCCGTCGAAATGATGTCTTCGAATGCCTCATGTAACTTGGCTTTGAGTGGTTCGTGTAAACCGACCAGATCAACTTGCGGTACTGTCATGCGTTCTCTTCTTAAAGTAAGTGAATCCTTCTCACACCAGCCAATCCATCAGGGAATCAACGCCAACTTGCCGATGTGGTTGCCTTTTTCCATTGCGCGATGAGCTTCCTGAACCTGTTCAAACGGGAAGCTGCCTGCAAATGTCTGATGATAGACGCCATCTGCAAAGCCTTGGAGCACAGCTTCGCAGCCTTTGCCAAAAACTTCGCGACCCTTGCCGACCAATTCGTTCATGGCCCAGCCTCGGATCGCGCCTTGCTTGCGGATCAGTGCGGTCACCATCAGTTCGCGATCCCGCGCCAATAAACCATAAATCCACACCACCCCGCCGGTCGCCAATGACCGAATCTCGGTTTCAAGGTATTGCCCCCCAGCCACGGGATCGAAAAAGACATCCACGCCCTGGCCGTCGGTGATCTGTTTCAAGTCGCGATGCCAGGGCAAATCCTGCTTGTTCTCATCGCGTGTCAGAACCAGATGGTCGAACTTCGCTGTCTCCAGCGCTTCAAGCTGCGACACTTTCTCTTTGCTGGTGGTCAGGCCGATGACCGTATGCCCCTGAGGCATAGCCTTGACGATCTGTGCTGCTGCCAGCGCGACACTGCTTGATGCAGCAGGCAACGCCACCATCATCGGGCGATCCGCTTCATGCAGCCGTTGCTTCCAGACCAGACAACCCCAGGCCGTCAGATAAGGAAGCCAGACCGTGCCCAACTGTTCATCAGGCAGGTTGTCCGGTGCCAGCCAGACCCCATCTTCCGGTGCGATGTAGTGCGTGCGGTAACAGCCCTCGGCTCCAGTCAATTCACTGCCCGGTTGACGCGGGCCTCCGAGTCTGGGCAATTCAGGCCCAAGCACCACACGGTCGCCAGGCTTCACTGAAGATACCCCATCGCCCACCGCTTCGACGATGCCGCCACCTTCCAGCCCGGGCGTGAAAGGTGGATCGCCTGACGCGATTTTGTATTCGCCTCGACGGGCCATGAGTTCGGCGTGGTTCATGCCGATGCTGGTCAGTCGCACCAGCACCTGCCCGGCCTCAGGCACGGGGGTTGGCTTATCAACGAGTTCAAGGACATCAAAGTCCTTGCTGAAAGTCTCACAAATGACCTGTTTCATAGCGGACAGTTTAATCGACAGCCTTGTCCGATGCTTTGCTGGCTTTGAAGTGGCATATGTGCAGCAACCACCCAAAGCCCACACAACACTTGTGTGGGTTACACCAACTCGCCTCTTTCATGGATGCCTGCTAGCTTTCCCACAGGAGCCCCCATGCGTCACTTCACCCGTTTACTCGTCGGCGACAAAACCATCGCCACCACCCCGCGATACTTCGGCGTCAACGTCGAAATTCAGGATCACCACGACCAGACCAACCTTTGGGATTGGGTCGCTGACCTTGGTATCAACTGTCTGCGCGAGTTCCACCCGGAAGTCACCTTGCGCGATCAAGCACCTGCTCCCGAGACTTGGCAGGCCATCAACTCTCCGCAAGCCTTCGATAACTGGAGGCAAAGCATTCGAGCCGGGCAAGCCAACCCACCCATCCAATGGCAGGCTTACCGTTTCGACAAGTCTGTTCCCTGGCTGGGTGTGCCCGATGAGATCGTCCGTCATGTCACTCAGATTGATGTGCTGCCCCTGATCAGCCTCGGGTATCGCACGAAGCATTATCACCGGCCGCTGGTTTCTCCGGTTGAATACGTCGGCCCGGTTGAGGATTCACAATTAGACTGGGCCGCCGCTGCCAGTGCGTATGACTACTACTTCGCCGTGATGCATCGCTATGCCAGCAAGTTCGGCTGCACGCATTTCATGATGTGCAATGAGCCGGAGAATCGCTGGGACTGGTTCCACCTGCCCGAGTCGATCCAGCAGTTAGGCAAGCAGAAGTTCTGGGCCGCGACATCATGGGATGATGACAATCCCGATAAGCCGGGCGCGCTTTACTTTGGTGTGCTGGCCACGCAGTTGGGGGTGTTGTCTCGCATCGCCCGAGCCGCAGCCGAGGATGTTCAGCAACTCGTTGGCGATAAGCTGGCCGAACCCATCCAACTGTCAGGCCCGACCACCGTGGTGTGGGAAAAGCTCTGGGAATTTGCCGCGGCACATCTGGACACCCTCGATCTGCACCACTATCACACCAACCCCAGCACCTTTGCTGGCATCATGGAAACCGCCCGACAGGTTGCAGGCAAAAGCCAACGCAAACTCGCTGTCAGCGAGTTCAACCGTTATTCAGGGGGCACGCGCATCAACGATTGGCTGTTCGACATCGACAACAGTCTGGAGGCAGCGTCGCTCATCATGCAGATGATGGGAGAAGGCCGACCCGCGGGCCCGGCGATGGAATTTCTCATGTTCTACCTGCTCAGCTTCCCGTCCACGCATCGCAACTACAAGCATCTCTTGTATGGCGACATGAATGTGGTGGACTGGTCGGGACGCGACACCCCGCTGTGGGATCGGGACGAGGAAAATTATCCGACCTTTGAGCAGTTGCAGATCAGGCATGCCACCCCTGCTTATTTCATGTTGCGGATGTTGGCCCGCGCAGCGTGTGGCAGACCGACACCCGGACCTTTCCCGGTGCTGCCGGTGGGCATCAGTAATCCCACCTCGTCAGGCCCGGCAGATATCAGCGATCAACTGGTCGTGCAGGCGGTGCGCCAGCCGGGCTGTTTGGTTGTGACCATCTTGAACGCGGCGACACAGAAGCAGCCATGCGTCGTGTTGGATTTGCCCCACGAGGGAAGTGAATGGGCCTCGGCCATCATTCGTGAAACATCGCGACAGAGACAGGATCAAGTGGTTGAAGTCAGGCCGATGGATAGAGGCCACGCGCAAACGTTGTCCATTGCCTTGCCGGGCCAAAGCCTGACGCAGATCATTCTGACGCCGGTGGATTTGTCTAAGGCAACTGAGTTACGCATCAGTGAACAGAGCAACACGCCGGGCGAGTTGAAGGGGCTGGAGGTTTTGCAAACCACGCGATTGCGCGCAGAAGTCTTGATTGACAGTGATTGGATCGACATCACCAACTTGGCCGCAACCTTTACGAGTTCCCAACCCGAGGTGGTGCGTGTCGGCTCGACGGGGCTGGTGCAAAGGCTGATGCAAAGCGAACAGAACGTGGAGGTGACGGTTAGGCTGCCGGGGACGGAATTGAGCCAGAAGGTCGCGGTTCAGTGACGTAAGGAGAGTCTGTTCTGCCAGGAAAATTTCGAGGATGCCTGCAATTGAATTCAATAGCGGTTCAAGGCTTGCCTGGAATCACAGCGAAGTTATCAAACCGTGCGTACACGTCGATGAAATTACCCTCTTCATCTGTCGGTGCCCACTTGGGTTGATTGCCGCCATGAAACGTACTGAAGAGCAGTGACGAAATACCACTGCCCGGTACGACATCCGCGCGGTAGCGCAGGTTGTCAACACTCAGTATGGTTTTACCCTCCACAGCGATCTCGAATTCGCCATCGGCCAGGTCAGGTGTGGTATTCAGCTTGCAATACATCGCCACGCGGTACCATCGCCCGGTCTTGAACCGGAAATCCGGGGCTCTCTTCGCATCGCCCCATTTGCGATCTTTGTCCTGGTGATAGATGTAGCTGATGACGCTGCCTTGCTCGCGCCACATGGTTCGAGCACTCCAGCCTGCGGGAATCATGGGGCGACCCCCGGTCACCTTATTCTGAATCGTAGGGCCTAGGCCGTGCAGTTTTCCGCCTCGGGTGAATTGAAATTCTTCTTCAAAGAAGACGTCAAATATCAGCGTTGCTTGCTCTAATTCGGTAGGCAGCGGTAGGTTAACGACCACACGCTCGCTGCCTCGCTCGTAACCGCAGTAAGTCACGCGGATGCCGCCCTGGCTGCGACCACCCTCTGGAACCAAGTCGATATGGCGATGGGCAATAAGACGCCGGCCGAGTTCGCCCAGTGCCTGCGAGTCGAACGTTTCTTTTACGACTGCGTTTTCCGGGATATCCATATCGTCTTCAGACTCAGTCTGCGTCCTGCACCCGCTGGCAGCAAATAAGACTAGACAGCCTAACAAAAGTACACAGGATGCTGAGCTATATCTGACTAACATCATTTCTTGCAAGCCTTCACTTTCATGGATTAGTCCTGTCTCAGAGCGCAAATGCTAACAGGTTCGATCACCCCAAAGCCCTAGCTAAGCGCATGGATAGGAATCTTATGGGTGCCTTTTTACCCGCAAGCGCGTTTGCGTTGCATGACGCTTATGTGGCCACCTCGTTACGCTATGGTCATGCCTCAAACGCTCAGTGACATCAAAGCCCTACTCGCATCCCAAGGCATGTCGCCGCGCAAGCGGTTTGGGCAGAATTTTTTGCATGACCACAACAAGCTGCAATTGATCCTTGATGCAGCCGAGGTTCTGCCCGGCGATCTCGTCCTGGAAGTTGGACCTGGAACAGGGGCGCTGTCTCTTGCCCTGCTTGAAAAGGGCGCGCGATTAATCGCTGTGGAAATTGATCGCGACCTTGCCTCGATCCTTCGCCAGCAGTTTGCTCCGTTCGAGGATCGGGTCGAGTTGATCGAGGGCGATGTCCTGGCAGGTAAACATGAGCTGTCCCCCGCAGTGTTGGCAGCGTTGGGAGATGCCCCGTTCAAAGTGGTAGCCAACCTGCCTTACAACGTGGCGTCACCTTTGATGATCAATCTGGCACTGCAATGCCCACAGATGCAACGGGCAGTGATCATGGTTCAACGCGAGGTGGCTGACCGGATGGAAGCCAGCCCGGGCGGTAAAACGTATGGCACGATGAGTGTGCTGTTACAGGCCTGCTTCAAGGTGTCTCGGGTGGCGCTGCTCTCGCCCGGCTGCTTCTGGCCTCAACCGGAGGTGGAATCCGCGGTGGTTCTGCTAGAGCGCCGACCTGTCTCATTATGTAAGAATTTGCCTAACCTATCTCGTCTCACAACGCTCCTGTTTGGGGGCCGACGCAAAACAATCGGACGTAACCTCAAGAATTACAAAAACTTGCCCGACTGGTTGGACACCCGCCTGCGTCCCGAGCAGTTACCCCTCGAGCAGTTTTGCCGACTGGCTGAAGAATTCACATTGGTGGATAACCCGAAAAAGCCGTTGCAATGACCCGCAAACGAGACTATAAACGTGTGAAGTGTTAGCAAATGGTTAACATTGTTAACCTTCATCTCTCAGTCAGGGTCAGGGTGGTGCTGGCTGGAACCGGAAGCAGTGACGTATGGGCTTCGCCAGCATGGGTGCAAGGCAGATAAGAACCTGGAGTTGAGTATGCGAGCGTTAGTCGCCGTACCGGTCTATAACGAAGAGCACTATGTCACCAAGGTGCTCCAGAAGATCAGACGTTTCGCAACGGACGTTCTGGTCATCGACGACGGTTCCACCGACAACACTCCCAAACTTCTCGCTGAACAACCTGTCGAAGTGATTCGCCACGCCTTCAACCGAGGCTACGGCCAATCGATGATTGACGCCTTCCGCTGGTCGCAATGCTACGGCTTCGACTGGCTGATCACCATGGATTGCGACGAGCAACACGAGCCTGAAAGCCTGCCCGACTTTTACGCTGCGATGGATCAGGCCGACGATGCGCCTCAGGTGGACATCATCAGTGGCAGTCGATACCTGGACGCCAGGACATGTGGCGACCCGCCCCCCGCAGACCGCCGCGCGATCAATCAGACCATCACCCGCATGGTCAACGAGAAACTGCATCTGGACATTACCGATGCGTTCTGCGGGTTCAAGGCCTACCGTGTCAGCAGTCTACGGTCGCTGCGTTTGTCTGAGCGTGGCTACGCGTTCCCACTTCAGTTCTGGGTGCAGGCAGCAGCGCATGGCCTGCGTGTATCGGAAATTCCAGTCCGATTGATCTACAACGACCCCAACCGTTCCTTTGGCGGGCCTTTGGATAATTCCGATCATCGTCTGGAGCATTACCTGCGTGTGTTCACCGATGAACTGCTGCGATACCCCGAACACTTTGCGGATGGCTTGGATGCAAGTCTGTCCGACTCAGGCATACTCCGCTCATTAGGTGTGTCGCACCAACCCCGACGGGAACGCAGCGCCTGCGCCAACCAGTAATGTTGGAGGATTCGGACGCCAAGTTTTCTTTCGTATTGACATGACCGGGCAAGTCAAGCTTGTGATGGCTTATGCTAATGGCATGGAAGTGATCTGCAGGCCTAGTTTGGATTCGTGGGAGAAAGCCTTGTCGCGGGAAAAGGCAACCGTAGCCACCGGTCACCAGGCCTGGCTTTGGCATCCGGGCATCCTGGCCAAGGATTGGTCTGCGATCGAAGCAAGCAAACGATGGGAGGCGAAAGTGCTTCATCTGGTCGTCGATCATGATGTCAATGAAGCAGGACGATTCACATTCCCACGCAAAGAAGGCAGCCAACTTTTTGCGGAGACGGTGCAACTGGTCAGACAACAGACTGGTGTACCCACGGGCATGCAGGCGGCCCAGCCGATCAATGATTGGCAGCGCAATCTGGAGCAAGTCAAGCAGAAAATCCATCCGGCATACGAGGCTGGCGTCCAACGGTTACTGGATGCCCTGCCCGGTTTAAGCAAGTCACGCACGTTGGCTGAACAGGTAACGCAGCTTCAATTTCTCGTCACCGGACTGGCTGACGCTGAACTTGACCTCTGTTACAGCTCTGACTTTGCCCGTGAGAAAGCATTCCTCGAACTGGTTCAGCACATGGTGGACGATGCATCTCGTTGCGTGCAGACATACAACCGCGCGACTTTGGCTTACCCGCAGGCAGGCATCGCAGCATTGCATGTCGATCGAGAACGCATTGAACTTCCGCTGTGGTGGCTGCAGTGGGGCCAACCCAGGCAGCGCGTATTTGTAGATATCGCGGACACGAAGCCGATGCTGGTCACTGAGACAGGCGAGCAAATCAGCATCCATGAACCAACTGAAGATGAACCACGACTGGCACCCAAAGCGATCCTTCTCTCAGCCTACATGCGTACCCGTCGCGTCAACCTTTTCATCCATGGCCTGGGTGGTGAAACCTACGACCTGGTCACCGAAGCATGGTGGCAGCAATGGCGCGATGAGGAACTCAACGCTCGAGCGATTGTCAGCGCCAATGTTTACCTGCCTTTCAAAGAACCCGTTGCGACTGTGGAAGACTTATGCCATGAGATCTGGCGAGCGCATTGGCTGCCCCACAACATGGATCGCGCGTTGCAACTGCAAGGCGAGTCAGTCAACAGAAAATGGCAACTGATTCAAGACATGGATATGGATCGCAACCGCCAACGACGAAAGAAAGCCTGGCAGGAAATCAATGCGATCAATCATGCACTGGTCGAGTGCCACACCGATGTGATTGAGAAGAGCCAGGCCGCACTCGAACAGGCTCGCGTGGGTTTGAAAAACAAGTCTGTCTCCAACAAGCGAGATTGGCCGGCTGTTTTTAACGATCTCGAGCAACTGTCCCACATGTTTCATTCACGGGAGCAAGAACATGCCAACACCAACCCATGAGGCTTCGCTTCCTGATCTGCCGGCCCGGCCGGGTGATGGGCACAAAGGGACATTCGGCACGGTGATTGTCATCGGTGGTTGCCAGACCATGATCGGCGCGCCGGCATTGACGGCTTGGGCTGCATTACGCGCAGGTGTTGGGTTGGTGAAGTCATTGGTGGATCCCGTGCTCAGCTTGATGGTGCCTGCCATGCTTGAAAGTGTGACGGATGTGGCCTGGGATGGCAGTATCCATCATTTGCTGGTCGCTTTGGATGAAGCCGACCCGAAAGCGACGGCTGTTCTCGCTGTTGGACCGGGCTGGGGAAGAAACCTTCGCCGCAAGGTCATGTTGCAGCAACTGTTGATGCAACCAAGAAGCATGGTCATTGATGCGGACGGGCTGTTTGCTTTGGCGCTATTGCTGAAGGATCACACTTCGGTTGCGTTGAATCATCGCGTGATTCTGACGCCACACCCTGGTGAATTCGCACGACTGGCAGAACCGTTGAACATCACTCCACACCCAAAATCTGAAGCCGAGCGTACACATGCTGCGAAGCAACTGGCTGACAGGTTGCAGGCAACGGTCATTCTCAAAGGGGCCGGCAGTGTGATCACGGATGGCAAGCATGTGTCAATCAATCAGACTGGCAATGCCTGCCTCGCGACAGCGGGGACAGGCGATGTCCTGACCGGCGTGGCTGCGAGTCTGCTGGCGCAAGGCATGACGCCTTTTGATGCAGCAGTGCTTGCTGCCCATTTGCACGGCCTGGCTGGCGATCTTTGGCGCGATCAGCAAGGCAAGGCAGGATTGCTGGCAACCGAACTGGCTGACCTGCTGCCCAAAGTCATGTGACCTGAATACAGATTGGTGAGTCCGTGGGGGTGGAAAGAAAACTGATGTACCAACATCAAGGCGAAGCAGAAACGAATCCTACACCGGCGTCTTGAATCCCATCGCGCGAATCGCGCACCAACCTGCCCAACCTTCATAAATCTGAAATGCCCCGCCAATGGCTGTCCCACCCGCGATGAACCAACCCCACCATGGCAGGATGGCCGACATGGTCAGGATCGCAAACACCACGGCGAACAGCATCGTGACAAAACCTCCGATCAGGCGAATTCGCTTTCCTTTGGCGTTAATGTTGCACTGCATAGCAATATGGTAGGCATTCATTCATGTGAATATCTCGCTTCGACCCATACAGGCGCGATAGAATCCGGCATGCGATCAACTGCCCCTTCTCATCACCGTGGCCAAAATCTGACTATACCGACAGCTTCGTTTTCGCGACGCGCCTTGCCATGCCGCCATCGCATCTGGCTGATGCTGATGTTATGTCTGTCGATTTTGCTTGGCCCGGCGATGCCCATACACGCTGCTGAACAGAACCAACCGGCTGAAGATGCCGCCGCAAACGCAGAGGACAATCAGATCACTCCGGATCGCATCCGGGCCATGCGCAGCACGGCTGAGCAGGACCCCACACTCAGTGAAGAAATGAAAAAAGAAGTGCTCGCTCTCTATGACGGGGTGCTGACTTTTTTGTCGGATGCGGAACAAGCCAATACCCGTCGCCAGTTATTGATTGAACGTGGGCAGAAGGCCCCGGAATGGATTGAACAGCTCAATGCGGACATCGAAAAGGAAAGCAACCTCAAGGCTGACAATTTCGAGCAACTGATCAATACCAACGGTGTGCTGGAGCTTGCCACGATTGAAACCAAAGTTCAGCAGATCGAGTCGGATTATCAGGCTGCGAAGACTGAACTCGATGATTTCAAGAAAAGACGCGATCAGGTCGAATCTGAGCCACAGCAACGGGCGACGCAGCGAACAAAGCTGGAGCAACGTGCAGCCGAACTCAAAGGGTTACTGAATCAACCGAACAACGAGGAAGGCATTCCCGCGCGTCAGCAGGCAAGAGAAGTGAATCGTCGTGCTGAGCAGATTTATATCAATGCGCAATTGGCCATGTTCGATCAGGAGCGCACGACGCAGGAGATCAGGCTCAAGTGGCGCACCGCCCAATATCGTCTGGCGGATATGAAGGCCAACCGACTCGCCAGTTCACTTGAGGCCTGGCGCAAAGTGCTGCGTCAAAGGCAGGCCGACCAGGTTGCCCGTGTGCGCGATCAGCTTGAAACGCTTCGCCCGACATTGACAGAAGCTGGTCTGACTCAACGGGTTGAAGATGTCTCGCAACTGCTCGATTACCTGACAGAGATGCGCGAGCAAACTGATCAACTGCTGGAGCAACGTCAACAACTGGAACAACAGGCCGACGATATTGGCGATCGCTACACCAGCAGTCTTGAGCAGGTGAGAAAATTCGGGCAGGACACTTCGATCCTTGGCCCAACCCTTCGCCGAGACTTTGCAACTTTGCCTGACGTACGTGACCTGCATGAACGGGCGGGTAATCGCCGGGACGAGTTAGCGAAAATGTCTCAGTATCAGACGCAGTGGGAACGTCGCCTTAAAGACCTGCGGGATATCGATCAGGAGCTTGAACGTGTGCTTGAAAAATTACCGGCCACGAAGATTGATCAATCACTGCGCCAGGCGCTCTCCCAGGTACTGACGCTGGAAAAGCAGCAACTCGCGAATGTGAATCAGGCTTCGCAGAGAGTCAACACCGAGATTGCCAACCTTGAAGCGACTCGCGCCCGACTGATTGCGATCACCAACACTTATGACGCCTTCATCAAGGAGCGTCTGCTTTGGACGCGAGATGCCCCGGCATTCCACTCCTCGCTCAATTTATCTCAATTTCAAGAGGCTGTCTCACTGGTTTTCATGCCGGAAATGTCAGTGCGTATGTTGGGCGATCTGGCCGACTCCATCCGCTATATTCCGACATTCTGGGCAATTTCGGTCGCGGGATATCTGCTGCTGTTCGTGCTGATGAGATTGGCCTATCGCAAGCATCAGAATTGGCTGGATCAACCCAATCTGATGCGAAGCACTTCCATGATTTTCACGTTGCTGGCTGTGGCCAAAGTGATGTCTGGCCCGTTGCTCATCGGGCTGCTCATAGCCTTGCCGGGTTTGGGCTTGCGATTGAGCGCGGAATCCTCAGGCTACTCGGGATCCGTGGGAGATGGCCTGATCACTGCGGGGGCGCTTTATTTTCTCCTGCGATCCCTTCACCGAACTTCCCGTGAGAGCGGCTTAGGCCAGGCTCATTTTCGTTGGCCTCGCGGGGCACGCAGCGATGTCCGTAAGATGCTGAACCTGGCGGTGCCTTTGCTGATCCCCTTGATTGCCTTGATCGTTTTCTGTGAATCCCGCCGGGCTGAGCCTGTCCGCTTTATCTTCGGCAGAGGGTTACTCATGGTGACCTTACTGCTGCTGGCTGCGTTCGCAGCCTATCTGTTCCGTCCCAATGGCCCGGTCGTGAACACCCTCAAACGCGGCAAGAAGAAATCCTGGCTTTACCACCTGCGCTATGTCTGGTACCTGCCTTTGCTTTTGCTGTTGGTCGGACTGGTTCCTGCTGCGTGGGGAGGGTACCACGACACAAGCATGCAGGCCGGGGCGATTCTGCTGCAAACCGCCATCACGCTGTTGTTCGTGCTGTTCTTCTACAACCTAGCCATGCGCTGGTTGGTCATTACCCAGCGCAAGATCGTTCTCGCGGAAGCTCGTCGAAGACAGGAAGCTGAACAGGCGGACAGTGAGTCGGGAGAGACCGACCTGCCCACCTTCGATGAAAACGAAGGTTCCATCGATCTGTCAGAAGTCGGCGACCAGTCCGGGCAACTGGTTTCTCTCTTGACCGCAGCGCTGGCCATTCTCCTGCTCGTGCCTGTGTGGTCGCCTTTGGTTCCTGCATTGACCCCCATCTTCGAGCAACCCGTCTGGCAGTTCGGCGACGGCAATGCCGTCACGCTTGCCAACCTGCTTTGGGGTTTGATCGCTGGCATCATCACCTATGCCCTGGTGCGCAATCTCTCAGGCGTCATGGAACTGATCCTTTCCAACTTCGAGATGACGCCCGGCGGACGATATGCCTTGATCAACGTCGTGAAGTACACCGTCATTGCTGTGGGCATCGTGCTGGTGGTGAACTCACTCGGCTTTGCCTGGAGCCGACTGCAATGGCTCATCGCGGCATTGGGTGTGGGGCTGGGTTTTGGTCTGCAGGAAATCGTCGCCAACTTCGTGTCAGGCCTGATCATCCTCATCGAACGGCCCATCCGCGTCGGCGACACCGTCACCGTCGGCAACGTCAACGGCACGGTCACGCGCATCCGCATTCGCGCCACCACCATCCGCGACTGGGACCAGAAAGAACTGATCGTTCCCAACAAGGAGTTCATCACCGGACAACTGATCAACTGGTCGCTGACCGATGCTATCACGCGACTCACCGTGAATGTCGGCGTGGCGTATGGATCAGATGTCGCCAAGACCGAGGAGATTCTGCTGAACGCAGCCCGTAATCACCCGGACGTGTTTAACTCGCCGCCTCCCCGCGCGCTGTTCCTCGGCTTCGGTGATAACTCACTCAACTTCACCTTGTTTGTCTATACCGACACCATCGATAAACGCCTGTCACTCCTGCATGACCTTCACAAAGCCATCGACAAGGGTTGTCGCGAGGCTGGCGTCCAGATTGCCTTCCCGCAGCGGGATGTGCACCTCGATGTGAAAGAAGGTTTGGATATCCGCCTGATGCGCAAAACCGCAAAGCAGGCAGATCCATCAACCTGAGCCCGCGCGTTACACTCAGGCTGGACACACTCGAACAGCTACTCACATCAGGAGGTAAACATGGAATATCGCAAACTCGGACGCACCGGCGTCGAAGTCAGCAGCATCTGCCTGGGGACGATGACCTTTGGCAAGACGACCAGCCTCGATGATTCCTGCGCCATCACCGCGCGGGCCGTGGAAGCCGGGGTCAACTTCATCGACACAGCCAATGTTTACAGCCGAGGCGAAAGCGAAAAATGCGTGGGCGAAGCGATCAAACGTCTGGGCAATCGCGATGAGATTTTTCTCGCAACCAAAGTGCATGGCCGAATGAAAGACGGCGACCATCAGCCCAACCGATACGGCAATCACCGCCGGATGATCATCGAGGAATGTCACCACTCGCTTGAACGTTTGCAGACCGACTACATCGACCTGTATCAGATTCATAGGCCGATGAACTCGGTGCCTTTGGATGAGACGCTGCGCGCCCTTGATGATCTGATCCGTCAGGGCAAGGTGCGTTACATCGGGGCCAGTAATTTCCCAGCCTGGCAGTATGTTTACTCGTTCTGGATCGCCAAGGAACTGGGGTTGAACCGTTTCGTCTGTGAGCAGCCTCCCTATCACGTGCTGGATCGTCGCATCGAGCGTGAGTTGGTTCCCGTGGCTCAGCAGTTCGGGTTGGGGGTGATTGTCTGGTCACCACTCGCTGGTGGCACGCTGACAGGCAAGTATCTGAAGGGGGCTGTCGATAACGCGCGCATTCAACCGACGGGCGACACGAAGGATCGCTCGCAACGGCTGGTGCATGATGAACGCATTCGCCAAGTCGTGCAGGGCATGGTTGATCTGGCTGAGAAGAAAGGTGTGACGTCGGTACTGTCCGTCAAGTTGCGCACTTTCATTTAGCGGTCTCCGAGGGGTGATGG